>DATJUN010000062.1:0-4604 GCA_035502275.1 Steroidobacteraceae bacterium
GCTCGCGGCTTTCGGCGAGCACCTCGGGCGCCAGCGGCGGGGGATGCTTTGCGAGCTCCGCGCAGCGCTGCAGCAGCTCGCGGCGCATTGCGCCCCAGTCAGCCACCGCGCGGCGCAGATCCGCCAGCGCCGCGCGCAGCAGCGTCAGCAGGGCACGGGCTGCGGCGTCGCTTTCGGGCGCATCGATCTGCACGCACTGCCAGGATTCGCGCCGCAGGGACGGCTCCGGCGCGCTCGCGCGAGCGCCGCTGGCGCCCTGCAGGGCGAGCAGCCGGCCGCGCGCATCGCGCTGCACGTACAACACCGGGTGTACCAGCAGCCGCACGCTCGCTCCCGCACGCGCGAGGCCCATCTGCAGGGTATCGACCAGGAAGGGCATGTCCTCGCTGATCAGCTCGAGCACCGCCGCGCCCGGCGCGGCCCCTGCGCGCAGGCGCAGCAGCATCTGACCGCGCCGCCGGCGTGCGCCGAGCCGCAGCTGCTCGCTGCAGCCCTGCGCGATCGTGTGCGCGTCGAGCTCGCGCCATTCCTCGGAGGGCAGTGACTCGCGCCAGGCAGCGAGCAGCGCAGCCAGCAGACGCGGCGGCGCGGCCGCGGCGGCCGACGCGCGCCGCGCGCTGCTCATTCGGCGCGCTCTAGATCGGCGATGACGGCGCCGAGAAAACGCACCGCCTCACCACCGGTGACCACGCGATGGTCGAAGGTCAGCGACAGTGGCATGCGCGGATGGATGGCGACCTTGCCATCCACGGCCAGTACGTCCTCGCGGGCACGACCGGTACCGAGGATGGCGACCGCCGGGGGCACGACCACAGGGGTGGCGTAGCGGCCGGCCATCATGCCGAAGTTCGACAGCATGAAGGTGAAGTGGCGCAGCTCCTCGCTGCGCACCGTGCGCTCGCGCGCGGCACGCTTGAGACGGTCCACCTCGCTGCGCAGCGCCGCCTCATCGAGCTGCTCCACGTGGCGGATGACCGGGACGAGCAGTCCCTCGGCGGTATCCACGGCGATGCCCACATGCACATGCTCGAAGAGCGTGCGGCTTTGCGACTGCGCGTCGTACCAGGCGTTGAGCCCCGGCTCGGCGCGGGCGCCGGCGGCGATCGCGCGCAGTACGCGCGTGGTGTAGTTGTTACCCGGCTTCCAGCGGGCCAGATCCGCATCGTCGAATACCGAGCAGTCCATGACGCTGTCGCGCGAGATGGCCATGCTGTGCGCCATCGCACGACGCAGGCTGCGCAGCACCTCGACATCCGCGGGCTCATCTGCCGGCGGTTGCACCGCCCGCGCCGCGGATCCGGGGTGCAGCGTGCTCGAGGCGCGCCGGTCGGGCAGTCCCAGCGCCATCACGTCATCCAGTGTGATCAGGCCGCCGCGGCCGCTGCCCTGGATGCTGGCAAGATTGACACCGAGGCTGCGGGCCAGGGCGCGCGCGGCCGGCACGGCGCGCACGCGAGGAGCGGTGGAGATCACGGCATTGGCGGCCTCGAGCGCAGCGGCGGCGGCGGCCTCGGCGGCGTCGGCCGGCATCTGGCCCACGACCGTGCCTGCATCGGCCCCGCCGGTGTGATCGGCGGGTGCGGCGGCAGCGGCGTGCGCGGCCGCCTCATCTGCCCGCACGTCGGGTTTAAACTCTACCAGCGGCGCTCCGATCTCGATGCGATCGCCGGGCTGTGCATGCAGCGCGACGATGGTGCCGCTGACGGGCGAGGGGACCTCGACCACCGCCTTGGCGGTCTCCACCGAGAGCATCGGTGCATCGAGGGCAACGTGATCGCCGGGCTTGACGTGCCAGCGCACGATCTCAGCCTCCGAGAGACCCTCCCCCAGATCCGGTAGCTTGAAGACCGTCATCGCGCGCTATTCTGCCAGCGTTGCGCGGATGCCGTCGACGATGCGCGCGAGACTCGGTATGTAGTCATATTCGAGCCGGTACAGCGGCATGATCGTGTCGTATCCGGTCACGCGCCGGATTGGCGCGAGCAGATCGTAGAGCGCATGCTCGGAGACCGTCGCGGCGATCTCCGCGCCGACCGCGCAGGTGCGTGCCGCCTCGTGCACGATCAGCAGCCGGCCGGTTTTGACCACGGAATCCAGTATCGTGTCGAAGTCGATCGGCGCGAGCGAGGCCACGTCGATGATCTCGCAGCTGATGCCCTCGCCGGAGAGCTGCTCGGCAGCCTTGAGCGTCTCCACGGTCATCGCCCCCCAGGTGACGATGGTCAGATCGCTGCCCTCGCGCAGCACGAAGCAGCTGTCGATCGGCAGTGCCTGGCCGTCATCGGCGACCTCCTGGCGCATGAAACGATAGAGCCTCACGGGCTCGAGGAAGATCACCGGATCGGGGTCGCGGATCGCCGCCAGCAGCAGACCGTAGGCGCGCGCCGGGGAGGAGGGGCAGACCACGCGCAGTCCGGGATGATGGCAGAGCAGGGCCTCGAGACTCTCGGAGTGGTGCTCGGGGGCATGGATGCCACCGCCGTGGGGCATGCGCAGCACCAGCGGGCAGGTGAGCCGGCCGCGCGTGCGGTTTCGGAGCCGCGCCATGTGGCTCGCGATCTGATCGAGCGCCGGGTAGATGAAGCCCATGAACTGGATCTCGGCCACCGGCTTGATGCCCTGGGCGGCAAGCCCGATGGCCGTGCCGGCGATGAGTCCCTCGGCGAGCGGAGTGTCCTGCACGCGGGCGCTGCCAAAGCGCTGCTGCAAGCCGACCGTGGCGCGGAACACGCCGCCATTGATGCCAACGTCCTCGCCGAGCACGACCACGCTCTGGTCGTGTTCCATCTCCCAGGCGTGCGCCATGTTGATGGCCTCGACCATCGTCATCTTCGCCATCGCGCCTTCTCCCGACTATCCGCGCTGCGCCGCGTAGCGGCGCGCCTCATCGCGCTGGCTGTGCAGCGCCGGCGGCAGCTCCGCCAGCAGGTAGTCGAACATCGCATCGGTGCTCTGACGGGGCGTGGCCAGGTACTGCCGCACGGCCGCCTCGACTTCCTCGGCACACTCGCGCTTCAGGGCCTGCTCGGCCTGCTCGTCCCAGACGCCACGCTGTTCCATAAAGCGCCGCAGGCGCAGCAGCGGTTCCACGGCCCATGCGGCCTGCACCTGCTCGGCGCTGCGATAGCGTGTGGCATCATCGGAGGTGGTGTGATCGGCGAGCCGGTAGGTGAGTGCCTCGATGACGGTTGGGCCCTCGCCGCGGCGCGCGCGCTCGAGCGCCTCGCTGGTCACCTGATGCACGATCAGGGCATCGTTGCCATCCACCTGCACGGCCGGGATGCCTGCGGCCACCGCCTTCTGCGCCAGTGTCTGCGCGGCGGTCTGCCGTTCCACCGGCACCGAGATGGCCCAGCGATTGTTGACGATCACGCACACCAGCGGCAGCTCGCGCGCGCCGGCGAAGTTGATGGCTTCGTAGAAGGCCCCCTGCGAGGTGCCGCCATCGCCGATGAAAGCCAGCACGCAGCGCTGCTCGCCGCGGATCTTCATCGCCATGGCGGCGCCCGCGGCCTGGGGCATCTGCGAGCCGATCGGCACGCAGAATGGAAAGTCCTGCGGGGAGTGCTCGTAGAGCGTGCCCCGCTCATCCCCGCCCCAGTAGAGCAGTACGCGGTACATGTCCACGCCGCGCCAGAACTTGGTGCCGATCTCACGATAGACGGTGAACAGCACGTCCTCGGCACGCATCGCCGCGCCCACACCCACGTGCGTGGCCTCCTGCCCGAGGCAGGAAGGGTAGGTGCCGAGCTTGCCGGTGCGCTGCAGATTGACTGCCTTCGCATCGAAGATGCGTGCGCGCACCATCATGCGATACATACGCTGCAGCAGCGCCGGATCGGCGCTGGCACGCGGGTTTTCGCCGAGCAGGTGGCCTTCGGGCGAGAGGCAGGCCCGATAGGCAATCTCGAAGCGCGCAGCCGTGGTGCGCTCGCTCATTCGACAGGCTCGCTCATCCGGCGAATGCTAGCACCTACGCCGCGCCGCCGCCGCGCCCATGGGGACGCGCCAAATACGCCTCGCTCTGCATCTCCGTCAAGCGGCTGGCGGTGCGTTGAAATGTCTCACGCAGCCGCTCGCCGCGATACAGCGCCGCGGGGGCAGCGGCGGCCGAGACGATCAGCTTGACCCCCTGGTCGTAGAGCTCGTCGACCAGTGCGATGAGGCGCCGCGCGGCATCGTCCTGCTGCGGCTCGGTGAACACCGGCACCTCCGAGAGCAGCAGGGTATGGAAATCCTCCGCCAGCTCGACGTAGTCGTTCTGGCTGCGCGCGCCCTCGCACAGGGTCGCGAAAGTGAACCACACGATCTCCCCGGAGCGCCGCACCGCGTGCAGCGGCCGGCCCTGTATCACGAGCTCGCGCTCTCGCCCGGCATCGCGGTCGGCGAGCGCCTCGAACAGCGCGGCGAGGCGCACCGGGGTGTCGGCCGACTGGCTCGGCAGGTAGATCGGCCGGCGCTGCAGCTGCCGCAGGCGATAGTCGATGGCGCCATCGAGCTCCACGATGCGCAGCTCCCGCTCGAGCCGCCCGATCGCAGGCAGGAAGCGCGCGCGCTGCAGTCCGTCCCGATAGAGCTGGCCTGGCGCGGTATTGGAGGTGATC
>DATJUN010000063.1:0-4193 GCA_035502275.1 Steroidobacteraceae bacterium
CCGTCCCCACCCTCATCGTCGCCGGCGCCATCTGGTCCCTGCTCGGCAGCCTCATCCCCAGCGCCTTCCCGCCCGCGCTGCGCTCATTCCTCGGCGTGCTATTCGTGCTCTTCCTCTCCATCGCCGCCGGCCGCTGGTTCGGCACCCATCGCGCGAGTCCCGTGCGTCATCTGCGGGGTGCCCGCCTGTCAGCGGCACCGGCGGCCCCGACATCTCCCGTCCCGGATGCCGCAGCTGCCTGCGTGCCCGGTTCACCTCCCGAACCGGCAACCCGACCCCTCACCCTCGCCGGCGTCCCTATCCCGCGCGAGGACGAAACCAAACACTTCAAGCTCCTCGGCACCACCGGCACGGGCAAGAGCACTGCCATCCGCGAACTCATCGCCGGCGCTCTCGCGCGCGGTGATCGTGCCGTCATCGCCGATCCCGACGGCGGC
The DNA here is from genome assembly GCA_035502275.1 of Steroidobacteraceae bacterium. Lineage (GTDB taxonomy): Bacteria > Pseudomonadota > Gammaproteobacteria > Steroidobacterales > Steroidobacteraceae > FEN-1191. The sequence goes on from DATJUN010000063.1 coordinate 438, forward strand.
TACCTGCGCCGTTTCCATGATAGTGCCCGCGGTGACCAGATCCTCTCCCCTTACGACGCGCGCGCCGCGCGCTGGGACCTGCTCGCCGAGCTGCAGGGCTCCGGGGACGCCGATGCGCTGGCCCGCGCCTTCATCCCCGATCACGAGGGCAGCGAGCGCAGCTGGCGCGCCTACGCCCGCGTCCTCGTCGCCTCGCTCCTGCGCCAACTGCAACGCGGCGCCCCCGACGAGCCCCTCGTGCATCTCTACCACCAGCTCTTCCTCGCTCCCATCGAAGAGCTGCGCGAGCTGCTCGACGCCACGCCCGCCGCGCCCTATCTCGCCACCGAGAGCGTCAAGTTCTTCGAATCCGTGCGCTCCGTCGCCGCGACCCACTTTGCTGCCCTCGAGCCGCTCGCGCGCCAGAGCAGCGGTGCGCCCCTCGCCGTGCGCCGCTGGATCCGCGAGGGCAGGGGAGTGCTGTTCCTGCCCTACCGCGCAAGCCAGATCACGACGCTCCATCAGCTCATCAGCGCCTGGATGCGCCTCGCCATCTTCGAAACCATGGATCGTGATGAGGTCGAGCAGCCCGGCGCGCGCCTCTGGTTCGTGCTCGATGAGCTCGATGCCTTGGGCGCCATCGACGGCCTGAAAGACGCGCTCGCACGCCTGCGCAAATTCGGCGCCGCCTGCATCCTCGGCCTGCAGAGCATCGCCCAGGTGCGCGGCACCTACGGTGACCCCGAAGCCCAGACCATCGTCGAGAACTGCGGCAACACCCTCATCCTGCGCTGCTCGGCGAGCGAGCGCGGCGGCACCGCCGAGTTCGCCTCGCGTCTCATCGGCCGCCGCGAAATCGTGCGCCAGGTGCAGTCGATCAGCCGGTCGACGCGCCTCGGCGGCTCCGCCCATCAGTCCCGCACCCGCAGCGAGCAATACGTCACCGAAGATGCCGTCATGGCCTCCGAGATCGAGCAGCTACCCGACCGCACCGGCTACCTCAAGCTCGCCTCGCGTCCCGCCTGGATGGCCGTGCAGTTCCCGGTGCAGGACTGGCCCAAGATCGCCGAGTCATATGTTCCGGTGACGAACGCAGAGTCGCCTGGCGTCACGCCTGACATCACGCCCGTGGGCCCGCTGGCGGTACCGGATTCGCTGAGGGACGGCGCCATGATCGGGCCGTCAGGCGGATGAAACCGCAGCGCTGCTGCTGGCCAATTAACGCATCACAGGGAGAACAACAATGACTTCATTGAAGAAGCGACTAACGGCGACGGCATTGATGCTGGCGCTACCGTGCATGGCCCTGGCGCAGCAGGGCCAGGATGCCGGGCTCGGCACCTGGAAGTTGAACGTCGCCAAATCCACCTTCAAGCCCGGGCCCGCGCCAGTGAGCGAAACGCGCACCTATGCCACTACCGGCGACAGCGAACAGATGACGTCTCACACCGTGATGCCCGGCGGGCAGGCCCTCGATATCAGCACCACCAGCAAACCGGATGGCAAGTCCTATCCCCTCAGCGGCAGCCCAGACATCGATGCCGTGCGTGTGAGCCGCCCCAACAGCCGGCAGACCAACGTCGAAGAGCTGCGCGGTGGCGAAGTCATCGGCCACTTCAACCGCACCGTCTCCAGGGACGGGAAGACCCTCAGGGTTACCGTGACCACACGGTTACGCTCCGGGGTCACCGACCACGAGCTTCGCGTCTACGATCGGCAGTGATCACGTATCCGCAATCCCTGCGCTTTCAGCAGGGATTGCGATTCCCTGGGCCGCATCCGTGCCCTTTACTTCACCCGCGCCGCAATGCCGGGCGGAATCGATGCCGCTCGCATCGCCGGCCAGGCCACGGCAACCTGACCCAATGTCACGACGATGACTGCACCGATGATAATGACGCCCAGCCCAATACGGGATAACTCCAGGATGTGTGTCAGCCAGGCATTGACACCCAGCGTCCCAGCAATGCCCAGCGCCGCGCCGCAACCCACGATCAGCAGATTCTCCGAGTGCAGATAGCCGAGAATGTCGCCTCGGCTGGCCCCCAAAGCACGACGCACTCCAATCTGCCAGCGACGGCGACTCACCCAATAGCTCGAGATCCCGACCATCCCCAACGCCGTCACCAGCAGGATCAACAGACTCAAACCGGCCAAAATGATGATCAGCGCCCGTGCGCCGTGATACGAAGTTCCGCGGATCGAAGAGACAGTCACGATCTCGTCGATGACCCTCGCGGAAGTCAGCCGCTCCAGCACGGCTGGGATACGCCGCATGACGGCGTCCCGGCGACCAGCGCGGGTTCGGATCACATAGAAAAGCTTCGGTGCAGCGTAGCGGCCAGGCACGATGAGCGAATTTGATGCGAAGAACTCGTCGTTCTCCAGGGGCTGAATGCCGGCTTCCAGTCGATCCACGATCCCCACAATGCGCACCGGAAACCGGTTGACGTAGTAGACCTTTTTCCCCAACGCCCCGCCGGCCGGAAACAGTGTCCGGGCCAGTGCTTTGCTGACAACCGCCACCGCAGGGAATCGCTCCTTTGGAGAAGGAGTGAATCTGGATTCTTCCGGGCTGAACCACCGCCCGGCAACCAGTCGCAGCCCAAATGCCGAGAGTCCATGCTCATCCAGCGTATAGAGGCCCGTCCAGGCGGATGCCGGTCTTTCATCCGGCTTCAGCGCTATCCAACCATTTTCGCCGCTGCCCTCCAGCGGCACCTCATCGGTGGACACCGCGTCGATCACCCCCGGGAGCGCTCTCAGCGCCGCGACGTCCGCCTGCGTATAGGCCGTAAAATTCGCTGAGGGGTTAGTCCATTGATTGGCGACGATCAGTACGTTGGCCTCATCCAGGCCAGAGGGTCGCAGCATCCGTTGTACCCGCTGGCTGATGATCGACAGCGAGTTGCTCACGATGGTAAGCGTGAGCGCAATTTGCACTGCGATGAGCAGAGCGCCCGCCCGGCTGTGCCGGACCGCCGACAGGATCTGGACGACATTCACGCTCTGCGCCTCACGACGCCCGCGCCTGAATTACCGATCGCGATCTGCATACCCTCCAGCCGGGATACACGCCGCATAACACCGTCGCCACTTCGGCAACGATGAGCGTACCCACCGCAAGGCCAGGATCCAGGCGTACGATGCTGCCGACCTCCGGCCCAAGCAGCGTACGCTCGATCTGCAGTCCGAGCCCGATGAGGAACAGTCCCACCAGGCTGGCGGCGCCCCCCAGCACCGCTGTCTCCGTGAGGCACTGAGCGAAAATGCCAGCGGCGGGCGCCCCGAGGGCTCGGTGCAAACTGAAGTTTCCAATGCGGTCGGAAAAGCGCGCCAGGATAAGGCTCATGGCATTCAGCAGGCACACCACCAGGAAGCCGCTTCCAATGATGGTGGCGGCACGCACCTGATCAGGAACGACCTGTTGCCTCTTGAGCCATTCGCGAACGTCGTACAGAGAGAACGCAGGTGTCCAACTGAACCTGCCGATGTCATGTTGCTGCGAGGTGTACCCCGACAGCCATTGTCGATACGATGCCAGAGCAGCCTTGGTTGGCAAATCCACCCAAAATTCCACCCACTGGCACTCCGAACTGACTAGGCCGGCCCATCCCAGGCCGGGCGGTGTATTGCACTGTTCCTGGATCGGACCCACATGGTGCGCAATGGCCGTCGAGTACGGAATGTAGACTTCGTCAGCAGCGGACCCCAGATCATAGAAGGTCGGTTGCGGATGCCAGGCCTGCACCACGCCCACGATCTGATAGACCTGCT
>DATJUN010000064.1:0-13293 GCA_035502275.1 Steroidobacteraceae bacterium
TGGCCGGTGCGCTTGCCTTGGCCGGCGCGAGCGCTGGCTTCGCCAGCGAAACGCGCAGCTACGTCCTGAGCTCCCTGACGGATGCTGCGTACTCGACGAAGGACGATTGCCAGGGCGGTATCGACCCCGACCAGTACGTGCAGTACGGCCTGGACCTGGCCGCACAGGGGATGCCGCAGGAACAGATCAAACAGATCATGACGGCGTACCTGCGTGGTGGCGTCGTGAAGCAGCTCGTCAACCGCGGCCGCATCGACGGCAGACCCGTCAATGCCTACTCGAATCCGCAAGCGGTCGCCGATCCCAGGCTGCACCTCGTCGACGGGCGCTACGCCTACGGCTTCAATCTCGATGGCAAGGGCGCGAATTCGCCCAATTCCTTCGAGGACCCCGTCACCCATGAAGTGGGCGTCGATAATCAGCTGTTCCGGGTGTTCGGCTGTCACAAGAACTTTCGTGGTCCCCCGGCCGAAGCCGCCCCGCCGACGTACTACAGCGCCGAATGGAGCCAGGCGCGCCCCACCTTTCCCGCGTGGGTGATCACGATCAGCGGGGATGATCTGAGCCGGGACGGAGCGGTGAGCGTCAGCATCGAGCGCTCGCTCGATCACGTGCTGCTCGATGCGCAGGGTAATACCGAGGCGTATACCAGTTTTCGGAGCGATCCAGATCCAGGGTCCCGCAACGTGTTTCAGGGACGGCTCGAGCACGGCGTCGTGACGATCACGGACCACCACGACTTCCATCTGATCGGCGATCCGATCGTGATGAATGACCTGGATCTCTCGCACACCCATTTTCGCATGACGCTGGGAGCCGATGGCCATGCCGAGGGGATCATTGGCGGCTATCAGCCCTGGATGGAGATCTTCCTGCCCTTCGGCCAGGGTGGGGCGGGGTTCGAGAATATGCAGGGCATCGACGTCCCGGGCCTGTATTGGGCGCTGCGGCGCCTGGCGGATGCCGACCCGGATCCTGTGACGGGACAGAACCGGCGCATATCGGTGGCCTGGCAATTTACCGCGGTGCCGGCCTTCGTGCTGCCTGCCGCAAGTCCCGTCTCCTCCCCGGTGCCGGCGGCGGCGCAGGCTGGCGCGCTGGCATCAGGACACGGATTGGCAGGGCCGACGGCATCCGGGAGCGCTCAGATCGCGACGCCGCCCGGGATCACGCTGCAGGTGCTGGGACGCGGTCAGGGCTACGGCAGGATGTCATTCATCGGGCTCGCCGAACTGCCGCGCGACCAGATTGCGTTCGCGGATGCCAGGGGGATGACGCTCTATACCTACGGCAAAGACTCCCCGGGCAGGTCACGCTGTACTGCAGCCTGCTCCCAGGTGTGGATCCCGGCGCTCGCGCCAAGCTACGCCCGAGCGGTGGGGGAGTGGAGCACATTCAACCGCGGACCGGGGCAGCGCCAGTGGCAGTACCGGGGCAAGCCCGTATACACCTTCGTGCGTGATACGGACATCGGCTCGCTGTTCGGGGTGAGCCCTAGCCGCGCGCAGGTGCGCCCCTTTAAGACAGGCAGCCAGGCCCACGAAGAGGGCGGCCGGCAGGGTGCGGGAAACAATCAGGAAGGATCGCCACTGTCCGAGTGGCATCCGGTGCTCCTGTTTCCGGATACCGCCATCGCGATGCCCGATACCATTGCGGTCAGGGAGGTCGGAGACGCCGACGGCCTGGTTTTCGTCGACCAGGCCGGAATGACGCTCTATACCTACGAGGGTCGCGGCGGCGCGAAGGCGTTGGTGCGATTGGCCGACCAGACCGAGTGGAGGCCGCTGGTCGCTCCGGCTCTGGCGCATCCGGTCGGTGAATGGTCGGTTCTCACGCGAAGTGACGGCATCCGCCAGTGGGCCTTCAGGGGTAAACCGCTGTTCACCTATGCGCGCGATCTGGCGTCCGGGGACGCGAACGGTGTCGGTCTCAGCAGGGACTGGGATGCCGCGCGGGTCGTTTCGTTCTACATGCCAGCGCAGGTGCGCCTCGTACAGACCCCGGGTCGCGGCAAGGTGTTGTCGACCGCCGAGGGCATGACGCTGTATCGCCGCGACGCCATCCCGATGGATTTCGGCGGAGGACAGAGCACGCGCCACGGTGTGCCCATCCAGCCAGGAGTCGGCAGGGAAATCGGCGTCAGTCTCAAGGGCTGTGAGGGGGCATGCCTGACGTCCTGGCATCCATTCGTCGCGCCTGCGGATGCCCATCCGGACGGCTTCTGGGACGTCGCGATCCGTCCCGATGGCGTGCATCAGTGGGTATACCAGGGGTACGCGCTGTACACCTATGCAGGCGATCACGAGCCAGGAGAAATCGCAGGCAATGATATTTTCAACGCCGTCCTGAGTGGCAACCCCGGACAGTTGAACACGGTGGGGACGGCCATGTTCGGCACTGCCAATCTGTATTGGACGATCGCCTACCCCTGAGAGCTTGCGGGAGAACTGCGTGAAACCATGGAAGAGCCTCCTTGTCCTGGCCGCCCTCGCACTGGTGTTGCCGCTGGCTCTCCAGGCTCGAGAACACGGCGACCCGGTGCTCGGAACCTGGACTTTGAATGCTGCGAAATCCACATACGACCCAGGTCCGGCGCCCAGGAGCTCGACGAGTACATCGTGGACGTTTGCGCAAACGCCCGATGGCATCCAGTTGAATGTCACGGCCAACGGCGAAACCCACACCAGTTCCACTTTCAAGCTTGACGGCAGGCCCTATCCGATGCGCGGCGGTTCGGCCATCGACGCGCACGCGCTGAGGCGTGCCAGCCGCCTGGAAATCAAATCCAACCTGATGCGGGCTGGGCAGGTCGTTGGTCACGCCACGATCCTGGTCGCCAAAAACCTCAAGACCATGACGGTTGAAAACAGGTACACGACCCCCGCCGGTCAATCGGTGCACAACGTCATGGTTTTCGATCGGCAGTAATACGCCGGGCGCATGCGCACCGCGGCCGCGCACTCAGCGCCAGCTATCGCGCGTAGCGCGAGTAGTCGGGGAACGCGGGCACGTGCGGAGTCGGCAGGGGATGCTGCGCGAGCTCCTCGAGTGCGACCGAAACCGCCTTCTCGAGCTGCACGTCATGGCCTTCGCGCCAGGCCTTCGGGTCGAGCACGATGGGTACGTCGGGGGCCACGCCGTGATTCTCGACGTCCCAGGTCCCGTTCGGATTGAAGAACGCGACTCGCGGTGCCGTCACGGACCCGCCGTCGATGAGCTGGGGATAATCGTAGATGCCGACGAGTCCGCCCCAGGTCTTCTCGCCGATGGTCGGCCCGAGGCCGACGGATTTGAAGGCCCACGGCAGCCAGTCCCCACCTGAGCCGGCGAACTGATTGGTGATCATCACCTTGGGACCGAAGATTGCATCGAGCGGGGAGGTGAAGACTGCGCCCTGGCGCGTATACCAGTAGCTCGTGAGCTTGCGCTGCATGGTTTCGATGATGTAGTTCGCGATCGAGCCGCCGCCGTTGAACCGCTCATCCATGACGGCGCCCTGCTTGCCGACCTGCGCCATGTAGTAGCGGTTGAAGCTGTCGTAGCCGGCACCAGCCGTGTTCGGCAGATAGACGTACGCGAGCTTGCCGCCGCTCAGCTGGTCGACCACCTGCATGTTGTGCGCAAGCCAGTCGAGGTGGCGCAGGTCGAGCTCCTCGGGAACCGTCATCACGGTTACGTCGCGCGCGCCGCGACCGTCCGGATTCGGCCCGACGCGCAGGACGACCTGCTTGTTTGCCTTGTCCAGGAAGTAGCTGTACACGTTGTCCGTCGCCCGCAGGTCCCGACCGTCGACGGCGAGCAGATAATCGCCTGCCGCGACGTTGACGCCGGGCTGGGTGAGCGGGGCGTGCAGGCGCGGGTTCCAGTTCTCACCGCTCAGGACCCGCACGATGCGGTAGCGTCCGTTCTCGATGCGGTAGTCCGCCCCGAGGAGCCCGACGGCCACGGGGGGAGGGAAGGGCACCGCTCCGCCCATCACGAACATGTGGCCGACATTCAGATCGCTCAGCATCTGGTTGAAGAGGTAGTTCTCGTCCTCGCGGCTCGCAAGGCCGGGCAGGTACTTCAGGTACTCGGCCTCGGTCTTCTTCAGATCAAGTCCATGCAGGTTCGGCGCATAGAAGAAATCCCGCTCGATGCGCCAGACCTCCTGGTACATCTGCTTCCACTCCGCCGCTGGATCGACGTACACCTTCATGTCGCCCATGTTGAGCGCGCCATCGCCCGGCTTGATCGGGCCGGCCGTCGAGGCAATGCTCCATTGCCGGCGCGCGAAAACGAGCGCCTTCTCACCGTTGAAGGAGACAAAAAATCCCTGTACTCCGGCGATGACGGGGGTCGTTTTCCGGGCCTTCATATCGAATTTGGCGACCGCGAGCCCCAGAGGCTGGTCCGGCGGCGCATCGCTCTGGTCCTGACCGGCGGGCAGGTCGATGACGAACAGCTCCCCCGTCTTGCCGGTCTCGATTCCAACGTAGTTTTTCGGGGGGATGGGCAGCGCCAGGATGCGCTGGTCTATGTTGGCAAAGTCGATTTTGACCGGCGCTGGTGCAGGCGGACCAGGCCGTCCCGGGCCGCTCTTGTCGTTCTTCTGATCCCGGCCTGCGTCCCTCGAGGGTGCATCGCCGGTGGGCGCGGTGATCGGCCCTGCGCCCTCGGGCTTCTCCTCATCGCTCTGAGGCGCGATCGGCGAGGGGTCATTCTTCGAGAGCACGACGACGTAGACACTTCGGCTTACCGTGTGGTCGTAGCTCGACATGTCGAGCCAGGCGGTGGTCGGGCCGACGTCCGTACTGGCCGTGAAGTACAGCCACTTGCCATTCTTGTCCCATACGGCCGAGCGCGCATCGCTCATGCCATCGGTGATCTGGGTGCTCTTGCCCGTCGCCAGGGAGTACACGAACACCGCGCGCATGTGATTGGCGAGCAGCCTGGTGTAGGCGATCCACTGGCTGTCGGGCGACCACGAGGGCTCGAGTGTCCGCTCCGGCGTCTCATAGACGTCGCCGTCGATCCTGACCGGTGTGCCCTTCGCCAGGTCGAGATACCAGACGCTGAGGCGCTTGTCGGTGTAGGCGATTTTCCTGCTGTCGGGGGACCAGCGCGGGTCGTAGAAGAACGAGGGCGGCGAGCCGAGAGAGAACTTGCGCACCGGCCCAAGCCCGTCCTGACCCCGGATGTGCAGCGCGTACTCCCCCGACTCATCGGAGAAGTAGGCGATCGATTTGCCGTCGGGCGACCAGGCCGGACTGCGATCTGCGACGCCAGGTGAGTTGGTGAGGTTGCGGACGTCGCCGTGCTCTGCCGGCACGGTGAGGATCTCCCCATGTGCCTCGAACAGGGCACGCGCCCCCGTGGGCGAGATATTCGCCGAAAGGATGTTTCTCTGCACGTCATCAAAGTGCGGCAGCAGCTGCGGGAAGTCTCCGGCGACGCGGATGCTCACGGGATGCTGCCGGCCGCTCGCGGGATCAAAGATGTGAATGGTGCCGAACTGCGCGTAGACGATCGCATCCGGTCCCGCCGAGGCTTCCTTGATGGGCAGACCATCATTGGGCAGTACCTGGCGCGTCTGCTTCGTCGAGGGGTCGAACTCATCCAGCGTGAACGGCCCCTTCTCATCAGAGAGGAAGTAGATCTTCCCGTCGAGCCACATGGGATCGAACTCGTTCCAGTCCCCGCGCGCAATCTCCTGGTAGCTCGAGTCGGCGAGCTTCGCGAGCCAGATCTTGGTCTCGGTACCGCCGCGGTAATGCGACCAGGTGCCGAAGGGAAAAGGCACCGGGCGGTAGGCGATCTCGGTTCCGTCCGAAGAGTAGGCCCCTTCGAAGGCAAGCGGAAAGGGCAGTTTCTGCGGCAGGCCGCCTTTGAGCGAAACGGTGTAGAGGTTCGCAGCGCCGCTGGCGAAGGCGTCGCGGTTCGAGGCAAAGAGCACGTGGGTGCCGTCCGGCGTCCAGCCGATCGCCTGATCGACCGCGGGGTGGTACGTCAAACGCTGTGGCACGCCACCATCCGCCGCGACGATGTAGACATCGACGTTGCCGCCGTACACGCCCGTGAAGGCAATCCATTTCCCATCCGGCGAGAAGTGCGGGTTCGACTGGACGCCGACGCCGGTCGTGAGGCGGCTGGCGGCACCGCCGTCGCGGCTGACGCTCCAGAGTTCCCCGGCATAGACGAACACGATCTGCGTGCGGTTCATCGTCGGCTGCCGCAGGAGCAGGGGACCCGGTTCGGACTGGCCGCTGCAGACCCCCGTCAGGGCAAGCGCGGCGACGGCGAGGAGAGTTTTTTTCATGAGAGGACTGCCTTTGGGATCCGTGAAGGATCCGTCGAGGGAAGGACAGCTTTGCGCATGGGTCGGCCCCGCAGCGATTTCCGGCCTCCTGTCGCTGCAAGTCGCGCAGGGAGCTGCTTGATTTCCCTCTAGCCTATCACGCCTCATGTGCCCTTGATGCGTGGCAAAGGCGGGTTGCGCGCTGCGCGATCGGCTCAGCGCACCAGCAGCTTCGGCGCACGCTGCAGTGGCACGTCCAGCGGCAGTAGCTCCTTCAACACGAGGTTCACGTGCAACATCTTCTGGCCACGTCGCATGGTGAGCTGCAACGGCGTGCCGGCTGGCTGCGTCAGTAGCGTCGTTACCCGCACCAGATCGCTCTGCACGGGGCGTTCCCCGATCTGCAGCAGCTCATCACCCACGCGGATGCCATCCAGAGCGGCCGGCGATCCCGAATCCACCGCCGTCACGACGATGCGCTCGCTTTGGTCCAGATTCAGGCGCAATCCACTTCGATCGTAGGGCATCGTATGGCCGAAGCTGGCGGATTTGCGCAGGAACACAACGCGGTGCGGGTAATCGAGCGTCAGTACGAAGTTTTGCCACACCAGTGAGCCGATATTGCCGGCGATGTGGTCAGTGGCGAAAGCGCCGACCTGCGCGAAATTCAACTCCGCCAGCGGTAGGGCGAGCGTGAGATCCCCGAGCGACAGCGTATCCACGCGTGTCAGCAACGTCGCAGTGACGCCGCCAATGCCCCTCCGGAGCTCGCTGATGCCAGGCAGCTCCAACGGGAAGTCATGGCCGCTGAAAAAATGATCGAATAGCATCAGTGCCCCGTCATCGCCGGTATCCAGGCGAAAATAGCCATGGATGCCGTCCACCGCCGCTTCGATGAAAGACTGCCGTCCGTCGAAGTGCAGCGGCAATCGCTCACCCTCGCCGCGCGAAGACGGAAGCGTCAGTGTCAGCCGCCGCTGTTGATAATCGATCGTGACCCGGAAGCGTCGCAGAAGCTCGTAGCCGAGCATGCCGGCCACCGGCGGGAAGCCGCCGCGCCCGGCGAACACCCGCGGCAGCGGCATCACGATGAATTGCTGATCGTCGAGCTGTGCCTGTCCGATTTGGTAGCGCCGCACGTGCGTCAGGCGTGAGGTCATCAGACGCGCGCCGACCCCGCTGACCGGCATGTTGCCCTGCAGGGTGGCGCCGAGCTGGCTGGCGGTCGCCGGGGTCAGCAGGTTCAATCCCCCCGTGTCGAGCATGAAGGGCAGCGGTGCTCGGCCATCGACAGAGACGTCGACAATGATCAGCCCATCCCGCAGCGTAAAGGGCACACTGGTCGATGGGGCCTGACCGAGGAGCCGCGCATCCCGCAGCGCGGCCGCCGGCGGTGCGAATTGTGTCTCATCGAGCGGACCTGTGAGCTGCAGGTGCGTGACGGTCACGGTTGCCAGGACGCTGCCGTCTTGGCCGATCGAATCACGCTGCTGAAACGGCAGCCATACTCCCGCCACCTGCCGATAGTCCGAGAAGGTCACGTCGTTGGGCTGTTGCTCGGCGTCCAGCTCGGAGATGCGGGCTAACCGATGAGTGCGCGCATCGATCCAAAGCGTGAGCTCGCGGCCCTGCGGCGGTCGCATCCGTACCAGGTCGTAGACGTCGCCGTTCGCGAAGCGCCGGCCGGCATAGACGACCGGAACGGATGGGTCAGGATGGAAGTAGCCGTTACGGTCCTGAAAGGAGTCGGTGGCCGCATCGATGCGGGCCTCCGGCGCATCGTCCACGGTCGGCAACCCTTTTTCATCCGTCCACCAACTGTGATCGAAACTGATTCCCTGCGATCCCCGGGTGCCGTGTAGATCGAAGCTGAACACGTCCCGGCCAGCGCGCAGATCCACCAGTTGCTCGAATGTGCCCTGCAGCCCGCCCATGTCATAGCGACCACGCAGCCGCATACCCGCCAGCGGTTGCCAGGCGTTCCCGCCCATCGCCTGATACATCTGCTGCAGAAGTGCGCGTGGGTCCGGTGGGTCGATCGCCGCACCTGCCGCTACGGGCTTCTGCAGCGTGCAGCCAGCAGCAAGCAGGCTCATCAGAAGGGCCGCACAGAGGCCGGTTGGCGAGGATGGATGCATATCCTGGCGGTGCTCGGTGGGGGCGATTCTATCGTCGCCACCGTGGCGTCGGTACTCGATGTCGTCGATGTCGGCAGCCCGCTCGACGCCACCTCTTGCTGTACGCTGAGTCAGGTTCGAACGCTGGCCCCGAATCCAGTCATGACGCTGTAGGACTTCTCGCCAGGCGCAAATGGCATCGTCTGCGTCTGAACCGTGTTAGCGTCGGGGCCATTAAATGCAGGGGACGCTAATGGATAAAGAGCAAATTCTGGAGCATTTGGCTCAAGTCGAGCGGAACATTGGCTCGAGTGAATGCGAGGCTGCCCGCTTGTGGCAGGACGTGACGCGCCTGGAGCGCTCTGGCGATGCAGCTGTCAAGACGCGGCAGGAGCTGCGAACGCACGAGCAGTCGCAGTTAGCGCACCGAGAAGAGCGCGCCCGATTGCTCGCGCAGCTCTCGGCATCGAAAGCGGCGTAACAACCTTCGGCCCACGCGTAGCGTAGGCAGTGACAGCTCCCAAGCGGCGCGATCTGCGCTTGGGGGCGCCGTCACGTTGTAAACCACCGGGCCTGCGTAATCCCATCTGTGATGGTCGCCTTGCGGCGTGTCCAAGCAGTGGCCGCTCTGATCACATGAACACAGCCGTGCAGGGCGCCATACTCTGCGCAATCGCAGCGCCACGCATTGCCGGATACTACCTTGAGCATCTCGACGAGATGACCATCAACACGGCAAGAGAAGCGCACCGGTGGTTTCACGGCCCCGAGCGTACCCAGCAGAACTGCAGCTCCCTGTCAGTCAAGATCCCAAGATTCTGAAGGAGGCCAACGAGCTCAGGTTCGGTGGTTCGCGTCAGAGCGCCCGGGCGCCGGGTAAGACTCTGTACGGGATATCTGGTTCTGAGACGTGTGCACGGTGATTATGACCACTGGCAGGCTATCGTATGCCCAGACCAGCCCCCCCTGTCCCCGAATGGGCATGGTTCTTAAGCCCGCCACCTCGCGGGCTTTTTCTTTCGAGCGCTGAGCGCTGCGGATGGGCCCGGGCGCTCCCATCATGTGGGGCATCGTAGTTGCGTCGTATGCGCTCGGTTATGGTGCCACGTGAACTCCCTCACACTTGCGCGAGGCATAATGATGGGCGCTCAGCAATCCGGGGGTGGTGTCGCATTCAATGACCGAAACAGCACGCAGGGGTTCTTTGATGCCCAAGGACGGGTCGGCGTCCTCTTTGTTCTATCTGAATGTCGCCGACAGGTTGCGCCTGATGAGTGCCGCGACTAAATCGCCCGAGGCCCGGCAGCAACTCGTACAAATTGCCGAAACTTTCGAGAAGCTGAAGGACCTATGTTCGAGCTTCGAAAATCTGAAGCCAAGACTCTCAATTAAGGGTCCAATTCTCCCGGACTAACGGCGGCCCGAAGGCCGCCTCTCGCGCGCTGCTGGTGCGTCACAAAACATCCACAGTGCACGTCTGATCGAAGGCCGGCAGCCTTTGCGTATCTTCGTTCGCCCGCACGGCGGAGGAGGCCGTGCAGCTTGGACACCGCCGGGCTTGCGCGGGGCGCGCCGGCGCAGTCTTGAGTCTGACGGTGTCTCCGTCCTGCACCGATCGGCCGCATTTTGAGCATTCCACCGTAGCCACCCTTCCTATCTCCTATCACCGAAACGGTACTAGGATCGCAAGGTGTCTCGCCGGCGGAGCAGACAGCCGTCACGCTAGGCTGTAGGAGGTTGAGAGAAGCGTCCTGCGGACCGCGTCGGTGTGATGAGTTTCGCTAAGTCGCAAATTGTCCCGGCTGCGCAGGGTTGACCAGCTCATTCCAATTGCCAGCTGGCCACGTAGCCGAAGAGCACCCCGAGTGACCCCCACAGTACAGTCTGAATTCCCACTGACGCAATCCGGAAGTTCCACAGGGTGACCGCGGGGAAAGTCGCCGGTACCTCATTGATACCTGGCAGTCCCACGAAGGCGGCAGCGATCACGACGAGGTAGACGCCCAGCGCTACCAGCGAGCCATTCCAGTTGCCATGGCGGCGCACAAGCGACCGGCGCAGCCGTAATGCGCCGAGTGTGGCGGCAATGGAGATCGCCATCATCAGGAAGTACAGAGCCGTGCGGTACTTGATGGTTTCTGGTTCTCCGACGGAGGGAGGATTCGCCGGGTATTTGAGCATCGGCACGAGGTACACCGACACCAGCCCAAAAAAGGCGATCAGGACGGACGTCGGGCCCGGTGCCAGATTGCCGATGCGGCCATAGGCAAAGGCGAACAGGATGGCAAACAGGCAGCCGATACCTGCCCCCAGCGCGACCATGCCCGTGAGCAGGCCGATGCCGCTCTGCACGGTGCGGCTGAAGATCACCACGTCCTCTGCCGGTCGCGGCTTGCCGGCGGCGACTGCCGCAGCGACCTTGGCTTCGTCCTGGTCAGCTTCGAAGTTGATCGCCACTGCCACAGCCGGTTCCCCGAAGGTCCGGGCCCATCCGAACGCGAGCAGCCCGGCGACGATGCCGACGATGAAACCCCGCAAGACGAGTTGTCCTACCACGCTGCTGCTCCCTGTGCCCGAGATCGCGCGCCTCTCACGCTCTCAGTGGCACGGAAATCCCAGCAGATGACGGGCGTCATGCACGAATTCGTGGATGCCCATGCCGTTGAAGAGGGACGTGGCACCTTGCTCTGCGCCCACGAAGTAGAGGGCGAGTCCCATGACGACCACGCCGAAGACCGCCCATGGGACAATCCGGGCGATGGGGATTGCGATGCGCAGTGGCAGTTCGAGCGGGGCGGCCGGGGCCGCAACGGAAGTATCTTCAGTCACCATGGTGCTCTCCTCGGTGTGGACTACGCCCGACATCGAACATACGCAGGCGACGGCTGTACCCCTCGCCCGGGGGCAGAAATTCAGTCCTTCAGTCGGCTGACTCCATAGAATATCCTCTGGGATCAGCTCGCTGTAGGGGGTTGTCGCTGCCGGCGCCGATAGCGTTGAAGCCGCGGCCGCCCCGCCAGGGGCCGCCGGAAAGCGGATTATGACGCCTCGGATTACGCTGGTCTGCCACGCCACCACCCGCGCCCTGCGGGCGGCGACCTTTGGCGGTGACGATGCCCTGGACGAGACCGGGCGGGCGAAGGCGCAGCAGCTCGGTGGCAGCCTGGGGGCGGTCGACCGCTGCTGGAGCAGTCCGGCGCTGCGCGCGCGAGAGACCGCCGCGGCGTTGGGCCTGGATGTCCGCGTGGATGAGAGGCTGCGGGATTGTGACTTCGGTCGCTGGACAGGAATGCGTTTTCAGCAGGTGCTGCTGCGGGAACCGCGCAAGCTCATCGCTTGGATTCGCCGGCCCGAGACGGCGCCACACGGTGGGGAGTCGATTCCGCAGGTGCTGCAGCGTGTGTCGGCCTGGATACGCGAGCAGGAGCGCGAGCCGGGGCACACGGTCGCGATCACGCACTCGGCCGTGATCCGCGCCGCGATCGTGCACGTCATTCAGGCCCAGCTGCCGTCCTTCTGGCGCATCGATGTGCTGCCGCTCTCACGCACGGAACTGCGCACCAATGGCCGGCGCTGGGTGCTGCGCTCCCTGGCGTCGCTCGAACCCGGCGCGCAGCCTGATTGAGTTTCCCATGGCCATCAGCTCCACCGAAAAGCGCTTCTACCTGTTTGCCGGCTGCGTGCTTGCTGCGCTCGTGGCCATCGCACTGGTGAACCTGTATCAGGCACGCGCGGTCGCTCCGCAGGTCGAGAGCCTGAGTTACTCGCAGTTTCTCGATGACCTGCAGCAGGGTCGCGTACGCAGCGTTACGCTTTCCGGGCACGACATCCGGGGGTTTCTGACCGATGGCTCGGCCTTTCGCAGCTATGCGGCCGACGATCCCGATCTCGTGCGCCTGCTCAGGACCCGCGGGGTCGCCATCGCTGCCGTGGCGCCTCCGGCGCCAACGCCGTCGGTCGGCAGCGTGCTGCAGAGTCTGCTGCCGATTCTCGTGCTGGTAGCGTTCGCGATCTTTTTCTTCACGCGCATGCCCGGTGGCTCCGGCGGCCGGCTGCGGGATCTGGGGAAGTCCAGGGTGCGTCCGCTGGAGCAGGCGGACAGCCGCGTCACGTTCGCCGACGTCGCAGGCGTCGATGAGGCGCAGGAAGCGCTGCAGGAAATCGTCGACTTCCTGCGCGAGCCGCAGCAGTTCCAGCGATTGGGAGGGCATATCCCGCGCGGCGTGTTGCTGGTGGGCCCTCCGGGCACGGGCAAGACCCTGCTGGCGCGTGCCGTAGCTGGCGAAGCGGGCGTGCCCTTCTTCACTATTTCCGGCTCGAATTTCGTCGAGATGTTCGTCGGTGTGGGGGCGGCCCGCGTCCGCGATCTCTTCGAGCAGGCCAAAAAGCATGCGCCCTGCATCATCTTCATGGATGAGATCGATGCAGTCGGCCGCAAGCGCGGCGCAGGGGTGGGCGGTGGCAACGACGAGCGCGAGCAGACGCTCAATCAGCTGCTCGTCGAGATGGACGGCTTTCAGAGTACTCCGGGGGTCATTCTGATCGCGGCCACCAATCGTCCGGATGTACTCGATCCGGCGCTGCTGCGGCCCGGCCGCTTTGATCGCGAGATTACGGTGGATACTCCCGATGTGCGCGGGCGCGAGCAGATCCTGCGCGTGCACACGCGCGCGGCGCCCCTGGGCACAGACGTGGATCTGTCTGCCATTGCCCGCGCCACGCCGGGATTCTGCGGGGCCGAGCTCATGAACCTGGTGAACGAAGCGGCGCTGCTGGCTGCGCGCCGGCGCAAGGACGCGCTCGGCTGGCTCGAGTTCGAGGATGCCCGGGATACCGTCATGATGGGCGCAGAGCGACGCACGCACGTCATGAGCGAGCAGGAGCGTCGGCTGCGCGCGT
>DATJUN010000065.1:0-5656 GCA_035502275.1 Steroidobacteraceae bacterium
GCAGGTCGTCGGGCAGGCAGCGCAGCGCCTGCGCGCTCAATGCGACGAGCGCACCGATCCACAGGCCCGCGGCCAGCAGGTGCAGCACGTCGCACCCGGCGTGCAGCCACCGGATCACCCCCTGCCCCATGACCCCGTGTCCGCTCCACGCAAAGCTCACGGCAGCGGCCACCCCCAGCCCCACCGCTGCGGTCGCGGCGATGCGGTTGTTCGCGGGCAGCAGGCTTGCCGCGGCGCCTGCCAGCAGCGCTGCGCGCACGGCTGCGGTGCGGCCGAAGTGCGTGGACAGGATGAGCTGCGGCCATGCGCTCCACTGTCCGGTGAGCGCCATCGATTCGAGCGCGAGCCAGGCCGCCGTGCCGAAGAACCCCGCACCGGCCGCGCAGAGCAGCAGCCCTCGCAGTCGCCTGCGCGACGCGCCGTCGCAGCTCAGGGCAGGGTCTGCGTTCCTGCCGGCATGGAACGCCGCCACACCCACGAAACCGAGCACGGCTGCGTATTGCAGCAGCCGCGCCGCGCGCAGCGCCCAGTCGATCAATCCGGCGCCTTCACGGTAAAGCTGAAACTGCCCGACACTTTGTGGCCATCGTCCGTCGAGACGGCGATCCACCAGATGGTATACAGGCCAGGTTGCAGCGGCGCGGCGGGGGTGGCCTGCAGTGTCGAGTCGCCGTCGCCTGCAACGCTCTTCAGGGCGACGGCATGGCCGTCGCGATCGGTCAGCCTGAGGCTGGAAAACGCGCTGGCGAGCGCCTCGCTGAAGACCAGGCGGATGAGCGGCGGGGGTGTCACCGTAGCATGAGCAGCCGGCGTCGCCGTCAGCAGCCTGGCATGCGCCTGTGCCCGCCCGGGGCCGAGCAGCGCCATGACGCACGCGAGCGCGAGAAGGAGTGGCGAGGAACGCGAAGTCCTGTACATCGAAGTCTCCAAGGCCACACCATCGGGTGTGCGCAGCAAATACGCACGTCGCCGCCGAGCCCCTCCCTTCCCCGCAGCCGCTGGCGTGGCGGGGGCGGGAGGGTCGCGACGCGTCGCGCGCGTACTAGACAATCTGCCGCGTCCGGAGGACGGGTCATGACCGAATCAGAACTGCAGCAACTTCTGGCGCAGCCGCCGGACCGGTCCCTTGATGCGCTGCCGGCCGACATCTGGGCGGGCGTCTCGCAACGGCAACGGCAGGTGCGCCTGTCCAGGCGCCTGCTGGCGCTGCAATCGGTGCTGCTGATCGCCGTTGTGACCGCAAGTCTGCTCGAGGGCCTGCATTACCGGCAGGTGCACGGCGGCGATGTCCTCGACATCTTCTCGCCCCGCATGGCACTGAGTGTGTCCACGCGCCTGGCCGGGCTACGCCCATGACGAGCTACACGCGTGTGGCGCTGCTCATGGTCGCGCTCACATTGCTGGCGGGCGCCGCCGGCGGTTGGCTCGGCGTGCGCTATGGCCTCGCCCAGACCCGCGCCGCCGGGGGCCTGGATGCACTCCTGCATCGCCAGCTTCACCTCAGCGATGAGCAAAGGCGGCGCCTCGCCGGCATCGAAGCGAGCTATGCCAACGAGCGCGTCGCACCGGAGCAGCAGATGCGCGCAGCAAACCGCGAGCTTGCCGCCGCCGTAATCAGCGAGCACCGCTACGGACCGGCCGCGCAACGCGCCATCGGACAGTTTCATCAGGCCATGCAGGCGCTGCAGGAGCAGACCATCCAGCACATCCTCGCCATGCGCTCGGTGCTGACACCGGCACAGGCACAGCAGTTCGATGATTCCGTGGCCGAGGCCCTCGATGCGGATCAGCCGTGAAAGCC
Source organism: Steroidobacteraceae bacterium (assembly GCA_035502275.1). GTDB lineage: Bacteria > Pseudomonadota > Gammaproteobacteria > Steroidobacterales > Steroidobacteraceae > FEN-1191. Next base: position 1,802 of record DATJUN010000065.1, read on the forward strand.
CCCGCGGCGAGCGACGCCGCGCCGCCGGGAGAGCCGGCGGTCGGGGAACAGCAGCTGGCCGCCGCCGCCCGCCGTGGCGAGCGCAAGGCGTTCGAAACACTGGTGAGAGTCCACAGGGACTTCCTCTATCGGTTCATCCGCCGCTACGTCGGGGATGCCGACGACGCCTACGATCTGCTCCAGGAGACCTTCATCTCGGCGTGGCTTGCGCTGCGCCGCTTCGATACGCGCCAGCCCTTCGGAAGCTGGCTGCGCGCCATCGCGCTGAATAAATGTCGCGACCACGGGCGGCGCGGGGCCGCGCGCCGGCGGCTGCTGAGCCTGTTCGCCGCTGAGCCCACGACGGCGCGCAGCACGAGCCCCGATGGCGACAACAGCGAATACTCACCGCAGGCAGCACGGCTTCGGCGGCTCGACCGCGCCGTCGCGCAGCTGCCGCCCTTCTACAAGGAGCCGCTGCTGCTGACCACGACCGGCGGCATGACGCAGCTACAGGCTGCACAACTGCTGCGGACCACGCCGAAGGCCATCGAGATGCGCGTGCGCCGGGCTCGCCGTCTCCTCGCAAAGGCCCTCGGTGAGGGCCCCGGGCCGGCCGACAGTTGATCCCCCGGACCTGCGTGCGTGGCCCCGCAGCCACAAAAAAAGTGAGGGGGTCGATCGCGACGGCCGTATGACACGGGAGAAGCCGCCGGAACGGCGGCACAGGGAGGGTGAACCACCCAGTCTGCGCATGTCATCACGTGCCGGTGCCCCAGCAGGGGTGCTCAGGGAACGCAGTGGAAGATGGCCCATCGCGGCCTGCAATCTGCGGCTGTCTCTGCAACTGTAATCGGCGAGGAAGGGTGCAGGCAGTGCGCCAACTGCCGCCATTGGGCACAGCAAGTGCCTGAGAAGGCGCGCCCGCTCCGCAGCAGCCGTAAGCCAGGAGACCTGACGGCACGCGTCGCTCCCGCGGCAACCAGCAGAGTTGCGGCACTCTCTTCCCTTCGAGCGACCCGAAGATCATGCCGCCGCCCCGCGGACGCAGCTGCGTGCACCCATCGGAAATTGCTGCTAACGATCCGGCAGCCGTAGACCAGACCAGGAGTAACCAGAGCGTGAATTCAACCGCAGTGTCTCAAGCCGTGAGAGCCGTCCTGTTAATGGCCTGCAGCGCCGCCGGTCGTGTCATGGCGCAGGACACCACGCCGCCGACGACCTCGCCGGCAGCGACGCCCGCCTCCCCCGCCACACCCGCGGCTGCCAGCACCCGCCACGCAGCCGTTACGCTCGTGGCTGCCGCGACGCCCACTAAAAGACCGGCCACGCCGCCACCACGCAGCTCCACCAGCACGGACTCGAAATCGGAGGACCAACTGGCCGAGGTCACTGTCAGCGCCTCGCGCCTGCAGCTCATCGGACAGGCCCAGACCGCCAGCCAGGGCGTGATCACCAGCACCGAGGTCAACCTCGCGCCCGCCTTCCGTCCCGGCCAGGTACTCGAGACCGTCCCCGGGCTTGACGTGACCACGCACAGCGGTGAAGGCAAGGCCAATCAGTACCTGATGCGCGGCTACAACCTCGACCATGGCACCGATCTGGCCCTGTTCGTGGACAATATGCCCGTCAACGAGCCCACGCATGCCCACGGGGACGGTTACGCCGACATCAACTTCCTGATCCCGCAGCTCGCCACCGGGGAGGTCTACACCAAGGGCACCTACTACGCCAACATTGGCGATTTCGGGTCCGTCGGTTCGATCCACATCGACTACGTCAACACCATTCCGACGCAGCTCTCGGTGACCGCCGGCACGCTGGATTTCCAGCACTACTTCGCGGCCGGATCCACCGCCATCGGGCAGGGCAACGTGCTCGGCGCGCTCGAGTTCCAGCACTACGACGGGGACACGACGATTCCGGGCGACCAGCTGAAATACAACGGCGTGCTGCGCTGGAGTGACGGCGATGCTGACGAGGGCTACTCGCTCACGTTCATGGACTACCACGACACGTGGAATTCCCAGACCGATGTTCCCTACCAGGCGCTCTACGATGGCGAGGTGTCCTCCAGGTGGGACGAAGTGGATCCCTCGGATGGCGGCTATGCGCATCGCACCAGCCTGTCCTGGGACTACCACGATCATCTGGGCGATGGCCAGTTCCTGGCCAATGCCTACGTCATCGGCAACCACCTGACACTGTGGAACAACTTCACGCATTTTCTGGTCGACCCGGTTGATGGCGACCAGGAAGCGCAGCACGAGGATCGCGAGACGGTCGGTGCCGACGTCAGCTACGCCTGGACTCAGCAGTTCGGCTCCATCGCCAATGACTGGCTGATCGGCGGGCACACCCGCGAGGACTACAACCACGTCTATCGTGAGCCGACCAGGGACCGAATTGCGATCAGCGCGGATGAACTCGCCGCGGTCGACTATCCGGCGAACTACATTGAGAACGACAATGTCCGGCTGAACGAATTTGCCGGCTACATCCAGGCGACCACGCACTGGACGGCGGCGTTCCGCTCCGTCCTCGCCTTTCGGGAGGACTACATGTATGGGGCGGACTCGGGGACCTATTCCGGCAGTGCGAGCCGGGCGCTGCCCCAGCCCAAGGCGAGCCTGATCTACCGTTTCAGTCCCGACACCGAGGCCTACGCCAGCTACGGCATCGGCTTTCACAGCGATGATCTGCGCGGCGTGAACCAGGCCAGGATCGAAGGCATCCCGGGCGCGCCACTGATCGCGAGCCAAACAGGCGAGGAACTCGGCCTGCGTCAGGATCTCCTCCATCACAGGATCGCGCTGACGCTGGCCCTGTTCACGCTGCAGGCACAGTCCGAAACGACTTACGACCCTGACGTCGGGCAGGATTCGGCCGGTCCCGGCAGCCATCGTGAAGGCTACGAGATCAATGTCACCTGGCAGGCGGCGCGCCACCTCGAGATCTATGGCAGCTACTCCGGCGATCGCGCGCGCTACACCACGACCTATGATGACGGCTCCGGCCACGAGGGCACCTACCTGCCCAATGCGCCCCAGGGCACGGGGGAATTCAGTGTCTACCTGACCCATCTGGGGCCCTGGAGCGGCAGCCTGGAATATCGCTACCTCGGCAAGTACCCGACCACTTCAGGCCCCTGCACGCAAGCCGCCGCCGCGGCCGACTTCGGCACCGGTGCCACGTGCGCGACGGCGCCCTTCTACGACCACACGCAGGGCACGCAGTGGGCCTCCGGCTACGGCGAATGGAATGGCGATGTGGACTATCAGTTCGGCGATGGGTTCAGCGCAGGACTGGGCATCTACAACATTCTGAATGCACATTCGAATACGATGGAGTACTACTACGTCTATGCGCTCAACGATGGGGCGGGCGCCGTGGCCGGTCCCACCTTTCACCCACTGGAGCCGATCTCAGCGCGCCTGACCCTCACCAAGACCTTCTGACGATGGACGTCGAGCGCACATTCGATCTCTCCGGCATGCTCTCGCCGCTCGAGCCGCAGGCGTTCTTCGATGAGTACTGGGAACGCAAACCTCTGCTGCTGCAGCGGCGTGGCGACGACTGCTACAAGGCGCTGGTTTCCCTCCAGGATCTGGAGGGTCTCATCGGCGCTGCCGATACGCGCTATCCGGCCATCCGGCTGTCCAGGGGCGGCGGATTCTTTCCGCCGGAGGCCTACACGCGCGACGTCAGGTACGGCGACGAGGTGTTTCGCGGCCTCCCCGATGTCGAGAGGATTCTCGCAGAGTACAGCAACGGCGCCACCGTGAGCCTGCCGGCGCTGCATCTGTCCCTGCCTGCCGTGGGCCGGTTCTGCGCGCACCTGCAGGCCGAGCTGGACCACGCGGTGCACACCAATGC
>DATJUN010000066.1:0-59253 GCA_035502275.1 Steroidobacteraceae bacterium
ATTGCATACCTATGACGGATTCGTTACCGGAAAGTGGGAAGGTGACACGCTGCACATGACCGCCACGCACCTGAAGGATGCGTATTTGAACCGTAACGGCATTCCGCTCAGTAACCAGGCAACGACGGATCTGTACTTTACGCGTCACGGCGAAGAGATGATGCTCATGGGCGTGGTCACGGACCCGGTCTACCTCGCGCCACCCTGGCCCCTGGCCAGAACGCTTCGACTCAACATCGCCGGGCCGGCCAACGATACGTTTCTCTATTGTCTACCCGCAGAGGTCACGCCCGCGCTGGCCGATGGCTACCACACGGCTGTGCTTACCCCGGCGCAGCAAGCCAAGCAGGAGCAGTACATGAAGGCGCACTACAACCTGCCGCGTGTGGCAACCGATGGCGGACCGGAGACGATGTATCCGGAGTTCGCCAGGAAGATTGCCGGCGAATATACCCCGCCATCGAAGTATTGCGCGGTGTATTGCTGCATGGCTGCCGGCCGCGGCAACCCGCCACCGATCTGCCCGACTTCCAATTAGACGAGGGGTGAGATTCTGGCGAGCGGGGCGTTCATTGCGGCTCGTCTGACATGGCTCCCCTGATCTGCGCCAGCACAGCGGCTGGCTCGGCGCGAAACGGCGGATGCGATAACTCGCTCGCTCGCGTATACGTGCCTTCCCGCGCCCGCTCGCCGGAGCGGCCCATCGTTTTACGAATGACGCGATTCCACCACATGAGCGCGCCCGTCACGATGAGAACGCACGGCGCCAGGCCCAGAACCACCCACAGAATTTCGACACCAACCCCGAAGGAGCGACCGAAGTGCAGTCGCACCATCCAGTCGATCACGATGTCGAGGCGGTGTCCACTGGCCGGACCGATGCCGTGCTCAGACAGAAAGTCCCTCGAGTCGTAGAAGAGGTTCGGAAACGCCAGGTAGATTGCGGAAATGGTCCACATCGACAGCAGCGCGAACAGCCAGAATCCCACCATGCTGTGCAGGTCCCACGTAAATCGGCGCCAGCCAACGTGACGCTGCACGTACAGACTGCGCCGCCAGCGTGAGCGGCCCGGCCACCACAGCACCATGCCGGTCAGGCACATGAGCGTCAGGGCCACCGCTCCGGCGCCGTTCACGGCGGTACCGAGATCGCCCGCCAGCAGCTCATCGTGAAGGTCGGCCATGACCGCGACGAAAGCGGGCTCACAGGGGGACGCATCCCCCAGGTCCCGGCCGGAATAGGGGTCGATCAGCCGCTGCAGGCGGCCACGGCTGCCCACGGTATACCAGGCTTCCACGGCAGCGTCCGGGACGCGCGGGCTGCGCACCTGCACCAGCGCAGGATCAAAGTGCGGCAGGCGGCGAAAAGTGCGTCGCGCAGCGGCTATGAGCTGAGCGCTGGAGAGACGCGGGCCGCTCTGGCGCACCAGTACGACTCGCGGGCAGAGAGCCTGGTCCATCTCGCGGCGGAAAACGATCGAGCTGCCGGTCAGGCTGATGAACACGACGTACGCGGCGAGCGCAAGTCCCGTCCACAGGTGCACCTGGAACAGGGCGCGGCGCCATCGGACTAACTGGGGTCGATGCCAGTACCCGGTCGCGGTGCTCATTCGAGAATCGTACACGATGGATCTGCGGCGCGTGGGTGCGCTACCGATCGGGTGTCGCCTCCCTGTGCGGAAGCGAATACGCTGCACTGGAGGCTTCGATAGCGAGCGACGGTTGCCCTGCCGCTGCCGCCAGTTTCGCGCAAGGTTTGGGCACCCTGGCTCGGCTCAACCGTCGCACCTCACCGACAGAGGGTACTTTTATTTGCACAGCATCCCCCGGCGCTCGCCAGGCAGCGCATGCTGCGGTTCAGGTCGCCGACTGGAATCCCTCTTCATGGACACCATCCACTGTGAAAACTGTTCCGCAGAGCTGTCGCTGGAAGAGACCGATGTCATCAAGCTGCAGCCAGAGGGAGCGCATTACCAGGAGAGTAAGATCTGCTGTCCTGTCTGTAACAGCGTGCTGCGGCTCGAAGTGACCATGGCAGGCGATGAATCCACGGTGGACATGGCGCAGGCGATCTGGGGCTGAAGCACTCCACCGATACGCCCGAGGAGGGGGGCGATCATTCTTGACAAGGGGTCTATGATGGCATGGCAACTCTTTCGACGCGGAGGGGGCCAATGCCTGACGACTGTTCACATCGGCAAAGCATCCGCAAGGTTTCTCCCAGCGCCCTCGGCTGTGAAGAGTGCCTGAAGACGGGCTCGCGCTGGGTTCACCTGCGACTGTGCCGCACCTGTGGGCACGTGGGATGTTGCGACGACTCACCCCACCGGCACGCGACGCGGCATTTCCATGCCACCGGTCACCCGATCATCGAGGGATACGATCCGCCGGAAGGGTGGGGGTGGTGCTACATCGATGAGGTGATGGTGGACCTGGGTGAGGATACGACCCCCCAGCGAGGGCCGATTCCACGCTACGTGTAAACCGGCGACTTGAAACATTGTCGCCCGTCCCCAGGGAACTGGCTATGGACGGGGATGCTCCGGTTTCCGCTGTGGTTTCCGCTGCCGGCTCGGATGCGGAATTGTTGGACGCCTATTCACTGGCGGTGACTTCGGCTGCGGGCGCCGTGGGGCCCGCGGTGGTGCACCTGGACGTCGCCCGCGAGCGGGGGCGGGACCGCCGCGCGTCGGGCTCCGGGTTCTTCTTCACGCCAGACGGCCTGCTGCTGACCAATAGTCATGTCGTGCACGGTTCTCCGGAAATTCGTGTCCTCACGCAGGAGGCCGAGGAATTCGTAGCGGATATCGTCGGCGACGATCCCGATTCCGACCTTGCCGTCATTCGCATCAGTACCTCTGGCGCTCCGCATGTGAGCTTCGGGCACTCCGGCGCACTGAAGATCGGCCAGCTGGCCATTGCGATCGGCAGTCCGTTCGGCTTTGAGCGTTCGGTCACCGCAGGCGTCGTCAGTGCCGTGGGTCGCAGCCTGCGGGCGAGCACCGGGCGGCTCATCGAGGACGTCATCCAGACCGATGCCGCCCTGAATCCGGGCAACTCCGGAGGGCCGCTGGTGGATTCACGGGGCGCGGTGATCGGCGTCAATACGGCCATTATTCCGGGTGCCCAGGGGATCTGCTTTGCGACCGCGAGCGATACTGCCCAGTGGGTGCTCGGGCAGCTGCTGCAGCACGGCCGCGTGCGTCGGGGGTGGTGGGGAGTTGCAGGGGCCAACGCCTCCCTCGCTCGTCGGATCGCGCGCCATCATGCGCTCGAAAATGCTTCCGGGGTCCGCGTGCGCAGCATCGAGCCTGGCAGCCCGGCAGCAGACGCAGGCATCGAAGTCGGTGACCTGATCGTGCAGCTCGACGGCGAGACGATCTCGGGTATCGATCGGCTTCACCGACTGCTCGACCATGAGCGCATCGGTCGTGCCAGCACCGTGACGCTCCTGCGGCGCGCGCAGAAGATCACCTTGTCGATCCGTGCTCGAGAGCGGCCCCCCTGATTTTCTTTGAAACCTGTCCCGGCGGCAGAGTGCGTTCGAGCGCAATCAGCCGGTTGCGATATCATCGGGATACGGGCATCGACGCCGCCATGTACCTCCCGACCAGAAGCGCCGTTAGCGCGCCGTAAGATGCGCAGCCCGCCCGCGCCCGCTGGGATCGAGGGGATACGGTTGTGGGCTTTGAGTGCGCTGGCAGTCCTGCTGCTGCACAGTGCCGCCCTGGTGTGCCTGTTTCTGCGCCCGCAGCCGCGGCTGAGAATGCCGGGTTCGCCGCAGGCTCTCAACATCGAGCTCGCCCCCCTGCCAGCCTCATCATCACCCCTGGCACTGCAACCAATTGAACGGCAGAAGCTGCCACCGCGCGAGCCTGAGCACCCGGCCCGTGTACCGCTGGCCGACACCACCGCGTTGCAGCCTCTGGCGCAGATGCAGCCCATTGCGCAGCAGCTCACCCAGACATCCTCCCATGAGCCGAGCTCTCGTGCGGCTGCGCCAGAGGTCGCCCCGGCGCTGGCGCCTGTGGCTGACCCGGAGCTTCCGGCGGCCGATCTGGCCTCCAAGAGCGAGACGACCTCCAGCGCGGGAGACTGGTTGGAACAGGTCAAGGCGCGGCTCGAGCAGTACAAGCAGTATCCGGTCACTGCGGTGCGACACAAGCAACAGGACACTGTAACGCTGAGGTTCTCTGTCGATCGCGCCGGTCGCATCACGCACCTTCGGATCGACAGCCGCCAGCATTACAGCGTGCTCGAGGGCGAGGTGCGGAAGATGCTGCAGCTGGCGGGCCCGCTGCCGGTACCGCCCGCCGAGGTGCCCGTCGACCAGGTGACGTGGGACGTGCCGGTGGCGTTCTCCCTGACCTCCTCGCGATCCGCACCGCTCCCCGGCTGTGCGGCTCCCGCAGACCCGGGACCGGCACCCCCTGCGGCCACAGCCACGTTGATCCAGATTCGTTCCTATCGCGAGCGTCTGGAAAAGTATCTCGCTGCCTCCAGCGCGGCATTGAAGTGCGGTGGGTCCGGAGCCGAATCGCAGAGCGCTCGCGACGCGCAGATCCGGCAGCTTCGGACTCTGATCGCCAATTTCAATGCGCAGGTCCGGGCCTTCGAAGCCAGGGCACAGGCCCAGGCGCTGCAGGCGCAGCAGCTCCGACAACGCCAGCTTCAGGCGCTTGCGACACAAACCTATGCATCCTGTACGCCTCCGTCGGCAGTCAGCGCTCCGGCATCGCCCCCCGGCGCCGCCGCTGCCATAGCGTATGGACGCCAATTGACCGCCTACCAAGCTGCGCTCAGGACGTATATCGCCTGCGTTCTGGGCAGGCATCTCGCCGCCACCGCTGCCGAGCGCAATCTGCCAGCCGGTCTGGCAGCCGAGCTGGACGTAACTGCAGCGACATTGACCAACGGCGCCATTCTGCGGTTCAACCAACTCGTCGTTCCGTACAACGCTCAGGTCGAGGCGCTACGGGACAAGGCGAGCGGCGCGGGTGCGCAGGATCTCGCGGAGACGCTGGTCCGTGCCCCGGCGATCTTTCCTGACAGCAGCTGGAGCGTTCCCGCACCCCTGCCGGCCGATGAGTGTTTGCGCATCATCCGCACGGGGCAAGGCTATCGGGCCGAACTGTGCAAAGGGACCTACGTGACACGTGCCGGCGTGAGCACCGGTTCTCTCGGTGGATCGAGCGATGCACCAGGCGATGCGACCATAGCGAACGTGACGCAGATCGAGGCCATTGCGGCCGAGCATGGTGTCGCCGGTGACCCCCGTGGTGGGCCGCCCATTCTCGGTACGGCGATCGCCCCGCTGTCGCAGGCAAATCAGCAGACCTTCAGCAGGACACAGGTGGCCTTCTATACCGTCAAAAACCTGCAGGTTAAGGGCAGGCGTGTTTCCGTCACGGTGGCTGAAACGTCCCTGGGCGCCTCGGGCCAGTCACAGGGCTCCAGCAGCGTACAGTTCCAACTGGCGCTCTCGGCAGACGGCCATGAGCTGCGTGGACTGTGTTCGACTGTGCAGCGGCGCTGGATCTGCACGCTGATCCGCCACCCCTAGTACCGGCTGTGCTTGACGGTGGCGTATGCGGTCGGCAGGCGCTTTATCGAGGGTGCAGCAGCAGCTTCTGCACGCGCCAGTTCAGCAGCTCCGCCGCATACACCTCATTTTCCGACGGACAGGCCAACTGGTGAATCCAGCCGAACTGCTTGAGTTGATGACCGGCCTTGCCGAGCCAGCCCAACACCTGCCCGTCGAGCGACATCTTGTAAATCCTGCCGGGAAAAGCATCCGCTACGTAGAGCACCTGATGGGGTGGAGGGGTGATGCAGATCGCCCAGGGAGCGCCCGGTTGGTTCACGGCAGAGGACGCGGGCATGAGGATGGGGCGGGCGTCGGGCGGCACGGGCACGTCGATGTGAAAGATGTTCAGTACTTTTCCTGAAGTATCGAGCACCTGTATGCGCCGGTTGCCGCGGTCGGCGATATACAGTCGATTTTGCGCATCGATGACGATCGAATGCAGTGTGTTGAACTGACCCGGGCCGGTGCCCGGCTCGCCGAAGGAGCCGACCCAATTGCCGTCGCGGTCGTACTTCGCGACGCGGGAGTTGATGTAGCCGTCGGTGATATAGATGTTATCGTCGGAATCCCATGCAACATCGGTCACCTGGCGGAACAGGCCGTCCACCGGCGGCAGGGGCGGATGCGGATGCCCGAGCGGATGCGCACCTTCGTCCGAGGCTTCGGATTTTCGACCCAGTACCAGGGTGACACGGCCCTTCGGATCGAAGCGCACGACTTCGTCCGAGCCCTTGTCCATCGCCCAGAGATTGTCATGGCGATCGACACGCACGGCATGCGCGAAGGACCAGGCATAGAGGTTGTGGCCGATCTCGCGCAGGAAGCGACCGTGCGAATCGAACTCGAGCAGCTGTGCGGCGGCAGCTCCATAGGCGGGGCCGGTGGTATTACCGCGCGAAAACACAAAAATATCGTGATGAGAATCGAGGGCTACGCCCGCGACCTCGCCAAAGTAGAGGCCATCGGGCAGCTGCAGAAAATCCGGTACCGAGTCAAACGGGATCTCCGGCGGGGCTGTCTGCGCCAGGGTCAGCAGCGGAGCGGCGAGAAGCCCCGCGAATGATAAGGCCCGGAGCCTGTACATCATCGAGGAAGGCCGAGTGTGCTTCATTCGCTGACCCCCATCCCTGTCGTTCGTAGTCGATTTTGACCACTTCAGATCGGACTGTCACGACGCCGGGTGAGGCGACTCCTGGTCTTTCAGGTTCCCGAGTCGCAGAAGTAGTCGATGGCGGCGATCTTTCCGGCGACGAGGCGAACGAGCAGATGTGCGCTGTCCCCCTGGATCTGCCAACTGCCCTCACGCGGCAGGGCCGGCCATCCCCTGGTGAGCGAGGCCCTATTGATGCTCGTTCCCACTCGCAGCGGCGAGAGCTGCCAGTCAGCAGAACCAATCTGCACTCTGGCCACCTGATAGTGATCTGGATCGCCTGAAAAGAGGTACACCAGAATCCGCAGGCCGGGAAATTCAATCCGCCGCAGGGTGGTCGCCAGCCCGCGTTCGCTCTGCTTACGCACATCCCGGGTGCTGCGTAGCTTCCCGAGGTGCAGCAGCTGCGCGTAGGTGTCGGGCAGGCGCAGCGCCAGCGCGCCCGCATAGCACTCGAAGCTGCCGTCATAGAAACGCACCATGGGTGTCGTGGCTGCCACCGCCGCGCCGGCCTGCAGGCCGGGGGGCAGTCCCAGGAGCACCAGCACCAAGGCCAGAATGCGAGCGATGCCGGCGGGGACACAGCGCCTGCAGGCATGCGCCGAAGGGCCCCAAGTGACGGATACTGCGATAGTTTCGGCTGCACCGGCTGTCCGGCCGGCAGCGCTCGGTGCGATGGGTACGCCCGGGGGAGCTGGTCGGTGCTGGCGGCCACGGGGCGACTGACGCACAATCGCGGCACGATCGGCCCGCCGACACGGATATCGAGGTGTAATCATGGCTCGCGCTACCTCGTTGGTTCGTTCCGTCCTGCCACCACCCGGGTTTGAGCCGGATATTGCACGCCGCGCCTTTCTGAAGGCGAGCCTGCTCGCCGGGGGCGGGTTGATGCTCTCCCTGAGTCTGCCGCGTCCGGCCGAAGCAGTTGCCGAAGGCTCGGACGAGGGAGCGGCAGCCGGGGCGGCGACGGTCCTGACGGGCTACATCCGTATTGCGCCCGACGGCATCGTGACCATCATGGCGAAGAACCCGGAGATGGGGCAGGGGGTCAAGACATCGCTGCCGATGATGATCGCCGATGAGCTGGATGTCGCCTGGGAAAACGTTCGCACCGAATACGCGCCATTGGACCCCGCGGTCTACGGACCCCAGGCCTCGGGCGGCAGCATGTCGACACCGACCAACTGGGATCCCATGCGCCGTGCGGGAGCCGCCGGTCGTCAGATGCTGCTCACCGCCGCAGCGCGTAGCTGGCGTGTGCCGGCCGCAGAATGCAGCACCGAGGCGGGCGTCGTGCATCACCGCGCATCGGGCCGCTCCGTGCGCTATGCGGCACTGGCTCGTCGCGCCGTGCGCGTGGGTGCCCCGGATCTCAGGACGGTAGCGCTGAAGGATCCAAAGGACTACCGGATCATCGGCCGGTTCACGCCGCAGGTGGATGGGCCGCGTGTGCTGGCTGGCGAGCCGCTGTTCGGCATCGACCAGCACGTGCCTGGCATGCTGTATGCGGTCTACGAGAAAGCGCCGGTGTTTGGCAGCCGCGCGGTCAGTGCCAACCTGGAGCAGATCAAGGCGCTACCCGGGGTGCGCGACGCATTTATCATTCATGGCGATCCGGCCGCAGTGTTCAGCCGGGGGCTGGTGGACGGCGTGGCCATCGTGGCGGATCGCTGGCACCGGGCGAATAAGGCGTTGGACAGTCTGCAGGTACAGTGGGCAGACAATCCCGCGGCGAGCCAGAGCTCCGCCGGATACGAACGACAGGCGGCAGCTTTCGCTGCGCAGCCCCCGCAGCAGATCCTGCGCCGCGACGGTGATGTGGAGCGGGCGTTTCAAGGCGCGGCGAAGACGCTCAATGCGTCCTATTCGACTCCGTTCCTGGCGCATGTGCCGCTCGAGCCGATGAACTGCACCGCCTGGGCCAAGCCCGACGGCACACTGGAGATCTGGTCTCCCACGCAGTCGCCCGGCGGCGCGCGCACGCTGATTGCGACCACGCTCGGGATCGATCCGGCCAGGATCACGGTGCACATGACGCGCGTGGGCGGCGCGTTCGGCCGGCGCGGGGACAATGACTACAGCGTCGAGGCAGCCGCGATTTCGCGCCAGATCGGCAAGCCGGTCAAGCTGCTGTGGAATCGGCGGCAGGATATCCAGCACGACGTGTATCGATGTGGCGGCTTCCACCATTTCAAGGGCGCACTGGATGCGCGCGGCAACGTGGTTGCCTTCGCCGATCATTTCATCACCTTCGCGCAGAGCGGAAAGGTGGCGCGACGCGCGGAGCTGCCGCCGGACTACTTTCCGGCCGGATTCGTGCCGAATCTGCAGTACGGTCAGTCCCTCATCGAACTTGGTCTGCCGACCGGATCCTGGCGTAACCCGCTCAACAACGGTCTGTGCTTTGCCTTCGAGTCCTTCCTCGATGAGCTCGCGCACACCGCGGGCCGCGACCCGCTCGAGCTGCGCCTGGCGCTGTACGGGCCGCCTCGCGTGTTCCCCGCGCCGCCGCCGGCTTTTGGGATGCGTCAACCACCCTTCGATACCGGCCGCGTTCGCGCGGTGCTGCAGCTGGTTGCCGAGAAATCCGGTTGGGGCAGGCAATCGCTGCCCAAGGGTGTGGGCATGGGGCTGGCGTTTTGCTACAGCCATCTCGGCTACGTCGCGGAAGTCGTCAAGGCGAGCGTCGATGAGCGCGGCGTGCCGAAGATTCACAAGGTGTGGGCCGCGGTCGACATCGGCCGGCAGGTCGTCAATCCGGCGGGAGCCTACAACCAGGCGCAGGGAGCCATCCTCGATGGCCTGGGCTCGGCCCTGCATCAGGCTATCCGCGTCGAGAACGGAGCCGTGATCAACGAGAATTTCAACTCCTTCGGCCTGATGCGTATCCGGGAAGCGCCGCCGGTGGAGGTGCATTTCAACATCACGGATCATCCACCGACCGGGCTGGGCGAGCCGACTCTGCCGCCGGCATTGCCGGCGCTGACCAATGCATTGTTCGCCGCGACCGGCAAGCGCATCCGTCACCTGCCGATCGATCCGGGACAGCTCCTGCCCGATTCCTCGGCCCTGTAATCATCCGCGGTCGCTGCATGGCGCCGCATGCGCTCGAGGGGCTGAGGCTAAGATCTACAATAATCTGAGCGCTGACTGGGGGGCTCATGAAGGATCGACAGTATCGGCTGGCGGCACTGCTTTTCCTGCTCACGGCTGCCGGCGCGGCCCAGGCCGGCGCGAATTGCCGCGATCTGCTCCGGTTTTCAGCGGCCGGCGTATCCATTACCGCCGCGCAGGACGTGCCGGCGGGCCCATATTCGGCTCCGCGCGGCGCCCCGCCGCTCTCCTTTCAGGCTCCCGCCTACTGCCGTGTCGATGGATTGATCGGTGCCCATGCCGATGCCGCCGGGCATCGCTATGGCATTCACTTCGCGGTTGCGATGCCGGAGCGCTGGAACGGCCGGCTTCTCTACCAGGGAGGCGGTGGCCTCGACGGCTCTGTGCAGCCTCCCATCGGCGCGGTCGCGGCAGGCGCCATGCCCGCGCTGGCGCGTGGATTCGCCGTGGTCGACAGCGACTCGGGGCATGAAGCAGCCGGATTCGATGCCTCCTTTCTGCACGATCAGCAGGCGGCACTCGACTTCCTCTATCAATCGGTCGGCAAGGTCATGGCGGTCGCCCGACCGCTGATCACGAGGCACTACAGCCACGCGATCTCGCACAGCTACTTCGTCGGCTGCTCGACGGGCGGTCGCGAGGCGATGATCGCTGCACAGCGATATCCGCTCGAATTCGATGGCATCGTCGCAGGCTCGCCCGCCATGCGAACCAACTATTCGAATCTGGGACTGCGATGGGTGACGGTGGCGCTCAACACCGCGGCACCCAAGGACGCGCAGGGCCACGCCCTGACCGCCCAGGCCCTCTCCGACAGCGACCGGCGCCTGATCATCGCCAGCCTGCTGCAGTCATGCGACGGGCTGGATGGTGTCAGGGACAACATGATTTTCGATGTGCGCCACTGCCATTTCGATCCGCGGACACTGCAATGCACCGGTGCCAAGAACAATGACTGCCTGAGCGCGGGTCAGGTCCAGGCCATCCGTCGCGCGTTCGCCGGACCCACGACTGCCTCCGGCATCCAGGTCTATCCCGGTTATCCGTACGATACCGGTATCGCCTTTCACGGTCGCGGAATACCGGGCCTGCTCTATGGCGGCACCATTCCGGAAGGTCCCACCCCTACCGGTACCACTATGGATGTGGAAGCAGAGGCCTTTGCTGCGCACGACGGCCGGGAGATGGCCGGGGACACCAATGCCTGGACCAACCTCTCGACTTTCAGGGCCCACGGCGGCAGGCTCATCTTCTACCACGGCCTGAGTGATCCCTGGTTCTCGGCACTGGACACGGTGGGCTACTACCAGCGCCTGGCCGCGGACAACGGTTCGGGCCCGGTCGGCGATTGGGCTCGATTGTTTCTGGTGCCCGGCATGGGCCATTGCGGCGGGGGCGAACAGGCACTCGATCGCTTCGATATGCTCTCGGCCCTGGTCGATTGGGTCGAGCAGGGTCGCGCGCCGGCGCAGGTGATTGCCACCGGCGCGGCGTTTCCGGGCCGAAGCCGACCACTGTGTCCTTATCCGCAGCACGCCCAGTACAACGGGAAGGGAAACAGCGAAGCGGCAGCAAACTTTACCTGCAAGGACTGATCGATCCCGATGCCGGACGAGGGGGCCTTCATGCATGCCGGTGCACGTTTGCTGTCGCAGTAGCAAGGAGAAGTGGCGGTGCAAAAGGTTTTCACGTGGCTGGCGCTGCTGGCGGTATCGCTCGGGATCACGACCCTGGCGTGCGCTCAGGCAGATGCCTCGCAGAGCGCCGGGCAGCGGGCGGATGCTGCGCGCGCTCTGGCGGACCAGTATCGGGGCGGCTGGGAAACCGATCTGGCAGACCACCACATCTATGAATTATCGATTCGCGGCTCATCGGTCCGCGGTATCTACTGCGGACCATGCGATGATGCCACCACGCTGGCCTTCGTGGATGGCACGCTCGGACCGCAGGGCTTGCGCTTCACCGTCACGCACGTGCGTGACGATGGCAGCACGGCGTACGTCGATCATGTCACTGCGAAAGCCCGGAACGGCAAGCTCCTGGTGAGCGGCACCAGCGGCGCGCCGGCGGGCGCGTATCCGGGCCACTTCGACTGGACGATGCAAAAGGACCCCCGCGGTCCGGCGCCACTGGCTTACGTCCCGGTACAGCGGCTGCCGCGCGGCACCCCCGCGGTGACGCCGCTCCGGCCGCAAGGGCCGCCGCGTGTACCGGCACCCTACATTCAGCCTGGACCGTGGGAGCAGCTCACGCCCGCCAAGGTGGTGGGCGTATGGCTCGGATTCGGGGTGGGCATCGACAAGCAGTTCTTCATCATCCGCCGCGTGGGCAGCGGGTTACGGGGCATGGTGTGCGGTCGCTGCAGCAACCCCTGGACGATGGTAGCGCTGGATGATTTCCGCATCGATGGCGATACGCTGCACTTCACGCTGCTGCACGAGGACTGGGGTGACGCCGATAGTGACAGCGGCATTCCGTTCCATAAGCATGTGACTGCGCATATCGCCCAGAACGAGATGCGCGCGGTATTCAGAGCGGATCATC
This sequence comes from Steroidobacteraceae bacterium, assembly GCA_035502275.1. Classification (GTDB taxonomy): domain Bacteria; phylum Pseudomonadota; class Gammaproteobacteria; order Steroidobacterales; family Steroidobacteraceae; genus FEN-1191. The sequence continues at coordinate 12,396 of DATJUN010000066.1, forward strand.
CGACCCAGGAAGCGTTGTCACACGGAGGCGGCAACGTCGGCGCATCGCTGCTGGGGCCGGTCGCAATCGAGGCGACGAAGGGTAACCAATAACGCGCTGAGGCAGGTCAGCGCGCTATTTGGGATCGTACTGCAACGCGTACAGTCCCGCATTCGTGTCGGACAACAGCATCACGCCGTTGGCATCGACATACACGTCGCACGAGGAGGTCACGCGCACGGCACCGGGCCGCGTATCGATCAGCCGCGCAGGTGGCGGGGCGATGAAATAGGCGGTCTGGCGCGGCCTGAACGGGTCGGTCAGATCGAAGACGCGCAGGCCCGCGTTGTAGTAGGTCGCGAAGATCAACTGGGAGCTCACCAGCGAGCCGGCTCGATTCTCATGCAGATTGTGTGGCCCGAACTTACCCCCCTTGGCGCAGAAATCCTCCTCGGCAGGGGTCGGTAGCGTCGCGATCGAAATCGGATTGGCCGGCTCGCGTATGTCAAAAACCCACGTGTGGGCCAGGCCGTTGGCGCAGTTGTTGGCGGTAGCCTCGTCGGCCACGATGAGCAATCCCCGCTCCAGCAGCGGCAGCGCAGTGTGTGTCCCGCCACCGAACGGCGGCGACCAGGTGCGATGCGTGAGCAGCCGCGGTGCGGTGGGATCGTTGCAGTCGTGGATGGTCAGGCCGCCGTCGCGCCAGGCGCCGAATGCGAGCCCACCACGCACGATCGCATGGTGAAGCGCCCAGCGCTGTCCCGCGGGCCACTGGGGTGTCTCTCCACCGGCACGCCACATGCCAGGCAACCACCAGGTGGCGGCCAGCCGTGGCGCCACCGGATCCGCCAGGTCGATCACCGCGAGAACGTGGTCGCTGTAACCGTCGAGGTGGGCCGAGGCGTAGGCATATCGGCCCCCGATGTACCAGATGCGATGCAGGCCGATGCCGGGTAGCTCCAGAAAGCTGATCTCGCGCGGCCGCTCGGGCGCGCTGATGTCGTAGATCCGCAATCCAGCCGCGAAGGGGCGCTCGGGACGGCGCGAGAACGAATCGGCGAGCGGTTGGGCGAAGTATTGCTGCTCGGCCTGATACTGCTGCAGCGCCCAGACATTCGCCCCATTGACGACCAGCAACAGATTGTCGTGGACCTGCAAGTGCGGCGCGCGCGTGTTTGGTGGGGCCGGCACGAACGTCACGGTGCGCAGCCGGCGCGGATCGCGTACATCGATCACCGAGAAACCATCGGCGAACATGTGCCCGACGTAGGCGTAGCCGCGACTCACCATGATCTGTACGCCATCGGGCCGTCCGCCCTGATCGGTATGACCGAGGAAACGGACGTTGTGTCCACTGGCGCCCTCGGTGCCTGGGTCATTCATGATCCGATCATCCATCACCTGGTGCGGCAAGCTCTTCGAGGCTGCGGCGGCGCGGCTCGGGTCCAAGCTGCAGTACCGAAGCGGCCGCGATCAACAGCAAGGCGGCCAGAAATATCACAACTCCCCGCAGTCCGTACGATGACTGCAGGGTCAGGATGGCTGGCAGCGCAAAGGCGTTGCCGAGCCGGCCGACTCCCGCGGCCATGCCAAAGCCGGAGGCGCGCGCATTGGTCGGGAAGACCTCCGACGCAAAGATCTGCATGGAATTGCCCGCGAGCTGATAGAAAAAAATCATCATGAATCCGGCGATCAGCAGCTGCGCGAGCGTGTGCGCGGTCCCAAACAGCATCGCCATGCCGCCAGCCAGGATGAAGGCCGTGACCGCGGTAGCTTTGCGGCCCAGCCGATCGAGCGCAAAGATCATGAACAGGCTGGCGCAGGGCACCGCCAGCGTCATCCCGAAGCTGTAGGCGAGCGATTTGGTGATGGTGAAGCCCTGACCGTACATGATGTCGGGCAGCCAGGTGCCAAAGCCGATGGTCACACTGAAGAAGGCGCTGAAGCAGATCATGCCGGCGATGAGCCGGCCGGGAAAACGACGAAAGACCACCATGAAGGGATCGCCGTGAGGTTCTGCCGCCGCGACGTCGACCAGTGTCGAGCGCGGCCGCGGCACGCCGAAGCGCTCAAGGATGGCGAGGGCACGCTCACCCTGTCCGTGAGCCGCCAGCCAGCGTGGCGACTCGGGTAACGTAAAGCGCAGCGCGAATACCGCCAGCGCCGCGATACCGATGACGAGCCAGATTCCTCGCCAACCCAGCGTCCCTCGGGCGTACAGTGTCAGCAGCGCGGCGATCGGCCAGACGCAGGCTCCGCCGATAAAATGGATGATGGCGAGGATGCGACCGCGTATCCGCCGCGGGGCATACTCGCCGGCGTAGGCAAAGCAGAGGGGCTGCTCCGCGCCGAGACCCAGTCCGGCGACGAAACGCAGTGCTCCCAACCAGAGGTAATTGGGAGAAAAGGCGCTGGCGATGGTGGCGGCACCGAACAGCAGCAGGTTGAATTGGTAGACGCTCTTTCGTCCGATGCGGTCAGTGAACTGGCCCTGTGCGATCGAACCCACGAACAGCCCCACCAGCGTTGCGCTTTGCACGAGCCCGGCCTGCGCGGCGCTCGCAAAGCCCGAATGCACCATATCGGGAATCAGCGAGCCCATGACGATGTAATTGAGTACATCGAAGAAGTACCCCGCCGCGATCAGGCCGAAAATACGCCTGTGTAACGGCGTCATGGGCAGCTCGTCCAGGGCGCTGGCAACGAACTCGGTGATCGTCTGCGCCGGAGCCGCGTCGAGGTTCTGAGCCACGCTGCATCTTCGCATGGCGCCGCTGAACCGGCAGCCGGTCGGTGGCATACTGATCCTATGAATCACAACCGGGTGACGGGGTGGGCGGTCGCGTTGGCTGCCGGCGTTGTGCTGCAATGGCCTGGCAGCACGCTTGGCGCTTCACGCCCGGACTGGGCCTATCCGCAGGTCAGCCCCGCGCGACCAGCGCCCGTGCGGGCGGACCGACCCGAATCGGTCCCTGGCAGCAGGCTACATTTCACGCAGGCCCAGATCGATGACCTGTCCAATACGGTCGATTGGTTCCCGGAGCGCCATCCGGCCATACCAGGCGTGGTGTTGCATGGTCGGGGCCCCGTATTGGCCTGTGCCGCCTGCCATCTGACCTCGGGCATGGGTCATCCGGAATCCGCCCGGCTGGCCGGCTTACCGGCGCAGTACATCGAGCGTCAGTTGCGTGAATTCAAGGACGGCGATCGCAGGGATAACGCGCGCATGTCGGCAATCGGTGGCGCACTGGCGCCGACCGACGCGCATGCAGCCGCCGAATGGTTTGCTGAACTGAGGCCCCATCCCTGGTTCAGGGTGGTAGAGACACGGCGCGTGCCACGCAGCTACGTCGATCGCGGCCGGATGCGCTTACCGTTGCCGGGCGGCGGCAGCGAGCCACTGGGTGCCCGCATCGTCGAGTTGCCGCAGGATGCGACACGTACGCTGCGCCGCGATCCGAACTCTGGCTTCATCACGTACGTGCCGCCCGGTAGCGTTGCCAGGGGACGCATCCTCGCAAGCACCGGAGGTGGCAAGACGGTCGCCTGTACCAGCTGCCATGGCGCCGATCTGCGGGGTCGCAGCGCCATACCGAACCAGGGGATTCACGAGTCCGTACCCGGCATCGCCGGATCCTCGGCGCTGTATCTGGCCCGCCAGCTCTATAGCTTTCAGATCGGGACGCGCGCGGGTGCGATGGCCGCAGTCATGAAGCCGATCGCCGCGACGCTCAGCGATGAAGATCTGATCGACTTGGCTGCGTATGCCGCGAGCCTGCCGCCCTAGGCTTTCGTCGCCCACGCAGGCGGCTCGACGTTGATGATCGGCTCGATGCCCGGCGTTGTGATGGCGACGCCAATGCCCAGCAGTGCCAGCTCGTGATGCGCGTTGTGGCCGCGATGGATTTTTGCGATGGGCTCCGAATAGACCTCACCGGGCTTGCCCTTGATCAGCACACCTTGCTCGAAATGTCCTTCGAATAGTCCCTGCAATGTGACGTAGAACGTCGCCCCCGTATGAAGATGCCAGTTGGTGAAGCCACCGGGGGAGATCTCATAATTGTAGAGCTGTACGTGCACTTGCGGATCCTTGGGGACATGCTCATAAAGTGCGTCAAACAGCATGTTCCGGTGCAGCGTCTGCCCGGGCTTGAGAAAACCATCCAGCTTCATCTTGAGCTGCTGGTAACCATGCGCGGCATGGGGTTGACCCTCTGCCACGGGATTGCCGCAGGCGGGACAGATCGTGGTGCCGGGCTGGGGCGGGTCGCTGTGTCGTCTCATGGGCCTATTCTAAAGCACCGTGCCATGACTAACGCACCGTGAACAGCACTCGATCGAGCGTGTGTCCGTCGCGGTCCTCCAGCGCCAGATAGAAGGCTCCACGGCGCGGGGTCCAGAGCTGCTCGGACCTGGCCGGGCCCATCAGCGCAGCGTTCATGCGCAGGCGCATGCCGGGCTGCAGGCCGTGTACCGAAATCAGGATTCGTTGCCGGTTACTGGGAATGTCCGGATCGGTGGCGATGATCATGCCGTTGGCGGGACTGCCGATGCCCGGACGCGCCCTGGGCGGCACGGTCGCGATGATGTGATCGGGTGCCTCGGTGCCGCGCAGATACCACTCGTTGCGTGCCGCCTCGACCGGGGGCGCGAACGAGGTATGCCGTTCGATGAGGTCGACAGGCGCCGACGGCTTGGTGGAGCGCAGGCCCGCGTGCAGGCTCACCATGATGTCGTGCCAGATCGGCGCTGCACCCGACACGCCGCTGACATCATGCATGGAGTCACCTTCGAAGTTGCCGACCCACACGGCGACGGTAAAGCGTCTGGAAAAGCCGATACACCAATTGTCGCGCATGTCCTCGCTGGTGCCGGTCTTCGCGGCAGTCCAGAAAGCGGTATCCAGATGATTGTCCAGTCCAAATGTCGTCACGCGCGCCGATGCATCGGCAAGGATGTCGTCAACGATGAAGCTCGCGCCACCGGACAGCAGTGGCTGCGTCCGAGACGCCGCGCTCGTCGGTAACAGGCTGATTGGTGAAAACCCGCCGGCCCGCGCGAGCGTCCGATACGCCTGAGCCTGCTGCCAGAGTGAGACCTCCGCGGAACCCAGGGCGAGCGAGTAGCCGTAGTACTCGCCATCGTGGGTGATATGCGTATAGCCGAGGTCGTGGAGGCGGTTGCGGAATGCCTCGACACCAACCAGCACCAGCGTACGCACCGCGGGCACGTTGAGCGAGCTGCCAAGCGCCGTGCGTACACTGACCAGTCCCTTGAAGTCGTGGTCGTAATCCTGGGGAATATAGACTCCACTGGCGGTTTCGAGGCTCAGTGGTGCATCGGCCAGCAGCGAGGCCGCCGTCAGATAGCGCTGCTCGAGCGCCATCTCATACAGGAACGGCTTCAGAGTGGAGCCGGCCTGGCGTGCTGCCTGCACCCCGTCGACGGCCGGGGAGCGAGAGCTGGGGCCCCCCGAGGCAACGTAGGCGAGTACCTCACCGCTGTCGTTGTCTACCACGAGCGCGGCGCCATCGCGCACATTGTGGCTGGCCAGCGCCTCCAGGTGGCTGCGCACGATCCCGTCGGCCAGGCGCTGAACGCCTGCATCGAGCGTCGTGCGCAGGCTCTGGCCGGGAGTCTTCAGCAGCTCATGCGCGAGCTGCGGTGCCAGCTGCGAATCGAATACATTGGCGCGAGCGGCGGGATCCGCGCCGAGCAGCCGCTCGGCCGTGCTGCCGATCGTTTCGCACTGGACCGACAGGTGCAATGTGCGCGCACGCAGGCAGGCGCGCGTCACGACTTGCTCTGTATCTGCGGCCGGCTCGGGCAGCAGTGCGGCGAGCACCAGGCTCTCAGGTGTCGAGAGCGCCGCCGGGACCTTGCCGGCGAGCTGCGCGGCGGCTGCACCGATGCCCTGCAGTTCGCCCTGATAGCCCAGCAGATTCAGATATGCTTCCAGAATCTGTGGCTTGGTCCACCGACGCTCGAGGCTGCGCGCGCTGCGCACCTGTGCGAGCTTTTCGAGCCATCCCCTGAGGCCACGGCGCGCGTGGCGCTGACTCAGCAGCGTGGCCAGCTGCATCGTGATGGTGCTCGCGCCGCGCCGGCGATGATTCAGCAGCTCATCGTGCGCGGCGCCGAGGGCGCTGCGCCAGTCGACGCCATGATGCGTCCAGAAGCGCCGGTCCTCGCCCTCGACCATCGCGCTCACCAGGGCCGGAGAGACGGATGCGAGAGGCACCCAGGGCAGGCGACGCACATCGTAACGGACTCGAATGCTGGACAATACGGTGCCGTGGCGATCCAGCAGCCAGGCGTCCGAGGGTGTGTAGGCGGCGCGCACGGATGCGAAGTCTGGCACGCGCACCGGCCACGACAGCGCCAGCGCCAGACTGGCGGCGCCGAGCAGCACGATTGCAAGCAGCGCGACTGCGAGCGCGCGCCAGGGGTGCCCGCAGCGGCGTCGGCGCGGGTAGCCGGTGTACCGGGGTCGCAGGGTCTGCCAGGGTCGCAAAGGGTGCCAGGGTCGCAGAGGGCTGATCATGGCGAAGCACTCGCCTGGATCGTGAAGGGCGCAATGGGCAGCTCGCCGAACATCTCCGGCGCATACATGGCTTCCACGCGCGTGGGTGGCAGCTGGAAAGTCCCGGGGTCATTGAGTCGTATCGTGTAGTCGATGCTCCACTGGCCCTTGGGAACGAAGCGGTAATAGGCACGATAGGCATCGAACCGGCGCTCCTCGAAGGCAAGCCAGGCAAAACCCGACTGCTGCTCCCCGCGCTGGAGCAGTGCCGACTGGCCACCGAGGCCGCTGCCCAGAATCGAGGCGCCCCCAGGGATGGGATCATCGATGACCACCCAGCTCATGTCGGTTTGCGCTTCGATCTGCAGATGCACGCGGACGACATCGCCGCGCATCCAGACATCCGGCTGGCGCTGCTGCACGGGGACGATCGTGCGCACGATGCGAAAGCCCGTCGATACAGGCTCTCGCAGCGGCAGGGCGGCGGTCGCCCGCACCATGACCCAGGGCGCACCGGTGCCAGTCTGCGTCACCGCCAGGTTTCCGGAGCCGGCTTGCCAGGGCAGGCTGAGCTGAGCCGAGGTAGTCGAGGCTGTCCAGGCCTGGGTCCGCAGCGTGGCGCCGTACCGAACCTGCGTTGCACCCGTGACGGGCACCGACTCGAACCGGCTGGAGAATTTTTCCATTGCCAGCACGCCCCAGGCATTCGCCACCGTGGTGTTCCAGTGACCAAACTGTTGGCGCCCGAGCGTGCCCCGCACCAGCCGCGGTACATCCGCTCGCCAGTCGGGCTGGTCAAGGATGGCCAGCAACATGCGGTTCGCATTGGAGTCTTCGGAGATCATCAACCACCAGAGCGCATCGCTGCGCCCGGTGGAGAAACCGAGTGTGGTGCCCTGAAAGTTCAGGCGCGCGCGCAGCAACGCGAATGCCTGGCGCAACTGCGTGTGCGACTGAGGCACGTCGGGCACACGCTCGAGGATATCGATCCAGTCGAGCAGCGCCGAGGTGGGCATCAGGTTCGGCTCGAGAGAGATGCTGTCGAGCATGCTCGCCTGGGCTGCCCCGTAGCGCGACAGCGCGTTGATAGCCTGGAGCTTGCGAATCGCAAGGTCGGCGGTGGGTAGTGCCGAATCACGCGTGATCTGGCCATCGACGAAGCGAGTCAGACCGCGCACGAGCCGGTCTCGATCCGCCGCAGGCACGGGCCAGCCAGCAGCATCGGCGATGGTCAGAACGTAGGCGGTCAAACTGTCATCGCCCTCGAGCGCGTCCGTGGCGAAATAGCGCAGCAACCCATCCCCATCGGTGAAGGCAGGCAGGCGCTGCATGAGAGCATCCCAGTCTTCCCGGGAGCGCAGCGCGATCGCGCGCGAGGCGAGCTGCTCGAGGCAGTTGTAGGGATACAGGCTCATGTATTCGTGCACACCGGCGAGGCTTCCTGCCAGCTGTGGCTGCAGCGTGACTTCCAGTCCTCCGCGGCCCGGCAGTGCGTCATGCGGGCGCTGTACTGGGATCGACAGGGGGGCGGAGAGCTGGCTGATGGTGGCCTGATACGTGCGCACCGATACCGCCGGAACGAGGCTCTGATGAGTCTGCAGGTGATCGGTGGCGTCGCCGCCCAGCTCCCGCGCCTTGACGTCCCAGTCGATGTGCGTCGGGCCCACCGGGGCCACCACCTGCCAGAGGACATCGCGCGCGCCACCGGCCGCGATCGCTACCGTCTGGGTCGCCAGCGCGCCGGAGAGCTGCGCACTGGTGGCGTCGATCTGCGCGCTCACGGCGTGATCGGTGGTGTTGCGCACGGTAAAGACTGCATCGTAGTGATCGCCCTCGCGCACCAGCGGCGGCACTCCGGCCAGCAGCATCAGATCCTGAGTCGTGCTGACGGTGGCATCACCGGTGCCGAACAGCTGCAGGCCGCCGTGTGCCACCGCGACAATGCGAAATGATGACAGTGAGTCGTTGAGCGGAATCGACACGCTGGCGTTGCCGTGCGCATCGAGGGGCACTTCGGGCTGCCAGTACAGCAGGCTGCCGAACAGTGTTCGAGAGCGCTCGGGCTCGCGTCCGCCACCGCCACCCTGCGGCACGGCCTTGCGGCCATAGTGACGCTTGCCGACGACCTGCAGCTGCGCCGTGGAGGTCCAGACCTCCAGTCCGCGCTCGCCCATCATGGCGTCGAGCAGCTGCCAGCTCGGATTGGCCGACAGATCCAGCAGCGCCTCATCGACGGCAGCCAGGGTGACGGCACTGTGGGCAGGCAGTGCGCGACCATCGGCCGGCTGCACGTGGACGCTCACGTTGACGCGATCGCGTACCCGGTAGACACGCCGTTGCGGCTGCACGCGCACGTCGAGGCGAAAGGGACGCCAGCCGACCTTGATCTGCGCGGTGCCGAGTCGATAGGCGGGCCTGGTCAGGTCAACGAGGCCGGTCAGCTCATCGCCTGCCGGTCCGGCGGAGGCGGCGGGATCTGCATGCGCGATGCGGCCGCGCACGGCGAGCACCGAGACGAATACGTTGGGAGCGTCGTTGGCAGCGATCGGAACGCGGATGATGGGCGCATTGCCGTGCAGGTGGGTGACGAAGCTGCTCAGCACGCCCTCGCGCTCGACGGTAACCAGGGCGGTGGCGTCGCGAAACGGCATGCGCACCTGAAAGCGCGCCGTTTCACCGGCCTCATATTCCTTCTTCTCCGGCAACACGTCCATGCGATCGCCGCTGGTGCCGCCAAACCACCAGGCGCTCTTGTCATAAACCCACATCGAAGTGGTGGCGCCCACTTCGTGACCCTGCGGGTCGTGACTCTCTGCACGAACGATGATCTGGCCCGATACGCCGGGGGCGACCTCGCAGAGGAGCAGACCCTGGGCGTTGGTGCGGCCGGAACAGGCCGGGGGCAGGCGCCTGATCTCGCGGCTGGTCTCATAGGAGTAGAAACCGCCAATCAGCCGCTTGCGGTAGGAGTAGGCGTTGGATTGATAGAGCGATACCCGAACGAGTTGCCGGGCCATCGGCTTGCCATCCAGATCCAATGCCAGTACGCGGAAACGAAGCTGACCGGGGCTGCCGACCCAACTGTCCGCCCGTAGACCCAGAAAGATCGAGGCCGGGACCAATCGCACGTAGCCGCTGGCCGTGAGCGTCTCGCCATTGGCGTCGGCGTATTCGAGCTCCGCGGTCAGCCGCGACGGGCCATTCAACACAGGCAAGTGGGTGATGGCCACGCGCGTCGATCCGGTGGCATCGAGCGTCAGCGGCATGGTCTGAGTACGTGCGGGCTGTGCGCCTGCCTCGGACTCGAAGTCAAAGTCCAGCGGGCCGACGTCGCCGCTGCTGATGCCTTCGCGCACCGGGGCGCCGCCGAACTGATAATCGGGATAATCGGCAAAGTGCGGAACCTGAGGCTCGATCAGTGTGCGCAGCTTCACGGGCAGGCCGCCAGCGCCGCCGCCTGACAGATAAGCAACGTGCAGGTCGAGGTAGACCTGGGCGGCAGAGACCTGCGGACGCGCGGGACCGCTGACGCTGGCGCGCATCGTGGGAAGACGGAATTGCTCTACCTTGAATTCGCCGCTGCGATGGCCATCGATATTGATCGAATAATCGCCCAGCCTCGCCTCCTCGGGGATTTTCCAGCTGCCGGTGCCCACGCCGCCGGCGTCGAACGCTGTCGTGAGCTCGTAACGCTGCCCGCTTCCGAGATGGCGGATCGTGATTTCATGCGAGCCGGCGCTGTCGGGCAGGAGTGCAATGCCGCCCGAGACGTGCCGGCGCAGGAAATGCTGCATCGATACGGTCTCGCCGGCCTGAAACAGCGAGCGATCGAGCACCGTGTGGTAGATCCCGGTGCTGAAATCACCGCCTACGGGCAGGCCGAACTCAAAGGGCATGATGCCCCGGTCCCAGCTCGACTCGGTGAAACTGAAATCGTCGCGCTGTCGCGCAATGACCAGCAGGGGATGATTGGGTGGATAGCAGCCCTCGAATCCCCGCGGCTCGCCGAAGGACTGCGACACCGCGGCCACGCCGCTGGCGTCCGTATGACCGCTCCACAGTACATCGCCGGTGCAGGCATCGGCGATGGAGACGGCAGCATCGGCTAGCGGTTTGCCGTTGCTCAGGCGCGTGACCCAGATGAGCGAGCTCTCGCGTCCCCATTTGAAGTGCACGGCCAGGTCGGTGACCAGCGCGGCCGTCACGACGTAGCGGGTTACGTCGCGTCCGGAGAGCGCCTGACCCAGGGTATCGCTGGCCAGCTCCACCACATACAGGCCTGGGCGTTTCAGCGCGATGCCAACCACCTCGGCAGGCTTTGGTCCCGCAGGCTTGGCGACCCGGAACGACACGGGTTGATCAGTCGCCGCGAAGACTGACTGCGTGCCGGAGGTACGCCCGGCATTCTCGACACGCGTCAGCCAGTCGACGATGCTGGCGGGGCTGTCCTCAATGCGCAGCATTTTGCCGCCGATGCCGGCGATGCCGGCGATGCCGGAGGAGACAGCGGTGTCGGAGCCGATGTTTCTCAGCGTGACCGGCAAAATGCCGCCCTCGCGCGCCTCGAGGATGCCGAACGTGCCCGAGAATTTCACCAGCGGTGGATACACGTCGATCTGCAGCGGCAAAGGAAAGCGCGCTGCATTGGTGAGGGCCCGCCCGGCGTCATCCGCGAGGCCCCCCGGCAGCAGAACGCTCAACGTGGACGACTCGGGGAAGGGACCCGGGAAGGTGACCTCTTCCAGGGTAGGTGCGGCGGAGTCGCGCACCGCAGGCGTCAGCAGCCGCCCGTCTGGCAGGCGCAGGCGGATCGCGAGCATCCGGCCTCGCGGCACGGGCGCGGTGAACTGCACCTTGATCGGCAGCATCGGCATGCAGCCGGCTCGAGGGTTGCTGCGAGAACATTGCACCTGCGCGGTGAAGGCAGGCCGCACCTGGAAGGCGAGCTGCTGGTCGGTCTGCGTGGCGATACCCGAGACTGTCGTGATGCCTGCGCCCCAATGCACTGACATGCGCGTCGCGGGCGGCAGCTGCCGTCGGCAGCGCAGAACTGTCAGCAGCGCCTCGCGCGAGCGCTCCATGGCGCGGTTGCGTGCGCGTATGTCGAACATCTCGCCATGCTTGAACAGCAGTCGCAGGTAGTCGTAGCCGAGTGCGCGACGTTGGTCGAGCACGGCCTGCCTGGCTGCGCCGGTCAGAACCTCTACGGGTACGCGCTCGACGATGCCATCGACAGCGCAATAGGCGTTGGCCTCGATCGAGGCCTGCGCGGCAGGCGCATCCAGTCGCAGCAGAAAGATCTGGCCTTCGTCGATGTCGCTGCTGCCGCTGCGCGGTAGCGATGCCATGATGGCAGGGCCACCGGTATTGAACGCAAAATCAGCCTGACCGGCGACCGGCCTTCCACTCTGGGATAGCAGACCCGCGCGGAGCCTGAACTGGCAGCGCACGCCCGCATCCAGATCGCTGTCGAAGTCGTAGACCCAGTTGGTGGGATCTGCCCAGCGCCCGCGACCCGGCGCCGGGCAGTCAATGGTGAAGGGATCGAGCAGGCGCGGGTCGCCCAGGGCGACCATGGGTGTCGAGAAACGCACCTCAACCTGGCGTACGTGCCTCACGTACCCCTGCGGAGAAAACAGCTCGACGTGCGGCGCTGGAGCGTTCGCGGCCCACAGTGGAATGCTCGACAGGCAGATGGCTGCCATGAACAGCGGGCGGAACAGACGACTCATGGTGGCTCTCCCGAAGCCCCGAGGCGCGCAATCGTTCTTGAAGCGCCTGATCGGCCAGATCGACAGGCGAACAGTGCGTTGTGAAGCGGGCAACCCGGTGACGACAGTGGCACTTTGCACGCGAATGTCCTGATTGCGACTCTCATTGGAAGCCGCTCCCAATGAATGCAGAATGAACGGACGGAACGACAAGTGACGCCGTCAACCGGCGCGATGGCAGCGACAGCCATGAGTCGGGGCAAACGACGCGATTTGACAGCTGCCGCCGCCACAGCCCCCCAGACGCAGTTCTGTGCCCGTGCGCTCGGGTTAAGTCTTTGAAAAGGATGAAGCGCGGCTGGTCTACGGAAGTGGCGGTCGTGCCTTCAGCCGCTTATGCAGCCACGACTCGAGATCTGCCCCGACGTAATGGTCCAGGTAGACCCGTGGGGGCTGCGTCACGCGGTGCGGCTCGCCGCTCAGATCAGCGATGCGCATATCCTGACGTCGGTACTGCAATTCGATACACCAGAAGTTGCGACCGCATCGGTCGCGTGACGCGAGGAAGTCGGCCTCGCTTTTCTTCAGCGCGCTTTCGATGGCGGTCGCCTGAAAGTTGATGACAGCCTCGAGATTGTCCTGAAAATAAACCGCGTGATCCGCGTCGACCATTTCCAACAGGGGATCGGCACAGATTGCCTTTTCTGTCGCCAGAGTTGCGGTCGCACAGGTAAAGCTGGGGGGGACAGGAACATATTGGGAGCCGACGGGCCAGAACCAGATGGCCGTGATGAAAAGAGACAGCAGGCAGATCCGCAGCAGCAGCAGCCCGATACGCAGGCTGGTGCTGAAGCCTTGCAGCGCAGAGACATCAGGAGATGGCGAGGACAGGACTTGCATTGCATCACTGCGGCAAGAGAGCCTGCGCCGATCAGCGTATCGGCGCTGGCCGCCGGATCGGGAGGTCTCTCAATATATTCTATAATAGCAATGTAATGAATGCGCGGTCAATTCCTGCGGCGTGCGCGGCCCTGCGGTGTGCGCTTGCCGTATGATGCATATCCCATGAATTGGTCCCGGCAGGATTCGTTGCCGCGCCGGCGCGGTGCCCGCACATCGCAGAAGGCGCGCCCAGCCGACTCCGGCGATCTGGTGGGAGTGGGATCCGGTCGCACGGCGCGCGTGGTACTGCAGGCGCTGGCAACACGGCCGGCGGGCGGACGCATCGGCGCGGAGCCCGTACGCACGCTGATGGCGCACACGCCCGCAGACATGGTGGCGCCCGCGGCGGCCGTTGATCGCGCCGTGCGCGGCCGCTGGCGGGGCAGTATCGATGCGCGCGCCGTGCGCGCCCGCTTCAGCGACCCGGCGCTGCATGCACGCCTGATGCCGACGGGACGGGAGCCTGCGCAACTGTTTGCGCTGCTCGAGCAGATGCGAGCTGAAACACTCGGCGCCCGGCTGTATCCGGGCATGAGTGGCAATCTCGAGAATCTCTTGCGGGAGCAGTGGTCGCGCGCCAGACCGGAAGCAAACGTACGCATGCATGGCAGTTGGGTCGAGAGCTTCGCGCTGCTGGCGCGTGCAGCGCTTGGAGCGCCGTTGCCGGCAGAAGCTCACGCGGCGCTCGCGGGCCATTGGCGGCGCTGGATGTCGCCCCAGGAAGCCGCGGAGATCGAGATCCTCGGCGGCATGCTGGACAACCAGGCGGCCTTCGCGCACCAGTCCCTGCGCGTGATCGCGGCCGTCCTGGGAGCTGAGGCCGAAGAGGTGCGGCCTGCCAGCTCCGGGCGGCAGAGCGAGGAGATGGCGCAGGCCGAGTCGGGGTCGCTGGCAGCCGATCGTTATCCCGAGGATGCGGGCTTATCCACCAAAGGACCGGTCGCCGAGGCGCGCGCCGCACGCGAGGATGGCGCGCGCAATGCCGCGCCTGTCAAAGCGCTGGAGCCTGCGTATCGGGTCTACACGCGCGAGTACGATGAGATCGTCACCCCGGGGCAGCTGCTCGATGCCACGACGCTCGCGCGCCATCGCCGCGAGCTCGACCGGCTCGTTGAGCGGCACCTCGGCAGTGCCCTGCGATGGGCGCATCGCCTGCAGCGTCAGTTGCTGACCCTGCAGAGGCGTTCGTGGGAATTCGACCAGGAGGAAGGGCTGCTGGATGCGTCGCGACTCACACGCATCGTGACCCATCCCCTGGATTCACTGGTGTACAAGCGCGAGCGCGAAACCCCCTTTCCCGGCACGATCGTCTCCATGCTGGTCGACAATTCCGGTTCGATGCGCGGTGAGTCGATCGCCACGGCCGCACTGTGCGTGGAGCTGCTTGGCCGTGTGCTCGAGCGCTGTTCGGTGCGAACCGAGGTGTTGGGCTATACCACGCGCGCCTGGCGCGGCGGGCGTGCCTATGAGCGCTGGTGTCACGATGGTCGTCCACCGGCGCCGGGGCGGCTGAGCGAGCTGCGACACATAGTCTACAAGAGCGCCGAGCAGCCGTGGCGCCGCGCCCGACTGGGACTCGGTGCCATGCTCGAGGAAGGGATACTCAGGGATAACGTCGACGGCGAAGCTCTGCTGTGGGCCCAGGAGCGCCTGCTGCGCCGCCCCGAGTCACGGCGCATCCTGCTGGTCATCTGTGATGGTGAGCCTATGGAGGATGCTACGCGGCAAGCCAACGACCCGGAGTATCTGGAGCGGCATTTGCGCGCCGTCATCCGCGACATCGGTCGCGATGCCAGGACGCAGATGGTGGCCATCGGTATCGATCATGATGTACAGCGACTCTACCCGCGCGCGGCCAAAGTGCGCAGCGTCGAGGACCTGGGCGAGGCGATTGCGCGCCAGCTTCTGAGACTGTTTCGCTAGTGAGCCGGCGGCGGGAGGGCCGCCTCAGTGGCATGAGTGACGCACGGCGTGCCAGCTTCACGCAGCAGCGCTGCAAAGCGTGACGCCGCCTGCGACCATCGAGGCAGGCGCAGACGTACCGCCGCGGCGGCATCGGCCCATGTGGCCAGGAGGCCAGGATCGCGCAAGGGTGCCTCCAGCGCCGCACGCAGCTGCTGCACGTCGCCGGCCGGGACCAGACGGCCGGCTAGTGTCCCGACCAGCTCGGGCATGGCACCGGTGTGCGTACTCACCACCGGCAGGCCATGCGCCAACGCCTCGGCCGCGGCCATGCAGTAGCTCTCGAAGCGACTCGCGAGAACGAACAGATCGGAGCGCTGATAGAAACGCGCGAGCGCGGCGTGAGGCACTTCCCCGATCAGATCGATCCGCTGCGTGAGGCCGAGCTGCCGGATGCGGGTCCGCAGCTGCTCGACCGCATCGGGGCAGCGCGTGAGGCTGCCCACACAGGTGAGCTGCCAGGGCAGTGATGCCAGTGCCGCCAGCGCCTCGACCAGCAGTCCATGGCCTTTGTGGGGCTGTACCGTGGCCACGCAAAGCATCCGTATCGGGGTCCGGGAGCGATGCTGCGCCGGCTCGCCGAGATCGGTGCCCGGCTCGATGAGCACTATCTGCCCGGACGGCAAGCCGTATTCACCGAGCGCCGCAAGGCTGGCACGACCCGTGACGATCACACGCCGGGCACTGCGCAGCGCACTGGCTTCGATGTGTCGCAGGTGCGCCAGACGTGCCGGATTCTCATCGGGCGTCGCACCCAGCGGCATATGCAGCAGCGCCAGGAGCGGCAAGCGTGTCGCATGAGCGCGCAGGACCTGCGGCATGGCGCTGAAGGCCAACCCGTCGATGAGCACCGGCCGGCCTGTGGGAATGTCGGCAAGCACCCGCTCGGCGTGTTCGAGCGCCGCAGCGGTTGGCTCGGGAAAGCTTGCCTGCAGCGCCCGCACGCGCGCCTGCCAGCCGAGCGAGCGCAGTTCGGCGACCAGGCGCCGGTCGTAAATATAGCCGCCGGTCGCACTCTCCAGCTCGCCTGGGATCAGGAAATCGAAAGCGTCACTTGCCATGATTGCCGGCCGCGGCGTCCTGACAGGGTCACGGACGCCTTGTAGACTTCTCTGGATGCATGGAAAGCGTAGCATTCTCGCGGTTGGCGAGCCTCGGGGCGAGCGCGATACGCTGATACGCCGCACCCTCATCGCAACGCTCGCGGTCGGTTCGGTCATGGAGCTGTCGGCCTGGCTTGCCAGCCGCCAATTGCACTTTGGCGCTGCGTATTCGTTGAAGAGCCTGCTGGTATTCGCCGCTGGTGCGCTGGTGCTTCTGCCGGGTCTGCCCGCGCATCACCCGTTTGCCCGCCTCGGAGCGGCCAATGCCGTGACCCTGGTGCGCGGGGCGCTGGTCGCACTCATGGTTGCGCTGCTCGGCGAGCAGGGCAGAATCGCGCCGCTGATCGCCACGCTGCTTGCCGCGCTGGTCATCGTGCTGGACGGATGCGATGGCTGGATCGCACGCCGCACGCACATGAGCAGTTCCTTCGGTGCGCGCTTCGACATGGAAATCGATGCCGCGCTGGTGGCCGTGCTGTCCTTGCTTGCCTGGCGATTTGGCAAAGTGCCTGCCTGGGTGCTGCTGTCGGGTGCCATGCGCTACCTGTACGCAGCCGCCGCCGCAATCATCCCGCTATTGCGGCGCCCGCTGCCTGCAAGCTATCGGGCCAAGGGCATCGCGGTCGTCCAGATGCTCGCCCTGCTCGTGGCGATTGCTCCCTGGTCGTCGCTTACGCTTGCCAGCGCCGTGGCGATGATGGGTCTCGCCTGTCTGACGCTGTCGTTTCTGCTCGATATCCTCTGGCTCATCCGCCACCGGCTTCAGGGTGCCAGGGACGCCTGACCAGGCGATGCCGTCGCGCCCGGCTCATTGAATGCCGCCAGCAGCCACTGCGTGAGCTGATTCATATCACCGAGTGACGGACCCGAGGGCGTCAGCCCCGATTTGAAGCCCACCGCGCGCAGCGCGGCCAGAATGGCCGGCCGCGAGCTGATCACGTGAACCGGCACGTCCCATGAGGCGCCTTCGCCGCTGACACTGGAAGCTGGCTGGTGATCGCCGAGCAGGATGATCACGCAATGCTCGTCGGCCCGGCGACGCAGGAAGCCTGCGAACACGTCGAAGAAATACTGCACCGAACCGACATAGCTTTCCCCCAGGTGCGTCCACCGCGGAGTACGGGCCATCGAGGCCTGCAGCGGCCCTGCATCGTAGGGATGCGCGGAGAGCATGCGTGACCAGTCCGCCTGCAGCGGCGGGGTAGGTCGAAATGGCATGTGGGTGCTCAGAGTCGGATAGAACACGAACAGTGGAGCGCGCGGATGGGGCTGCAGAAGGTTGACGTCCAGATACTCGAGGGAATATTGATCGGGGATGTGCCACCAGCCGAAGGGCGGCCCGCGGTAATCAAGCTGCCGGGCATCATAGATATGATCGAAGCCGTAAAAGCTGCCCTCCGGCCAGGGATGCTGATTGCCGGGCATCAGCGCGATGGTCCGATAGTCAGCGGCGCGGAATGCCGAGACGAGCGATGGACGCTGCTGCGTCATGAGCAGCGAGTATTCGTGCTTGTCGCGCACCTGTGTGCCAGTGAGCAGGCTCAGGTGTGCCAGTACCGAGGTGCCTCCGAAGGTCGGTGAAGTGACGAAGCCGGAGACGACATCCCTGCCACTGTCGTGAATGGCCGCCTGCAGCCGTGTGCGCACCGGAGCCAGGTAGCTGCGGAATTCAGACCGATCGTAAGTGCTGCGACCATAGGATTCGACGAAGATCAGCAGCACGTCATCGCCATGCAGTGCCATGAAATTCGAATGCAGCGGCGGGGCGGCGGGTAAACCGCGGGTGGCGCTGCCCGAGAGCACCGAGACCACGCGCGCGACCTGCACGCCAAAGGTCTGGCTGACGGGTATGGAGAATCGCGGCACGCGCGGCACGCGATCGCTGAGCTGCTGGGCGATGAAGCACACCACGAGCAGCGCGCCGGCAACGCCCAGGCCGGTGCGGGCGGCGCCGTTGCGGCGCATGGCCTCATCGACCTGACCGATCGACCAGCGGGCCAGCAGGTACAGCAGCGCCAGCACCATCAGCGTGATGAGCGAGAGGGCGATCAGCTGCCACACGGACGCCACCCGCGAGAGCATGCCCATGACTTCCCCGACATGCGGCAGATCCCAATACAGATTGACCGGCCGCCCGTAGAGCGCCGGCGACGTCACGTCCGCATAGCGCCCGAGCGCCAGCAGGACCACGAGGATCGACAGCAGGGCCAGCCCACGGCGCTGACCGTGGCGGCCGCTGCGGCTGTGGGCATGGCCCAGCGCCATTAGCGTCAGCAGCGCAGCAATTTCCACGGAGAGCTCGCCGCGCCAGTGCACGCCGAGAGTAGGCCAGAGATTTGCGAAGGTGAGGGCGCCGTTGAGAAGGATCAGCGCCAGCACGAGCCGGACGCCGAGCCAACCGATCGAGGCGCCACGACTCGCCACGGGGTTCATCAGTTCAGGCTAGCATGTGACTGATGGTCCTGCACGAAGTCCCCATGACGCGCGCCTTCTGGATCGCGGCTCCGGGCTGCGCAGAGCTGCGGTCAGAGCCGCTTGCGGCCCCCGGTCCGGGCCAGGCTGGCGTGCGCACACTCTACAGCGGCGTCAGTCGCGGCACCGAAACCCTGGTGTTCCAGGGACGCGTACCAGCCAGCGAGGCGCAACGCATGCGCGCGCCGTTTCAGGCCGGCGAGTTTCCAGGGCCGGTGAAGTACGGCTATGCCAGTGTCGGGGAGGTCACCGCAGGGCCCGCCGAGCTGATTGGCCAATGCGTCTTCTGTCTCTATCCGCACCAGGAGCGCTACGTCGTGCCCTGTGAGGCCCTCCGGGCGCTGCCGGTCGGAGTACCGGCGCAGCGGGCGATTCTGGCGGCCAATCTCGAGACCGCACTCAACGGTGTGTGGGATGCCGGCATTGCGCCGGGCGACCGTGTCAGCGTGATCGGCGCAGGCAGCGTGGGCTGTCTGGCGGCGTGGCTCACCGGCCGCATTACCGGGTGCGAGGTTGAGCTCATCGACATCAATCCCGCACGCGCGGCCATCGCGCAGGCTCTTGGCGTTGCGTTCGCGCTTCCGGCCCGAGCCCGGGACGATGTGGATGTCGTACTGCACGCCAGTGGCACGCAGGAAGGACTGCAGCTGGCACTGGCTATCGCAGGCTTCGAGTCCACCGTGCTGGAGCTGAGTTGGTATGGGGATCGGGCGGTCAACCTGTCGCTCGGCGAAGCTTTTCACGCCCGGCGCCTGAGCCTGAAGTCCTCACAGGTGGGCTCCGTGGCACCAGCGCGGCGGGCTCGCTGGAGCAACCGGCGCCGTCTGCTGCTGGCGCTTTCACTCCTGACCGATCCGGCGCTGGATGTGCTGATCAACAGTGAGGGGACCTTTGACCAGTTGCCCGCGACACTGGCGGCACTCGCGCTCTCATCCGGCGACACCATCATGCATCGGGTACGCTACTCACCAGATGCCTGAGGAGAGCGTGCATGTACTCGGTCGGTATTCGGGATCATTTCATGATCGCGCACAGTCTGAGCGGCGAGGTGTTCGGCCCGGCGCAGCGGCTGCACGGCGCCACATTCATCGTTGATGTGGAATTCAGACGGGCACAGCTGGATGAGTTCGGCATCGTGGTGGACATCGGCATCGCAACGCGCCTGCTGCAGGAAGTGCTGGCGCCGCTCAATTATCGCAATCTGGACGCCGAGGCGGAGCTCACGGGCCGCAACACCACCACCGAGTTTCTGGCGCGCACTATCTTCGAGCGACTTACCGCGCGTATCCTCGGCGGCCAGCTCGGTGCAGCGGCGCTCGGGCTGCAGAGTCTGCGCGTGACGCTGCACGAATCCCACATTGCCTGGGCCAGCTACGAGGGGCCACTGCCGCAGCCCTAAGACTGTCCGGCAGGCGCGCGCAGATCGCAGTCGAACAGAACGTCCTCGCCGTTTCGATGGACCCGATGGCGCATCGGCAGACAATCCTGCAGGCGCGAGCGTGGCGGTAGCCGCAGCGCAGGGCGGCCCTCCCCGATCAGTACCGGGGCGATCGCGATATGCAGCCGGTCTACGAGTCCCGCTTCCAGAAAGGAGGAGACCGTGACGCCGCCCCCCTCGATGAGGACGCGGTGATAGCCGCGCCGCCGAAGTGCCTGCATCAGCTCCGATAGATCCAGCTTCGCACCCTGCGCGCTGACCTCGAGCCGTTCCACATCCGCCGATTCGAAGGCCGCGGCGTTGCCGGCAGCACATACCCGCAGTGTGCGGGCCTGCTGGTCGCTGAATAGGGTGAAGCTCGCGGACAGCCGGCAGGCAGGGTCAAGCACCACCCGGGCGGGATTGGTGCCCGTTACCAGTCGGGTGGTCAGGCGCGGGTTGTCGGTGCTGACCGTCCCGGCGCCGACCACGACGGCATCGCACAGCGCGCGCAGCCGATGCAGGTGCAGGATATTCTCCGGCCCCGTCACGAAGGTGGATTCCCCTGATGGCGTCGCGATGAAGCCATCGAGGCTCTGTCCCAGATGCGCCACGGTAATCGGACTATGAACAGTGGCGCTGCTGATGGGCAGGTACAGGTCGAGCAAGTCCCCCGCGCTGCCGTGCACGCTCAGCGGCTGCCAGCCGTGGCCGGGCCGCCAGAGGAGGTCGCCCCCCGGCAAATCCGGTGCGAGCGGGTGCAGGCAGCCGTCCCCATCGAGTCGGAATCGGGCCGCGCGCTCGACATCGAAGGAACCCATCGCCCTGGCGGCCGCATAGGCCAGCGTCCAGGCGCGCTGCTCGTCTGCGTGACGCTCTTCTGCGCTCACTTGGCGCCTGCGCTGGAATTCTCGCATGCCTCACCCGCGGCCCCGTACTCACCCAGGCTCTGACTCATGCCGCCGTTGAAGCGCCATCCACCTGATTCTTTGGCGGCCAGATAAAATTCAGCGCCCTCGTTCTGCGTAGAGCCGTCCTTATTGATGCATCGCCAATGAATGTTTAGCAGGGCGTGCGTGGCGCTGCGCGGGATGACCCGGATGGCGATCGCCTCGGTATGCGAATAAGCCGTTCCATCGACAGCTTCGCGCGTGTGCTGCCACACGTTCGGGTGCTGGCGCTCATGCTGGGCCACGAAATCAGGGGTTCGCGGCGCTTTGGGGCGCCGTCGTCGTGGATACGGCCCTGGCGGTTGCCGAGAAGGGAAGCGGGCCCAGGAACGTCATCGATACGACGCGCCGTACGTTGGGCTGAGTGGCGTCCAGGTGCAGTTCATGGTCGGCGACGTGCGCGATGATCTGATGAACGTAGGGCAACGGACCGAAGCCATGGTCCTCGTGGCAGATGTTCCACAGCACGGTGTCGCCCTGGATGAAGAAGTCCTCCATGGCGGCCATGCTGTAAGGGTTGTCGCACGGACCGCAGACCATGCCGCGCAGCGCCTTGCCGTCGCGACGGATGATGAAATACTGCTTGGCTGCTCCTTCGCCCGACAGCCAGACACCGACCAGCTTGTCCTGGGTGATCGGTTGCCACGGCCCGGGTTGTAGATAGTGCACGACCGGAGCGGGCGGGCCAGGCGGAATGGGTCCGCGCGGATCACGCTGCATCCTCCAGCTGATCCTTCCGCCCCCGGGCGCGCCGCTCTGGCCGACGATGAGGAGCTGACCGTCCTGCAGCCGGGCATGGAGGTGGTCCTGGTAGGCTGTGCTGCCGTCATCGCGCACGTGCGTGATCGCGAAGTCGAGCCCGGAAGCGCCCAATTTCCCGTCCACAAAGGCCAGCGTGGTTGCATCGTCGCATACCGTGCAGTACGCACCCGATATGCGATCTCCGACGATGCGCAATTCAAAAATGTGCTCGACGCCGTCGACCGTTGTCTCCCATCCGCCGCGAACCTGATTGGCGTCCAGCGCTGCGGCGCTCTGCGCGACGCCCAGCAGGGTCAACGCAAACAGAATCGTCCTCATGATCTCATCCCCCCCCGGGGCCGCTGAGCGCCCAGGGCTTCGTGGCGGCCCGCACAGGCGCTGTGAGCCGGGAATATATATCGATCAGCCGTTCGAGGGCCATGTGACCCGTGATGCAATTGGCATTGCGCGCTGCCCGGGTTGCCGAGTGCCCCGGGCGTCGCGGATCATGGCCAGCCGGGGATGCAATCCAAAGTGAACCCCAGAAGACAAGCTGAACGCCGGACACTGCTCAGGTGGGCCAAGGTCAGCGGCGTCACTCTGCTGCTGGCTTTCGCTGGGCTCATCATCTCGGCGGTCGTTTCAGCCCGCCAGGCGCAGCTGGTCCGTACCGCCATCGCCCATCGGGCGCAAATCGATCAGTACGCCGCGCAGCTGCAGGCCGTTCTGGTTTCGCTGGTGGACGCGGAGACCGGACAACGAGGCTACCTGATGACGGGAAGGCGTGCCTACCTCGCCCCGTACCAGCAGGCGGTTGGGGCCATCCCCCGGTTCCTGGAAGGTCTGCGAACAGTGCCGCTCGACAATGCGGCGCTGACCGCCCAAGTTTCTCAGATCCGGCAGCTGGCCCGGGGCAAACTCGCCGAGCTGGCAGAGACCATTCGTCTGCATGACAGCGGGAACGAGCGCGCCGCCGCGCAGCTGGTCCGGAGCGGGCTTGGCGAGCGCACCATGGACCAGTTCCGGCAGGCCATTGCCACCTCCATGCTCCAGCTGCGACAGGAACGCAATGCGCTTGATGCCAAGGTCATCCGCGGCACTCTCCTGAGCCAGCGGCTCGAGCTGCTCACGCTGGCGGCGACGCTCTTCTGCGGTATGTTCGCGGCGCTGCAGGCAGCCAGTCTCTGGCTTACATATGTTCGCTATGAACAGGAGCTCAGCGTCAGCGAACGCCAGCACCGTGCCATTGTGGAGGACCAGACCGAACTGATCTGCATCGCAGCGCTCGACGGCAGTCTGGAGTTCATCAACCCCGCCTACGGCAGGTTCTTTGAAATTTCCGCCGAGGATTTGTCCGGCAGATCGATATACGACACGCTGTCCCCGCAGGAGCGTATCGACTGGGCCGAGCAGCTGGCATGCCTTTCCAGGACCGATGAGGCATTGCTCCGCGAGCAGTTCGTTCCGGGCAGTGCAGCCGTTGGTCCGCGATGGATCGCCTGGCGTCACCGGGCACAGCATGCCGCCGATGGTGTGCGCATCCATTCGGTGGGGCGGGATATCACGCTGCGAAAAAAGGCCGAAGAGGGCCTGCGGGCTCGCGAGGATTTCCTCCTGCGCATCGGTCGGGTGGCCGGCGTGGGCGGCTGGTCGATGGACCTGCGCAATCAGCAGACCTTCTGGTCCGCAGAGGTGCGGAAGATTTACGAGGTTTCGGCTGACTATGTGCCCGACCTGGAGCGTGCGCTGGAGTGCTTCCCACCCCAGGCCCGGGCGAAGTTGTCGCTGGCGGTCGAGGATGCGATCGAGCAGCACACGCATTGGGATCTGGAACTGCCATTCACGACTCGCAGCGGCAGGAAGATCTGGGTGCGCACCGTCGGGGAGATCGAGCTGGATCCGGACGGCAAGGCCGTGCGTCTCGTGGGCGCTCTGCAGGACATTACCGAGCGAAAGGCCACGGAGCGCTCGCTGCGCGAGTTGACGGAAGTATTCGATAACACGCCGGACTTCATCGCCCAGGCCGACTGGCAGGGCCGGGTTCACTATCTCAATCCTGCTGCCCGAAAGGCGCTCGGCATAAGCCGGGACGCGCCGCTGACCGGGAGGCTCTACAGCGAATTCTATACGCGCGAGACCAACGAGCGCTTCATGCATGAGATCGTTCCCAGCGTCAAAGAGCACGGCGTCTGGCTGGGGGAAACGCACGTCGTTCTGGAGGGCAGGCGGGTCGTGCCGGTCAGCCACATGGTCATCGCCCATCCGGATGCCGTGGGACGAATTGCCCGCTATACCTCGGTGATGCGGGACATCAGCTCGGAAGTCACCAATCGGCGCGAGCTGGCAAACAAGACCTCGACCTTGAATTCGATCGTCGAGGCCATTCCGGCGATGCTGGCGGTCTGGGACGGCGCCGCGCGCTATCAGCTGGTCAATCGCGCCTTCGAGCGCTGGCGTGGCCGCGGGCGCGAAGCCTTCATCGGACGCACGATGGAGGAGGCGGTCGGGCTGGAGGAGTTTGCCGGCAGCCTGCCCTGGATCGAGCGCGCGCTGGCGGGCGAAACGGTCGTGTACGAGAAGGATTTCCCGAACGCGCAGACCTACCGGCACGTGAGCGTCACCTACACCCCCCTGCGCCGCGAAGACGGAACCGTAGATGGTTTCATCGGCCTGGCACAGGACATCACGGACCATCGCGACGAGCGGCGCCGGCTGGTGCGCCTGAGCGAACATGATCCTCTGACGGGTCTGCTGAACCGGGCCGGACTCGAGAGCTACCTCATCGAGAAAATGAGTCGCGGAGAGGGGGCGCGCCTCGCCGTGCTCTACATCGATCTGGATCACTTCAAGCCGGTCAATGACCGCTACGGCCACGCCACGGGGGATGAGCTGCTGCGTGAATTCGCTCTGCGGCTCAAAGCCACCGTGCGCCCCAGCGACGCCGTCGCCCGCGTCGGGGGCGATGAGTTTGGCATCGTGCTCTCGGGCGTCAGGGAGTCGGGCCACGCCGCCAAAGTTGCCGACAAGGTCATCGAGGCAGCGGCCGTGCCGTTCGAGGCGGGCGGTGCATCGCTCAGCATCAGCGCGAGTGTCGGGGTGGCCTATAACGCTGAGCTGGAAGGGGGATGGAAGGGGCTGGTTGCGCGCGCGGATGCGAAGGTCTACGAGGCGAAGGCCGCCGGACGCGGCCGGCGGGTGGTCGCGCAGTTTGACGAATCAGAGGCTGCCGAGCGCGAGGCCCGGTCCGCGGGCTGATTTTCCGCACAACTGTCTCCGACAGTTGCGGTACCCTGAGGTGGGTAGCCCGCACCGCTGCTGGTCGGGCTCGCACGGGAGCGGATACATGAACGTGCATGACCTCATCGCCATCGATGTGCACACCCACGCGGAGGTTTCCTGCCGCGATCCGGCCGATGAAGCCTGGCTGCCCTATGAGGCGGCGGCCGAAAAGTACTTCAAATCGACGCAGCGGCCGACGATCGCCGAGACGATCGCCTACTATCGCGAGCGCCGCATCGGCCTGGTCATGTTCACCGTCGATTCGGAATTTCAGATGGGGGTGCGACGCGTCTCGAACCAGGAAGTCATCGACGCGGCCAGTAAAAACTCCGACATCATGCTTGCATTCGCAAGCATCGACCCGCACAAGGGGGCCATGGGTGTGCGCGAGGCGCGCCGTCTGATCGAACAGGGAGTCATTCGCGGCTTCAAGTTCCATCCGACCTGCCAGGGGTTCTTCCCGAATGATCGACTGGCCTATCCACTCTACGAGCTCATTGCCGGGTATAAATTGCCGGCGCTTTTTCACAGTGGGCACTCGGGAATTGGCAGCGGCATGCGCGGCGGTGGGGGCTTGCGGCTGAAGTATTCCAACCCGATTCATCTGGATGACGTCGCGGTCGACTTTCCGGATATGACCATCATCATTGCGCATCCCTCCTGGCCCTGGCAGGACGAGGCGCTCTCGGTCTGTCTGCACAAGCCGAACGTGTACATCGATCTGTCGGGCTGGTCGCCCAAGTATTTTCCACCGCAGCTGGTACGTTACGCCAATGGCCCGCTGCGCGAGCGCATGCTGTTCGGTTCGGATTTTCCACTCCTGACACCAGAGCGCTGGCTGCAGGAATTCAAGGATGCGGGATTCAAGCCCGAGGTTCATGAGCTCATCCTGAAGACGAACGCGATTCGGGCACTGCAGCTTCAGGGCTGATCCGTGAGCATGACGGGTCAGCGAAGCATTGCGCGTATGATTCTGTCCGGCCGATGGGATGTGCGGGGAGGCTGCAATGGATGCGAAGGCTGCGGCGCGAAAGAGATTTGAGTCTTCGCGCGAAGACCTCATCGGGCTCAGTCATCGCATCCACGCCCATCCGGAGCTGGCATTCGCAGAGACGCTGGCCAGTAACTGGCTGTGCGAGTGGCTGTCGGGGGCAGGATTCAGCGTCGAGCGGGGCATCTGCGGACTACCCACGGCGTTCCGTGCCCGCGCCGGTTCCGGTCCCTTGCACGTGGGTATCTGCGCGGAGTACGACGCACTGCCTGATATCGGCCATGCATGCGGTCACAACGTGATTGCTGCCGCAGCGCTCGGCGCCGCAGTGGCCGCGGCAACGGTCGCGGATGAGCTGGGTCTGAGCGTGAGCGTCATCGGAACACCGGCGGAGGAGGTGGGAAACGCAGGCGGCAAGATCCTGATGCTCGAGCGCGGGGCATTCGACGGAATTCATGCGGCAATGATGATTCACCCGGCGCCCTTCGATGTGCTGCGCGCGAAAATGATTGCCGCGTCGATGTTCGAGGTGCATTGCACCGGCAAGGAATCACACGCCTCGGCATTCCCGGAGCTGGGTGTGAATGCAGCGGATGCCCTCACGATTGCACAGACAGCCATCGGCCTGCTGCGCCAGCACATACGCGCATCCGATCGTATCCACGGCATCGTGACGCGTGGTGGGGATGCTCCCAACATCATCCCGGCGCATACGGTGGCAAAATATATCGTGCGCTCGGAGACACTCGGGGAACTCGGGGCGCTCAAGGACAGGGTCTATCGTTGCTTTGAGGCAGGCGGTCTGGCGAGCGGCGCAAAGGTCGAATTCGTGGGAGGCGATCGTCCCTATGCCGAGGTGAAGCACGACGAGCGCATTGCTGAGGTATTCCGGCGCAACTGCGCGGCTCTGGGCCGGCCTTTCCCCGAGCCCGGCGCCAGGGAGCAGCGGCCCTCGGGGTCGACGGACATGGGCAATGTCTCCCTCACAATTCCCTCCATTCACCCGATGCTCGGGATCAATTCGCTGCCGGCCGTCAATCACCAACCGGAATTCACCCGCCACTGCGCGACTGCCGATGCGGATCGGGCGCTGTGTGATGGTGCGCTCGGCATGGCCTGGACGTGCATCGATCTGGCCAATACCGCGGAGCTGCGTGAGTCGCTGCTCGCCTAGAGTGCAAACGGCGCCACTGCAAACGCCATGCCGCGGCAATGGATAGGAATTCTGATCGCCTGCGCAGTGCTCTGCCAGGCGCACGCAGCCGTGGCCGGCGAGGCCGGGGAGGTCGGCGTGCCGGCTGGCGCCTCAATCGCAGAGCTGCAGCGGGCCATGGCCAGCGGTCGCCTCAGCGCCGAGGCACTGACGCGGCGCTCACTCGAGCGGATCGAGGCGCTCGATCGTCACGGGCCCTCGCTGCACGCGGTGCTGCGGGTCAACCCGCAGGCGCTTGCGCAGGCACGGCAGCTCGACAGCGAGCGGCGGGCACATCATGTGCGCGGCGCTTTGCATGGCATACCGGTCCTCATCAAAGACAACATAGAGACTGCAGACCCGATACCCACCACTGCCGGCTCGCGCGCGCTGCTGCACAACTACGCACGGCAGGATGCGCCGGTCGTGGCCGCGCTGCGCGCTGCAGGTGCGGTGATCCTGGGCAAGACCAACCTCAGCGAGTGGGCAAATTTCCGCTCGACTCATGCAATGAGCGGCTGGAGCGCCGTGGGTGGCCTGACGCGCAATCCCTATGTGCTCGACCGCACCGCCTGTGGCTCGAGCTCGGGTAGTGCCGTGGCCGTCGCCGCTGGGCTGGTGCCGGCGGCCCTTGGCACGGAGACCGATGGCTCGGTGACCTGTCCCGCGGCCATGAACGGCATCGTGGGACTCAAGCCGACCATCGGGCTGTTGTCGCAGCAGGGTATCGTGCCAATCGCGCACAGCCAGGACACCGCCGGGCCGATGGCCCACAGCGTACGCGATGTCGCGCAGCTGCTCTCGGCACTCACCGGTCGCGACTACACGCGCGCGATCGCCTCCGATGCGCTGCGGGGTAAGCGGCTCGGGGTACTGCGCTTCAAGCCAGGCGCATATCCCGCGACCGACCTGGTCTACGGGCAAGCCCTGGACACATTGCGGGCAGCCGGCGCGACGCTGGTGGATGTCAGCTCACCCGACATGGATACGATCAGCGCCGCCGAGCAGATCGTGATGCTGCATGAATTCAAGACCGATATCGACGCCTATCTTGCGCATACACCTGCCGCGGTACATACCCGTGACCTCGCGGCACTGATCGCGTACGACTATGCCTCGCCCTCCGAGCTGCGCTTCTTCGGTCAGGAGCTGTTCACGCAGGCACAGGCGTCAGACGGCACCGCCGGTGCGGACTACCGCGCGGCGCTCGAGCGTGCCCGGCGGCTCGCCGGAGCACAGGGCATCGATCGGTTGCTGCACCAACAGGCGCTCGATGCACTGATCGCGCCGACCGCCACCCCGGCGTGGCGAGTCGATATCCTCTATGGCGATCCGAACGAGGATGCATTCACGACGCTGGCGGCGGTGGCCGGATATCCGCACCTGACCGTTCCGATGGGGCAGGTGCAGGGACTGCCGGTCGGGCTGTCATTCATTGGTGCGGCTCACGCCGAGGCGCTTTTGCTCGCGCTCGGTGGGGCCTACGAGATGCGGCGCGGCCGGCTGCCGCCGCCGCGATTCATGGCATCTCTGGAGAAGTGACCCGTTACACGGTGAAGAGCGCGAGCGTCCAGGCGACCGACACCGCGAGCGCCAACCACATCAGGAAATCCAGCACCCGGCGCGGCAGCCGGCAAGCCAGCACGACCAGGGCGATGCTGATGATCCACGCGGCAAGCTTGATCATGAACGTAGCGCAGAACTCTGGCGAGAAGGAGCGAAAATATACCGCAAGGGGAAAAGAGAAGCCGCCATCGCTGGCGGCTTCAGGTGAGCGTCGGTTCGGGGGGGGTCGTGAACAGCGACGCCGGGCCTACTGTGCCGCTTCGTGCCTGACCGGCAGCTGAACGATGGCCGGAAGGCGGACCCTCGGCGCTGGCGCGCTCGCCGAAATCGGCGGCATAATCGCGCAGAATCGCTCGACCGAAATGGGGCAGCGGCGCTGGCCCCTTCGTGCAGCGCTTTCCACGCCTCGTATATGAATCGTTGAAAGCCAGGCAGGACTGACCCAGCCCCGGGCGAGCGCGCCGCAACTGGAGGGGCGTCGGCAGTCGAGGGGACGAGAGATGCCCGGAACACCCTATCCAAAAAGGCCGATGTACCGCATCGCCTATACCAGGCTCACCGGCGAGCAGATCGCCGCGCGGCTCGAGCCGGTCAGCGCGCGCGGTCCGGCCAGTGCATCCGCACCGGAAGCGGACCTGGTGGGCAAGTCGCTCAGGATCATCACCGACGACGGGCCGACACTCAGCTACGGTTTCGCGAGCCCGACGAGGCTGTCGATCGCAGAGGAGCGCGGCACGCTGGCCCATGCCGGCTACGGCTCACTACGCATGGGCCATATCAGCCTTTTCAGCCACATGATCCCCGGCACGCAACGCGGTTACACCGTCGTCTGGGATCGTAACAGCTCTCTGGCGAGCGTCATCGAGCTGTGGTTCAGCGGCTACGAGGACAATCGTGAGCTGCAGCGCCAGATCTATTACGGCTATGTCGATGGCGATGGTGAAGCGCCCAGGGAGCGCCACGCGCCCACGGATCGGCTGGAGGGACGGGGCTATTTCTGGCGCCAGGACAATGGCGTGGAGACCCTGGAATACTACCCTTCCGCCGGCTATTCCCACTTCGTGGAGCTGTCGCGTACGGGTGGGGAGCTCGGCTACTGCGCGCCCTCCGATTACGTCCGGCTCGACGACGGCCACTTCCTCTACACGCGCACCGAATGCGAGTTTTCGGGCACCTTTACCGCCTATGTCATCGACATGAACCGCACGCAGCAGATCGGCGTGCGGCTTGGCTTCGATGAGGCAGATCATCTGCAGTACTACCTATTCCGGGGCCAGGGCGACATCGTCGGACAGATTGCGCGCTTCGAGAAATTCGGCGACTACTCGGGGGATCCCATTCCCGCCCCGAAGGGCGCGGATGGCAAAGCGATCAAGGGCGCCCGGCGCGTGTATCGGCCGCTGCGCACGATGGACAAGCTCACCAGGGAGCAGGTTGCCCGCATCGCGCAGGAGCACTCGACGGCCTTCGCGGCCCGCGCCGCAACTGGTGGTGCCGCGGGCATGGCAGGCAATGCGCTGCCTGCGAGCGCTGCGCTCGCGGGCAAGAGCTTCATCCTGCGCTACGACAACGGTCCGGCGATGGCGTATCGGTTCGACGACGCCGGGCAGCTCAGCTGGCGCAGGGACGATGAGGGCGACTGGACGCGGGCGCGCTATCAGGCCTTCGAGGTGGCGCCCGGACTGTTCCTGCTCGGGCATCTTCTGCAGGGCGCTCCCAACCACGACGGCCACATCATCGCCGTGGATTTTCAGCAGGGGCTGGTGACCTGCTACAACGGCTTTCTCAACACGCCCTATTTCGCCAACGAGGCTGGGGCCCGCACACTGTTCGGCGTCGTGGAGATGGAGGGCCTTCAACCGCCTCTCTACCGCCGTCATGCCCGAACGACGGAGATGCTGGGCCGTTGCATCACATACAGTTATGCCCCGGGACTCACGTCGATGCACCTGTATTCCACGCCCCACACGGTGTCGTGGATCATCTTCACGCCGGATGGACATGGGGGCATGGAATGGAGCGGTCCGGGAGACTTCGTCAAGATCCGCGACGGGGTTTATTTCATGTACTGGCTCGAGGAGGCGTGTAACGGCACTCTGGGCACGGTGCTGCTCAATTTGAACATCATGCACGATGCGGGCATCGGCTACTTCTGCGGCTCGCGGGGACTGAACATGAGCCAGATCGGCGCGATCGTTCGACATGCCGGCAAGTTCGATGTCGAGCGGTATTTTCAGATTCGCACCTGAGGAAGCACGGATGAGCAGGAATTGCAGCCCCACGCGTCGCGAGTTCCTGGCACGCGGTGCATTTCTGGCGCTGCCGGCAGGGGCTACGCTGATCCCGGCCGTGGCGCTGGCCGATGACGCTCTGCACGCTCGCGTCAAGCGGCTGGAGGACGAGGCGGCGATTCGCGACCTGCACCAGTCCTGGCTGCGTCAGGTCCATCGCGCCGGCGGCGATGCCCGGCTCGAGCCATCGCTTCGTGGTGTCCTGCCCGATCAGGCCGGTGCGCCGGACACAGTGGAATTCAGCGCGGATGGCGCCAGCGCGATCGGATCCTACGACTGTCTGGTCGAGACGGAGACGTCCCTGTGGCCGGATTGCACGCTGGCGCAAATGGCGCATGTCCAGGGCCACGGGGCGACGCGATCGACCGAACGTCGCAGACTGCGGCTCGATTACATCAAGAGCGCTGGTAGCTGGAAGATCGCTCGAGTCACAGCGCAGCCGCTTTAGCCCGCAGAGGCTGGTGCCCGCCATTGGTTGCGCGAGCATTGATGAGACGGCGTTGCCGGGATATCAGCGTGCCTTCGTCAATGATCCGTTTGGCGATCGTATCGAGCACAACGAGAAGCTGTAACCAACACGTTCAGCGGTTTCCGCCGAACACGTCGCGCAGTACCGCACCGGCGATCCCGCCGGCCACCCCGCCTTCGACGTTGCGAGTCGTGCCGGCCCCCAGATAGGGGGCGAGCGCATGCGCCAGATTCGGCACCGTCAGCGACTGCAGCCATACCTTGCCGGGCCCGGTCAGACGCGCGACGAACAGACCATCGGCGCCGAACAGCGCATTGGCGAAACCGCGCATGAATGCAACATCGAAGTTGACGCTGTCCTGGAACATCCCGATGTGGCCGGGATGCACCTGCAGGGTTTCTCCCGGCGCCAGATCATAGGTGATCACTTCACCGCCCAGCTCAACCCAGGCTGTGCACGGACCCGTCAGCCGCTGCAGCAGAAATCCATCGCCGCCGAAGATTCCTGCACCCAGAGAGCGCTGAAAGCCCGTCGCCAGCTGTAGTCCTTCGGTGCCACAGAGAAATCCGTGACGGTGGATGAGATAGGAATGCCCGGCCGCAACATCCACCTGCAGAATCGCTCCGGGTATCTTCGCGGCGAAGGCGATGACGCCCCGGCCGGCGGGCGCCGAATACTCGGTCATGAAGAGCCCGCCGCCCGAGAAGGCGCGCCCGATCGCGCCCCAGATGCTGCGCGCTCCCGCCGTATACGGAGTGGTGCGCATCTGTACCTCCTGCGTCATCCAGGAGAATTCGCCCGGCTCGGCGACGATGCGGTCATTGTGTTCGAGGCCTATCTCGAGCACAGGCATCGTGGTGCCTCTGATCTGCGTTCTCATGATGGTCGAACTCCCGTGCTAAGGGCTTTGCGCCGCCGCGGTTTGTGAACCGCGCGGACCCGGCAGGCAGATCCAATCGACCGGCGTCTCACCGGCCCCATTCTGCAGTCGTGCGACATCGGGATACGCGCAGACGGTATGCACGCCGAACTGCGGCTCGAATACCAGCCCCTGCGGCGGATGCTTCGGTGCGTCAGGTGCCGGCAGATGAGCGGCCAGGACGACGTCGGGTGCCGCATCCCGCTGCACCCACTCATCGATGGCCGTGAGCCAGTCGGCACGGTAGCGATCGCCGTCATGCGCGGTCGGCAGGATGAACAGCCGATAAAAGCGCTGCGCCTGGGTCACTCCGCCGGATCTGGCGATGAGGCTCTCGTAGGCATCGATGCGGGTGCCGGATGCAGCGGCGGGCCCGCTGCCGTCCCGATACTCGATGATCTTGCCGCCGCGGGCGGCGAATCCAGTCAGATCTGGCGCCGCGCCGCTGGCCGACCGGGTGGTGTTTGCGTCGCTGACGACCACACCATCGAAATCCTCCGGGTGGGTCTGCAAGATGCCGAACTGCTCTGGTTCAGCTCCGATCCAGTAGACGTAGCGCGCGGTTGCACCGTAAAAGTTCCTGACCAGGGTCTTGGCCTGCTCGATGCCCGCGTGCAGCGTCACATCCGAAGCGCCGCCGCGCGCCTGTTTGCCGCGCGCACGTGCGGGGCCGGCGTCCATCGTCGCAACCGCATAGCCACGGTGCAGTGGCTCATTGAGCTCCCGGGGTGCCACGGCTGGGCCGTCCCCCAGCACCAGCAGGCTGCCGTTCCAGCCGCTGACGGGCAGAGATACCGTCAGTTGGAAATTGGGACTGCGGCCGGCGCGAAGCTGGGCCGTGACTGCGCAGAGCGCCGGCAGTTGCTGCGTGCGGCCCATCCGGTCGCCCGCGGGCGAGGCGGGAACATCAAAGGAGCCGGCCGCAACAACCTTGGCACTCAGCGCGCGCGTCTGCGCCAGGTGCACACTGCCCAGGTGGTCGCAGGAGACGACGGGTGCCTGATCGGGGCGGGCGACCGAGGCGCTCAGCGTACCGACCAGAGGCTCGTCGTCGCTCGCAGCGCCGGCCGGTGCCGCGCCAGCGGCGCCGAGATCCGTGGCAGCTGCGCGATCCGTGCGCTGATCGACCACCACCCTGCCGTCCTTCAGCACGAGCACCGTGCGCAGCAGATCGTGGAAGTCTTCCAATGGATTGCCCCGCACCAGCACGATGTCGGCACGCTTGAGCGGCTCGAGTGTGCCGATGTCGTTCTGCAGTCCGAGGAATGAGGCCGTATTGATCGTCAGGATGCGGATCACGTCCTGCATCGAGAACATCAGCATGAGGGACTTGAGCTCGTGCTCGAGCACATCCCGGACGGGATAGTTCTGGTCGCTGCCGTAGCCCAGGCCCTTGCCACCCGTGGCGTCCCAGATGCGACGTGCATTGATGAGCGCGAAGGCCCCCTCGGTGCCGGTGGCGCGTCCCTTGTCGTCGCGGTTGGCGCCGGCGATCGACTCGGGCCAGGCAAGTCCGGTGCGAAAGCGCGGGGTATCGTCACTCTGAAACACGTCGATGATCGGAGCGCCGAAGCTGATGGTGTCGAGCACATGGGTGCCGCTGCCGGCGATGAGCGCGGCATCGTCGTAGCTCATGAAATCCTTGTTCGGCAGGTGTACCTCGTGGCGCACGCCCGCCTGCGTGGCCGCGACCATCGCAGGGGTGGAGACCGCGTGCACCAGCACCTGCACGCCGTCCTTCGCGCCTTCGTCCACGGCGGCGCGCAGGACGGCCAGCTCCTCCCGGGTTGCGGTGGGGATAGGCGTGACGGCCACCTCACCCGTGTACTTGATGCCCTGGGCAGCCATGGCGCGGATCGCCTCGCGCGCCTGTTCGGGCGTACCGTGCAGGTTGAAGCGACCCGACGCGAGCACGTGCGGACCATTGATCAATCCAGAATCGATATGCTGCGCCAGGATCAGGTTGCCGTCCGCGGGACCGCCGCCGGAGAGCACCGTCGTGAAGCCATTGTCGATGAGATCGGCCATCTGCTGCTTTTCGAGCGGACCGGTATTGATGTGTTTGTGTCCGTCGATGAAGCCGGGCACAGCCGTCAAACCGGTAGCGTCGATGAGGGTGCCGATCGTTTGAGCGGGACGGCCGGGCGCGACGGTCACGATGTGACCGCCCTGCACGAGGATGTAGCCATCGGCAATGACCGGTCCGTCCCCCACGACGATGCGTGCATTGACGATGGTCGCGTCCTGCGCAGGGGCCGGCTGGACTGCTGCCAGCGCGAGGCCAGCGAGCACTGCCCGGTGGTGTGTTCTCATCCGAATCATCCCCCTCCCGTTCGGTGGCGCCGGTGACTCTGCCATATCTTTGCGGCGGAGGCGAAGGCTGATGCGCCGCCGCGGCGGCGGTAAGATCAGCAGTGCTCTGAAGAGCATGGGCGGAAAGACGAGGGGGGCCAATGAAGCGACTCTTGAGCCTGGTGGCAGCGCTCGCGTTCCTGCGCCTGGCGTCTGCGGCGAGCGGACTGCCGGAAAACGACTATCGGGGAGGCTGGGAGACCTTCGGTCAACAGGGCGGGCACATCTACGAATTCTCGATCCGCGACAGCCAGGTCCGGGGCATCTACTGCACGCGCTGCAGTGACGCGACCACGCTGGCCTTCGTCGATGGCACTCTGGCTCCCAACGGATTGACCTTCGTGGTGACGCACGTCAACGACGATGGCAGCACGAGCTATCTGGATCATGCGACGGCGAGACTGGATCGCGGCCAGCTGGTCGTGGACGGCATCAGCGGCCTGGCAGGTGTGGGACGCTTTCACTATGTCATGCGCAAGGACCCGCGCGGTCCGGCGCCGCTGCCGGGCGGTCCTGTGGGGCGCTTGCCGCCCGGCCCGGTGGTGGCGCCCGTGCATATCCCGGCCAGTCCCGCCCCCACGATTGCCCCTGGCCTCTGGTCGCATCGGATCTGTCAATACCTGGAGCCGCGGACCTGTCCCTACGTGCCGCCGGGTCCATCGGAGCAGCTGTCTGCGGACCGGATCGTCGGTGTGTGGGTGGGATTGCGCGACGGACCAGGCAAGCAATTTTTCATCATCCGCCGCGTCGGCCGGCAGCTGCGCGGCATGGCCTGCGGTCCCTGCGACAATCCCTACACGATGGCAGCCCTGGGAGACTTTCAGATCGACGGCGATACGCTGCGCTTCAACATCCTGCACGAGGACTGGGGCCGACCCGGCTTCATCCCCTTTCACAACCAGATCACCGCGCACGTCGCCGACAACGAGATGCGCATCGTGAACGTTCCGGATCGGGGTCCAGTGCCCGCGGGCACGAGCGCGGGCGCAGGGGCGGGTGCGGCGCGCGCGGCCGGCGGCAACACGCTCTTCGGACCCATCGCCATCGAGGCTACGAAGGGAAATCAGAATCCATAGGGGCGCCAGGCGCCGCAAGCAGCGTCCCCGCAGAGTGCAAATCCCTGTCGACGCAGCCAGTCAGGCAGGAGCCCGCGCGAGCCGCTGGCCGCGAGCCGCTGGCGCTATTTGCCTGCCGAGAGCGACTGGACTGCCGTCAAGGCCTTCTGCACATTATCGGCGGGCGCTACGCCACCGATCGTGGCCTTGATGGTGCCATTGCGATCGACGATGAAGGTCGTGCGCTCGGCGAAGCCGTGCCCGATTTCCTGTCCACGCACGTCCTGCGCGCCGGCACGCGCCGCGGAGACCATCAATTCATAGGATTGCGCGATGTGGCCGTCGGGGTCCGAGGCCACCGGAAAATTGCCCGCGCAGAAGTTCGGATCCTTCGAGAAGTCATTCAGACGCGAAATGCTATCGAGCGAAACGCCCACGACGCTGGCGCCGGCAGCCTTGAATTTGGCGATCTCGGTCGAGAAGGTGTGCGCTTCGATGTCGCAGCCACGCGTATAGGCGGACGGATAGAAGTACACCACCACCGGTCCGTGTCGCAGAGCGCTGCTCAGCGAGTAGTTGAAGGACTTGCCGTTCTTCGAGGCGGGCGCTGTGAAGGCCGGCGCGGTCGTTCCCGGCTGCAGCGCTGCCAGCGCATAGGTGGAAAGCATGCCGGCGCCAACGGCGCCGAGAATGAGCCATTTGGATTTCATGAGACCCCCGACGGTGATTTGAGCATGCCAGTGCAGCGCGTCTGCGGCCGACCCGGTCGGTGATATTACTGCAAGAGCCTGAATACTTACGTAGTGCGTACCCGCTGGAGCGCGTCGCGCCAGGCTGCCAGGGCGGCGGCGCGGTGCGCCGCATCCATGCCCGGCGCATAACGCCGGCCGGGGTGCCACAGGGCTGCGACCTGCTCGAGCGAGCGGTAGAGCCCTTGCCCGAGACCGGCCAGACAGGCGGCACCGAAGGCGGTCGCTTCCGGCATGTGCGGGCACAACACCGGCATGCCGAGCATGTCTGTCAGG
Organism: Steroidobacteraceae bacterium; assembly: GCA_035502275.1. Taxonomy (GTDB): domain Bacteria; phylum Pseudomonadota; class Gammaproteobacteria; order Steroidobacterales; family Steroidobacteraceae; genus FEN-1191. The sequence goes on from DATJUN010000066.1 coordinate 49,335, forward strand.
AGCTGACAAAACAAGGTGTTGCGCGCCATACCGCCGTCGATTTTGAGGAGTGTCGGGGCCACCGCATCCTGCGTCAGCGCCTCGATCAGATCGCAGGTCTGGTAGACGACGGCCTCGAGCGCCGCACGGGCGATCTCTGCCCGGCCGCTCTGAGGTGTCAGCCCCAGGATCGCCGCGCGCGCATCCGGATCCCAATAGGGGGCGCCCAGACCGGTGAAGGCCGGCACAAGGTGGATGCCGCCGTTGCCCCGCGCCGATGCGGCCAGCGCCTCGATCTGCTCGCTGCGCGTGAACAGACCCAGTGCGTCGCGCAGCCACTGGACGATGGAACCTGCCGAGAGAATCGAGCCTTCTATGGCGTAGGTGACGCGCCCGCGGATGCGCCAGGCAATAGTGCTGATGAGCTTGCGGCTGGAGCTGACCAGCCGATCGCCGGTGTTGGCGACCAGGAAGGCGCCAGTACCGTAGGTGCATTTGGCGTCACCGGGTGCAAGGCATCCCTGACCCAGCAGCGCGGCCTGCTGATCGCCTGCAACGCCGCGAATGGGCAGTGCCTCGTCGTACAGCTGCGGATCGGTGGTGCCGAAGTCCCCGGCGCTGTCGCGCACCTCCGGCAGAGCGCGCGGTGGCACGCCGAACAGCTCGCACAGCGCCGTGTCCCACCGGCCCTGGCGAATGTCATACAGGGCGGTGCGGCTGGCGTTGCTGGCATCCGTGAGGTGTGACTTGCCGCCCGTCAGCCGCCAGAGCACGAAGCTGTCGACCGTGCCGCAGGCGAGCTCGCCGGCCTGGGCTGCCGCGCGTGCCCCCGGGACCGCATCGAGAATCCAGGCGAGCTTGGTCGCGGAGAAGTAGGGGTCCAGCCGCAGGCCCGTTTTATCGATGAGCAGCGACTCATGCCCGGCGCGTGCGAGCTCCCGGCAGCGCTGCGCCGTGCGCCGATCCTGCCAGACGATGGCATTGTGGATCGGAGCGCCGGTGCGGCGATTCCACACGATGCTGGTCTCGCGCTGATTGGTCAGGCCAAGTGCAATGACCTCATAGCCCGCCGCTCGCATGCGCCGCAGCAGCGTGCGCGATGTGGACAGGACGGTTCCCCACAGCACCTCCGGATCGTGTTCGACCCAGCCGGGCGCCGGATAGAGCGATTCGAAGCTCTGCTGCTCGGTGCCAAGCAGCTCGCCGCTGCCTGAGAAGGCCATGGCCCTCGAGGAGCTGGTTCCCTGGTCAATTGCGAGCAACGCCACCTCGCCCATGGCGCGAGCCTAGCGCATGCTTAGAATGGGCGCATGATCCGAGTCGGAATCGGCGGCTGGACCTACGCGCCGTGGCGGGGGGTTTTCTATCCGCCCGAACTGGTGCATCGGCGCGAACTCGAATTCGCCGCCGGCAAGCTCAGCTCCATCGAGATCAACGGCACCTTTTATGCCGCGCAGAAGCCCGAGGTGTTCATGCGTTGGCGCGAGGAGACTCCCGCCGACTTTGTCTTTTCGCTGAAGGCGCCGCGCTACGCCACGCACCGGCGTACCCTGGCTGCCGCCGGCGCGACGATCGAGCGCTTTCTCGGCGGTGGGGTCCTGCAGCTGCAGGACAAGCTCGGGCCGATCAATTGGCAGCTGCCGCCGCAGATGTGCTTCGACCCGATCGACTTCGAAGCCTTTCTGAAGCTGCTGCCCCCGCGCCTGGACTCCCGGACGATACGTCACGCGGTGGAAGTGCGTCATGCCAGCTTCCAGTCGGCCGCCTGCGTCGAGATGGCGCGCCACTACGGAGTCGCGCTGGTGCTCGCCGGCGACAGCGAGCACCCCTGGTTCAGTGACGTGACTGCCTCTTTCGTCTACGTGCGGCTGATGGGGACGCAGTCGGGGGAGCCGCTGGGATATCCCGCGGCGCAAATCGATCGCTGGGCGCATCGGGCGCGCTGCTGGGCCAATGGCGGAGCTCCCGAGGACCTGCCGCCCCCGCTCGCCGGACAAGCGTCAGCCGGGTGTCGCGACGTCTTCCTCTATTTCATCAGTGGGTTCAAAGTTGCCAATCCAGCGGCAGCTCAGGCGCTGATACAGCGGCTGGCCGCATCGGATTGAGGGCCGTGCTGACCGAGCCGCTGCGCAGGGCGGCGGATGGACAGCCTTCCCCCCGCATGCTTTGCTGCCACACCGCCTGAATTGAGGAGCCAGCAGTGACCGACTCATCCGATTATGTGCCGCCCAGGGTGTGGACATGGACCCAGGGCAGCGGGGGACGCTTCGCCAACATCAATCGACCGGTCGCAGGGGCGACCCATGAGAAGGAGCTGCCGCTGGGGAGTCATCCGCTGCAGCTGTATTCACTGGCGACGCCGAATGGGCAGAAGGTCACGATCCTGCTCGAGGAGCTGCTGGCGCTCGGTCACAGCGGCGCCGAATACGACGCCTGGCCCGTCAACATCGGCGAAGGAGAGCAGTTCGGCAGCGGCTTCGTCGCCGTCAACCCGAACTCGAAGATTCCCGCGCTGCTGGACCGCAGCGCTGCGACGCCGGTACGCGTGTTCGAATCCGGAGCGATTCTGCTCTATCTGGCCGAGAAGTTTGCTGCGCTGCTGCCGGGCGAGGGCGCCTCACGCGCCGAGTGCCTCTCGTGGTTGTTCTGGCAGATGGGCAGTGCGCCCTACCTCGGCGGCGGCTTCGGGCATTTCTACGCCTACGCACCAACGAAAATCCAATACGCAATCGACCGCTACGCCATGGAGGTCAAGCGGCAGCTGGATGTACTGAATCGACGTCTCGCGGACAGCGCCTATATCGCCGGAAAAAACTATACGATCGCCGACATCGCCATCTTTCCCTGGTATGGCGGCCTGGTGAAGGGCTGGATCTACGGCGCAGCCGAGTTTCTCGACGTCCAGCAGTACCGCCATGTGCAGCGCTGGGCCGACCAGATTTTCCAGCGCCCGGCTGTCAGGCGCGGTCGCATCGTCAACCGCACCAGCGGCGAGCCCGCGACTCAGTTGCGCGAGCGGCACCAGGCCAGCGATTTCGACGGCAAGACGCTGGATTGAGGTGCCGCCGCGGCGCTTTCAGTGGCCCGTGGCGTCGCCGCGCCGGCTGGCCTCGAACAGAAACCAGGTACGCCGCTCGGTCTCGTCGATCCAGACCTCCAGCAGGCTCGCGGTGGCGATATCGCGATGCTCTTCGCAGACGTTATGGGCCTCGCGCATCCGTGCGGTGAGCATTTTGTTGTCCTCGCGCAGCTCCGCCAGCATGTCCAGCGGCTCGACGTATTGCGCATCATTGTCCGAGATGCGCTGCAATCGGGCGATATGACCGATGGAGTAGAGCGTGCGCCCGCCGATCTTGCGGACGCGCTCGGCAATCGGATCGGTCATCGCAAAGATCTGCTCGGACTGCTCATCGAGCAGCAGATGATAGTCGCGGAAGTGCGGACCACTCATGTGCCAGTGGAAATTCTTGGTCTTGACATAGAGCGCAAAGACATCCGCAAGGATCGGATTCAGCGCAGCCTGCAGGTCGACGACGGCCTTGGAACTCAGGTCCGTTGGCGTGGCCAAGGGCGAGGCGCGACGCTCGGTGAGCGCATCGCGCTGAGGAGCTGGCTTGTTCATGTGTGGTCTCCCAGGCAGAGCAGCAATGGCGGAAGGGGTGCAGGACCGGAGTGTTTTAGCGCAGGCAGCGCACGCGGTCTACCCCCGGGTGCTCCCGGCAGCCAGTGCGCGGATGTGTCCTCCCAGCCTTTCGATGGCTCGAGCCGAATGAGCGGTCCAGGGATGCCCGAAATTCAGCCGGACGAATTGACGGTAGCCGCGCCGCGCGGAAAACAGCGGTCCGGGTGCAAGACTGATGTGCTCCTGCTGCGCCAGGGCGTGCAGCCGCAGGGCATCGACCGCGGCGGGCAGCTGAACCCAGAGCAGGTAGCCGCCCTGCGGTCGCGTGATCCGACACTCGGACGGGAAGGACGTCTCCATCGCGCGGATGAGCATCTGCAGCTGCCAGATGAGCTTGGCACGCAACGCGCGCAGGTGGCGGTCGAACGAGTGGTCCCGCAGATAGTTCACCAGTGTCGCCTGAGTCAGCGAGGGCGTGGCGATGGAGCTCATGACCTTCAGCTGCTGGACGCGTTCACGGAAGCGACCCGGTGCGCACCAGCCCACGCGCAACCCCGGAGCCAGGCACTTGGCAAAAGATCCACAGTGAAGCACCTGGCCGTCACGGTCATAGGCCTTGAGCGGGCGCGGTCGATCGGTACCGTGATAGAGCTCGCCATAGACGTCGTCCTCGATGAGCGGGACCCGGTGGCGGCCCAGTAACTGCACCAGCGCCTGCTTGTCACTCTCTGGCATGAGACTGCCGAGCGGATTCTGAAAATTGCTCATGGCAATGCAGGCGCTGATGCTCGTACGACGCAGCACCCGCGCCAGCGCCGGCACGTCCAGGCCAGTGCGCGAGTGCGTCGGGATCTCGATGGCGCGCAGACGCAGGCGCTCGATTGCCTGCAGGGTGGCATAGAAGGTCGGGGATTCCACGGCGACGGTATCGCCCGGGCGCGTGGTGGCCTGAAGACACAGATTGATGGCCTCGAGCGCGCCATTGGTGACGACGATCTGGTCAGGATCGATGGCGCAGCCACCGAGCCGGTAGCGGCGTGCAATCCAGCGTCGTAGCTGTGCGTTGCCCGGAGGCAGGTCGTACACGCTGCTCCAGGGATCCAGGCGGCGCGCCGCGGCGGCGGCAGAGCGCATCAGCGCCGTGAACGGAAACAGCTCCGGGCTGGGGAACGCCGAGCCGAAGGGAACCATCTGCTGCTGTCGCGTTTCATCGAGCAGCTGAAACACGAGCTGGCTGACGTCGACCGGCGCACGCCTGGCGAGCGGCTCGCTGCGCGCCGGCTCGCCGTGGACCAGAGCAGGGCGGAGCCGGACGAAGTAGCCGGAGCGCGGCCGCGCCTCGATGAGCCCCTGCGTTTCCAGCGCCTCGTACACGCGCAGCATCGTGCCCACGGCAACGCCGTGCGCGCGGCTGGCTTCGCGGACGGAAGGGAAGCGCTCGCCGGGGCGGTATTCGAGCCGCCCGATGGCCTCGCCGAGCTCCAGCGCAATATCCTGATAGCGTGCCACTCATCTGTTATAGCTAAAAATCGCATCAGCTGCATCTGTTACACATGGCGCGGACGCGCTAGCGTGTGGCCCATGAAAATCGCCAAGCCACTGCTGTTGGTCTCGACCCCGGTGGGCATGATCTGGGGCCTGGTCGAAGGCTGGCGTATGGCCGGCGGGCTGGTGTTTCTGATGGCAGTCATGATGGCCGTCGTCGGCGCCGGTGTTGCCGGTGTCGTGCGTGTCGTGCGTGCCGAGGAGGCCAGTGCCCGTGCCGCGGCCGAGAATGCACGCAGCGCGCGCGCTGCGGTGGGATCCAAGAGCGCAGGAGCACCGGCCGTATGCAGATCCTCGTGACGTTACTGCTCGTGGCCATCGTCGCGAGTCTCGCGAAGGCGATGTTCCACATGGGCCAGGCCGATCAGGGCAGCGGCATGGTGCGGGCACTCACCGCGCGCATCGTGTTGTCGCTGGCGCTGTTCGGCTTCCTGTTTCTGAGCTGGCACTTCGGCTGGATGCAGCCGCAGGGCATGCATTAGCCGGCTCAGTGCACGCCGTGCATGAGCCTGCGTATCCACGGTGCTGCCAGCAGGTACGCCAGCCCGACGGCGAGGCTCATCAGAAACAGCTCTCCATAGACCTCTGCATAGGCGGCGATCCCCGCGGCGTGCGCGCCGGTGCCCGTGGCTACGGTGCGCGTGGCGATCCAGCCGGCCAGCTCGTAGGCGAGCGCTACGCCGAAGAACCACCCGCCCATCGCCAGCGAGGTCTCTTCCGGAGCAGCCAGCAGGCCGACCAGTGAATAGCCGATGGGAGAGAGCGAGAGCTCGCCCAGCGTCTGCAGCAGATAGCAGCCTGCAAGGATCACCCACGACAGCTTGCCCTGGGCGCCGAGGCCGTAGTGGATACCCGCCACCAGCAGTCCATAACTGAGCGCGACCAGCAGCAGACCAATACCGAACTTGCGGGGGGTCGAGGGATCCTGGCCGTGGCGCCCGAGCCAGGGCCAGAGCATCGCCAGCACGGGTGCGAACAGCAGGATATAGAGCGGGTTGGCAGACTGGAAGAGGCTGTAATCGAACGGCGCGCGCACGTAGTCGCGGGCGAAGAAATTCAGCGACGTCACGCCCTGAAAGCTCAGGGCCCAGAACAGCACCAGCGCCACGAAGAGCAGCAGCAGTGCCAGGTAGCGCTGCGTCTGGACCCGCTCGCCGCGACGTATGCAGCCGATGATGAAATACCCCACCAGCAGCCCCATCAGTGCGTACATCGCAATGCTGAGCACCTGCGGCCGCGACAGCAGCAGCGCCAGCGGGTAGGCCAGAATGGCGATGGCCGCGATGATTGCCGGTACGAGCCAGCGGCTGCTGGCAGCGCCTCGATGTGGCAGCACGGCAGCGAGCGTGTGCTGGCGCCACTGGAACAGGATGGCGGCGAGCAGATTGCCGCCAGCCGCGGCGAGAAAGCCCCAGCGATAGCCAAAGTGTCTTCCGACCAGATCGGCACAGATCAGCGGTGCGATAAAGGCGCCGGTGTTGATGGCGAGGTAATACAGCGTGTATGCGCCGTCCCGCCGTGGATCAGTCGACGCGTAATTGCGCCCGATCAGTACCGTCAGCGTGATGTTGAGTCCCGCAGACAGGGCGTAGCAGGCCATGCCGAGCTCGAATCCCTCCAGCGCAGGGGAGGCCATGAGCGCGAGCGCAGCACTCATGAGCCACAAAGACAACGCCAGTGCGCGTGCCTCGCCGAGCAGTTTGTCCGCGATGTAGCCGCCGACGATCGGCGTGGCGTACATCAGGGCGAGAAATCCGCTGGAGAGCAGGTCCGCCTGCCGCTGCGCGGCGGCTGGGCCGAGCGCGCTGTAGAAGCTCGCGAGGTAGGGCGCCAGATAGGCGCGAAAGCCATAGAATGAGAAATTCAGCCCGAGCGTGACAGCGAGCAGCATCCAGAGCTGGCGCGGATGCCCCCAGGCCTGTGGCTGTGGCTGTGGCTCTGGTTCTGGCGCTTTGCTGGCTGCATCGGGGATGCTCTGTACCAACCGGGGCGCTCCCCACGACTGACCTCGCTGGCGTGATACTAGCAGCTTGCCGACCCTGGCCGGTCGGACTGCGCGCGCCGATGATCCGGTGCGAGTGGATATGCGGGCTGCGTGCTTTGCGGCATAGTGCGTCGAGCGGCAGCCAATCCATCAGGACCGATGCAAGACCCGGACGATCTCTCGGAAGAACCAAAATCCTCAGCGCCAAGCGCGTCGTCACGGCTGCAGCTGCTGATCGTCGTGGCGCTCGGCGTGGCGTTGATCGGCTATCTGCTGAGGCACATCGGCCTGCATGCCGTGCTGGCGGCAGCCGGCTCGATCGGCCTCGGCGGCTTTGGCCTGCTGTGCGTAATGGCCTTCGTGGTATTCGCGCTGGTCGGGTCGGCCTGGTATGTGCTGCTGCCGCCAACGACGCATGCATCGCTGCCGGTCATCATCTGGGCGCGCATGGTGCGAGATGCGGTGTCCGAGTCGCTGCCGCTTTCGCCGGTCGGCGGCATGATTCTCGGCGTACGAGCAGCGGGCCTGTTCGGCATGGCCACGCGCCTGACGGTGGCGTCGTTGATCGTCGACGTGACGGCCGAACTCATCGCGCAGGTGTTGTACGTGGGCGTCGGTCTGTCGCTGCTGCTCACGCGCGGCACGCACGGCGCCGCAGCGGTAAGCCTGGAGCGCGGCATTCTCATCGGGATCGGGGTTCTCTCCCTGTGCGGCATCGGCATGCTGGCGCTGCAAAGGCGGGGTATCGGCTGGCTCTCGGGCAAGCTTGCGGCACGCGTTTTTCCCGCCTCGGGCGCCCACATGTCCGGTGTAGCGGCAGATCTGCGGGAAATTCATCGCTCTCCACTGCGGCTGCTGCTGTCGACCGGCCTTCATTTCTGTGCCTGGGTCGCCGCGGCGCTGTCGACCTGGGTCGCGTTCCGATTGATCGGCGAGCGCGTGGATATCAGCGCGGTCATTGCGCTCGAGAGCCTGGTCTATGCAGCGCGCAGTCTTGCCTTTTTTGTTCCGAACGCACTGGGAGTGCAGGAAGCCGCCTACACCGTGCTCGCACCGCTGTTTGGCATCGGCAAGGAATTTGCCCTGGCAGTCTCGTTACTGCGGCGGGCTCGGGACATTGCGGTCGGTATACCGATTCTGCTGGTGTATCAGCTGCTCGAGGGTCGCCGCGCGCTCGCCCGGCGCGTGCAGACCTGATGGTGCCTGGCCGATCAGGTACACACGCGGGCAGCGCCGGCGATGATCAGCGGCGCCAGTGCCCGCCGACGAGGTGCCAGCCTCGCGGGCCGCGCACCCAGTGCGCATTGGCCCAGCGATAGCCGGGCCGCGGGGCGATCCAGCGTCCGGGACTCCAGACGTAGCGGCCGCCGACCCAACCCCAGTACCCTGCCGTCCAGATGTAGCCGGGTGCCGGCGCGACGCCCACCACGACGTCCGCGGCCGGCGCGGGCGGTCCATAGCCAGGACCCACATACACACCGGCACCCACGTAACCGACCGGCCTCACCACGCAGCCCGCCAGGCTTGCGGCGGCCGCCAGGCCGATCAGCGTCGCTGTGATCCTGGTCGCATTGAATCTGTTCAGCACGTAGGTCTCCCATGCGCTTCTGCAACGCTTGATGCGTCGATAGACATCCAAACGCACCAAACCCGTCAGGGATGACGCCGGGCGGGCAGGCGGCCGGGGCAGGGAACTATGTCAAGCGCGGCAGTGCCCTGGAGCCCAGGCTTGTCACCGTCCCGCCAGCGCCTCGGCAACCTGCAGGCGCAGTACCCGCCATGCCGGCGGGCTCGCACTGGCCAGCGCCAGAGCAAATGCGAGCACCAGCCCCACCGCCAGCACCGAGTAGGGCATGGTCAGACGCAGGTTCACGTATCGTTGCGCCCAGAGCATCATCCTCGAGGCCACGACGAGTCCGACCAGCGCTGCACCGAGGCACAACGTGATGGATTCGAGCAGCAGCAGAACGAAGACCCTGCGGTCGGAAAATCCCATGGTCTTCAGGACAGCCAGCTCCTTGGTGCGTTCGCGCACCGACTGCATGGTGAGTGCGGCGGTCGCGATCAGCAATGCGAACAGCGCCGCGCCGACCACCGAATGCACGACGAAATTGAGGTCCCCCAGGCTTCGAAGGTTCGACTGGTTGAGGGCACGGATGGATTCCGTGCGGGTCGGGGAGGGGGAATTGGCGAACAGCGCGTCGATGTGGTGGGCGATCTGCTCACCCTGCGCGGCATCGGTGACGTCGATGAAGTAGCGGCCCACGGTGCCAGTTCCGCTCTGACGAGCCGCATCGAAGTAGTCGTAGCGCACGACGATGAAAATATCCAGCCCGCCATTGTCCGGGGGAACGAACGTGCCCAGATCCTCGAAGGTCCAGCTCCTGCTGCCATTCTTTCGTGGCGTTGGCACGGTCAAGGGAATCTGGTCGCCCACCTTCCAGTGGTACTGGGCCTGCGGAACCGTGCTGACGAGCGCTCCGGTGCGGGTGCGCGCGAGAGCGGCGATCGCCTCGGGGCTGGCCCCCACGCCCAGATTGGCAGCCGGTCCGGCCCCGAAATTGGTAGCCAGGATGCCCAGCTGCTGGGTGGGGCGTTGATAGGTGGCACCGACAAACTCGCAAGGATTGATGTCCTTGACGCCTGGCACTGCTGCAAGGCGTTGCTCCATGCCCAGAGGCAGCGTCGTGCCTGCGTCGGCGGGAATGACCCAATAAATGTCCGGACGAATCGCGGCGATGGACTGATCGACTCCGGACTTGACTCCCTGCAAAACGCCGAACAGCAGG
>DATJUN010000067.1:0-37564 GCA_035502275.1 Steroidobacteraceae bacterium
ACATATGTTGTGATATGCGTATGGGACGTCCCAAAAATGCGTCGCACCAAACTCGTCTCCTGTTAACGACGATGTTGGAGCAACCGCGGGGCTGGTACTACGACTACGAGCTGTCCAAGGCAACGGGTTTGACGTCCGGAACGCTGTACCCACTACTCATGCGGCTGAATGATTCGGGCTACTGGAATCCCGTTGGCAGGAACCGCAACGCGCGGGTAGGCCAGCTAGACATGCTTATCGATGAGCGGCCCCGGTGTGGAGCTCGCACGCCAGGTTGCCACCGATGCCGAGGAGCAGATCGAGCGGCGAACGGCCAGAGCGGCGGTAAGAAAATGCCGCTCGCCCGACCGCCACTGTCGGGCCCGACTCATCGTCTCGTTCTACCTCAAACAACGGTCGTTCGTAGTCAACATAGCCGTACAGAAACTCGAAGTTTTCGGGACCACGGTCCTCTACTGAAAGATTTCGCTTAACCCACACTGTATTGCGCAACTGACTTAAGAGCGCGGGTCCGTCGCACGATATGCAGACACCCTTGTGACCCCCGTAGGACCGCCACATGAGGTCAGTCAGGGCTTCTCCGGCATGCCAGCACGATACGAACCATCGATCCGGCACTTCGTCAGAAAATCCGTCGTACAGTTGGCCCGCCAAAATTTCTGCCGCTTGCTCAACGAAATGCGAATGATCCAGCTCGCCGGGCAGCGAAAATTCAGGTTCATCGCACCTATCTATCAGTGCCTGCTTGATTGCATCAGAAGCGAGCCGGGGAATGCGCAATCGGAGGGGGTCGTTCAGCTGACGGGGCGTTCTCGAAATGGTGGCTGGCGCTGCCACCGCAGCTTCTTTCCCACTGGGCTTGATTCTCCCAAGGTTCGTGCGCCTCCGAGACGCTCCATCTTTCTTTGGGATGGACAAGAACCGCTTTAATCGCGAGCTGCGCCCGCGGCTGACGGAAATTCGGGTTGGCCGGCAGGGTCGAGCATTTGATCGCCTTGAAATGGAGGCCGCCGCCGATGAACATAAGAGCCGCAACGGACGTCCCGCGGCGCAAAGGAGTCGGCCATAGGACGAAACACTAGACGATTGCCGGGCCTCGCCCTCCGGGGAGGAGCTTGGCATATCGATAAGGTCATCGACGGCAAGCGCATTTGCGAAAGCACTGGCACAGGCGACCTCAAAGAGGCCGAAGCAGTCGTAGCGCGTCTCGTGCAGGAAGCACGAGAGGTGCGGCTGATGGGTGCGCAGCGCGTGCGCAGCTTTCGGGAAGCGGCGACGAAGTTTCTGCAGGAGAACACGCGCAAGCGCAGTCTCGAGCGCGACGCGCGCGCACCGGCAGCACTGGACCCCTACATCGGGGCATTGCCGCTGCGACGCGTCCATCACGAAACAGTGCAGACCTATGTGCGAGCTCGCTTGCGGGCGCGCATCAGCCCCGGAACGGTCAACCGCGACCTGGCAGTCGTACGGAGGATTCTGAATCTCTCGGCGCGCCTCTGGCGCGACGAGACGGATCGGCCCTGGCTCATCACGGCCCCACTAATCCAGATGCAGCGTGGCATCGGCTTCGAGGATCGCCAGGTCCTCCTTGGCCACAAGTCACGTCACGTCACAACGCACTACTCGGCGCCTGAGATTGGCTCGCTGATCGCAGGGTCCGAAGAAGTTTGTGCTCTGCAGTCCCGCAAAAGTCCCGCACTATCCGCGGTTCGGGTTCAACAGGGGGCCGCAAGTGGCTGATTTAATGGTGGCTAGGGAGGGACTCGAACCCTCGACCTCGGCATTATGAGTGCCACGCTCTAACCAGCTGAGCTACCTAGCCGTCGGGGGACGGGCATTGTAGGAGGCCGGCACGTCCCGGGCAAACGGGCAGTCGGCGGGCGGGTTTGGGGGGACTTCGCATGCACCTCGCGCACGGCCTGGAAGGATCAGGCTTGTAATAAGTTCCGGTCCCGCCGATTTCTGTGCGCTTTTTGCGCTATCGGCGCCCATGCGAATCGTGCCGCTTGCGCGGCAATCAGCCGTTGGGCACAACTGGCCCCGGCTTTGCATCAACCGCGCCGCCTATGGCGCAGGTGTTCGATCGTGGGCTGCTGCTTGCACTGAAGCTCTCGGCATTGATTGCCGTCGCTCTGGTCGTCGCAGGGTTTTATCTCTGGCGCTGGGCCATCGACTGGCCGTATCAGGTCGGCAGTCCTCCCCCGCAGCCACTGCCCTTCAGCCACCTGCATCACGTCGGCGAGGACGGCATCGACTGCCGCTACTGCCACACCTCGGTGGAGACTTCGCCTTTTGCGGGCATTCCCAGCTCGGACACCTGCATGAGCTGCCATTCGCAGCTTTTCCGGGAAGTGCCGCTGTTCCAGGTGCTGCATCAGAGCGTCTCGGACGGTACGCGCCTGCGCTGGAGCGCGGTCAATGAAATTCCTGATTTCGTCTACTTCAATCACAGCGCGCACATCAGTCACGGAGTGCCCTGCACGGCCTGCCACGGCCGCGTGGATGAGATGCCCATGACCGAGCGTGCCGCGTCGCTGCACATGCGCTGGTGCCTCGCCTGTCACCGGCAGCCGGCGCAGCACCTGGTCATGCCCGCGCAGGTGTTCAGCACCATGGCACAGGGGAGTGCGGATCCTGCGCGCCAACGGGCGCTGCTCACCCACTACGGCCTGAATATGCGGCGCTGGCTGACTGACTGCTCGACGTGTCACCGCTGATGGTTCCCCCTCACCCCGCATAGGCACGACGCTACGAATGAAATCGCCCGCCGACATCGCGTCGCCGAATGTATTGACACAGATGCGCGGGACCGATGCGCTCACGGCCCCTCAGCAGGAGCGGCGGCGCGTGCTCGGCCTGATGGCGGCCTCGGCTGCTCTGGTCGGCGCAGGCTGCAGCGCCCCGGATGAGCGCTACCTGGTGCCGTATGCGGAGGGCCCGGAGCAGCTCCTGCCCGGCGTACCGGTGCTCTATGCGACGGCGCTGGCTGAGCGCGGCTATGCCATCGGCGCCCTCGTGGAGACCAATGACGGACGGCCGACCAAGGTCGAGGGCAACCCACGGCATCCAGCCAGCCTCGGCAGCACCACGCCGCAGATGCAGGCCTCGGTGCTGCAATTGTGGGACCCGGCACGTTCGAGCGTGCTGCTGAATCGTGGCCAGATCGGGCTCTGGCCGCAGCTTCAGACGGCAATCGAGTCACAACGCGCCGCGCTCGAGCAGAGCGCAGGCGCCGGACTGCATATCCTGATGCGTCCGAGCACCTCTCCCCTGCTTGCCTCGCAGCTCGAGCGCATCCGGCAGCGCTATCCGCGCCTGCAGATCGCCGTCTACGACCCACTGGCTTCCGACTCGCAGCCGGCGGGCACACAGCTCGCATTCGGCCGTGCCCTCGAGCCCCTCTATCATTTCGACCGGGTGCGCGTGGTAGTGACGCTGGATGCGGACTTCCTGCAGGGACAGCCGGGCAGCGTGCGCTATGCGCGCGACCTGATCTCACGGCGTATCCCGGACCGCGGCGCCGACATGAGCCGCCTGTACGCCGTCGAAAGCACACCGGGGCTGATCGGCGCGCTCGCCGACCATCGTCTCTCGGCGCGCCCGGACCAGATCGAAGCGCTGGCGTATCGTCTTGCCGACGCGTTTGCAATAGCAGCTCCGGCAGCGCCGGCGCAATCGCCGGCCGCGCGCTGGGAACAGGGGCTGCTCGCAGATCTGCGCGCTCACCGGGGCGCCTGCCTGGTGATCCCCGGCGATGGCATGCCCCCGGCGGTGCACGCGCTGGCCTGCGCGCTCAACGAGCAGCTCGGCACCCCCGGCGTGACGCATGCCTACCTCGAGCCTCTGGGCTATCAGCCCACCAGCGCCGCCGGCTCGCTGGACTCGCTGCGCATGCTGACCGAAGCGGCCAGCGCGGGTGCCGTGCAGTTGCTGCTGATCCTCGATGGCAATCCGGTCTACGACGCCCCTGCCGATCTGCAATTCGCCTCGGCGCTGGCACGCATCCCGCAGTCACTGCATCTGTCCGCATATGTCGATGAGACTTCGGCGGCCTGTACGTGGCACATCCCGGCAACCCATCCCTTTGAGCAGTGGGGTGACCTGCGTGCTTACGATGGCACCACCAGCCTGATCCAGCCGCTGATTGCACCGCTCTATGGCGGGCATTCAGCGCACGAGCTGCTCGATCTGCTGACGCCGCTGCAGGCGAGCGAGGACCATGCGCAGCTGCAGGCGCTGTGGCGGTCCCGCGCCGATGCGGATTTCGACCAGCGCTGGCGAGGTTGGCTGCGCGCCGGTCTCATCGACGGCACGGCGGCTCCCGCGGCGAGCGCCCGCCTGCAGCTCACAACGCTGCCGGCCCCGCAATTCGCCCGTTCGCCGGAGGCGCAGCCCGTAGCCACGGCCCCTGCCGCCGCAGTGGGCAGCGCGCCCGCAGGCCGTGCGGTGCAGCTCATCTTTGCCGCGGATCAATCGGTGCGCGACGGCCAGTGGAGCAACAACGCCTGGCTGCAGGAGCTGCCACGCTCCATGAGCAAGCTCACCTGGGGCAACGCCGCCTATGTCTCCCCGCGCACGGCCGCGGCGCTCGGTGTGCAGACCGGCGATGAGATCTGGCTCGAACAGAATGAAGGCAGCGGCTTGCCCCGGCAGCTGCGCGTCGGCGTCTGGGTGTTGCCGCAACAGCCCGACGGGTGCATCACGCTGCCACTCGGCTACGGTCGCACCAGCGCCGGACCGGTCGGCGATGGCGTTGGCTTCGATGCCTATCCCCTGCGGCTGGCAGCCGCGCCCTGGTATGGTCAGGCGCACGCTCGGCGCGCGGGCACGCGCTGGTCCCCGGCGCTGACGCAACGCGATCAGACGCTGCACGGCCGTGATGAGCTGCTGCCGCTGGCGACGCTCGGGCAGTTTCGCCGCGAGCCGCGCTTCGCGACCGCCAGCGAGGATGAGCGCGTGCCCGATCACACGCTCTATCCGGCCTATCCGTACCCCGGCTACAAGTGGGCGATGACCATCGACCTGAACGCCTGCATCGGCTGCAATGCGTGCACGATCGCCTGTCAGGCCGAGAACAATATCCCCGTGGTGGGTGCCGAGCAGGTTCGGCTCGGCCGAGTCATGCACTGGATCCGCATCGATCGCTACGAGGACGATCGGCCCGAGGCCGTCGACCCGCTCGATACGGCAGGCAGCGCGCGCACGCGCACGCTCTTCCAACCGGTCCCGTGCATGCAGTGCGAGCACGCGCCCTGCGAGGAAGTCTGTCCCGTCGACGCCACGGTGCATGACTCGCAGGGGCTGAACCTCCAGATCTACAACCGCTGCATCGGCACGCGCTTCTGCTCCAATAACTGCCCCTACAAGGTGCGGCGCTTCAATTTCCTGCAGTACTCCAATCAATCCGTCGAAGCCCTCAAGGCCCTGCAGAACCCCGACGTCACCGTACGCCGGCGCGGCGTCATGGAAAAATGCACCTACTGCCTGCAGCGCATCGAGCGCGCACGCATCGCCGCGGAGCTGGAGCATCGAGGGGTACGTGACGGGGAGATCGTCACCGCCTGTCAGGCCGTCTGTCCGACCCAGGCGATCCGCTTCGGCAATCTCAATGATCCGCAGGCCCAGGTCCTCATGACCAAGGCCTCGGCACGCAATTACTCCCTGCTGGCGGATCTGAATACGCGGCCGCGCACCACTTATCTTGCGCGCGTGCTCAATCCGGCCGAGCCCGACCGTGGCTGACTCGCCCACTCCCGTCGCCGAGCTGCGCGCCGGAGACATCCCGGCGGGCTGGAGCTACCGCTCCCTCACGGAGAAGATTACCTACATCGTCTTTTACCGCCGCTCGCGCCTGCCGTGGTTCACCGGCCTTGCGCTCTGCCTGCTGCTGAGTCTGATGTTCTGCGCCGCGGTCGGGTACCTGCTGTTCAACGGGCCCGGCATCTGGGGCATCGCCATACCGGTTGCGTGGGGCTATGCCATCGGCAACTACGTCTGGTGGATCGGCATGGCACAGGGCGGCACCTTCATCTCCGCGGTGCTGCTGCTCGTGAGTCAGACCTGGCGACGCTCGATCAACCGCTCGGCCGAGGCGATGACGTTGTTCGCGGCCGTGATGGCTGGCCTGTTCCCCATTCTGCACCTGGGGCGCCCGTGGTTCTTCTACTGGCTTGCACCCTATCCCAACAAGATGGAGCTCTGGCCACAGTGGCGCAGTCCCCTGGTGTGGGATTTCTTCGCCATCGCAGCCTATCTGCTGGTCTCGCTGATGTTCTGGTATGCGGGACTGCTGCCCGACCTCGCCAGCATGCGTGATCGCGCCCGAGGCCGCCTGACGCAGGTGTTGTTCGCGCTCGCCGCCCTGGGCTGGCGAGGCGAGGCGCGTCACTGGAAGCGTCATCAGACCGCCTACCTGCTGGTCGCGGGCATGGCCGCACCGCTGGTGGTCTCGGTGCACAGTGTCGTCTCGCTCGACTACGCGATCGGCAATACGCCCGGCTTTCACTCGACGATCTTTCCGCCCTACTTCGTCGCCGGTGCGCTGTTCTCCGGCTTCGCCATGGTACTGACGCTGCTCATCCCGATGCGCCGGTTCTTCCACCTGGAGGAGCTGATCACGCCCGCGATCATCGACAACATGGCCAAGGTGATGTTCGCCGTCAATTGGGTGCTCATCTACAGCTATGTCGCCGAGACCTTTACCAATTTCTACAGTGGCGATCCATATGAGCGGTACATGAGTCTCGATCGCCTCACGGGACTGTATGCGCCGGTCTACTGGATTCAGATCTTCTGCAACGTCATCGCCACTCAGGTGCTGTGGTGGCGCTGGGCGCGGCGCAACCTCACGGTGCTGTTCATCCTGAGCCTCGTCATTCAGCTGGGCATGTGGATCGAGCGCTTCATCATCACCGTGCAACCGCTGCACCGGGATTTCCTGCCTTCCGCCTGGGGCGCATTTTCGCCCACGCGCTGGGATTGGCTGACGCTGTTCGGCTCATGCGCTTTCTTCGTGCTGCTGCTGCTGCTGTTCGTGCGGCTGCTGCCGGCGATCTCCATCCACGACCTGCGCGGACAGCTGCATGAGCAGTACGGCAGCAGCGCCGGGAAACCCGGACAGCAGTCCGGGCAGCGCTCGGCGGAGCAGCCCACGTGAACAGCCACCCCGAACCGGTGCGGCTCTACGGACTGCTGGCCGAATTCGACAGCGCCGATGCACTGCTGCAGGCGGTGTACCGCGCCCGTGAGGCCGGATTCCACCGGCTCGAGGCCTACAGTCCCTTCTCGATCGAAGGCCTGGACGAGGCCCTGGGCGGCACGCGCGAGTACGTGCCCTTGATCACCCTGGGCGGCGGGGTGCTGGGCGCGCTGATCGGCTACTTTCTGCAGTGGTATTCGGCGACCATCAACTATCCAATCAACGTCGGCGGCCGGCCGCTGGACAGCTGGCCGGCTTTTCTGCCCGTCACCTTCGAGATCGCCGTGCTCGGCGCCGCATTCGCCGCGCTGCTCGGCATGCTGGCGCTCAACGGCCTGCCGCGCCTGATGCATCCGTTGTTCGAGCTCGAGGAGTTCCGCCGCGCCAGCAGCGATCGCTTCTTCCTCTGTATCTGCAGCCGGGATCAACGCTTCGATCCGCAGGCCACGCGCGGCTTCCTTGACTCCCTCGGTGCCCTCGCCGTGCTGGAGGTGCCGGAATGAGAACCGCTGGCATGCGCCTGCGCACTGCCGCGGCCCCTCTGGTTCCGCTCGCCGTGGCAGTCCTGCTGACGCTGTCGGGCTGCGAGAAGGGCATGCACGACATGTATCACCAGCCGCGCTATGACCCGCTGGATGAGAGCGCTTTCTGGGCGGACGGAGCGGCCGCGCGGCCGCCGGTGCCGGGTACTGAAATCAGCGCGCGCGGTGGCTTTGCCGTGAGCTCCTCGGGTCGCTCGGGCTACGGGCTCGCCAACCGTTGGGACCGTGACGAGTATGCGACCCACGACCCCTATCCACTCAGCATGGCGTTGCTCGAGCGCGGCCGCGACCGCTTCCAGATCTATTGCACCCCGTGTCACGGCGAGCTCGGCGATGGCGACGGCTACATCGTGCGCCGAGGCTTCCCCGCGCCCCCCTCCTATCACATCGAGCGGCTGCGACAGGCGCCCGACAGTCACTTCTTCGACGTGATCACTCATGGATACGGCCTGATGTACGCGTATGCCGACCGCGTCTCTCCCGCCGACCGCTGGGCGATCATTGCCTACATTCGCGCACTGCAGCTCAGCCAGCACGCACCCGCGACTGTGCTCTCGGCCGCCGATCGCGCCCGGCTGGATGCGCACCGATGAGCCTGGCGCTGCGCTCCTATCTGTTCGTGTATCTGTTCTGCCTGGCGCTCTCACTGGGCAGCCTTGCAAATCTGATGCTGCATCAGCTGACCGGCGGGCGCTGGGGGGAGGCCCTGCGCGCGCCGCTCAGCGCTGCCGCCAGCCTCCTTCCGGTGGTGGCACTGTTCGCATTACCGCTGCTCATCGACCTGCCGGCGGTGTTTCAGTGGATGAGCGATCCCGGCAGCGTTGCAGACAAGCATTGGTGGCTCAACCGGCCGTTCTTTCTGGCGCGCTCGGCCTTCTACCTGGTGCTCTGGTCATTGCTGTCGTTGCGCTGGCGGCTGCTGGCGGCACGCACGAGCGCGCCCCGCAGCCCCGCGCTGATCCGCTTCAGCGCCGCGGGTCTCATTCTTTACGGCTTCAGTGTCTCTCTGGCTGCCGTGGACTGGATCATGTCGCTGACGCCGCACTGGTATTCGAGCACCTTTGGCTTGTGGATCGGGGTGGCCGCGATGCAGGCGGCGCTGGCGCTGGCTGTTTGTGGGTACATCGGTCCACTCGCCTGGGCGGCGCTGCGAGGGGGCTCCGAGACGCGCCGGTCGCTGCAGAGCGCACCGCTGCGAGCATTGTGCGGTGATTTCGCCAATCTGCTGCTCATGTACGTGCTCGGTCTCACCTACCTCTCCTATACCCAGTACCTGATCGTCTGGGCCGAGGATCTGCCCCAGGAGATCTCCTGGTACCTGCCGCGCCTGACGACCAACTGGCGCAATGTCACGGTAACGCTCGTGCTGCTGCAGTTCCTGCTGCCTTTTTTGCTGCTGCTGGTGCGCTCGATCAAGCGTGACGCGCGCTACCTGGCGGGTATCGCCGCGGCGCTGCTGTTGTCGCAACTGCTGCTGTTCTTCTACCTGGTCAAACCCGCCTTCATGCCCGCGGGGCTGGCGCTGCGCTGGAGCGATCCGGTGCTGGTGCTGATCTGCGTCGGCGCATGGCTCGCGGCCTGGCTCCAGCGCTGGCAGCCGACGTCTGCGAGGCCCTGAGCCATGGCGTCGGAAACTCAGCGTGAGGGCTCGGGCATCGACGGCCGCGCGATTGCCGTGGCCGCCCTCGCGGTGCTGCTGACGGTCGTCATGGTCACAGCCCTCGTGCGGCTGCTCTCCGCGCTCAACCACACCAGCATCCAACCCACGCGCCGCGCCGTGCAGCCCCCAGCGCTCTCCGACCCGGATGCGGCCGGCCTGCTACGCAGCTACCAGGCCGCCCAGGCCGCGCGTCTCAACGGATACGGCTGGGAAGATAGCGGCCACAGCTATGCCCACATCCCCATCGACAGCGCCATGCAGCTGCTGCTGCAGCATCCGGAGCTGCAATCCCCGTCAGCGCCCAGCTCAGGTGCGGCACCATGAGGCCGCCCGGCCAGGGCGGGGTGGCAAGGCTCACCGCGGCACTGCTGCTCGGCTGCGCACTCGGCGCGAGCGCGGTGGGCGCCCGAGCGATCGGCGCGCCCGCTGGCAGTCAGGGGTCGGCGCTCGCCGCGGTAGCCTGGCAGCAGCGTCTCGGCGCGGCTGTGCCGCTGCAGCTGCGCTTCAGCGACGACCAGGGGCAAGTCGTGCCCCTGTCACGCTACTTCCGCCCCCACCGTCCCGTTGCGCTGGTGCTGATGTATCTCTCCTGCTCCCGTCTGTGTCCGCTGACGCTGACGCTGACGCAGCAGGCCTTGACGCGCGCCGGCCTGACGCCAGGTCGCGACTTCGAGATGCTCGCCGTGAGCATCGATCCCTATGACGGAGTGGCCGCGGCGGCGCGGCGCAAAGCTGCGCTGGCTCCGCCCGGGCCCTGGCGCGCGGGTCTGCAGGTGCTGACGGCAGCGCCGGCCGATCGCGTGCGTGCCCACCCCGCTTCCGAGCGCCTCGCCGCGGCGGCGGGCTTCGGCTTTCTGCCTAATGCGGCGATCGCAGCGGCCAGCGGCGCTCGAGCCGATAACCAGTTCGTGCATCCGGCCGGCTGGGTGCTGCTGGACCCGGGCGGTCACGTCAGCCGCTATTTCTTCGGCCTGCAGTATGATCCGGCGACGCTGCGCGAGGCCGTGCACGCGGCTGCCATGCAGGCACCCCCCACCTGGACGCAGCCCCTGCGCCTGCTGTGTGATTGCCTGGTCGCGCTGACGGGTCGCTACGACGCGCAAGTGCTCGATGGGCTGCGCATACTGTGCATCGCCGTGCTCGCCGGGGGCGGATTATGGCTGTGGCGCACGCTGACGCCCGCTCGCCGGAGCAGGCGCGCATGATCATCGATCCTCTGCTGCCGCCCGCTTCGACCCTGGCCCCCCGCGTCGACCACCTCTTCGTTGCGATGGCAGCGCTGACCGGGCTGGTTGCCATCTCGGTCGCGCTGCTGATGTTGATCTTCGTGGTGCGCTACCGCCGCGGCTCCAAGGCCGATCGGCGCAATCCGCCGTCGGGGGCCTTCTGGCTGGAGGTGGGCTGGACCGGCATTCCACTGCTGGCGTTCTTCATCATCTTCCTGTGGTCGACACAGGTGTTCTCACAGTACTACCGCCCACCGCGCAACGCCGCCCCGGTTTACGTGCTCGCCAAGCAATGGATGTGGCGTATCGAACATCCCAATGGTCGCCGCGAGATCAACCAGCTACACGTGCCGCTCGGTTATCCGGTGAAGCTCATCATGACCTCCCAGGATGTCATCCACAGCTTCTACGTTCCCGCCTTTCGGCTGAAGCAGGATGTGTTGCCGGGCCGCTATACCTACGCCTGGTTCAAACCGACGCGCACGGGACGCTTCACGCTGACCTGCACGCAGTATTGCGGCGCGCTGCACTATGCGATGCTCGGCCAGGTCATCGTGATGCGCGACGCCGATTACGCGCGCTGGCTGGCGACTCCCAACGAGGAACCGGACATCATTGCGCAGGGGGCAGCGCTGTTTCGCTCGGCCGGCTGCAGCGGCTGCCACGCGGCCGGCTCGAGTGTGCACGCCCCGGAGCTGCGCGGGCTGTATGGGCGGCCCGTGCCGCTGAGCGATGGCACCACCGTCACGGCGGATGACAATTATCTGCTCGACTCCATTCTCGAGCCCGAGAAGCAGATCGTGCGAGGTTTCGCGCCCATCATGCCTTCCTTTCGTGGCCAGCTTTCGCAGGACGACCTGGACGCGCTGCTGGCGTACCTGCGCTCGCAGGAGGTCCCATGAACGCCGTGCAGCGCGCCCGGCACCACGACGTGCCCGTTCCGCCCCAGGTCCTGCACCCCAAAAGCTATCTGCGCGAGGGTTCGACTCTCGGGTCCTGGCTCACCACCCGCGACCACAAGCGCATCGCGCTGCTCTACATGATCGCGATCACGTTTTTCTTCTTCATCGGCGGCGCCGCCGCCGGACTGATCCGCCTGCAGCTGATGAGCGCCAGCGGCAACCTCGTCAGTGACCGCACTTACACCGAGCTGTTCACGGCGCACGGCATCATCATGGTGTGGTTCTTCCTGATCCCCTCGATTCCGGCGACCCTCGGCAATTTCCTCGTGCCCCTGATGATCGGTGCGAAGGAGGTCGCCTTTCCGCGTTTGAACCTGGCCAGCTGGTATATCTATTCGTTCGGCGGGCTGCTCGTGGTCGCAACGCTGCTCAGCGGCGGAGTCGACACAGGCTGGACGTTTTACACCCCGCTCTCGACTCTGTTCTCCAATACGCGTGTGATCCTCGCCGCCTCCGCGGTATTCGTGGTGGGCTTTTCCTCGATTCTGACCGGCCTGAACTTCATCGTGACGATCCATCGCCTGCGTGCTCCCGGGATGGGTTGGTTCCGTCTGCCGCTGTTCGTCTGGGCGCAGTACACCACCAGTGTCATCATGGTGCTGGCGACGCCGGTGCTCGCCATGACGCTGCTGCTGATGGCATTCGAGCGGCTGACGCGTATCGGCATCTTCGATCCGGCGCTCGGCGGCGATCCGCTGCTGTTTCAGCACCTGTTCTGGTTCTACTCACACCCGGCCGTCTACATCATGGTGCTGCCCGCGATGGGAGTCGCGAGCGAGATCATTCCCTGCTTTGCGCGCAAGCGCGTCTTCGGCTATCGGGCCATGGCCTATGCCATGCTCGGGATCGGTGCGTTCGGCTTTCTGGTCTGGGGCCATCACATGTTCGTCTCCGGCCAGTCAAGCTACGCGAGCGATGTGTTCTCGCTGCTCAGCTTCATCGTCGCGGTGCCATCGGCGATCAAGGTCTTCAACTGGACCGCAACGCTCTACAAGGGGTCGATCGAGCTGACCGCTCCGATGCTCTATGCGCTCGGTTTCGTCGTGCTGTTCCTGATCGGCGGGCTGACCGGTCTGTGGCTTGCGGCTACCGCGTTGGACGTCGACCTGCACGACACCTACTTCGTGATCGCACACTTCCACTACATCATGGTCGGCGGCACGGTGATGGCCTACCTCGGCGGGCTGCACTTCTGGTGGCCCAAGATCGTGGGTCGCATGTACCCGGAGCGGTGGGCACGCATTGCCGCGTGGCTCATATTCATCGGCTTCAACCTCACCTTCTATCCGCAGTTCCTGCTCGGCCTTGCCGGGATGCCCCGCCGTTACCACCATTATCTGGCGCAGTTTCAGCTGCTCAATCAACTCTCCTCGACCGGGGCCGGCGTGCTGGCGCTCGGCTACCTGCTGCCACTGATCTATCTGATCTGGGCGATGCGCCGCGGCCAGCGTGCCCCCGACAATCCCTGGCACGCCACCGGATTGGAATGGCACACCAGCTCGCCGCCGCCGAAGGAGAACTTCGAGATCCTGCCGCACGTCACTGGGCTGCCCTACGACTACGAGCCCACCAGCATCGGCCCTGAGCCGCCGCATCCGGCAGGCCCGCCATGAGCACCCCTGACGTGCAGCTCGGTATTCCGGCGGCCGCCCAGCTCGCCGCTGAGGAGGCGCCCGCCGAGCAGTTCGGTACGCGCACCAACCAGAACGAGGCTACCGAGTTCGGCATGTGGGTATTCCTGGCCACCGAGCTGATGTTCTTTGGCGCACTGCTGCTCGGTTACGCGTATGGACGACATCTGGATCCGGCCGGATTCGCCGAGGCCAGCCGCCACACCGATCTGGTCATCGGTACCGCCAATACGGCCATCCTGCTCTCCAGCGCGCTGACGATGTCCCTGGCGATCCGCGCCGCGCAGCGGCTCGAGCGCGGCGCGCTCATGAGTTTTCTGGCGGCCTCGGCGCTGCTGGGGCTGTTGTTCCTTGCGCTCAAGGGCTACGAGTATCACGACGACATCGACGAGGGTCTGGTGCCGTGGGCGGATTTCCGCATTACCGGTGTGCACCGCGGCGCCGCTGCGTTGTTCTATTTCCTTTACTACGCCTTGACGGCATTGCATGCATTGCATCTGACGATAGCGATCATCGTCGTGCTGGTGTACCTGGTGCGTCTGCGGGGAGCCACCGTCGCCCCGTATCGCCAGCAGATCACCGTGACTGCCCTGTACTGGCACTTCGTCGATGGCATGTGGGTGTTGTTGTACACGCTGATCTACGTGGCCAGTCCCAGGAGTTAGCGATGGCCTCGCCAATGCCCCCTGTGGGGGCGATGCTGTGGACCTGGGCGCTCATGCTCGGGCTGCTCGCCCTGATCGCCGCCAGCGACTATCTGCCCCTGGGCCCGTACCTGCCCTGGGTGCAGTTCGCCGCCGCCGCCGCCATCGTGATCCTGCTGGCGTTCTTCTGGATGAACCTCGCGACGGCGACGGCTGCAGTAAGAATTGCAGCGTTTGCGGCAATTTTCTTCCTTTTCGTGCTGACCCTGCTGTCATTCAACGACTTTCTGACCCGACCCATGGACCTGGTTCCGTTCCACGCCCCACCCGGGGTCCCAGCGCCGCGGTAACAGCGCACGGGCAAGTCGCTGAAGCCCGGCAGTTCGGGTCGGACTCGGACGGCACGGCGAGGCTTGGCACGCGGTGTGCTCCACTCAGCACCATGAGCGATTATCGATGGTCGGCCTGCTTCATTACGGCGGTGCTGACCGCGCTGCTCGGCCTGGCGCTGCTGATCGGCGCGGCGCTGTACCTGCCCTACGCGGCCGGCGATGCCACCTATGAACTCGCCCTCGGGGCGGTCCTGTGCCTGCTCGCGCCGCTGTTGGCGCTGCAGCCGCGGGCAGGCCTCGCGGCCTATACGGCCGTCTTTGCTGCGGCGCTCATCTGGGCGCTGCTGCAGGTCGGACTCGACATCTGGCTGCTGCTGCCGCGTCTGGCCGTGCCGCTGCTTTGGGGCGCGCTGCTGTGGACGCTGCGCCATCGCATCGCGCCGACGCACGACCCCAACGGGATGCCGCGACAGCGGCTGCGCCGCGTCTGGCCATCCGCCGCTCGAGCAATTCGGGGATACCCATCATGAGAAAGCCACGCGTGGTCGTCGTCACGGGAGCCAGCGCCGGCGTCGGCCGCGCCACGGCGCTGGAGTTCGCCCGCCAGGGCGCCAATGTGGCCCTGGTGGCTCGAAACCGGGAAGCCCTCGAGGCTGCGCGCACGGAAGTCGAGAGCCACGGCGTGCGTGCCCTGGTGCTGCCGCTGGACGTGGCCGATGCCCAGGCGGTCGAGCGCGCCGCCGAGACCGTGGAAGAGCAGCTCGGTCCCATCGATGTCTGGGTCAACGATGCCATGGTGACGGTGTTCTCGCCGGTGGCGCTGCTGCAGGCCGACGAGGTACGTCGGGTCACCGAAGTGACCTATCTGGGCACCGTCAACGGTACGCTCGCGGCGCTGCGGCGCATGCTCGAGCGTGATCGCGGCGTCATCATCCAGGTCGGCTCTGCGCTCTCGTACCGCGCCATTCCGCTGCAGGCAGCGTACTGCGGCGCCAAATTCGCAATCCGCGGCTTCACCTCATCGCTGCGTACGGAGCTGCTGCATACGCACAGCGCCGTACACGTGACCATGGTGCAGATGCCAGCGCTGAATACCCCGCAATTCGACTGGTGTCGCACACGACTGCCCGACAGCCCGCAGCCGGTGCCGCCGATCTACCAGCCCGAGGTCGCCGCACGCGCAATCTACTGGTCCTCACGACATCGGCGTCGCGAGCTCTATGTCGGCGGCAGCACGGTCGCGGCGATCTGGGGCAATCGTCTGTTATCCGGGTGGCTGGACCGCTACCTGGCACGTACAGGCTATGCAGCGCAAAGCAGCCATGAGCTCAACGACCCCGCCAGGCCCGACAATCTGTGGCAATCGCCGCCCGGGGACCGCGGTGCCCATGGGCGCTTTGACGCGCGGGCACGAGATAGCAGCCGGCAGCTATGGCTCTCCACCCATCGCTCCTGGCTGCTGACGGCCGGTCTTGCCGGTGTTGCGCTGGGTGGGTGGCTCTCGCGGCGCACGGCTGGCAGCCAGCGCTCGCACGGCAGCGCTCATCACTGATGCAGTCGGGCAGCATGAGCTCTTCCACGGACAGACCGGCCGCCATCGGCAAAACGCGCTGGGCAATCGCGGAAGGGTACATTCCACGCGAGAGCGGCAGCCAGAGCCGCGAGCTCGTGAGCCATGAGGCCATTTGCGTGCTCAATGCGGGCGACGCCGTCGCGCACCTGAGGCTGCATATCTACTTTACCGACCGTGAACCGGCCGGTCCCTATCACTTCGAGGTGCCGGCGCGCCGAACGCTGCACCTGCGTCTGAATGATCTGAAGGAACCGGAACCTGTGCCCCTGGCCACCGAGTATTCCATGCTGCTGGAATCCGACCAGCCGGTCGTGGCCCAGCACACGCGTCTGGACTCGCGCCAGCACTCGCTGGCGCTGCTCAGTACCATTGCCTACGGGAGCTGAATCGCCCTGAGCCCTGCAGACGCTGCGCCCGATTCCTCCAGGCCGCCAGCCGATGCAGCGTCCGGCGGTGCAGCAGCGCTCACACCCAGCCAGCATCAGTCACGCGAGCAGAGCCTGACGCAGCCGCACGCGGCGCGACTGCGCGTGGGCAGCAACGCGATCGTCCTGAAATTCGACGACACCTTTCTGGTCAGCGACGTGGCTGGTGACTTCGATGGCGGGCAAGGCCGCGGCGTCGGACTGTTCTATCGGGATACGCGCTTTCTGAGCCGCTATACGCTGTCCCTGGAGGACCAGCCGCTCTGGGCGCTCTCGAGCGAGCACGGCGGTGGCGATTGGGTCAGCCATTCGCTCGAGAATCAGTCGCTCGAGCAGGGCTCGGACGGCGAGCCGCACAGCATCTCGGTGCGTCGCTATCGCACTGCCGGGGATGCGCAGGTGCGCGAGCTGCTGGTCGTGACCAACTTCGCGATGAACGCGACGACCGTCTGCCTGCGGCTGCGCTTCGAAGCCGATTTCGCCGACGTCTTCCAGGTGCGCAGTCTGACCGCCGCGCAACCGAAACAGCAGCGCGGCTCGCGCGCCGGCCAGAGCCAGATCTGTCTGTGGGCCATCGGCGAGGACGAGCGCCATCGCAGCACGTTGCTGCATTTCGATCCCGCCCCGACGCAGCTGACCGCGGGCTGCGCCGCATTCGATCTGCAGCTCGCGGCCGGCCAGAGCGCCCGGATCGATGTGCGTATCCAGCTGCACGAGAGCCGCCCCGGCGGCGATGGCGAGGCCCGTCCGCCCGGCAGTACACCTCGCGCGGCCTTCGATCCGCGCCGACTGATGGACGGGGGAGACGTACAGGGGCACGAGCTGCTCGAGGACGCCACACAGCTGCACAGCGATCCGCGACTCGAGCAGCTGATCCGCCGCAGCCTCCTGGATGTATCGATGCTGCGCTGTCGGGCGCGCAGCGATCTGCAGTACATCGCCGCGGGCGTGCCCTGGTTCGTCACTCTGTTCGGCCGCGACTCGGCGATCTGCGCATTGGAGCTGTGTGCCTGGCGCTCCGACATTGCGGGGGACACGGCACGGCTCCTGGCACGCCGCCAGGCGCGCGTAATCGACCGCTACCGCGATGCCCAGCCCGGCAAGATCCTGCATGAGCTGCGCCGTGGCCAGCTCGCCCGACTGAAGCTCATTCCACAGAGCCCCGCCTACTATGGGTCGGTGGATGTGACGCTGCTGTTCATCATCCTGATCGACGACTGGCTGGCATGGTCGGGCGACCTGGCGGCCGTGCGCGAGCTGCTACCCAATCTGCAGGCGGCCCTCGAGTGGATCGAGCGTTATGGCGATGCCGACGGCGATGGTTACCTGGATTACGGCGGTGGTCAGGCCGACGGGCGTTACGAGCGAGGCCTGGTCAATCAGGGCTGGAAGGATTCGGGCGATGCCATCGTCAATGCCGATGGCTCGCTCGCCGAGCCACCCATCGCGCTGTGTGAGGTGCAGGGATATCTGTACCGGGCGTGGCAAAGTGCAGCGCGCACGCTGCGGCATCTCGGTGAAGAGAGCACCGCCGCCGATCTGGAGCGAAAGGCCGCCGCGCTGCGCGAGCGCTTCGAGCGGGACTACTGGTCCGAAAATCTAGGCTGCTATGTGCTGGCACGCCAGCGCGGTGGGCGCCCGGCAGAGGTCATCTCCTCCAACGCCGGACAGGTGCTCTGGAGCGGCATCGCTTCCGCGCCGCATGCAGGCGCGGTCGAGCAGCGCATGATGGCCCCGGACATGTTCAGCGGCTGGGGGGTGCGCACGCTCTCTTCCAGGGAGCGCCGCTACAACCCGTTGAGCTACCATCTGGGCAGCGTCTGGCCGCACGACAATGCCATGCTGTGCGCCGGTTTGCGCCGGTACGGCCACGATGAGTCGGCGCTGCGCATCTTCGATGCAGTGTGTGCGGCCGCAAGCGGCTTTCGCAACCAGCGCATGCCCGAGCTGTACTGCGGCTTCGCACGCAGCGCCGGAGAGTCGCATCCGGTGCCCTATCCGGTGGCCTGCAGCCCGCAGGCCTGGGCGGCCGGGGCGATTCCCTATGCGCTCATGAGCCTGCTCGGTCTGGCCGCCGACGCCCCGGCCGCGCACTTGCGCATCTGCGATCCATGTCTGCCCGAATGGGTCGGACGTCTGCAACTGTGCGGGCTCTCGGTCGGCCAGGCCAGCGTGGACCTGGCCTTCGAGCGCGACGCACACGGGCAGCTGCAATTCGAGGCCGCCGTGCGCAGCGGTACGCTGCGCGTCGAGCGCATCAGACGTTGAAGCGAAAGTGCATGACATCGCCCTCGCGCACGAGGTATTCCTTGCCCTCCAGCCGCAGACGGCCCGCATCGCGCGCGCCCGCCTCGCCCCTGTACTGGATGTAGTCCTGGTAGGCGATCACTTCAGCTCGGATGAAGCCGCGCTCGAAATCGGTGTGGATGACGCCGGCGGCCTGTGGCGCACTGCTGCCGGCGCGAACGGTCCAGGCACGCACCTCCTTCGGACCCGCGGTGAAGTAGGTGAGCAGTCCGAGCAGCTCGTAGGCGCCACGGATTACGCGGTTCAAGCCGGGTTCCGCGATGCCGAGCGCCTGCAGATATTCCGCTCGCTCGGTTTCATCCAGCTGCGCGATCTGCGCCTCGATCGCTGCGCACACGGTGACTACCACCGCTCCCTCTTCAGTGGCGCGCGCGCGCAGCGCACGCTCGTGGGCGTTGGTCGCGGCCAGTCCCGCCTCATCGACGTTGGCCACGTACATGACGGGCTTGGCCGTCAGCAGATGCAGCTCGCGGATCTCGCGCCGCTCCGCGTCAGTGAATGACAGGGCACGCACCGGTCGCCCCTGATTGAGCGCCTCGCGCACCCGCTCGAAGAGATCGCGATGGCGCATCGCCTCCTTATCACCGCTCTTCGCGCCCTTGCTGGCCCGATCCAGCGCCTTCTCCACGGAGACCAGATCCGCCAGGGCCAGCTCGGTGTTGATGATGTCCATATCCGCGAGTGGATCGACCCGGCCGGCCACGTGCACGATGTCGACATTCTCGAAACAGCGCACCACATGCGCGATGGCATCGACCTCGCGGATGCGGCCGAGAAAGCGATTGCCCAGGCCCTCTCCGGCCGACGCCCCGGCCACGAGCCCTGCAATATCCACCAGCTCCACGACCGTGGGTACGATCTTCTCCGGATGCACGATTGCCGCCAACGCCGCCAGCCGCTCGTCAGGCACCGGCACCACCCCCACATTCGGATCGACCGTGCAGAAGGGATAATTCTCCGCCGCGATCTGCGCGCGCGTCAGCGCATTGAACAGGGTCGATTTGCCCACATTGGGCAACCCGACGATGCCGCATTGAATCGGCACAGTTAATCCTCCTTCGCGATGCGGGGGTTGGCGGTGTGCAGTCGATGCATGGCCTTCTGTGCGCCCTCGGTGAGCATCAGCGCAAGTGCGGACAGCGCGCGCTGCAGCGACTCATCGATCGCCTCCTGCTCGGCTGCCGTGGGTCGATCGAGCACCGAATCGATGACCAGATCGCGATCTCCCGGATGACCCACGCCGAAGCGCAGGCGCCAGAAATCCGCGCCGAGTTGGGCGATCACATCGCGCACGCCATTGTGACCGCCGTGACCACCGCCCTGCTTGAGCCGGCTCACGCCCGGCGGCAGATCGATATCATCGTGGGCCACCAGCACCTCGGCGGGCGCGATGCGATAGAACCCCGCCACGGCGGCCACGGCTGCGCCACTGCGGTTCATGTAGTCCATCGGCTTGAGCAGCCACAGTTCGTGGTCGGCGATGCGCGCGCGCGCCAGCTCTCCGTGACGGCGTGGCTCGGCACGCCAGGAAGCGCCGACCTCGGCGGCCAGCGCATTGACGAACCACCAGCCGGCGTTGTGACGCGTGCGCGCATAGTCGGCCCCGGGGTTACCGAGGCCGACGATGAGCTTGAGTGCCGTGCCGGAACCCGGACCGCCCATGCCGCCTGTCCGGGCCGCAGGCGCCGCTTACTTCTTGTCCTTCTTGGCAGCGCCGGCCTTGCCCTCGTCCTTCTTGGCCTCTTCCTTCTTCGGCTCTTCCTTCTTCGCCCCTGCGGCGGCTTCTTCCGCCGCCGGCGTCGCA
The DNA here is from genome assembly GCA_035502275.1 of Steroidobacteraceae bacterium. GTDB lineage: Bacteria > Pseudomonadota > Gammaproteobacteria > Steroidobacterales > Steroidobacteraceae > FEN-1191. Next base: position 20,305 of record DATJUN010000067.1, read on the forward strand.
GCCGCAGCCGCGCCCTCCGTCGCCGCCGCCTCCGTCTCGACTTCCGCAACGCGCGGCGCATGCACGGTGACCACCGGTGCATCCCCGTGGCGCGCCTGCGGCAGCGTGACCCCCGCAGGCAGCGGTATGTCCGAGAGACGCAGCGTATCGTTGAGGTTCATGTTGGACAGGTCCAGCTCCAGAAACTCCGGCAGATTCGCCGGCAGGCAGCTGATCTCCACGTCCTGGATCATGTGGTGCACGATGCCGCCCTGCGTTTTGACCCCCGGCGACTGCGCGGCACCCTTGAAATGGATCGGCAGACGGATCTTGAGTGGCTCATTCTCCACCACGCGCTGCAGATCCACATGCACCACCGCGTTGCGCGCCGGATGCATCTGCACGTCGCGCACGATCGCCGGCTGCGGCTGCGAGTCCAGGTCCAGATTGATGATCGAGGCGTAGAAATGCTCGTTGTCTATCAGGGTCAGCAGCTGCTGATGATCGAGCACGACGTTCTTTGCCTCACCGTGTCCACCGTAGAGGATGGCGGGGACTTTCCCGGCACGACGCAGGCGGCGGCTCGCACCCTTGCCCTGATCGTGACGCGAGTCCGCACCGACTCGAAAACTGGTTTTCATGCTTGCACTCCAGTGACGTTCAACATCGAAGACCCGCCGCGACCAGCGTGCCTCCACCCAAAAAAAACTCGCGTGGCGCGCACCCGCGCAGCGGCACGCCCTAATCGATGTACAGCGAGCTGACCGAGTCCTCATCGCGGATGCGACGGATCGTCTCGGCGAGCAGCGAGGCCACCGACAGCTGCCGGATGCGGCCGCAGTCGCGTGCCGCCTGAGACAGCGGAATCGTATCGGTTACGACCAGCTCATCCAGTGCCGAGGCACTGATGCGCTCCACTGCCGGGCCCGACAGTACCGCATGCGTGATGTAGGCGACCACACGCACGGCGCCCTCGTCCTTCAGCGCCTCGGCGGCGTGACACAGCGTGCCGGCGGTGTCGACCATGTCGTCCACCAGCACGCAGGTCTTGCCCTCGACCTCGCCGATGATATTCATGACCTTCGACTCGTTCGGCCGTGGCCGGCGCTTGTCGATGATGGCCAGATCCGCATCATCCAGGCCGCGCGCATAGGCGCGCGCGCGCTCCGCCCCACCCACATCCGGGGAGACGACGATCAGATTCGGATACCGCTGGCGCCAGATATCTCCCAGCAGCACCGGTGAGCCGTAGACATTATCGACCGGAATCGAAAAAAAACCCTGCACCTGATCGGAGTGCAGATCGAGCGTCAGCAGCCGGTCCACGCCGGCGTTGCCGATCATGTCGGCGACGAGCTTGGCCGTGATCGCCGAGCGCAGGCGCGAGCGCGGCCGACGATCCTGCCGCGCATAGCCCATGTACGGCACCACCGCGGTGACGCGCGCCGCGGAGGCACGGCGGCAGGCATCGACCATGACCAGCATCTCCATGAGATTGTCGTTGGTCGGCGGACAGGTCGGCTGCACGACGAACACGTCGCGACCGCGCACATTCTCGCGGATCTCCACGTCGATCTCGCCATCACTGAAGCGGCCCACGTCCGCGCGGCCGATGGGCACGTGCAGGTGATGTGCGATCTCATGCGCCAGCGCCGGATTACCGTTTCCGGTGAACAGCGCGAGAGTCTCTGATTCCACGCTCCGCCTTCCCTGTCAGCTGATCTGACTTGCCGGCGGGATCCGAATCCGAAAAATATCCATTAAAACAGTGTCTTACGGATTCAGAGGAGGGGGGCGCCCTCGTATCCCGCTCACTTCACCGCTGCCCTCGAGCTGGCACTGGACGCCAGGCCCGCTTCGGCGGCCTTTCAGGGCGGCGGATCATACACGATGGCCTGGCAGCCGGCCGAATTTCAAGCCGTCGGCGGCCATCTCGCGCCGCTCACCACCCGCCGCGCCGCAGCGGGCTCTCCCCGTGCAATCGCCCAGGCCTCACAGGGCGCGCCGTCCGCCGGTTCGACAAGTACTTGCGCGGATGACCCGCGCAGGCCGCCTGCCGAGCCTAATGGTCTTCGATGGGAACGAAGTACAGCAGGCCCAGGCGGGTCGCGACGTAGACCCGGTGTGATCGAAAGAAGTCCATACCGATGACCATGTCGACCTGTGGAACGCGAATGTCGGTTACGTATAGCCGCAGGTGGTGACGGACCTCGTTGCCGAGCTTTAACGTCTCGAAGTAGCGAAGAGATCCGATCGAAGTCGATTTCCCTACTCCAGTGAGCAGAAGGGAGCTCTGTGACCAGTTCGAGTCCACGCTGATACCCGCCCTCCTGGCCCCCGCTGCAGTCAGCATCGAATGAGGAGCTCCCGTGTCAAAGAGCACGCGCAACTCATGGCCATCCAAATTTGCGACGCCGGTGGCCAAGGGTTCTCGAGGCTGACCGTGCGCCATCCTGATCGTGGAGACCGACGCGCCGGTGTACCAGTCGGGAGCCTGACCCTCGCCGCATCCCTCTGGCCGGACCAGGCGGATCAGCCCATGGCCCAGGTCATATTCAGTGTCTGCTCGCCCCAGAATGTCCTGGCCAAGCATGCCCGATGCTTTGGACGGCATCGCGGCGGAGACCAGGAATCGAACATGCTCCAGGGAGAGATTTGCAACCGTGAGGTGATCGGCGATCGCGAGTTGTGAAGTCGCCTCCCCACCAATTCCGCGAAGATACCCGGACGGTTCGGCCGAAAGAGCCACGGCCAATCGACCAGCGATCGCACGGGAGAGGGTACTGACACTTGCCGCACTGTCAGCGATCAGAAATGCAGCCGCGCCGTTGATTTCCACCTTTACCATCGGCGTTGAGCCGACCATGGTCACCGGGATGCGCGCCAGCTCGACCGGAATGCACTGCGCCCCCACGGGCGCAGCGATCGACCGGCAGAGCAGCAGCAGCACGATATAGGCCACACCGGGGCGAGACAATCTGCCGCTGCACTGGGTTCTCAGCGCCACCGGATCACGACCTTGCCGACAAAACCACCGCCTTGCATGTACGCCAGTGCTTGCTGGTATTGGGACAGGGGGAATACACGGTCGATGACGGGATGCAGATGGTGGCCGGCTATGAACGCGGCCATGCGCATATAGTCCGCGCGCGAGCCAACATAGATACCTTGCGCCCGCGCCCGCTTGAACACCAACGGACCCTCAGGCAGTTTGCCGTCAAAGCCCGTCAGGCCGCCTACCAGCGACAGCGTGCCGTCATCGGCGAGACTGGCAAGGGACTGCTCCAGCGTGTCCTTGCCGCCAACATCTACAATGAGATCAGCTCCGTGCTGATGCGTGAGCGAGCGAACCTGATCCGCCCACTGCGGCGTCGTGCGATAGTTGATCAAGTCACTTGCCCCAAGGGCGTGAGCACGGGCGAGCTTGCCGTCGGAGCTGCTGGTGATGATCGCCCGGGCACCCATGGCCCTCGCAAACTGGAGCGCAAACATGGACACTCCGCCAGTTCCCTGCAGCAATGCCACATCCCCCGGTTGTACCCGGCGTGCCAGTGTGACGGCCGTCCAGGCTGTCAGACCTGCGGTCGGAAGCGTCGCAGCCTCCTCGTAAGTCAGCCCAGTGGGTACCTGCGCAATGGAAGTGGCATCTCGCACCAGGTAATCGGCAAACACGCCTGGCGTATTCCACCCGTGCTGATCCGCAAGAATCACGTGGTTGAAGGGGCCCTGCGTCCAATTGTTGAAATAAAGTGTCACGACTCGCTCACCCTTGCGAAAGTCATGCACCGATGATCCGACGGCAATAATTTCCCCGGCGACGTCCGAACCTACGACAAACCCTGAACGGTCATGCCCACCATCCGGGCCGAGGAGCTCGAGCTCTCCGTGATTCAACGCAGCCGCGTGAACTTCGATCAGAACCTGATCAGCTCCGAGCCGTGGTAGCGGCGCCGTCTCGAGCTGCCATTGGTAGCCACTACCGCTCCTGGCAAGTACCACCTGTCGCGTCATGGTCGGCAGATCGCCGGCAGCGACTGCGCTGCTGAATTTGCCCAGGACGAGCAGACACAGCGCTGCGGTCCAGAGGCTGACGAGCGGTTGTTTTCTATTCATACGCCCCCCCAACAGGACCACGATCAGGCCAGGATTTCGATCGATCTAGCAACGCCTGTCGCGGACCGACTGTGCAGGCAAGATACGTGCCCCGGTGTCCCCCGGGTAAGGCTCTGATTTCACGGTGTCATCCCGCCGCACGGGTTGTCCAGTCCGTCCGCGGACACTTCTCGGACACTGTTTCGCCTGCGCTCAGCCCGCGGCCCGGTCCCTGATTTTCACCCGGGTAATATTGACGCCTTATTTTGACCCGGGTATAAAGCGCGCGACACCCCGACTCCCGGAATGACGCCCGCATGTCTGACCTGGCAACGACCGCCTGTACGGCGTTTGATGGCAACCGGCTGCTGCGGTCGGGTGCGCTGCTCGACGTGGCGCTGGCCGTCAAGTCAACTCTTCAAAAGGACCCGTCGAGCGCCGTTCTCGTATTCGACGATGACACTGGCCGGGTGATCGATCTCGATCTGCGCGGCACCGAAGCCGACATCATCGAAAGGCTGTCGCGCGCGCGGGGCCGGAACGCACCCGCAGAGAGCGGTTCAGAACCGAAAGGTCGAGGGCGACCCAGACTTGGGGTGATCGCGCGCGAGGTGACGCTGCTGCCAAGACAATGGGAGTGGCTCGCAGCGCAGCCCAACGGCGCTTCCGCGGCGCTGCGGCGGCTCGTCGACGCAGCCAGGCGCATCGGCGCTACCCAGGAACAACGCCGCGCTGCCCGAGAGGCTGCCTACCGGTTCATGCTCGGAATCGGCGGCGACTTGCCCGGCTACGAAGAGGCAACCCGTGCCTTGTTCGCAGACGATGCGCGCAAGCTGCGTCAGTGCCTGGCGTCCTGGCCAAAAGATGTGCAAGCGCACGTGCTGCGATTGGCCTTTGGCGCCAGGCGTCCCGCTCGCCCTGCGCATCGTAGTCAATCCTGAGGGCGGCTTTGCGCCGTGGCGCTTTCACCGCGCGCGTATTCTAGGGACATGAAGACTACTCATGTGCCGCGCGCCTGGAATCCGCAAGCCGGTGATCGGGTCCGGTTCAGACAGTCACGACTCGTTGCCAGGGGAACGATCGTGGAACTGCTCACGCCCGAGCAGTTGGTCGTGAAATGGGATGGGTTGGAAACCTCGAGTGTCCAGGACCGCAGCATCCTGGAACCGGCCCCCGTTCAGGCCAGCGTTCGCGCCGGCTGATGGCCGGTCCCGCCGGCCAATTGCCGGTGTCGATGCCTATCTCGCCGAACCGGCGGACGCAGCCCTTCGGGCAGGGGCACTTCGCGGTGGCTCCTCGTCGATCGGTGCGGTGAACTGGGCGTTGTAGAGATTGAAGTAGGCGCCGCGACGCGCCAGCAGCTGTTCGTGGTTGCCCTTCTCGACGATTGCCCCCGCCTCCATGACCAGAATCAGGTCCGCATCGCGGATCGTCGAGAGCCGGTGCGCGATCACGAAGCAGGTGCGATTGCGGCGCAGTGCCGCCATCGCATGCTGCACCAGCGCCTCGGTTCGCGTATCCACCGAGCTCGTGGCCTCATCCAGGATCAGCAGCGCCGGGTCGGTCAGAAACGCCCGTGCAATGGTGATCAGCTGCTTCTGCCCGGCGCTGAGGTTGCTGCTCTCCTCATCGATGACGGTGTCGTAGCCGGCCGGCAGCGAGCGCACGAAGCGATCGACGAAGGTCGCCTGCGCCGCGGCCAACAGCTCCGCATCGCTCGCCTCGGGACGTCCGTAGCGGATGTTGTCGCGGATGGTGCCGTGAAACAGCCATGCGTCCTGCAGCACCATGCCGATGCGGGATCGAAGCTGGTCGCGATGCATGTGGCTGATGTCGACGCCATCGAGAGTGATGCGACCGCTGTCCAGCTCGTAGAAGCGCAGGATCAGATTCACCAGCGTCGTCTTGCCGGCGCCGGTGGGACCGACAATCGCGATCGTATGTCCCGGCTCGGCCACGAGCGACAGATCCTCGATGAGTGGCTTGTCCGCCTGGTAGCGGAAGCACACATGCTCGAAGATCACCTTCCCCTGGAGCACTTGCGGATGTTGCGGTTCGGCCGGCTCGGCGCTCTGCTCGGGCGCATCGAGCAGGTCGAAGACACGCTCGGCCGAGGCGACGCCGGATTGCAGCGTGTTGGCCATGGAGGCCACCTGGGTCAGCGGACGGCTGAACTGACGCGAGTACTGGATGAAAGCCTGGACGGCGCCCAGGCTCATCGCGCCCGTGGCCACTCGCAGTCCGCCGATGACGGCGACCAGGACGTAGTTGAGATTACCGACGAAGGTGACCGCCGGCATGATCGTGCCGGAGATGAACTGGGCGGCATAGCTCGCCGCGTACAACTGCTCGTTTTTCGTGTCGAAGCGCTGCGCGACCTCGCGCTGCCTTCCAAACACCTTGACGACTTCATGGCCGGTAAAGGCCTCCTCGATGATGCTGTTGAGCTCGCCGGTGTGTTTCCACTGCGCAATGAATTGCCCCTGCGAGCGCTTGCCGATGAAACGGGTGATGCCCATGGCGAGCGGGATCGTCACCAGCGCGATCAGCGCCAGCAGCGGCGAGACGTAGAACATCATGCCGACCACGCCCAGTACCGTCAGCAGCGCGTTCAGCAGCTGGCTCAGCGTCTGCTGCAGGGTCTGGGAGACATTACTGATGTCGTTGGTGACACGGCTGAGCAGCTCACCGCGCGGCTGCTGGTCGAAGTAGCGCAGTGGCAGGCGGTTGATCTTTCCCTCCACGTCCGCACGCATGCGCAGCACCGTTCCCTGCACCACGTCGTTGAGCACGTAGCCCTGCACCCAGGCGCAGAAGCTCGACGCCAGATACAGCGCCACCACCCACAGCAAGGCGATGCCCAGGGCATGAAAGTCGATGCCGACGCCCGGCGTGAGGTGCATGTGCGAGAGCATCTGGGCGTAATGCGGATTGCCGGCGGCGCGGGCGGCGGCGACGGCCTGCTGCGCCGTCGTGCCGGCCGGCAGGTGGCGGCTGATGGCGCCAACGAAGATGATGTTGGTCGCCTCTCCGATGAGCAGCGGGCCGATGAGCGACAGCGCCACGCTCGCAACGCCCATGAACAGCACCAGGCCGATGCGCAGGCGATCGGAGCGGAAATGTCCCAGCAGCCGCCGTACCGAGGGCCAGAAGTTCAGCGACTTCTCGGTGGGCGTCCCGAGATTCATCCACGGTGGACCACCACGACCGGCGGGCTGCCCGGCGGGCGGGAGCCGGCCCGGCACGGCGCGAGGGCCGGCGCCGGCGGATTGACCAGCAGGTTGACCCGGACGCTGCGGAGGCGTGCTCATGCGGCTTCCTCCGCGGCCAGCTGGGACCCTGCGATCTCTGCGTAAGTGGGACAGTCTCGCAGCAGCTCCGCGTGCCGCCCGAGGCCCACGAGCACGCCGCCGTCCAGCACGCCGATCTGGTCGGCCTCGCGGATGGTCGAGACGCGCTGCGCCACCACCACCACTGCCGCCTCGCGCGTCACCGGCCGCAGCGCGGCGCGCAGCCGCGCGTCGGTGCCCAGATCAAGCGCCGAGAAGGATTCGTCGAACAGGTAGATCTCCGGCTTGCGTACCAGCGCCCGCGCAATGGAGAGACGCTGACGCTGGCCCCCGGATACATTGATGCCGCCCTGCGCGATCGGGGCCCCGAGTCCGCCGGGCATTTCCGCGACGAAGTCCCGCGCCTGCGCCACCTCCAGGGCCTCCCAGAGCTCCTCATCCGTGGCCTGCGGACTGCCGTAGCGCAGATTGCTCGCGACGGTGCCGGAAAAAAGGTAGGGACGCTGCGGCACCAGGCCGATCCGGGACCACAGCAGATCCGGATCGAGCTCGCGCACATCGATACCATCGACCAGCACGGCCCCCTGCGTCACATCGATGAGTCGTGGAATCAGCGATACGAGCGTGGTCTTGCCCGCCCCGGTACTGCCGATGAGCGCCAGCGTGCGGCCCGGCGCGACGCGGAAGGAGACATCGCGCAGCACTGGCTCGGCGGCTCCGGGATACTGGAAGCTCACGTGCCGCAGCTCCAGGTGTGCGCGGCTCGCGACCGAGCGCACCGGCTGCGCCGGCGGCGCGACCGAGGAGGCCGTATCGAGCACTTCACCGATGCGATCCGCGCACACGGCCGCGCGCGGAATCATCATCAGCATGAAGGTCGCCATCATGACCGACATCAGTATCTGCGCCAGGTACACCAGGTAGGCCGTCAGGGCGCCGATCTGCATCTGGCCGGCATCCACACGCAGGCCGCCGAACCACATGACCGCCGCGCTCGAGGCGTTGAGGATCAGCAGCACCGACGGGAAGATCAGCGCCATGAGTCGACCGGCCTGCAGCGCCGTGTCGGTCAGCTCGACATTGGCGGTGGCGAATCGCCTGGTCTCCACCGGCTCTCGCACGAAGGCACGGACTACGCGGATGCCTCCGAGCTGCTCGCGCAGCACGCGATTGACGACATCGAGTCGCTCCTGCATCAGTCGAAACTGCGGCACCATGCGCTGGACGATGACGCCGACCACGACGGCCAGCAGCGGCACGGCGATCGCCATCAGCCAGGAGAGCCCCACGTCCTCGCGCACCGCCATGATGATGCCGCCAATGCACATGATCGGCGCCGTGATCATCATGGTGGCGGTCAGGGCCACCAGCGTCTGCACCTGCTGTACATCGTTGGTATCGCGCGTGACCAGGGAAGGGGCGCCAAAGCGCGCCACCTCGCGGCCGGAATATCCGACCACCTGCCGGAACACCGCGGCGCGCAGGTCCCGTCCCATGCCCATGGCGATCCGCGAGCCGTATAGGGTCGCTCCCACCGAGCAGACGATCTGGGCCAGACTGATGAGCAGCATCCATCCACCGGTGACCAGGATATAGGGGGTATCGCCGCGCGCGATGCCGTCGTCCACGATGTCGGCATTGAGATTGGGCAGATACAGCGTGGCGATCGTGCCCAGGAGCTGCAGCACGGCCACGGCCCAAAGCCAGCCCCCGTAGGGACGCAGATACTGCCTGAGCAGACGCATCAGCATGGATCAAGCCTCCCGATTGGACGAGCGTAATCGAGCACCCTCGAGGATCGCACCTACCATCTCCTCCGGCGTCAGCAGCGCACCATCGGTCAGCAGCGGATGCGAGCCGGCGAACAGCAGCAGCTGCAGCCATCGGGCCACCTGCTGCGGTGGCGCGCGCAACTGCGCGCGCTCCGGCTCCATCAGACGTGCCAGCGCCTTGCCCACCACTTCCAGCGGCCGCGGGCGCTGCAGCGAAGGCTTGCGTCCGGGGTGCCGGCTCGCATGCAGGGCCGTCATGAGGCCAATCAGGGAGGTGAGCCAGTGCTGCACGATGGCCGCCGCTTCGGTCAGCCGCGCAGGCAGGGGCAGCGCGCGATCGATGCGCTCGAGCTGTGCCACCACCGGCGCGGGGTCGAAGGCCGCGGCGAGGGTCGCATGAATGAGGGCGTCCTTGGTCGGGAAGGCCCGGAACAGCGTGCCCTCCGCGACATTCGCAGCCGTCGCCAGCTGCCGCGTGGTGACCTCAAAGCCGCTGCGGCGAATGAGCGGCAGGATGGCCTCGACCAGGGCGGCGCGGCGCGCCGCGGGCGGCAAGGGCCTCGCACGCCTGCCTGAAGCTCGGCTGGAGATGGACACACCGGCACCATACCACAGTGAGTGAGCGCACACTCACTTTGGCAAGAGCAGCTGGGAGAAGCAGGGTTGCCCTGAGGGTCAAAAATAACGCTATTGCCTGCTGTACTGTTCCTCTTGCGCCTGTTCCCTCGCCAGCGCCTTATGCAATTGATCCACTGACGGATTCGGCGGCAGGCTCTTCATGACGTCCTGGTACTCGGGAAACTCAGTCTCCGCCCCTCCCTGCTCTGCCTTGAGCGGTATGTGAGTGCCGACGGTACCCTGGAGCTCGACATACCCGGGCACGTGCATGGGCACAATGCCTTCAGCGCGTGGAACCTCGTCGAATGGAACGCAGGGAACCGCGGCCAAAGTCCCCTGAGGCGCGAGCATGTACAGCTTGCTGTTTACATAGGGCCGCGTCAGATACTCCTTATCGGATATGAACATGACGTCGGTCAGCACATCTCCATTCCGGAAGAAGCGCTCGTCCATGGTCGTTTGATCGTCCAGCGGCAGGTCGCTGCCGCGCTGGAGAATGCCGGACTTGAGATGATCGGTATGGACATAGAGGGTGTTTCCAACCCATTTGCCGGTCGAGTAGCCCGCCCAGCTACCGTCCTCCCAGGAGTGCGGCGCTGGATGGGGCACCATCCAGATGTGCCGGTGCAGCCCGTACACCAGAGGCTGCATGGTTTCGATCCCGGTCTGCTGCAAGGTATGGGGATCTCGATCCTCCCAGATCGTCATGCTGCCGATCGCACGAGGCCCCAGTGGCGTGGCGTATGCCCGGCATTGCATCTCGGGAATCTCAAGCTGTGCCTCATCGAACGCTTGCGCCACATCCCGGGCCGCCGGCGTGATCGGCAGACCGGCGAAATCCCCCGGGTAAGGGTCACCCGCATCGAGACTGTTATTGAGTGCAGGGATGAACTCGTAGCTATCTTCATCCTGCGACAAAATCCAGGTGCCATCGATCAGCGACTGAGCGAGCGCACTGCGAGGCGCCATTACGGTGGCGAGGCCGAGGCAGGTGAGCGCGAACCCCAGACGATTCAGCTTGATTGGTACGAGTTTCACGATTCTGTACTCACGCACTACGGGGCGGAAACCTGCTTGCAGGGATGCGGCGACCACTTGGAGCCGTCGGACTCCCGCTGAAAATCAGAGCTGGTGAAGAACGGTCGAGTCAGGTACTCGGGATCCACGACCTCGGTGGTCACATCGAACCAATCCGAGTCATTGGGGTCCTTGAAAGCGTGGTAGTACTCCGTCACGCGCGTGCGCGCGCTGTACGGCACCCCATTGCGGCGCAACCAGCCGGGAGCAAGGTTGCTGGTCACCACCACCAGCGCTCCGCCCGGCGGCGCAGCCATCGTGCCCCCAGGCGCCGCCCCACCAGGCCCCCGCAGCGCCGACTGCTGATAGGCGGGGGCATTATCCCGATAAGGTCGCTGCCATACCGCGACCGAATATCCCTGCAATGAGGCCGCGTCATGAGCGCCAGCCGCCTGGCCCCTGGCGGCGGCCTGGACGTCTCCAAAGGGTTCGCCTGGCAGGAAGTGCAACAAGCGCGTCTGCCCGCCCCAGTCTGTCTGGATTCCGAGCACATCCGGCGCGACCCAGGAGATGTGCAAGCGGGTGGGCATGTGCATCAGCGCAGGGGCGCCATAGGCACGGCAATCGATGATCGCCGACCACTGATAGTTCGCCCCACCATACAGCGCCGGGTTGAATTCACCAGCAACCTGACGGGCCGCAGCATTGAGCGGGACTTCAATGTAGTCGCCCTTGGCCGGCGTGATCATGCGGACGTGCCAGTCCTCATCGATCACCGAGACCCAGTTGCCCGTCAGGTCCAGGAGCGCCGCCTGCTCGGCCGTCGGCGGTGAATCCGATGCGGGGCCCGGGGGGGCCGGCTCGGCGGCGGGCGCTCCCTGACCGGCGATGAGCATAGCCGCCAGTGCGGCGGAACCCATGACTCCACGAAGATCCATTCAACCCCCCGCAGCTTCGCCAGCGAACGTCAATACTGTCGGCCGCCCGATACGGTGGCCGTCGCTGGCACCAAGGTCACGGTATGCATCGAGAACGGTGGACCCTTGGCCGGCAGTGTCCTGTAAACCGCGGTGATGAAGTCGTGCGTGGACCCGGGGCCGCTCGCCGCTCCCCAGCGCTCGTCCCAGCCTGCGCTCGGCTTCAGAGCCAGCACCTCGTCCAGCGACTTGCCTTCATTCTTGTAGAACTGAATGCGGTTACGAATGGTCGTGATCATGTTTTTGTACGATTCCACGTCTGCCTGGTCGCATAACGCGCCATGGCCCGGGATCACGACGGTCCCCCCTTCCGCATACGCAGCGGGTACCGCGAGCTCGATCACCTTATTGAGCGCAACGAGTTCACCGTCGATCGTGCCGCCACGTGTCACGTCGATCGTCGGGTAGGACCTCGTGTCCACCACATCGCCGGTGGCAATCACATTGGATTGGCGAAAGAACACCATCAGCTGGCCATCGGTGTTCGCATAATGCGGATGGTAGACCTGCACGGCCTCGCCGTCGAAGGTCATGCTGTAAAGATCGAAGTCTTCCGTAATGGTCGGCAACAGGGCTTGTGGCGCGCGCTGTCCGTAGGCGGCTTCATCCTGCACCAGGCGTGTCAGTACGTTCTGCTCCGCGAGCACCTCGGCTGCCTGCTCGGCCTGGCCTGCGAACTCCCTCGCATCCGCAGCCTCATGGCCGCCCAGGATCTGACTGCCGGCGCGGGCGATGACGGCGTTACCGCCTATGTGGTCGAGATCTCCATTGGTATCGATGACCACGCTGAGTGACTTTCGATCGCCGCCGTGGTCGCGTATCACCGTCTGGATCGCCTCCAGCAGCTTCGGTGCCGCCGATTGTGTGCCCGTGTCGACAACCAGCGCGCCATCGTCGCCGACCTGCAGGATCACATTCGACTCGCCGGGCTCTCCGGCCACGAGCCAGACCTGGCCGTTCACATGCGAGGGAGAAATCCCGGCTTGTGCGGTCCCTGGCTCAGCGTTCTGCGCCTGCACGGCGCCAGCCGTCAGACACATCGTCGCCAACACCATGGTTGACGCAACGACTCTCTGCCTCATGACCCCCTCCGTTTCGCCCGGGCGGCGTCGCATGGGCATTTGCACGGAAGTGCTTGTTCTAACACATTTGCGGAACGACCGCTAAGTGGCTTTGAACCCCCTTCCCCCCCCGATACGGCCTCCCGGAGGGGATCAGCGCAAGCCCCCGGCTGGCGACTCGCCGGGGGTTGTCGCCAATATTGCAGGGCGGTACGTTGCGCGAGCGCGGGCCTTAACGTCACCAGTCACGAGGACATCATGGGCTCTCCGGGTCAAAAGCGAGCTGTCGAGGCTCAACCACTCATCGCGGTTCGCAATGTAAGGGCCAGCAGTCGCTGGTACACCGAGCTGCTCGGAGCCGACTCACTGCCAGAGCACCCACACCGGGACCTCTACGAGCGAATCTCATGCTCCGGTCGATTGCTGCTTCAGCTGCATGCCTGGGATGAGGAAAATCATCCCAATCTCGTCGGTGCGGACGCAGCGCCGCCGGGACATGGTGTGCTGTTGTGGTTCCAGGTAGACGACTTTGATTCAGTCGTGCAGCGAGCCCGCGCCTTGCGAGCCGACGTCGTCGAAGAACCTCATGTCAATCCCGCACCGGGACACCGCGAGATCTGGCTGCGCGATCCCGACGGCTACGTGGTGGTATGTGCGGGTCCCGACGGCGAATCAACCTGAGTTCTCAGGATGCGATAGACCGTGCGCGGGTCATCATGGCCAGTGGCAGGGCGGTTGGCTCAACAGCAAGCCATCCGCCCCGCCCGCTCTGACGCAAGCTTCCGCCTTCTCGTCAGTGAGCAGCTCGAGAGCCATGAGAGGCGTGAGCCGCACGAATCGTGGCCCCCGGTGGCAGTGCCTCCGGCACCAGATTCTTGACGGGCTTCAGCGACTTCAGGTAGGCAAATATCGCCGTGAGATCCGCATCCGTCTCATGTCCATACCAGTTCCAGGGCATGGGGGGCAATATCGGCCGGCTGATGCCCATGTATTTTCCAGTGCGGAAGGACTTGATGAACATCTCCACGGTCCAGTTGCCAATTCCCGTCGGATCGGGCGTGAGATTGGCCGCGAAGCTCGTTCCCCACGCACCAGTCCAGGCAGTCAAATCGTTGGTTGTCACTGCGCCATATCCGTTTGGACCTATCAGGCCGGCTGGGATCTTCGGCAGCTTCTGATCGGCCGGATGTCCCGACAGGAGCCGACTCTCATCGACCACCGGGCCCTGTGGGGTCATGATTTTCGGGGAATGGCAGTCATTGCAGCCGCCCGCGTAAACCAGATACTGGCCGCGAGCGATGGTGGCGGCGTCATATGTGGACGGCTGCTGGGCCATCGCCACCGAACTCACGCAACACAGTGCCATCAGCAGCAGTGAATTTCGCATCATTTCCCCCATGTCATTTGACCAATTTGCTGTCGCTACGGCTTCATGATAGTAGCCGTGGACTCCCCGCTGGCCATCCAGACCGGCCGCTCGGGTGAAGTATGAGTTCATCGGCTACCGGCCGGCAAGGTGGCACGAGCTGCCGCCCTGAAGGTGCCGCCGCCCAGGCTTGCGCACCGCGTGGTGTGTGTCCTTCAGGCAGCGGGGCGCAGGACTTGCAGCGCCCGGCGCGCTCGCTCAGGGCGCGCGACCGACCTGCGGGGGATTTCCGTCGGCCCGTCGCGCGTGGTCTCGCAGAATCGCCGCAATACAGGCTGTGAGTTTCTTGGCGTACCCGACATGCAGAAACTCGTTTGGACCGTGGGCATTGGACTGCGGGCCGAGCACGCCCGTGATCACGAACTGCGTCTGCGGGAATTTGCGGCCGAGCATGGCCATGAAAGGAATGGAGCCACCCTCGCCCTGATAGGCCGCGGGCCGTCCGTAGTGGGCCTCGCTGGCGGCATCAAGAGATCGCTCCAGCCACGGAACGAGTGCCGGTGCATTCCACCCGTCCTCCGCTCCGGCGAGCTCGAAGCTGACACCGGCGCCATAGGGTGGATCGCGCTCGAGTGCCCGCTTGAGCGCCGCTGCTGCCTTCGACGAATCCACGCCCGGCGGCACGCGCATGCTCAGCTTCGCGGTCGTAAAGGGAAGCAGCACGTTGCCACCGTTTTTGACGCTCGGATAGCCCTCCAGTGCCGTGATGGCGAGCTGTGGCTCCCAGCTACGGGCCAGGATCAGCGAGACGCCATCGGTCGCCATCGGTTGCGTGCGCGCGTGCCAGGGCAATTCGGCCCACACGCAATCGCCTAGAATGGCAGCGGCACGGGCGGCCTGGCCGCGCCGCTCGGTCGGGATGGACGTCTGAAGTTCGGGAAGCAGCACCCGTCCGGTGCTCTCATCCTCGATCCGTGACAGCAACGCACGCAAGATGCGAAAGGACGAGGGGACGATGCCGCTGGCCGAGCCGCTGTGCTGGCCCTGCTCGAGCACGCGCACCGTGAGCGTGCCGATCACGAGCCCGCGCAGACTGGTGGTCAGCCACAGCTGCTCGTAGTTGCCGGCCCCGGAATCCAGACAGACCACCAGATCCGGGGTACCCAGGCGCGGAGCCAGATGCTCGATATAGGCAGGCAGGTCAGCAGAGCCAGACTCCTCGCACGCCTCGATCAGAATGACGCAGCGCGCATGGGCCTGACCGGACTGGCGCAGCGCCAGCAGCGCGGTGAGTGCGCCGAACATTGCGTACCCGTCATCCGCCCCGCCACGCCCATATAGCCTGTCATCCTTGAGGACGGGCTGCCAGGGTCCGGTGCCCTCGCTCCAGCCCACCATCTCGGGCTGCTTGTCCAGGTGGCCGTAGAGCAGCACCGTGCCCGAGGCAGTCCCTGGAATCTCGATCAAAAGCAGCGGCGTGCGAGCGGTCAGCCGCACGACTTCGAGCCGTGCTCCGGGGAAAGTTGCGAGGCGCTCGTTGGCCCAGGTGGCGAACAGACTGACCGCCCGATCCATGTAGCCGTTTGCCGCCCACTCCGGATCGAAGGCCGGTGACTTGTTGGGGATGCGGATGTACTCGGTGAGCGCTGGGATGATCTGCTCATCCCACATCGCATCGATGAAAGGCAGGCCGGAGCTGGCAGTCACAGTCGATCCCCTGCGCGGATGGCCGCTATCGGGTGCAAATGTGATTATTGCAGCCGATGGTGCTGCTCGTCCCGCCAATTCTTTCCCTACCGACCCAGCAGCTCCCATTCGCGACGGAAGCGAAAAGCTTCGAAATCTGCGGGTAGTGGCGCCTGAGTCTCTATCCAGCGTACCGGTTCGTCGCCAAGCGTGCGGAAGGAGTGAAAGCACCCGACTCCCGTCCACACATACTGGCCAGCCGCGATGATGTGCCGCTCCCCGTCAAATTCACCCTCCGCCTTTCCCGACAGAAAAAAATATGTCTCTTCGTGAGGATGGTCGTGAGAGCTGCCGCACCCGCCAGGACTGAACTGCACCATGAACATCGCGAGGAATTGAGCGCCAGACAGGCGGTCAATGAATTCCGTTATCGAGATCCCTGAGATCGAACTCGATCGCACGCCAGTGCCGGAGATTGCAACTGCATTGGAGATACGCGACTCGTGGAACTTACCCAGGTATCGGATCCTTGGGTCGTTCAAATCGGGAACCACGGCTTCGGGCTGGCCGAGCCTGGCGGCGGGGAAATACGTATCGACGAAATCCGCATTCGCAGGCTTGGGTTGAGGCGCAGAAATAGTCAGCAGCCGCACCGTGGCAGCGCCCGTATTCCGCATCGCATAGGGGGTCGCCTTGCGTATCAGGCCGTAGTGATCCTTCTCCAGCCGATATGACCTTCCCTCGAGCTCGTACGTGAATTCCCCCTCGAGAACATAAAATGCCTTCTCGTAAGCATGCATCGAGGCCGCAAGCAGCCCTCCGGGGGCGATCTCATCCAGCTGAAGGCCGGTATGAACGCATGCGGGCGCAGTTGCATGGTCGACCAGGCTCATCCTGCGAACCCCGACAGATCCGTTACCGGGTTCCGACAGAGGCCTGAACTGGCGTTCGGCGACTGACCCGATGAAATACTTCTTCACAGCTCGTTCTCCAGTCCTTGCCGGCTCGTTCCTCGCAGACTCGCGATGTTCCCCGAATGGCACCGCCAAGATGATTGTATCGGCCCCGACTGCATCCCGCAGCGTCTTGGCGGCGACCGGGAGCCGATTCGGCCGTTGCTCATTCTTTCTGCTGCTGCGGGGCAAGCGTAGCGGCGATCACACCCTTGATGTCGGCGATGGCGACAACGAGAGCTTCCACGCCCCGCCGGCCGGTAACATGGAACTGGATCGCCCGCGTCTCGCCCTCGACAGCGCCTTCAGCTGGCTCCACAGCGAGCTCCTGAATGACGTAGCCGCGCCCGGTGCACGCCTGCATCACCTTCTCGACTGCCCCTTTGCCAGGGGTGTAATGCACATGGACCTCGGCGCGCTCGGAAAGAATCCGATTGGCCAGGCGCGAA
>DATJUN010000068.1:0-14616 GCA_035502275.1 Steroidobacteraceae bacterium
AAGGTAACGCAGCGATACCGTAGCGTCAAGCCCGCGAGCTCAGCTCATCAAATCAGGTACGTTCGTGCAGAAAACGGCGGTGACGCCCCCTGCAATCGCCGCACAGGGGCGCATCATTTTTGCGCCGGAAAGTAGCTAGGGTCCTGTTCCAGTTCGAATCTCAGCCGACCGGAAGTAGCCATCGCCGTAGCCCTGGATCTCGGCGGATCGGAAGTACTCATCGCCGTGTCCCACTCGTGGCCACTGTCTTTTGTATAGCCGCAAAAACGTCAATAGCAAAAAAAAGCAGACCGTGATGCCGACCGCAAATATGACCATAGGATGCTCCCGTCTCTCAGGCATTATGTTTTACCGCCTCGCAAGCGAAAGAGATGTGATCCAGGTCCCCGACATAAGCAGGCCTCAGCGTGAGCTGGCGCACAAATTTCCGCGCTAGTGATCAGGAGGACATTCTGACCGCCCCAAGGCTTGCCCGGCATGGAGGAACGCGCAGCGCCTTCCTCACCAAGGCCGCGCTGGAAGCAGTGCGAGGAGACGCTGAGCACCCTGAACGCTCGATGCCC
Source organism: Steroidobacteraceae bacterium (assembly GCA_035502275.1). Classification (GTDB taxonomy): domain Bacteria; phylum Pseudomonadota; class Gammaproteobacteria; order Steroidobacterales; family Steroidobacteraceae; genus FEN-1191. The sequence continues at coordinate 564 of DATJUN010000068.1, forward strand.
TTAGCAGGATCTGGATTGAATACCCGACGGCACTACAACCCAGAACGAGCAGTTGCCTGTCGGCGAACAAAACAAAATCTCCCTGGGTAATAATGTATAGATGGTTGAGCTCGAAACCCCGTTCAGACTCAACTGCGACTGATCGTCCAAGAGGAGAGAGCATGTACTATCAAGTGATCATGCAGTGCACGCAGAACCTCAAGGCCCTGGGGACCTGGCTCGATAAAGCCGAGCAGTATGCCGCGGCCAAGAGCTTCGACGTTGGCGTACTCTTAAGCAGTCGACTCGCGCCCGACCAGAAGCCATTCATCTATCAAGTCCAAAGTGCCTGCGACTACGTCAAGGGTGCGGCTGCTTGGCTTTCGGGCCAGATGCCGCCGAAGCATCCGGACACCGAGCGGAATGTCGCGGACCTTCGCGCGCGCATCCAGAAGACCGTCGCGTTCGTCGAGAGCGTTGAGGAATCGCAGTATGGTGGCGCGAGCGCCCGAAAGGTCAGCTTGTCGTGGGCCCCCGGCAAAATCATCGCAGGCTCCGATTATTTGCTTCAGATGACCGTTCCCAACACATATTTCCATCTGACGACAGCCTATTCGATTCTGCGTCACAACGGAGTCGATGTAGGGAAGATGGACTTTCTTGGCCCTATTAATCTGGTCGATGCAGGGAAAGATCACGGGTGATCACACGTCCCCGGTTTGCCGAATTCGGACAGGGTTGCTTTTGAAAGGAATCTGCCAACCAGGTGATTCAAGCCGCTTGGAAGGAAGAACAACCGAGCCTAGAACGGCCGCGTCACGCGGGTGCGACAGGCTCAGGATGGGAACGTGAATCGGCTTGCGTCGGAGGCGCCGGGCGCCGTTCTTAATTGGCTTGGGCGCATCGGCCGGATGCGCCAGGGCGAGGTGTACTCTTAACCGGAGCCCCACGAATCCGCACAGCGCTGATAATCATAGGGTAGACCGAGTCCGGGAAATCTTGCGTCTGGCCACTCGGTGGGAGGCAAAAAAGCCATGCCTAAGCGATATTTGACCAAGTCTCGGCCGGCAGCCTGCACGATGAGCTACGGGATGAGCTCGGGCCAAAACGCAATGGTCAGGCACCGCCCATGGCGCGTCGGCGTCCCGGGGCGAGACTGACCGCCCAGGAACGCATGCGGTCCAGATACAGGTATACGATGGGCGTGGTGTAGAGGGTCAGGATCTGGCTGAGGGCCAGACCTCCCACGATCGCGATGCCCAGCGGCTGGCGCAGCTCTGCGCCATTGCCAGTAGTCACCGCCAGCGGCAGCGCGCCGAGCAGTGCTGCGAAGGTGGTCATCATGATCGGACGGAAGCGCAGCAGACAGGCTTCAAAGATGGCCGTGCGCGGATCGATGCCGCGCTCGCGCTCGGCGCTGATTGCCACGTCGATCATGATGATGGCATTCTTTTTGACGATGCCAATCAGCAGGAACACGCCGATCAGGGCCACCAGCGTGAAAGGCGTATTGAATACCATCAGCGCGAGCACCGCCCCGATGCCTGCCGAGGGCAGCGTGGAGAGAATGGTGATCGGGTGGATAAAGCTCTCGTACAGGATGCCGAGGACGATATAGACCGCCCCGAGCGCAGCCAGGATCAGCAGCACCTCGTTTGACAGGAACTGCTGATACACCTGGGCGGTGCCGGCAAAGCTACCCTGGATGCCGACCGGCACGTGCAACTGCTGCATGGTGCGATCGATCGCCTGGGTGGCCTCGCCCAGTGTTACGCCGAGCGGCAGGTTGAATGAAATGGTCGTGGCAACGAACGGCCCCTGATGCTGCACCTGCATGGGAGTGGTGCCGGGACCATAACTGGCGAAGGCTGACAACGGGATCATGGTCTCGGCGCTGGTGCTCAGGGAGGCGCCGGTCGAGGCCGCACCGCTGCGAGTGCTGGTGAGTGCATTGAGCTGTGCATTTTGCGCCGCAAGGTCGAGCGAACTCGCAGCAGCGGAAGCCGTCGCGACCGTGGCGGTGCCTGCACTTGCGGTGCCGGTCGCATTCGCGGCAGCGGTCCGCGCCTGAAATGAGGCTTGCGCCTGCACTGCAGCCTGTGCGGCCGCCTGCGCAGCCGGAGTCACGCCAGTATCAGAAGATATGACCGCTCCAGCAATCGCCCCACCCGCTGCGCTGGCGCTCGCCTGCGTTGCCCCAGCACCCACTCCGCTCAGCCCCAGTGTCGCCCCACCGCTGGTGCTGCTTGGAGCTGACGGGACGGCGGCCGCGCCATTGGCGCCGGTGGACGCGCTGGCGGTGTCCCTGGGACTCACCCCACCGCTGGCAGGCGGGCTGGGGATCGAAAAGTCCCCCACCGCCGCAGCAGTGGACTCTGTACCCGACAGAGCGCCACCGGAGGTGCTGATCCAGACATCCCGCAGCGTATCCGGGCTGCGCCAGAAGTCCGGCTCGACCTCCATCACCACGTGGTACTGGTTCATATCCTCGTAGATGGTCGAGACCTGCCGCTGCCCGAAAGCATCGTAGAGCGTGCTGTCGAGCTCGGAAAGATTGACGCCGAGCCGAGAGGCGGTCGCGCGGTCAATGTTCAGGCGCACGTCCAGACCGCTGTTCTGCTGGTCGGAGCTTACGTCTGCGAGCTCAGGAACGTGCCTGAGCGCCTCAGTGATCTTTGGCGCCCAGAGATTGAGTTGCTCCAGGTCGTCACCGAGCAACGTGTACTGATACTCGGCATTGCTCTGGCGGCCACCCACATGAATGTCCTGGACGACCTGCAGGAACAGACGCGCACCGGTGAGCTTGCCGAGCTCACGACGCAGGCGTGCAATCACCTGCTGCGAGTTCATGCCATGACGTGCCGAAAGCGGCTTCAGGTCAATGAACATATTGGCGGTGTTACCACCGCCAAGCCCGCCGCCACCGTTGGTGAAACCGACGACATTGGCCACGCCAGGATCCTTGTCGACGATGGATACCGCCTGCACGAGACGCTTCTCCATGGCCTCGAAGGACACGTCCTGGTCGGCGAGCAGATTGCCCTGGATACTGCCGGTATCTTCCTGCGGGAACAATCCCTTCGGGACCACCTCGAACAGGTAGATGTTGAGCGCCACGGTGGCCCCGAGGAGCGAAATGACCAGCTTCGGATGCGCCAGCGCTGCACGTAGCGTGTGCGCATAGAAGTCTCGCATCGCGTTGAAACCGCGCTCCGTAAGCCCCAGGAAGCGGTCCAGGAAGGAGTTCGCCCCTGCCCGCACGTTGCCAAGCACGTGGGCGCACATGCAGGGGGTTGTCGTCAGCGAGAGCAGCAGTGACAGCAGGATTGCGACCGAAAGAGTAATCGCGAACTCTCGCAACAACCGGCCGATGATGCCCGTCATCAGCAGGATCGGCAGGAACACCGCGATCAGCGACAAACTCATCGACAGTACCGTAAAGCCGACTTCACGCGCGCCCAGCAATGCCGCCTTGAACGGCGGGGTACCGTTCTCGATGTGCCGGGCGATGTTCTCCAGCATCACGATGGCATCGTCGACCACGAAACCGGTCGCGATCGTCAGGGCCATCAGCGACAGGTTGTCCAGACTGAAGCCGAGCAGATACATGACCCCGAATGTGCCGATCAGAGCCACTGGTACCGCTACGGCTGGGATCAGCGCGGCACGCGGATTGCGCAGCGCAATGAACACGACGAAGATCACCAGCAGGGTGGAGACCAGCAGGGTGAATTCCACGTCGTTCAGCGAGGCACGGATCGTGGTGGTCCGATCGTGGTGCTTGCTGATCTGGATGCTTGCAGGAATCGACGCCTGGATCTGCGGCAGCACCGCATCGATGCGCTGGACGGTGTCGATGATGTTGGCGCCGGTCTGCTGATGGATGATGACCATGACCGACTTCTGGCCATCGGCGAGACCGAGATTGAAGATGTTTTCCACTCCGTCGTAGACATTGGCGATATCCTCGAGCCGCACCGGGGCATTGTCGCGATAGGCGACGATCAGGGGCCGATAGGCAGCTGCATCCGTTGATGTGTCGTTGACATACACCTGGTAGTGCTGACTGGCATCCTCCAGAAACCCCTTGGGGGCATTGGCATTGGCAGCCGTGAGCGCCGCGCGCACGTCCTCCAGACCAATACCGTACTTAAAGAGCGCGCGAGGGTTCAGATCCACCCGCACCGCGGGAAGCGACGCGCCCCCGATGTCGACCTCTCCGACCCCCTCGATCTGCAGCAGCTTCTGCTCGATGATGGTCGAGGCCGAGTCGTAGATCTGACCCGGCGTGAGCGTTCTGGAGGTCAAGGACAGGATCATGACCGGCGCATTGGCCGGATTGAAGTTGCGGTAGCTTGGGTTAGAACGCAGTGTGGTGGGCAGATCCACGCGTGCCGCCTGAATGGCCGCTTCGACATCGCGGTCCGCGGCGTCCACGTCCCGGCTCATTTCGAACTGCAGGGTGATACGCGAGGAGCCCACCGAGCTCGACGAGGTCATCTCCGTAACCCCGGCGATGCTGCCGAGGCGGCGCTCGAGGGGCGTCGTCACGCTGGTGGCAACGGTCTCGGGGCTCGCGCCAGGCAGCGAGGCCTGGACCATCACCGTGGGAATGTCGACGTTTGGTAGCGGCGCCACCGGCAGGAGGAAGTAGGCGATGGCGCCGGCCGCCGCCATGGCGATCGTCAGCAGTGTCGTGGCCACCGGTCGACGGATGAAAGGCGCGGAAAGATTCATGCGGGTGCTGCAGCGGTTGCCCCGGACGAGCTTTCAACGCAGCGCAAGCCCCGGCGTTGAATGAAATCTCGTTCATCCGGCGACCCCGTCAGTGGCCGTCAAAGCGTGTCAAGCGGGGTCAAGCCCCAACAACCACTGACGCTCGTGACACGGCCGCTGCAGGCGGCGACAGACCTCACAGAAGCCACGGAAGCTTATACTTCGGCATATTAAAACGCGTTCGAGCACTCTATCCGCCGCAGCTCGCGCAGCTGCGCAGGCAAGCCGCTCCCTACGGCGCAATGGCAGGACATCGCACCTATGAGCCCAAAGATTATTGTCGGGATTGCCCTGTTCCTGGTCGCAGTCACCGTCGCCTCGGCACAGACACCCAGCGCCGAAGCCAATTTCCAGTCCGCCTGTGCTGGCTGTCATGAGGGCGGAGTCGACCGTGCACCGAGCCGCTCGATATTGCATGAGATGAGTGCGGACCGCGTGCTTGCGGCCATGGAATCCGGTCCGATGATCTCGATGGCGGTGCGCTTTGACGCCCTACAGCGGCGCGAAATTGCCGAAGCCATCACCGGCAAGCGGATCACCGGAATACTGACGATAAAGCCGCCTCAGCGCGCGATGTGCCACGCCGCCGCGCCTGAAATCCAGGCTCTGTCAGGGCCCACGTGGAATGGCTGGGGCATGAATGAGATGAACTCGCGCTTCCAGGGCGCAGCCTCAGCAGGTATCACCGCCGCCGATGTCCCGCGACTGAAATTGAAATGGGTGTTCGCATTCCCCGGAGAGCTGACGCACAACGCCGCGGCCACATTGGCGGCTGGACGTCTCTTCGTGGGCAGCGGTCCGGGTCTGGTGTATTCACTGGACGCGGCCTCGGGGTGCATTTATTGGTATTACGACGCAAAGGCCGCGGTTCGCTCCGCACCGCTGCTGGCGCGGGTCAGAACCAGCACCGGGATGCGCTATGCCGTGATCTTTGCCGACCAGCGCGCCTATATGCACTCACTGGACGCCTCGACGGGCCAGCTTCTCTGGAAGCAACAGCTGGAGGATTTTCCGGTGGCGCGCGCGACGGGTAGCGCGGTGTTTTTCAAGGGCCGCGTGTACCAGGGCATTTCGTCATCCGAAGAGGGCTCCGGATCGGTCCCGACGTATGAGTGCTGCAAATTTCGTGGCAGCGTCGTCGCGCTTGATGCCAGTACCGGGAAGCTCGCCTGGAAGCGGTATCTGGTGGACGCGGCCAAACCGGTCGGGAAAAACAGACTCGGAGTGCAGCTTTGGGGACCTTCTGGCGTTCCCGTCTGGAGCTCTCCGGCCGTGGACGCCAAGCTCGGCCGCATCTACGTGACCACCGGTGATAACTATAGCGAACCGGCATCGCCCTACAGCGACTCATTTGTCGCGCTGGATGCGCGCACGGGCAAGATCCTGTGGTCGCGCCAGATGACCTCGATGGATGCCTACACCTCGGCCTGCCGCTTGCCGGACCATACCAACTGCCCGGCTTCCAATGGCCCTGATTTCGATTTTGCGTCCTCTCCCATGCTGGTGAACCTCGCCAACGGAAAGCGAATGCTCGTGGCTGGACAGAAGTCAGGCATCGTGCACGCGCTGGATCCCGATGAACAGGGCAAATCACTCTGGGACGTACGTGTTGGGCAAGGGGGCACCCAGGGCGGCGTGCAGTGGGGCCAGGCGACTGATGGCACTTTGCTGTACGTCGCAAATGCTGATCTGGGACGCATCCCGGTCCCGTTTGCCGTCAATACGGACACCGATCCCAAGCGCGGCGGGGGCATGTTCGCGCTGCGACTCTCCGACGGCCAGAAGGTCTGGTACACCGCTCCCGCTGCCTGCGGCGAGCGACCACGGTGCAGCCCGGCACAATCAGGGGCTGTGAGCGCCATCCCGGGGATCGCGTTTTCCGGCTCCTACGACGGCCACCTGCGGGCCTATTCCGCCGAGGGAGGAAAAGTGGTGTGGGACTTCGATACCGAACGGACGTATGAATCGGTCAACGGTGAGCCCGGTCGCGGCGGCACCCTCGATGGCGCTGGACCGGTGATCGGGGGAGGTCTGATGTTCGTGAACTCGGGCTATTCCCTATCCGGCGGCCAGCCCGGTAATGTATTGCTGGCGTTCTCGGTAGACGGGAAATAGCCGCCGTTCTGCCCGACGAGGTACGTCGGGGTCGTTGCCGAAAATGTCATCTGACTTTACGCCTGCATCCGCGTTATGGGCTTGCCGGTCGAAAAGTCCCGAGCGCGGGTACACAACGAATCGGGTCGCCTTTTTTGGTCAGGGTTGAACGTCACCCAGATTTCCAATGCCGGGCGGCGAATGGTCGGTATCAGCGTTTCCATGACTCAGCGCTGACGCGCTCTGCCTCTTAGATCCATGCGATATCGCTGGCCTCGGCCGACTTCAGTTTGCTGATAGTTATCCATGCCCCTCCGGCCGCAGCCGCTCAGTACCGCCAGCGGATACAGCTAGAGCTGCAGGACAACCCGAACGAGGCTGGCCGTGCCCGCATAGGTGTGCAAGCTGTTAGGTGATGAGGTGCCGGCTGCTGCCTGCCAGGGGCACGTCTGCTGGTACACCTCCAAGGCGCCCGATAGGAAGCGCCCCGTATTGATCCTCACGCGCGATTCCGCAATCGCCTTTCTGAATACCGTAACCGTCGCACCCATCACCTCCACTCTTCGACGCATCCCAACGGAGGTAGTCCTGACGATGGACGACGGGCTGCCGGATACCTGTGCGGTAAACTTTGACCAGATCGCTGCTTTTGCGCCACCCGCTCCCCGACAAAGAGGCTACGCCGTGGCGTCCGTCGATAGATTCAACTCCTTGATCATCTGCTCTCGGATTAGGAACTTCTGAACTTTCCCCGAAACGGTGAGAGGAAACTCCCCGACGAAGCAGATGTAGCGCGGGATTTTGTAGTGTGCTATGCGTCCTTGGCAGAACGCGCGGATCTCATCCTCGGTGCAAGTCTGACCGGACGCCAGCCGGATGCAAGCACAGAGCTCTTCGCCCATCTGGCGATCGGGCAGGCCCACCACCTGGGCATCAGCCACCTTGGGATGCGTGTAGAGAAACTCCTCGATTTCCCGCGGATAGATGTTCTCGCCACCCCGAATTACCATGTCCTTGATCCGACCGACGATGCTCCCGTAGCCCCCCTCATCCAGGACGCCGAGGTCGCCGGTGTGCATCCAGCCCTCGGCGTCAATCACCTCTGCTGTACGCTCAGGTTCCTCCCAATATCCCAGCATCACCGAATAGCCACGAGTGCATAGCTCGCCCGCTGCCCCGCGAGAGACGGTACGACCTCCCTCGTCGATCACCCTGACTTCGAGGTGTGGCTGGACTCGGCCGATGGTGGAAACGCGCCTTTCGATTGAATCGTCGACGGCGCTCTGGAAGCTGACGGGACTCGTCTCGGTCATGCCATATGCGATCGTCACGCCCGTCATACGCATTCTTTGAATAACCTGCTTCATCACTTCGATCGCGCAGGGCGAGCCGGCCATGACGCCGGTCCGAAGCGATGTGAGATCGAACTGTTCGAAGGTAGGATGAGCGAGCTCGGCGATGAACATCGTGGGCACCCCATAAAGCGCCGTGCAGCGCTCCTGTTGGATTGCGGTGAGAGTCGCTTCCGGATCGAAACCGGCTGAGGGATAGACGATGGTCGCACCGCAGGTCACGCCCGCCAGATTCCCCATGACCATACCGAAACAATGGTAGAGAGGGACTGGCACGCAGATTCGGTCGCCGACCCCGAGCCGTTGGGCCCGACCCACGAACCACCCGTTGTTGAGAATGTTGCGATGGGATAGCGTCGCGCCTTTTGGCTGCCCGGTGGTGCCGCTGGTGAACTGAATGTTGACCGCATTACGGCAATCCAGGCGAGCGGCGATCTCGCGGACATGATCGACCTCGGTCGCGGCTGCCATAGAGCTGATATCGTCGAATGCGAACCAACCAGCACGAGGCACGCCGCCAATTCCGATTTTGTGCTGAAGCGCGGGGGCATGTATCGACTCCAGCATCGAGACGTAGTCGCTGCTCTTGAATCTTTGCGCAGCGATGAGCGCCTTCATGCCGACCTTGTTTACCGTGAACTCGAGCTCGCTGGTTCGGTAGGCAGGATTGATAGTCGTCAGAATGAGACCTATCCTTGCAGTCGCGAACTGGGCAAGTGCCCATTCGGCGCAGTTCGGCGACCAGATACCAATCCGGTCGCCGGGCTCGAGCCCCACGGCCAGAAGACCGGCCGCCAGGGCATCTGCGCGTCGTGCGAGTTCGCGCCAGCTCCAGCGTATCCCCTGCGCCACCGAGACCAGTGCGTCCGCATCGCCCCAACGCTCTGCAGCCTCCTCGAGCGCCTGGCCGATGGTGATTTCGAGTAGGGGCGGCTCTATCGCGCCCCGCACCCAGCTCAACGTACCGTCAATATGCGCCTCCCCGCCGGAGTCCTGTCGGCCGATAGTTATCCCGTGCCGTCGGCCCCCGAGCTCAGTCGAAAGCTGCGTGGCGGGAGGCCGAAACGCCGACGAAAGGCGTGGCTGAAGTAACTCAAATCACTGAACCCGCATTGCAAGGCGACATCGGTGATGCTGCAGGGCCTGTCAAGCCGCCTGAGCAGCGCGGCCGCGGCGTCAAGTCTCCTTGCAATGAGAAACCGCGATGGTGTTGTTCCAGTCTCGGCAAAGACACGCTGGAGGTAGCGAGCGCTGATGCCCAAGGCTTCCGCGAGCGCGGTGCCGGTGAACGCGGGATTGCCTAATTCACCGTCCGCAACAGTTTGCGCCCTGCGGCGCAGTTCTTCGGCGCGTCCGCTACCGATCTCATGAGCGGTCTCGCCGTCCAATATAGACGCCAGCAGATCCCAGATGACCTCGCCAGCAGAATCCAGCCACTCCCCTTCCCCACGCTCGACCATCTGTTCCCACGCACAGCGAACGAAAGTGGACAGCACGGCACCAGGACCACGGATCACGTTGATTCGATGGCCGGCAATCGCCTCGAATCTCTCCGCGTAGCCCTTGAAGCGAGCCGGAGGGGGAAACAAAACGAGCCCCTGAACGGGGACCGAAAAGGCAAGCTCGTACCTCTTGCTGCTGTCCACGACGAGGATGTCTCCCATTGTCGCGGCGGTCTCCAAATTTCCGAGACGCAGGTGGCAGCGGCCCGAATACACGATTTGAAGGCTGAAAGGGTCTCCGCGCGGGCGGCCGATCGTTGTACTCGCGGCAGTGCGCGTGATCAGCGGCGTCGATTTGACGGAGGTGATCTCAAGTCCGCTGGCGGTGAGGCGTGTGAGGACACCCTCGAAGCCCTCTGGTTCAGCATCGATGACCATGGGGCGGTACGAACTGGTAAAGAGATCGTTCCAAAACGCCAGGCGCTCTGAGGGAGCCACATCGGCCGTCGATAGTCGATGAATGCTCGCCAACGTCCTCTCCCGTGGAAGCAGAAATCCCATGGAGATTGTATTCGCGCTTTGCCGCAACATATACCGCAGCCACGCTACCGCGGCCGGTCGATTCGCGGGGCCTATGGGTCAACACATCGGTAGCCCTCAGCGTTCGCGGCATCCGCGCCGGCTCTCAGCGATGCATGCTGCGGATAGGCGCAGATCAGTCCTGTCCGCAGCCGCTCGCCTCCCGTGGCACCCTGAGCTGGCGCCTGGCGTGCGATTACCTGGTTCGGTGCTCGGCCGCTCTCAACCCAGGCTTCGAGCGACGCGGCCAGATTCGTCGCGGGATCCCGGTCCGTCGAGGAGACGCCGCCCTGGCCAAACTCACTCGGACCAGTGCCTCCGTCACAGTGATGCATGCCGGGAACCATGAAGAGCCTCATGAACGTGGCGGCTCGGGCCGCGCCCATGTCGCGGATGACCTGATCGCGGTAGGCGACTGTGCCCTCTGGCGCGACTGCCGCATCCGACCAGCCCTAGAACAGGATCAGCTTGCCGCCATGGGAGGCGAAGCGCGAGAGATCCGGGTCGGTGGCATCAAGGGTTGCCGACATCTTCGCTCTGAGCGAGCCGAAATCCCGATCGAAATCAAAAACTGCTGGCGTCCAGTCCCGAGGTGCACCGACGAAATACTTGATGAAATTGCTGGCAAACGCATATTGAACGCTTGCGCCGGGCGCCGCCCCAAAAATCCACAGGTCCCATCCTGGCGAGCCCGGCGTGGCTTGCTCCCCCCCGGGCTGGAAGCCGAAGTAGATTCGCTCGCCGTCCGCCTTGTGCGGGCCTGCGTAGATGGCGCGCAGCGCCGCAATCTGTGGATTCGTCAGGCAGGCAGCAGCGGTTTTTCCCACGCACACGAGCTTCTGCGGATCGAAACCGCACAGGCGCGGGTCGCGCACCAGTCCGTCGGCGAGACCGTCGCGCCGATCGCACTGCGCCAGCACCGCCGCTGCAATCAATGGCGCCTTGGAGGCCGGGATCCATGCTCCTGGTCTCGATAGAGACTGTGCATTCCAGACGAACGTGGTGAACAGCCCAGTCCAGTTGTACGCAGGCGCCCCCGAGATAATGCCGTCGTAGTCATCCGGGAATCTCTGCGCCTCCATCAGACCCTGACGCCCTCCGTTGGAGCACGATATGAAATAGGAGCGACGAGGGCGCACGCCGTAAAACGCTTCGCTGAGCGACTTGCCGATGACGGAGGTGAGGTGAATGGCCCGCCAGCCAAAGTCGACCACTTTTTCGGGGTCCCCTTGGGCCCAGCTCGCATCTGTCCCGCCCCCCTTGTGGCCAGTGTCAGTCGCGGCGGCGGCATCGCCGTCCTGCACCGCTGCGGCGAGGTTCGAGTAATCGATCGCTCCGGCGAACCCACCGTTACCAATGCCCTGAAATCGACCATTCCACCCCTCTGCGGGGAGCCACACTTCGAAGGTGATTTCGGAATCCGGCGTGGGCCGCAGAATCCCCTGAACACGGCAAAAGGCCGGAAGCTGAACCGTCCTGGCGGGGCCCAGTTCCGCAGGAATCACGAAAGGTCCGGCGGCCTGCAGCGTAGCGGCCGTGATGTCCGCCTGGGGGCGAGCCCTCGCCTTCAGCGCTGCGCAATCGGCCGCCCTGACGATACCGGGCGCGAAAAACGCAATGGCCAGCGCACCGTGTAGCCATGTCAGAGTTCTAAGTTTCATTGCGATGTGAACTCCTTGCAAGCGCATGCTGGCGGCGCCGCCGCGCGGTTACATCGCAGGCAGATTAGCGCGGCGCGAACGGGACGGCTTGGGCAGGAACGCACGGTTTGGCTGCAGGCGAACAGTCACACCCCCCGGCAACCGCGGCCGGATTGGGCTAAGGCCAATGATGGCACCTAAGACGTTCTTCTCTTTATCACTGTGCAAAGGGAGCACTTTATGAAATAGGACTGATTGGTGCTGGAAATGTCGCGTCAGCCTTGGTGCGCCAGTTTGTATGGGTGGCCACCACGTAAAGCTTGCAATCCAAGGGCCCGGATTTGCTCCACGAATTCGCCGCCAGCCTGGGCCCCGCGCTCGGTCCCAAGCTTCGTGAAGTACGACATCGGATCATCGGATTCATGCTGGAAGGCGGGGCGCCTATGATCGACTCGCCGCACCCGGTGGATAGAAGGCCCGCGGGCAACCCACAGCCGCATTGATCCTCACACTCGATTCAGCAATCGCCTTCCTGACTACCGTAACCCTTGCACCCATCGCTTCCCTTTTTCGAAGCATCCCGACGGGGGAGTTAGCCTTGCATGCATGTGCTACATGTAGCACAATACCTCATGAGAAAAGCTGGCATCCGAGAGGCCCGGCAGAACCTGACTGCCCTGATCGATGAAGTGCGCAGGGGTCACGAGGTCACCATCACGGACCGCGGCGTACCCGTAGCCCGACTTCTTCCCCCTCGCGGGGAAAGCGCCCGAGCTTTCGCCGGCCGGGCGGCGTTCCGCCGCGCAATGCCAAAGCTCTCTGCTCCGCTCTCGACTGCAGTCATTGATGGCCGAAACGAACGAAGCTGAAGCATCTCGCGGCCCGCCGGTGGATACTGGCATCTATCTGGATTCCAGTGCCCTGGCCAAGCTCTATCTGCCGGAGGACGAGAGCGACAGACTAGACACCCTGCTTCAGGGTCGCCGCGGCCTGACGATCTCGCACCTTGCAATTACAGAGGTACTCTCTGCCGTCGCAGGCAGGAAGCGAGAGGGTCTGATCAACGCGGAACAGGCTCTTCAGATCCGCGATGCTCTGTTGGCGGACGCCGACTCCGGAGTCTTCGAACTGCTGAATCTCGACCCCACGGTGCATCGAGAGGCCGAGCGTCTCCTGCTCAGCACCGACTCCATTCCGCTGCGCACGTTGGATGCATTGCATGTGGCACTGGCGCTTTCCGGTTCGACCAGCCATGTGATCACGTTTGACGCTCGCATGCGCACCGTTGCGCTGCAGGTTGGGCTCCGGGTAGTCGAGGTCTAACGCGAGGTGAATCGGTAGCGTCGCCAGGTGCAGCCCGATCGGGAGGGCGCGGCATCGCGCCAGATGTTTGGGAGCTCCCTCAAACCGCGTGATTCCGTGCGTATTCGTGGCCCGGCCGGGCCCCCAGCAGCAGCTGCCGGTTGCAGCAGCTCGTTCTGCAAGACTCGCGGATGCAATGATCGAGCAATAAACGCATAATGTCTTCGGCGCGAATCGAACATTCAAACAATCGGTATGCACCTTGCTGCTGAGATCGCGCCCGAATTAGGCGAGACCAATTTAGGGGGTCGCTCATGGCTAAGAATTTCCTGGGGTCAATCCCGCTTCTCGTCGTCGGCGCGCTCGTTGGCTTGCTGCCGAAAGTCTCACTCGGCGCGGAATTAACGGTCTGCCACGGCGGATGCGAGCATTCCACCATACAAGGCGCGGTGGATGCCGCCGCCGATGGTGACACCATCTTCATATCTGGCGGGACCTATGCGGAGCACGTCACCATTCAAGGCAAGAGTCTGACGATAGAGGGTTCAGGTTCGAACAACACATTTGTGCAGGGGGTGTTGGATGGAGGTCCAGTTTTTACACTGGGCGCCGGAAGTGGTCCTCCCTATTACGAAGTTGATCTCTCCTATCTGACGGTGATGGGCGGCGAACACGTCGGTGGCACACAGATCGGCGGAGGAATTCAGGTGCGCGACGGCGCCTATCTGCACTTGTCCAACGCGACGGTCACTGACAATTACGCCAATTCGGGTGCAGGCATTGGGATTATGGCATCCGTCGGACCTCCATCTACTCTTGCCCAGTGCTCCGTCACGAACAACAGTGGTGCCGTTGAGGGTGGTGGGATATATGTCCAGTCCGGTGCGTC
>DATJUN010000069.1:0-6987 GCA_035502275.1 Steroidobacteraceae bacterium
CGCTGGCCATCATCGAATACTTGGAAGAGCAGCACCCGCAGCCCGCGCTGCTACCAGGCACCAGTGCGCAGCGCGCGCGCATCCGGGCACTGGCGCTGGCGGTGGCCTGCGACATTCATCCGCTCGGTAATCTGCGCGTGCTGAAATATCTGCAGGCGAGCGGCCTGGATGGCGTTCAGCGGCAGCGATGGTCGCAGCACTGGGTCACGCTCGGGCTGGATGCCGTCGAACAGGTGTTGCATCGGGAGGGCTCCCGGGGCCGCTGCTGCTTCGGTGATTCGCCCACGCTGGCGGATTGCTGCCTCATTCCACAGGTCTTCAACGCCGAGCGCATCGGTTGCGACCTGAGGCAATTGCCCATCCTGCAGGGCATCTACGCGCACTGCATGACACTCGAGCCCTTCCGGCGCGCCGCGCCTGCAGCGCAGCCCGACGCCGAATAGCCTCCGGGGCGACCCTCTCAGGCGCTGCGCGACGGCAGCGCCTCCAGCGCCACGGCGGTGGCCTCGCCTCCGCCGATGCACAGCGCGGCGACGCCGCGTCCACCACCGCGCTGGCGCAACGCGTGCAGCAGAGTCGTGACAATCCGAGCGCCGGAAGCGCCGATCGGATGCCCGAGTGCGCAGGCGCCACCGTGCACATTGACACGCGCAGCATCCAGGGACAGATCGCGCATCGCCGCCATCGTCACCACCGCGAAGGCTTCATTGATCTCATAGAGGTCGACGTCGCTCTCGCGCCATCCGGCACGCTCGAGCACGCGTCGAATGGCCCCGGCAGGAGCCGTCGTGAACCATTCGGGAGCCTGCGCGAAGCTGGCCCAGGCCACCAGACGTGCCAGCACCGGCGCGTCGGCAGCGCGCGCGGCCGTCTCGCTCATCAGCACCAATGCGGCGGCACCGTCGGCGATGGAGGAGGAACTGGCGGCGGTGACCGTGCCGTCCGGGTCGAAGGCAGGCTTGAGGCTGGGGATCCTGGCCAGGTCGCACTTGAAGGGCGGCTCGTCCTGCTCGATGCGCTGTTCGCGGCCGCGCGTACGAACGGTAACGGGCGTGATCTCGGCGCGAAAGGCGCCTCCCTCGACTGCCGCCAGTGCGCGCCGCACGGACTCTGCGGCGAACTGGTCCTGCTCGGCGCGTGAGAAGCCGTACGTGCGCGCCGTCACATCGGCGAAATGGCCCATGAGCGCCCCATCGCCGGGATTCTGCAGGCCGTCGTAGAGCATGTGGTCGAGCACCTGTGCATGCCCCATGCGGTAGCCCTGACGCGCTTTGGGCAGCAGATACGGCGCATTGCTCATCGACTCGAAGCCGCCTGCGGCCAGCGCACGGGCGCTGCCGGCGCTGATCGCCTCGGCCGCCAGCATCAGCGCTTTCATGCCCGAGCCGCAAACCTTGTTGACCGTCGTCACCGGCACGCTCGTGGCCACACCGGCAGCGATCGCGGCCTGCCGTGCCGGCGCCTGGCCCAACCCGGCCGGCAGCACGCAGCCGAGGATGACCTCTTCGACGGCGCCACTCGCGTGGCTGTCGGCCAGCGCCGCACGCAGCGCAGCGGCACCGAGCTCGGTGCCACTTGCAGCCGCCAGCGCTCCCTGAAACGCGCCGATGGGGGTGCGCCGCGCAGCCGTGATGAGCAGGCTATCTGTCATGCAACGATACCTCGTACTGCGCGGTGGTTCGCTCTCGCACCTGTGCCTCGCTCACCCCGGGGGCCAGCTCGATCAGCGAAAAGCCGGCGCTGCGGGAGACGCGGCTGAACACCGCCAGATCCGTGATGAGCAGGTCGACGACGTTCGCGCCCGTGAGCGGCAGGGCACAGCGCGGCTTGAACTTGACGCTGCCATCCTTGGCCACGTGCTCCATCAGGACGATGACCCGGCGCACGCCGGCGACGAGGTCCATGGCCCCGCCCATGCCCTTGACCATCTTTCCCGGCACCATCCAGTTCGCCAGATCCCCCTGCTCGGACACTTCCATGCCGCCGAGCACGGACAGATCGATGTGTCCGCCCCGGATCATCGCGAAGCTCTCGGCGGAGGAGAAGTATGAGGACAGCGGCAACTCGGTGATGGTCTCCTTGCCTGCATTGATGAGGTCCGCATCCTCCTCTCCCTCGTAGGGAAAGGGCCCCATGCCGAGCATGCCGTTCTCCGACTGCAGCACGACCTTCATGCCCGAGGGGATGTAGTTGGCGACCAGAGTCGGGATACCGATGCCGAGATTGACGTAGTAGCCGTCGCGCAGTTCGCGCGCCGCGCGCTCGGCCAATTGCTCGCGTGACCACGCCATTCGCTCAGCCTCCTGCCGCAGTCGGCCCGGGCCGCTTGCGCACGGTGCGGCGCTCGATCAGGCGGCGAGGCTGGCCACTGGCCACCAGGCGCTGCACGTAGATGCCGGGCGTGTGGATCTGATCGGGATCAAGCTCGCCGACGGGCACCAGGTGCTCGACTTCCGCGATCGTGACCCGAGCCGCGGTCGCCATGACTGGGTTAAAGTTACGCGCGGTCTTGCGGTACACGAGATTGCCCTCGGCATCTGCCTTCCACGCCTTGACCAGCGCCAGGTCCGCCGTCAGGCCGGTTTCCAGCACGTAAGTCGCGCCATTGGCCACGCGCGTTTCCTTGCCTTCAGCCACCTGTGTGCCGGCACCGGTACGTGTATAGAACCCATAGATGCCAGCGCCCCCGGCACGGATGCGCTCGGCGAGCGTACCCTGGGGGTTGAATTCGATCTCCAGCTCCCCGTGCAGATACTGTCGCTCGAACTCGCGGTTCTCCCCGACATAGGAGGACACCATCTTGCGGATCTGACGCGTACGCAGCAGCAGGCCCAGCCCCGCATCGTCGATGCCCGCGTTGTTGGAGATGACCGTCAGGCCGCTGACTCCACTGTCACGCAGTGCCTCGATCAGCCGCTCCGGCAGGCCGCACAGCCCGAATCCCCCCGACATCACCGTCATGCCATGGCGCACCACATCGGCGAGAGCGGAGGCCGGCGACGGATAGAGCTTCGAGGCCATGGGCTATCCTCGTTCAGAGAGCCGCGCCCGCACCGGCGTCGCTCAGCGCGGCCGCCGCCTGCTGCAAACGTCGCAGCCATTGCTCGAGGCGGTGCACCTCGAGCGCATCGCTTCCGGCGAGCAACAGGGCTTCATATTTCAGTGCGAGCGGCGCCACCTCTGCATACATGCGCTCCCCGGTCGCCGTCAGCGACAGGCGGTGTGAGCGTCCGTCGGCAGCGTTGGGCTGCCGACGCAGCAGCCGCCGTTGCAGCAGTCCGCGTTCCGCGCGCATCACCGTGACCTTGTCCATGACCGTGCGACCACACAGCGCCTGCTGCGTGAGCGGACTGTTCTCGCCGAGCACTGCCATCAGCCGCCATTGCGGCACCGTCAGACCGAAGCGATCCACATAGGCGCGGGCGATCAATTGTGAGACTGCATTGGCGGCCACCGACAGGCGGTAGGGCAGGTAATCATCCAGGCGCAGACGGCGCTGCGTGCTCAGGGGCGTCGGGGCGATGATGATCGGGCGGGAAGACATCCTGCACTTGCTGGCCTGCGGTTTGCGCCATTATAGCGGGCCGGCAGAAGAAAGTTTCAGATGTAACCAGCTGCGTCGCGCCCTTGCTTGTGGCGCGACCTCACTCCCGCCGCCGCTGCTCGCACGCGCCGAGCAGCTCGATCGCGTGCCCGAGCTGCTGCACGATGAACCCGTAGAAGCTGCGCATCTGCTGGGTGCGCTCGACGATGGTGCCTGCCGTCGTGATCTCGTAGAGACGGGATGAGCCCGAATCCAGCTGCCCGCACAGCTGCTCGCTCTCCTGCCGGATCTTCTGCAGGATCTGCATCACTACCATGGTGCCCTCCTCGCTCTTGTTTCCTGCGTGTGAGAGCGAGGTTGCCGCCGCGCGGCTTAACGAGAAATTAACGCGACGCCCGCGGGCATCGGCTCTGCGCGTAGGAGTGAGCCGACCCGCGCGCCGCGGCGTCGGCTCTACGGCAGGCTCAGCGCTACAGGTTCATCCGGGCGCCTTGATGAGCTCGATGCGATTGCCCGCTGGATCCGCGACGATGGCAATCATCACCCCGGTGTTGCCGGCAACCCGGGGCTTCACGGCGACGGTGCCTCCGGCGGACTCGACCGCTGCCACAGCACTCTTCAGATCGCTGACGTTGAGGATCAGGTGCGGCACCGGATCAGTCAATTTGGCGGCCCGATGCATGATGACGATCTGCGCCGCCGCATTCGCCTTCGCGGCGGCGACGTCGTCGCCGAAATTCAGCATGATTTCCAGGTTGCCCGGGAAGTTCAGTCGATTGACTTCCTTCAGGCCGAACGCACTCTCGTAGAATTTCGCCAGTGTCGCCACATCCGCGCCGCCCACGCGCGCGGCATTGAGCTTGATGTCGGCGGCGTGCGCGGTTTGCGCGCCGGCCTGCAGCGTCAGCCATGCGCCGGCCAGCAATAGTGCCAGGGACAGATGCGTTGTTTTCATAATCGGCGGCCTGTTGCGAGGAGTGTGCGCGCATCTTAGCGCCGCCGCCCCTCGAGTGCGACGCATTACCCAAAGCGCTGCCGGGCGCTCGCCTAGACTCACCGGCATGCAGGATGCGGACCGCAGATTTCTCTGGATCATCGCCGTGGCCTTCCTGCCCTTTGCCGCCCTCATGACGCTGCTGCTGACGAGCGTGTTCGGCTCGAGCGACATGGGCATACGCTGCTCGCGTGCAGGGGGTGGACGCTGTGAAATCCAGCGCAGCCGCCTGCTGGGTGCCGCCGGCAACTCATCATTCGAGATTCCTGAATCACGCATCAGCGCCGCCAGGGCATCCTGTGGCCAGCACTTTGCGGTGGGCGGGCGACGCTCGAGCTCCTGCGGTGTGGAGCTGGTGCTCGCCGATCAGCCTGCCTCGATCGGGCCGGTGCTGAGTTATCCCTTTTACGGCCAGGCGCAGAGCGCGACGCGCAAGCTCAACGCGTACCTGAAGGATCCGAGCGTCCCCTCGATCGTGCTGCGGGAGCCCGTCGGCTATCTCTGGCTGCTGTACGGCGGCGTGCCCGTGGTGACACTGGCGCTCAGCATGGCCCTGCGCGCGCGTCTGCGCGATCCGGGCTGACCAGAGGGCTTGCCAACGAAAAGGGGCCGGAAGTCTCCCTCCGGCCCCTTCGCCGCGGCCTTGCAGCCGCCGCATCTTCGCGATGGATGGATAACGCAGCTGCGTTACATGTCCATCCCGCCCATGCCACCGCCCGGCGGCATGCCGCCAGCGTGCTCGTGCTCGTCCTTCGGAGCCTCCGCGATCATCACTTCCGTGGTCAGCAGCAGGCCGGCCACCGAGGCCGAGTTCTGCAGCGCCAGGCGCGTGACCTTGGTGGGATCCAGGATGCCGGCCTCGATCAGATCACCGAACTCACCGGTGGCAGCGTTGTAGCCATAGCTGCCCTTGCCGTCGCGGACCTTGTTCAGGACCACCGCAGCGTCCTCACCGGCGTTCTCCACGATCTGACGCAGTGGCTCCTCGATCGAGCGACGCAGGATCGCGATACCCACGGTCTGGTCCTCGTTGGCACCCTCGAGTTTCTCCAGTGCCCTCAGTGCGCGAACCAGCGCCACGCCGCCACCGGGCACCACGCCCTCTTCCACCGCCGCACGCGTGGCGTGCAGGGCGTCTTCGACGCGGGCCTTCTTTTCCTTCATCTCGATCTCGGTCGCGGCACCCACCTTGATGACGGCGACGCCACCGGAGAGCTTGGCGACACGCTCCTGCAGCTTCTCCTTGTCGTAGTCGGAGGTGGCTTCCTCGATCTGCTGACGGATCGACTCGACCCGCGCCTTGATGTCGGCACCCTTGCCGGCGCCGTCGATGATCGTGGTGTTCTCCTTCTCGACCACGACCTTCTTGGCCTCGCCCAGATCATTGAGCGATGCCTTCTCGAGCGACAGGCCGACCTCATCGGAGATCACCGTGCCGCCGGTCAGGATCGCAATGTCCTGCAGCATGGCCTTGCGACGATCGCCGAAGCCCGGGGCCTTGACGGCCGCGACCTTGAGGATGCCGCGGATGTTGTTCACCACCAGCGTGGCGAGTGCCTCGCCCTCGACGTCCTCGGCCACCACCACCAGCGGACGGCCCGCCTTGGCAACGCCCTCGAGCACCGGCAGCAGCTCGCGGATGTTGCTGATCTTCTTGTCGACCAGCAGCACGTACGGCTTGTCGAGCTCGGTGGTCTGGTTGGCCTGGTTGTTGATGAAGTACGGCGAGAGATAGCCGCGGTCGAACTGCATGCCCTCGACCACTTCCAGCTCGTTTTCCAGTCCCGAGCCTTCCTCGACGGTGATGACGCCTTCCTTGCCGACCTTCTCCATCGCCTCGGCAATCGTCTTGCCGATCGACTCGTCGCTGTTCGCCGAGATCGTGCCGACCTGGGCAATGGCCTTGCTGTCCTTGCAGGGCTTGCTGATGCGCTTGAGCTCTTCGGTCGCCGCTGCAACGGCCTTGTCGATGCCGCGCTTGACGTCCATCGGGTTACGGCCCGAGGAGACGGCCTTCAGGCCCTCGCGGATGATCGCCTGCGCGAGCACCGTGGCGGTCGTGGTGCCGTCACCGGCCTCGTCGGACGTGTTGGACGCGACTTCCTTCACCATCTGCGCGCCCATGTTCTCGAACTTGTCCTTGAGCTCGATCTCCTTGGCGACGGACACCCCGTCCTTGGTCACCGTCGGAGCTCCAAAGCTCTTCTCGAGCACTGCGTTGCGGCCCTTGGGGCCGAGCGTCGCTTTGACGGCGTTCGCCAGGACGTTGACGCCCCTGAACATCCGCTGCCGCGAATCGTCACTGAATCGAACTTCTTTGGCTGCCATATCGTTTACCTCATTTGCCGCAATTGAAGACTTACTTGCCTTCGATCACGGCCATGACGTCCTCCTCTCTCATGACTACCAATTCTTCCCCGTCGAGCTTGACCTCTGTTCCGCTATATTT
>DATJUN010000070.1:0-5865 GCA_035502275.1 Steroidobacteraceae bacterium
GGCCCAGGTCGACCTCGACTGGATCGAAGCGGCAGAACGCGGCGTGCAGCAGGTGAGGTCGGGAATGCGCCGGAATCTGCTGCGGTCGCTGTCTCTCGACGCTTTTGCGACGGCGATGGTGCGGTAAAGCGCTGGCCAGTCAGGCTTCGAGCATTCCGGCACGGTGAAGGAATCGCAGATTCGGCTCGATTCCCTGCTCAATTTGTTCGCGTGCTACATCGGGATATTCAGCCTTCAGCGCATCGATCAGAGCGGCGCGGTCGCGGGTGCCGTCGAGCAGTTGCAGAAAGCTGCGGACGAGCGGGTCGTCGAGGCGCGCGGTGGTGTGCAGGAGCGTGGTGACGTGAGTGCGGGTGCGGGCCTCATGTCTTGCGCAGGCGCTGGCCCTTGGATGGGTCGAGATGGACGGGGCTACGGGAGCCTTCCACGCGTGCAGCTCGATCATCTTTGCGACGGCGAGGCGCATGAGCAACGCCGCGCCTTCGTGATCGAGAGCAAAGCCGGTTGCTGAAAGACCGGGCTCGACTTCCGCGAAACTCAATGCGCGGGGCCATGCTGATTCGAGCTGTTCCATCAGCGCAATGACCGCGGGATGGCTGGTTTCCATCCTGATGCCTCCGGGCAGGGTAAAGATTTTTGCACCGGGCTTCTCGCCCGGTGAAGACGAGGCCTGCGAGGAAAAATTCAGGCGCTGGAACTGTTCAGGGAGACACTCGCGTGTTAACTGGCGCTCGGCGTGGCAGAGGAGGGTTTCACGGTACATGCGATTGCGCAGAAAGTCGAGAAGCTGTTCCCGGGCGATGATGTCGTCTCCCGCGAGGCTGGCAAGGGTTGGCGCCAATTCAGAATTATTGACCGGATCGGGTGGCGGGGGCAGCACTGATTCGCTGAGGTACTGAAGGCCGTGCGTGCCTGCATGACGAATGAACTCGGTGAACAGCAAAGGGTGGTGAACTTCGCCCAGCTCGTCGTGGAAGACGGCGTGGGGAGTGCGCTTCTCCATCGACTTCAGTTGTTCTTCAATCACAGCGCGAAACGGGTCGCCCGGTTTTCTGGCATTCATCACGAAACGCAGGAACGTGAGTGCGGCGGCCGTTTTCTGTGCGGGGTCTTCGATGCCCTGCACGCGGTAGAGCATGATCTCGCGCAGCATATTGCGAAGGTGGCCGCCGGGTAGCGCGGCGTAGCTGATAAAGGCCACTCCGTGGGGTGTGAAGAGTTCGCGGCATAGCCCAAGAAGGCGGTCCCGCACCGGTTCCGGCACCCAGGAGTAGACGCCATGCGCGATGATGTAGTCGAACTGGCCGAGTTCAGCGCCTGCTTCGAGCAGATTGCCTCGAAATATCCGTATGTTCTTCAAACCAAGCTTGCCGATGCGCCGTTGACCGCGCTCGACCGGCAGACCGGCCAGATCAAAGCCGACGAATTCACTGCCTGGGATGGCATAGGCCATGGGGATGAGGTTGGCGCCGTCGTTGCAGGCGACCTCGAGCACGCGGCATCGCTCGACCGGGGCAGGCGAGAGTCCATGCAGGATTGCCATGGCGGCGAGGTGGTCGGGGTGGGTGTCGGGATACGGGAAACCCGGATAAGCGACTGCGTCGTAGAGATCTGTCCTGAAATCCATGGGTGCCGTTCCTTCGCCGCTTCCCTGTCAGAGCCTTCAGTTTTTACATTATGAAATCCAGGTGAATGCCGGAAATCACAAGATTCGCACAGCACGGTAGCTATTCAACAGCAGTCTCGGCTACCATACTGGCAAGAAACCCAGACAGAAGGCATTCCGCGGAGGCGACGGCGGATAGTTATGCCGCATCTCAACTGCGCAGGACTGCCCTGAATTTATGGCGAACTTATCTCATATCCCTGCCAGGGACCTGCGTGAAGTGCGTGCGGATTCACCGGCTTCGACTCCTGCCACCGCGGGCGCACGCGGGACCGGTGCCGATCACACCTCCGACAGCGCCAATACCGGTCCGCGGAAGCTGGTGCGTCCAACACTGCCTGCACGAGCTTTGAGGGATTCGGCTCACGGATTGCGGGCTGAGTCGCCGCTGCTCGCACACCAGTCCACCATGACGTCGGCGCCCGACGAGGCCTCTCACGCCGAGGCGTTCTACTTCCAGAAGCAAGTGCAGATGCAAACGCTGATGACGTTTGTGCTGGAGGACGGGGAGCAGATCGACGGCTACATCGAGTGGTATGACCGGCACGTGATCAAGGTGCGCAACGGCAGCCGCACACTCATCTACAAGTCGAGCATCAAGTACCTCTACAAAACCGGCGAAGGTTCCGGCCAGTAATCAAGCGCTTCGCGCTGCCTTGTTCAGGCGATCGCGGATGGCGACACCGATCCCCATTGCGGCGGGCAGTGGGCAAAGGATGATTGTGGCGCCCGCGGCATCGAGCCAGCGCAGTCCGGCAAACAGGCGCTGCGCAAGTTCCTCGTAGTTGTCCCAGCTCCCCCAGGGGTAGACCAGAGCATCATGACCGAGGGCAGGACTCTCAAACGCATCGGGAAGCATCAGACCGATCCGATTTCCGGGGCCTTGTTCGGCCAGCAATGCCTTCGCAAAAGCCTTCTTTTGCGAATCACCTTCTCCATCGATCAGGATGAGCCGGGCGCGGGGCGCGTAGTGGCGCAGCGCCACTCCGGGGGAGGGGAGCGATTCGGGTTCGGAGGCCTCCGGCAGGTCGGGAGCAGCGTAGGCGATGGTACCGGGACAGATGTCGCGAATCTGCTCAAGGGTGATCACTCCGGGGCGGTAGACGATGCAGGGATCGCAACTGGCATCAACGACAGAGGATTCAAGTCCGTGAGTGGTCTCTCCTGAGTCGAGAATGGCGTCGATGCGGCCGTCGAGGTCTTCGGCTACATGGCGGGCCTGCGTGGGGCTGGTGCGTCCGAAGGTGTTGGCGCTGGGCGCAGCAATGGGAACACCAGCGGCAGCGATGAGAGCGTGGGCGACCGGGTGCTGCGGTATGCGCACGCCGACGAGGGAGCGTCCCGCGGTTACAGCGAGCGGGACAGCAGGATGACGCGGCAAAAGCAGCGTGAGCGGACCTGGCCAGAAGGCGTCAATCAGCCGTTTGGCGTTCGGGGTGATTTCGGCAGCGACGCGACGCAACATTGCCGAGTCTGACACGTGGACGATAAGCGGGTCCCACGACGGGCGCTGCTTGGCGGCAAAGATCGCGGTGACGGCCTCGGGATCGAGAGCGTTGGCGCCCAGTCCATAGACGGTTTCAGTGGGAAAGGCGACAGTGCCGCCGCGCCGGAGGATCTCAGCCGCGGTAGCGATGGATGCACTGGAGGAAGCGGAGTTCAGGTCCGAGGCATCGACCGAAAGGCGCAGGGTTTTTATCGGCATTGCTGAGTTCAGCCTTCCCCGTTACCTTCCCCGATGCACTCGTTCCAAAGCTCGGGATGCTGGCGCTGAAAGTCGTCAATCATCTGAATGCACTCCGGTGAGGCGAGATCGACGATGTCGAACCCTTTCTCGCGCAGAAACGCGAGGCCGCCCTGGGCATTGACGCTGTCGCCAACGATGATCTGTTTGAATCCGAACTGGTAGATCAGCCCGGTGCAGTACCAGCACGGGGCCAGCGTGGTCACCAGAATGAGGTCGCGATAGCGGGGCTGGCGGCCGGCAGCGCGAAAGGCATCGGTTTCGCCGTGCATCGAAGGGTCGCCGTTCTGGACGAGGCGGTTGCGCCCTGCGCCGAGCAGCGTGCCGTCGGTGCGAAAGATGGCTCCCCCGATCGGGATGCCACCCTCCGCAAGCCCTGTACGCGCCTGTTCGATGGCCACGGCGAGCATGATTTGCGCATCCAGCGCGGGCTTGAGCGGCGGGGCAGAATTCATCTGTGGAGTCTAGCATCGGCAACTCTGCCACTCAATAAGGCGCGACCCCGGCCTATACTGCTTGCATGAGCGCGGTCGAGATTGAGGTTAAGTTTCAGGTCGCCGATCCAGGAGCGCTGGACGAGAAGCTTCGCGCGCTCAACTTCAGATGCATTACTCCGCGCACTTTTGAGCGAAACGTTCTCTACGACACCAGGGACAGGCGGCTGCGGGCGCAGCAGTCGATCCTGCGTATCCGCAAATACGGCGATCGGTGGGTGCTCACTCACAAGTGCCTTACGCCGGAGAACAATCCGGACTCGCGCCACAAGCACCGCATTGAGACGGAGACCGAAGTCGCCGACGGCGAGTCGCTGGGCACGGTCTTTACGCATTTGGGATATGAGCCCGCCTTCACCTACGAGAAATGGCGCACAGAGTACTCCGATGCGACCGGTCATTGCGTGCTGGACGAGACGCCGATCGGCATCTTTGCCGAGCTCGAAGGCCCGGGGGACTGGATCGACCGGATAGGCGCACGGCTGGGCCTCAAACCAACACAGATGATCACGCTCAGCTATGGGCGGCTCTTCGACGAATGGCGGGAGCGGACTGGAAGCTCGGCGTCTGACCTGACCTTTTCAGCCATCGAAAAAGACGGCGCCCACCGCTCGTAACGCTTCTGCCTCATCGTCGCACACTCCCCTCAGAATCCACTTCAAGTTCGCCGCCCTCCGCGCCGATAGGCAAACTGTCCGGACCCAGTCACGGACAACGGATTTCCACGTCTTTTGAGGTCCTGCCTATGAATTCTGAATGTGACAAGCAACCGCGTCATCGACGCATCACCGCGCCACTGCTCGTTATGCTGGCGCTGGTCTGTGTCAGCCTTGCCTGCCCGGCGGAGAACCGCAAGGTGGAAAAGCGGGTCCAGCCTGTTTATCCCGAGCTGGCCAAGCGTATGCGTATCGGCGGACTTGTTCATATTTCGGTCACCGTCGCCCCGGATGGCAACGTTACGG
Organism: Steroidobacteraceae bacterium; assembly: GCA_035502275.1. GTDB lineage: Bacteria > Pseudomonadota > Gammaproteobacteria > Steroidobacterales > Steroidobacteraceae > FEN-1191. The sequence goes on from DATJUN010000070.1 coordinate 4,867, forward strand.
ACGCAAAAGCTCTGAACGGCAACAAGATGCTGGAGGTGGCTGCCGAAGAAGCGGTGAAGAAGTGGAAGTTCGTCCCCAGCGATGTGCAATCGACGGTAGCTATCGACATCAATTTTGAGCCCAGCAACTGAGATAAGCCGGACGAAGGCAGGAACTCCATGGCAATGTTGAAATCGCGACTCTCCAACAAGCTGCGCCTGAGCACACTGGTGCTGCTGGTCTTCGTGCTGCTCGGATCCCTGCTCGCCTACCTGAAGATGCGGCAGGTGAGCCGGCTATCGGAGGCGGTTGCGACGGCGCGTATTCCCGCGTTGAGCGCAGTACGGGATCTGCATGTTGCCGAGCTTGGTGAGTTGTCTGCTTTGCAGTCCTATGTTCTGTTCGGGGCGGACCCGGCGATGGCTCGGCGCTATGGCGCGGAATTGCATGGATATCACATCAGGGCGCTGGTGGCGCTCGGGGATATTGAGCGGTCGCGCGCGACCTACGACAGCCTGGTGGGCGCAGAAACGATGGAGACGCTGCTGAATCATTACCGGGCCTTCGGGAAGGCGGCGACACAGGTACAGGAACTGGCCGTGGGCCATGGCAGTGACGGTACCGGCAAGGCTTTCGATTTACTGCAGGGGCCGACAGCCCAGGCGAATGCGGATTTTCTGAACAGCGTGACCGAGGTTGTCGGCAAGCTGGTGGCGGCGACCAGCCAGGACCTGACCTCAGTGGTCGAGATTAATCGGCGCGAGGCGATGCATTTGTGGCTGTTCATCTTTCTCGGCGGACTGTTCGGCGTCGGGATGTCGGAGATCACGATGCGCCGCGTGGTGCGGTCGATCCTGCGTGTGGCCGAACGCGCGCAGACAATCGCCGAAGGAGACCTGACCGGCGAACCGATGCACATGGACTCGAACGACGAGGTCACGAGCCTGGCCGGCTCGATCAACCGCATGCAGGAGAACCTGCGCGAGATGATCCGTACCATGATGGAGATTTCGGGCATTG
>DATJUN010000071.1:0-37762 GCA_035502275.1 Steroidobacteraceae bacterium
ACAACCGTAGCCGAGGCCTCGGCGCGCCTCCAGGGCTGTGACGGAGTCGGGTGCCGGTTCGACCGTCTCCTCTCCGGCCCGCCAACCCTCGGGCGTCACCACGTGCAGTCGATCCGCGGTCTGCAGCGCCTGTACCAGACGTATAACCTCGCTGACCGAGCGCCCGGTGCTGGCGGGATAATAGAGCATGGCGCGCAGCACGCCGCCTGGATCAATCACGAACAGGGCGCGCACTTCTCCTTCGCCGTCCTCGCGCGGCTGCACCATGCCGTAGCGGCGCGAGATCGCAAGGCCGATATCCTCCATGATAGGAAAGTCGATGGTCACGTTGAAGTGATCCCGCAGACTCTCACGCCAGGCCAGATGCGCATAGACGCTGTCCACCGACAGACCGAGAAGTCGGCAGTTCAGCGCCTCGAACTCCGCCGCGTGACGTGCGAAACTCACGAATTCGCTGCTGCAAACCGGCGTAAAGTCCGCCGGATGGGCGAAGAACACCAGCCACTTGCCGGCAAAATCACTCAACCTGAGCAAGCCATGCGTCGAGCGACCCTCGAAATACGGCGCGGGCCGGTTGAGCCGCGGCAGGGTCACTGGCAATTCGTTCTGATCCGGCATCGACTTCACATTAGGCATCAGAGTCATAATGGCATCCTCGCGGGAGACCCTACCGACGCAGCCGTGGCGGATGAATCCGCACTTACCACAGGGGCGGTCCCCACCAGCAGCACATCGACGCCGCTGGTCTGCAGCAGCCGCGCCGTGGCCCCGTCCTGGGCCGCAGCCGACGGCGGCAGGGCGAGCACGACCAGGTCGTAATTGCGCGCGCCAACTATCTCTGGCAATCCATCGGTGATGGCGATCGCGTACTCCACCTGCGCACCACTGCGCCGCCTCAGCAGCTCGCTGAGCTGTCCGATCTGGGAAATCAATCCCGCGCGCAGGCCCGGGTTCAGGACGGCAGCGAACCGGGGAGCGGCCTGCCACGGCCGGCCCCGGGTGAGCAGCAAGGGCGTAGCGGAGCGGTTGACGAAGTGGCGCGCGAAGGCTGCCATCACCGCATCGAATCTGCCCGCTGCGCGCACGACCATCTGTGCAGGGGTGCGGCGCAGCTTTTCCGCGATGCCCTGTATCAGCGAGGGTGCCCAGGCGACCTCGCTTGCGATCGGCACGTCGGAGCACAGAATCCGGTCCCGAAGGGACCGCACGTATTCCTGACCGCGCTCCAGGCATCGATCGCGCGCTGACCGTACCGCCGGGATTGAACTGTCTTCGCCCAAATAAGGCTCTGTCTCACATAGGAATAATTCCAAATGCGCACCGGTGTGTCGCGCGAGGGTCAAGGCCTTGGCCAGCGCGACGTGAACCTGCTCGCCGCGCTCGACCATGAGCAATATGCTGGATAAGGACTGCATGGCACGAGTTTGAACCGGGGTGATTCCCCCGGCCATCCGTGCCTTCACTACGCTATTGTGACAACTACGCATGGTGATGGTGCCGGGAAGCTGAAATCCTACGCTGTGACTACCCCAACCAACATCGGCAATCCCAGCGCGGCCTTCGACAACGCCGCTAACCTGCCCGGGCCGTCAGCGGCTGCATCGGACACGCTAGAGCTGCAGGCACTGCTGGATGCGACCGTGGATGCGGTGATCCTGATCGATCATCGCGGAATCATGTGGCGGTTCAATCGCGCTGCCGAGCGATTGTTCGGCTATGAGGCCTCCGAGGCCCTCGGCCGCAACGTCACGCTGCTGATGAGCGGCGCGGATGGCGACCGGCACGATGCCTACCTGGAGCGCTATGTGCGCACCGGTGTGGGACATATCATTGGCATTGGTCGCGAGGTGCAGGCGCGCCGCAAGGACGGCAGCCTCTTTCCGGCCTTCCTGTCCGTCGGGCACATCGCGGGCAGCGATCCGCCCCGCTTTGTCGGCTTTCTGCACGACGTCACCATCCGGCAGCAGGCACTGGCCGAGCTCGAGCGCGAGCGCGACCGCGCCAATCGCTATCTCGAGGCGGCGCAGACCATTCTGGTCAGCATCGATGCCGCGCATCGCATCACGCTCATCAACCGCAAGGGCTGCGAGGTGTTGGAACAGGAGGAACCACTGCTGCTCGGTGCGGACTGGTTCCACAGCGTGGTACCCGACGAACAACGTGCCGAAACCGTCCGGCAGTTCGATTCGCTCCTGAAGCGTCGGCCGCGTCAACCCCATTATTGCGAGTATCCCGTGATCACGCGCACGGGAATGCAGCGGCTCATCGCCTGGCGATGCGTGGTCATCGAGGATACCGACAGCCATGTGACGGGCGTGCTGTGCTCCGGCGACGATGTCACGGACAGCAGGCGCGCCGATCAGCGGCTGCTCGAGGCGCAGCAACGCATGATGCAGGTCTCGCGCCTGGCCACGCTCGGAGAGATGACCAGCGGCATCTCGCACGAACTCAATCAGCCCCTGGCCGCCATTGCCACCTATGCGCAGGCTGGTCGTCGGCTGCTGTCGGCGCCCGATCCAGCGCTCGAGGACGTGCGCGAGGCACTGCAGGAGATTGCCAACCAGGCACTGCGCGCCGGGGAGATCATACGACGGCTGCGCGGACTGGTTCGCAACCAGGCCAGTGTGCGCGAACCCTGCGATCTGAACGAGATCGTCACCGAACTGATGCCGCTGGCACAGGCCGACGTGCGTGTGAGCGAGGTGCGCTTGAGTCTCGAGCTGGCCCCCGAGCTTGCGCGGGTCAATCTGGACCGGGTTCAGATGCAACAAGTCGTGCTCAATCTGCTGCGCAACGCCGTGGACGCGCTGCGCCATGCGCCGGTCGCAGAGCGCCAGGTAACCATCCGCACCTCGGCCACGGCAGAGGGCGGTGTGCAGCTTGCCGTCATCGACAACGGTCCTGGCGTGCCCGAGGCGGTGCGCGCACAGCTGTTCGTGCCGTTCATCACCTCCAAGGAAAACGGCACCGGGCTGGGTCTGGCCGTCAGCCGCTCCATCGTTGAGTCGCATCGCGGCCGGCTGGACTATGAACCGACCCTGCCGCGTGGAGCGACATTGAAGGTGACGTTGCCGGCGGCTGCGCGGTCTTGAGCGCTGCGCCGGCGAGCGGCAACGCTATGTACGGCGCAGGGCCTGCTCTCCGGTCACCAGATCGAGCAGCTCCTCGGTGATCTCAGCCTGTCGCAGTTGATGCGCGCTTGCGCGCAGTGATGTCAGCTGCCGCGAGACATTGTCGCGCGCCGCATCCATGGCCGCGAAGCGGGCGGCGTTCTCGCCCGCAAGAGACTCCACTGCCGACTCGGTGAGCCGCGCGAAAACGTATTCAGCGGCCAGCCCCTCGATCAGGGCCTGGGCCGGCAGATTGTGCAGCGGCGCGGCGACGCCCCGACTGGGCGCGAGGGGACCTGTCTCGAGCGGCAATAGTTGGCGGCGCCGGATTTGACCGGCGGGGTGGGAGCCCGCGAACAACGCGTCGACCTGCGTGATGCGTCCGGAACCGATCGCAGCGAACAGCTTCTCTGACAGGCGATTGACGATCTCTGGCACCGATGCCAGGCGCGTGGCCATCGGATGTGTCCATGCGAGGGCTCGGCCGTGTTCGAGGCCGAGCAGAACGCCACGACTGCCGAGGACATAGAGCTCATCGCCCGGCCGCAGCTCTGCCGTGGCCGCTGCCAGCAGCCGCTCGTTGAATCCGCCCACGAAGCCATGTTCGGAGGTGCACAGGATGAGACCGCGCCGCCCGGCTGCACTCGCGCGCGCCGGGCCCTCGACCAGTGCGCCTGCGCTCGGGAGCTGCCCGGCCGATTGCACAGCCGCCGCCATCGCTGCAGCATATCGGCGAATGCCGGCGAGTGCCTGCTCCGCCTCCTGCAGGCGCATCGCCGCCAGCGCGCGCATGGCGCCCACGACATTGCGCAGCTCCTCCATCGAACCGATGTGCCGTTCAATATCATGCAGGCCACTCATTGGGGCAGCGCCGGCGTGGGGGAGGAGACAGGCGGGAGCCGCGACCCCTGGGCGGGCATGAGCGTCGCCATGAGGGCTTGCAGCGCCTCGTTCAGTGTCGCCAGGGCCGGCGCTGTCAGCGCGCACGAATCATCCTTGAGCGCCAGCACCTCGCTGTCGTGCTCTGACAGCCAGCCACGCAGGGCCGACCGAAAGGCTCCGATCTGCTCGAGCGGCAGGGAATCGAGCAGCCCCGCGTTCAGTGCCTGCAGCAGCGCGATCTGCTCGCCCAGCGATAGCGGGGCGAACTGAGGCTGTCCCAGCACAGCGCGGATACGCCGTCCGTGCTCAATGATCTTGCTCGTACGCTCATCGACCATGGTGCCGAAGCGCGTGAATACCTCCAACTCGAGAAACTGCGCGTACTCGAGCCGCAGACTCTCCGAGAGAGCCTGCAGCGCGGCGGCCTGCGTCTGTCCGCCGACACGCGAGACGCTTTTGCCGACGTCAACGGCGGGCTTCTGATCCGCGTAGAACAGCTGTGGATCGAGGTAAATCTGCCCGTCGGTGATCGAGATCAGGTTGGTGGGGATGTAGGCGCTGATATTGCCCGCCTGGGTCTCGGCAACGGGCAGCACCGTCAGCGAGCCGCCGCCGCGCTCGGGCGAGAGGTGTGCGGCACGCTCGAGCAGGCGTGAATGAATATAAAAGATATCGCCCGGATAAGCCTCGCGCCCCGGCGGCCGACGCAGCAGCAGGGAGAGCTGGCGGTACGTCGCGGCATGCTTGGAGAGATCATCCAGCACCAGCAGTACGTCGCGGCCGCGATGCATGAAATACTCAGCCATGCTGCAGGCGGCATAGGGCGTCAACCACTGCAATCCCGGCGCGGCATCGGCTTCGCCGATGACGAACAGGCATCGCTCCGCGGCACCGTGCCGACGTACCGCATCGATGACGCGCGCCACTGCCGCGGCTTTCTGGCCAATCGCCGCGTAGATGCAAATGACGTCGGTCTGCTTCTGGTTGATGATGGTATCGAGGGCAATGGCGGTCTTGCCGGTGCCGCGATCGCCGATGATGAGCTCGCGCTGACCCCTGCCCAGCGGAATCATCGCGTCAACCACCAGCAACCCCGTCGAGAGCGGTTGCGTGACCAGGGCTCGGTCGACGATCGACGGCGCCGGCTGCTCGATAGCAGCGCGCTGCTTGCTCTGGATGGCAGGGCCGCCATCGAGGGGGGTGCCCAGCGGATCCACCACCCGGCCGAGCAGCGCCTCGCCAACCGGCACCGACGCGACCTGTCCTGTGCCCTGCACTTCGCTGCCGGCCTCGACGGCGGCGCTGTCACCGAGCAGCACACAGCCGATCAGCTCTTCGGACAGATCGACCGCCAGCCCTGCCACGCCATCGCGCAGTACCAGCAGCTCATCCAGCCGCGTCTCGGGCAATCCCTGGATCAGGGCAACGCCGTCGCCCACCTGTACGACGCGACCCACCTGCCGCAGCCGGGGCCCCACCGCGGCCTCGCGCAGCTGCTCGCTGCTGCGCTCACCCCAGGCCGACAACTCTTCAGAGAGCGTGGGCATGGGTCTCCAGCGCCTCATCCACCTGCAGCCGCTCGCGCACGCCCTTCAGCACGCTCTGCCATGAGAATTCCACACGAGCGCGCGGAAAGCGCAGCTCCGCGCCGGCCATGAGCCCTGGATCCACCGCGAAGCTCACGCGGGTGTGGACGTCCAGCCTGCTCTGCAATTGCTCCTGCCAGCGCTGCTGCACGGAGGGGGGCAGCGACTCTGCGGTCCGGACCTCCAGCGCAGTCCCGGCCGTGAGCTGAGCGCGCAGTGCCTGCAGCTCCTGGGGCGGCAGGGCGGAGAGATATTGCGTGATGCGCTCGAGCCAGGCCTCCTGGCGCAGCTCGGGCGGCAGTTCCAGCAGCAGGCGCAGCGCCACCTGGGCCGCGAGCTGCAGGGCCACCCCGCGCGACGCCCGTTCGGCCTGCTCGCGCTCGGCCGCGAGGGTCTCGCGTGCCTGCGCAAGGGTGGCCTGGGCCTCCTGCCGCGCCTGCACCTCCTGCTCTGCGGCCAGCTTCTGGGCCTGGGCGCCCGCGGCTGTGAGTGCAGCCTTGCGCTCAGCGGCGATCCCGGCACGCTGCCCCTCCAGGTCTCGCAGCTGCGACTTCGCCTGCTCGGCAAGCTGACGAGCTTCGGCAAACTGCTGCTGGATCTTTGTCCGGCGCGCATCGCTCAGCTGCTGCACCGGACGGTATAGAAAGCGATGCAGCAGCCAGATCAGCACGGTGAAATTCACCGTCTGCAGCAGCAGTGTCCAGCGATCGAGGTGCATGGCCTTCAGCTGACCAGCGGATTGGCGAACAGCAGCAGCAGCGCCACGACGAGGCAGTAGATCGCCATGGTCTCGATCATCGCCAGACCCACAAACAGCGTACGCGAGATCGTTGCCGAGGCCTCCGGCTGGCGAGCCAGTGCATCCATCGCGGCGGCAACCGAGCGGCCCTCGCCCAGCGCCGGGCCGATCGATCCGATCGATACGGCGAGCGCTGCGGCGAGAATGGAAATCATCTTGGCATCCACGAGAACCTCCTGCGTTGATATGGCTGCGGCATGAGCGCGTCAGGCACCTTCGCCGCTGCCGATGGCCGCGCCCACGAACACGGTGGAGAGCACGACGAAAATGTATGCCTGCACCAGGCCGATCAGCATCTCGAGCATCATCAGCGGAATCGGCACGAGCAGGCCCACCAGTGCCACCAGCAGCGCGATGAGAAAGCCACCACTCATGACGTTGCCGAACAGGCGCACCATGAGCGAGAACGTGCGCGTGAGCTGCGAGAGGATGTTGAGCGGCAGCATGAACAGCTTGGGCTGCGTGAAGCTGGCCAGATAGCCCCGCAGTCCGCGCACCCGCACGCCGTAGTAATGCACCGAAAAGAAGACGATGACCCCCAGAGCCAGCGGCGTTTCCGGCTTGCCGGTGGGTGCTTCAACACCCGGGACGATGTCACAGAGATTGCTGACGACCAGATACAGAAACAGCGTGCCGAGCAGCGGCACGTAGGGCCGGGGATCCTTGCCGAGTACTTCCTTGATCTGTCCGGCAATGCCTTCGATGAGCGTCTCGAGCAGCGCCTGGGCGCGACCGGGATAGAGCTGCAGGCGGCGCGTCATGAGAAAAGAACCCAGGGACAGCAGCAGCATGATCCCCCAGGTCGTGACGACTGGCCGCGTGATGTCGATCACGCCAATGTGGAACACGACCGCGCTGCTGAGCGGCGAGGAGGTCATCATGACCCCTCCGGCGCCGTGCGCACCCGTCCGGCGTCGCGCAGCGCGACTGCTCGCGCCAGCAGGAAACCGCCGAACAGGGACAACAGTGCAGGGGCGCCCCAGTGCGCTGCGAGCGCGAGCAGCAGCACCACCGTTCCCATACGCGCCAGCAGCAGCGCCAGCGCCCCCGGTCGACCGGTCAGCAGGCAGGCGACCCCGCGGCGTAGCACCGCAAAATAGCCGCAGCCCAACCCGAAGCCGAGTGGCGACAGGGCCAGCGCCCAGGGCAGCGCGAGTGGCTGCAGAGGTGGCTGAAAGAGGTGCATCAATCGTGCATCCGTCGCCAGGCGAGCGCGGATCCGGCAGCCAGTCCGAGCGCCAGAAAAGTGCCCGTCCAGAAAATACCGCTGCCCAGCCGATGATCGAGCCAGCGGCCCGCGAATATGCCGGCCAGCGTGGGCGTGACGATGGTCCAGCCGAGCACGCCAATCATCGCGAGGTTCTGCGCGAAGGATCCCTCCCCTTCACGCTGGTGTCGTTCCTGGCGCTCGCGGCGCCTTCGCACGGCCTCGCTGAGCGAATTGTCGGACTCGCTCGGCGCGCTCATGACCACTCCCCGCTGGCGCCTCCGCCAGGCGCGGATGACAGGATGGCGGGCGTTGCCGAATCCGGGCGCAGCAGCCGGCAGATCTGCCGTATCGCTGCCACGTACAGCTTCTGTGCATCGGTGCGGGCCGTGCGTTCCTGTTCGGCGTCCTGACGAAACTGCGCCACGACGCGCATCTCGAGGTCCTGCAGGTCGTCCCCGGCGACGGCCTCGCGCGTCGCCACGGTGATGCAGTCACCGGCATGCACTGCGAGCATCCCGCCGCGTACGGCCAGATGGCGCTCGTGACCATCCGGCCGGCGCCAACTGAGCACGCAGGCGCTCAGTACGGTGAGGAAATCGGCGTGGTGCGGAAGAATGCCAAATGAGCCGCTGGCATCCTCAGCGCGCAGGTGGACCACTGCCTCATCGTCGACGATGATGGCCAGCGGCGTGCTGACGCTCAGTCGCATCATGCGCTCTTCCGACCGGCTTCGCGCTGGCGGGCCTCCTCGAGATCTCCCACCATGTAGAGCGAGCTCTCCGCCCAGCCATCCGCTTCGCCGTCGAGAATTGCGCGGCAGCCGGTCAATGTCGCCTCCAACTCCACCGTGCGTCCCGGTCTGCCCGTGAAGGCGACAGTGACCAGAAAAGGTTGCGTAAGAAAGCGCATCAGCCGCCGGGCGCGCTGCACGATCTGTCGATCGTGGGCGCTGAGCTCCTCGATGCCCAGCAGTGCGATGATCTCCTGCAGCTCGCGATAGTGCGCAATGGTCTTGCGTACCTCCTGCGCGACCCGATAATGGTTCTCCCCCAGCAGGCGTGGATCGAGCAGGCTCGAGCTGGAAGCGAGCGGATCCACCGCCGGGTACATGCCCTCCGCCGCCATCTCCCTCGACAGCACGATCGAGGAGTCCAGATGGCTGAAAATCTCGGCCACCGCCGGATCGGTGAAATCGTCGGCTGGAACATAGACCGCCTGGATCGAACTGATGGCCGCACCGCCCACCGAAGCGATGCGCTCCTCGAACTCCGCCACCTCGCTGGCGAGTGTGGGCTGATAGCCGACGCGCGAAGGCAGCCGCCCGAGCAGCCCTGAGACCTCGCTCCCGGCCTGAATGAGGCGATAGACGTTGTCCACCAGCAGCAGGACGCTCTGGTGCAGGTGATCGCGAAAGTATTCGGCGATGGCGAGGGCGGTAAGGCCCGTGCGCCAGCGCGCCCCCGGCGGCTCGTTCATCTGTCCGAACACCAGCGCCGTGCGCGCCAGCACGCCTGATTTGGACAGCTCCAGCAGCAGCTCATGACCCTCGCGTGAGCGTTCACCAATCCCCGAGAACACCGAAATGCCCGCGTGTCGCTCGACGGTGGTGCGGATGAGCTCCATGATCAGCACCGTTTTGCCCACGCCGGCCCCGCCAAACATGGCGGCCTTTCCGCCACTGACGAGCGGTGCGAGCAGATCGATGACTTTGATCCCTGTATGGAAGCGCTTGACCGATGCATCCAATTTCGACACCGCCGGCGCCGGTGCATGGATGGGACGGCGCTCGAGGCTCGCTGGCAAGGGCGCACCGCGATCGATCGGCTCTCCATAAGGACCCAGCAATCGGCCCAGCACGGCCTCACCGACAGGAACGCAGATCGGGCCACCGGTCGGCACCGCGACAGCGCCACGCGACAAACCGGAGGTGTCCGCCAGCGCCACGGTGCGCACGGTTCGGGTATCCAGATGCTGCTCGACTTCCACGAGCACGCTGGTGCCATCGGCACGGACGATGCGCAGCCCCTCGTTGATGCACGGCAGGTGGTTGGATGCGAACCTCACATCGATGACCGAGCCGTGCACGGCAACGACCTGGCCCTCTGCCAGGGTGGCTACCGCGGCCGGGCTCGATGCGCTCACGCCTGGCGACGCGGCTTCAGCGAGGGTTGGCACGCAGGGCCTCAAACTGCGCGGCGAGGTTCAGGTATCCGCCCTGCGGCGCCGGGTCGGAGCGCTTCGAAGCGCCGGCTGGCGTAGCGGCGCGCCCCAGTGCTTCAGCCACGCGGCTCGGGGTGCCCAGATCGCTCCACCCACAGTGCGGAACGGGAAGAACGCGCAGCCTGTCCTGCTGCCCCTGCAGAATGTGTCGCGAAAAATCCAGCGAGGGCAGCCGTTCGTAAAGCTCCCTCAACGCCTTGCTGCCCTGCTGCGCCCGGTCCTCCTGCAAAGCGGTTCGCATGTCAGCGACTATGTGCGGTATCCGCCGCCGATAGAGCGACATCAGCGCCGCGGCATGGGCGACCACGATAAATGAATTCCAGAGCGCTCCGCGCCCGATCAGCTCCCGGGCGACGCTCAGCGGCGGCTTTTCGATGAATTGCTCGACGTGCCAGGCTCCATGGCCGTCGATCTCCCCCGGAACGATATAGCCGAGCTCTGCATCGCTCTGCTCCGGCGCGAAACCCAGCAGCATCGTCTCATCGAAGCGCCAGGTTAGCTGCTCGATGGCGTTGCGCAGCGCCTGCGTCAGAAGGTCCTCGCCTCCCACGTGGTGATCGGATGGCAGGATGACCAGCGATGCGTCCGGATCGCGCTCCACGATGCACAGGAGCGCCAGCAGCAGACCGATGGCGGTACCGCAGTTGCGCGGCTGGACGATCACATTCGAGCGACACAGGGATTGCAGCGACGGCCGCCACCAGCACCGATGCTTCTCAGCCACGACCGCGCAGACGCGCTCCTGGACTGCCACCCGCGCCGCGCGCCCCAGCGCCTGCTGCAGCAGCGAGGGCCCCTCGCGCAGCGAACAGAATTGCTTGGGAATGCATTCACCGGAAGGTCCGCGTGTCAGCGCGTTGAGTCGGCTGCCGTCGCCTGCCGCCAGCACCAGAGTCCATGGCCCCGGGCCGCGGCTCGGGCTGATCGGCCGTTCATGCGTAATCATGCGCTCCTCGATCTGTGGCAAGCGGTCGGGCCAGGCCATGCTGCCGGGCCCTGGCGGGCGAGACCATGCGCATATCCCGGTAGTAGGGGTGGTAAACCCCTATTGCGCTGGATACCGGGAGCGGCTGCCCACGGCGGGGGCTAGGTAATGATCCGGATGGCACCTGGTGGCGCCGGCGTTATGGTCTGTGCACCTTCGCTTTCGATGGATCGATAACTGCCCATGACCGCCACAACCACGCGCCGCATTTTGGTAGCGGTGAAGGATCCGGGGGCTGCCCCCAGCGCACCTGTGCTCAAAGCAGCCCAGCTTGCACGCGCTCTGCGCGCAGAGCTGGTGTTATTTCATGCCATCGAGCTGCCCCTGTCGGCCGACGCCTATCCCGGCAACGAGCGCCAACTGGGGGACGACGAGAACAGTATCCGTCGCGACTACCTGCGGGCGCTTGAAGCACAAGCTGCACCGCTGCGCGCTCAGGGTATTGCGGTCTGCGTGGCGGCCGAATGGGACTTTCCGGCCAGCGAAGCGTTGCTGCGGCACGCACATGCGGTGGGCGCCGATCTGGTCGCGATGGGCCAAGCCCGAGGGGGAAGTGCCCACACGACGGTGCGCGAGGTCATGCGGTTGAGTCCTTTCCCCGTCCTGCTGGTGCGCCCGGCGGCCCCGTACGCATCGCCGTCGCTGATAGCAGCCCTGGATCTGATGCGCCGAGGACCCGGAGCCCGCGCGTTGAATCGCATGATCTGCCTCCAGGCTCAGACGCTCAGCACCGCGCTGAGTGGCAGCTGGAATGTCGTCTGTGCTGCGCGCAGTCCCTTCACGGGAACGGCTCGCGCTGCCATCGCAACAGTACTGCCCACCTCCGGCAGCCCGCCGCGCTCGGTACGCTTCAAAACTGCCAGCGCCTCGCGCGCTATTTTGCAGAGCGCCGCGTCCACGCGAGCGCAGATCATCGTCCTGGGGGCGGTGGAGGTGCCTGAGCTGCTGCGTTTGCTGACGGGCAGTACCCTGCGGCGGGTCGTGGCCGACAGTTCGCATGACATCCTCGTGGTCAAGCTACCCGGTCTCGGAGTGCACTTTTCCACACGGGTGCGCGGGCCGCGAATGATTTCCGTCGGAATGCCCCCCGCGGTATGGTATGGCCGCGTCATGGGCGGCCTGTAGCCATCCATGAATGAACGTCACCTGTCCCGCGAATGGCGGACAGAATTGCCGGCAGATCGAGGAAAGCTGTTCATGAAGGACCCAGTCGCCACCGTATTCGTCATCGATGATGATGAGGCCGTTCGAAATTCCCTGCGTCTGCTGCTGAAATCCGTCGGCCTCGCCGTGCGCACCTTTGCCTCCGCGCAGGAGTTTCTGCCGACGTACGCTGCAGACCAGCCTGGCTGCCTGATTCTGGACATCCGCATGCCGGGCATGAGTGGTCTGGAGCTGCAGCAGCAGCTCAACCTGCGCGGCGCGACGATTCCGGTGGTCTTCATCACCGGCCACGGTGATATCCCCATGGCGGTGGAGGCCATGCAGCATGGCGCCTTCGACTTTCTGCAAAAGCCGTTTCGCGATCAGGACCTCATCGATCGCGTACAGCGTGCCCTGGAGCGGGATGCCTCGATCCGGGCGCAGCTCAGGTCGACTGATCAGATCCGAGAGCATCTCGCCTCCCTGACGCCTCGCGAGCGGGAGGTTCTCGACCTGGTCACCGCCGGCAAGCCCAACAAGGTCATGGCCGGGGACCTCGGCGTCAGTCAGCGCACCATCGAGATCCATCGCGCCCGCGTCATGGAGAAAATGCATGCGCGTTCACTGGCGCAGCTGGTGCGGATGTTGATGGACGTGGAGCGTCCCGCCGGCTGATTTTTCGAGAGCCACGACCGCAGCACGAAGTTTTCTGACGCGAACTGCGGCCTCAGCGACCGAGCCTCCTCTCATGCAGGGGGACCGGCGCAGCTGAGGGCACTTCGGCCAGCGCCCCCTCATCGACCATGGCCCGGCGTGTCGACCTGATCTCCATGTGCTCATAGCCCTTGTAGCGGTAGATGATCACGGAGATGACCCAAGCCGCGACGAACAGACCGATGATCATGAAGCCCAGGCTGTTGAAGTTACCGTTGAGACGGGCGATCAGGTTCCAAAACGGCCCGATCAGATGCAGCCGCTCCTGCAGCAGACCCAGCGCCTCGATCCCGCCGATCAGAACCGCAACGCACACTGACACCAGCGTGATGATCATGTTGTAGAACAGCTTGCGAATGGGCTTCACGAACGCCCAGTCATAGGCCCCGAGCATGAGAATGCCATCGGTGGTGTCCACCAGCGACATGCCGGCGGCGAACAGCGCCGGAAACACCATCAGCGACCACAGCGACGCCCCTTTGGCCGCCTGTGTCGCCGATATCCCCAATAGCGCCACTTCTGTGGCAGTATCGAAACCCAGTCCGAACAACAGCCCCAGGGGAAACATCTGCCAGCTGTGGCGTATCAGCCGGAACAAGGGCCGAAACAGCCGTGCGATCACACCGCGCCGGTTCAGCAGCAGATCGAAATCCTCTTCGTCGTAGGTCCCTCCGGCGCGGATGTGCCGGAACGTGAGCCACACGGATCGAAAAATCACGAGGTTCATCGCTGCGATCGTCAGCAGGAACAGTGCCGAAACCGAGGTGCTGATGAGACCTCCCACTCCCTGCGCTGCGTGCCAATGCGTCCGCAGCAGCGAGGCCATGCTCGCCACCGCCGCCGCGGCCACGATCACCACCGTCGAATGTCCCAGCGCGAAGAAGAAGCCCACGGTGACGGGGCGTCCGCCTTCCTGCATGAGTTTGCGCGTGACATTGTCGATGGCCGCTATGTGATCTGCGTCGACGGCGTGGCGCAGACCGAAGCCATAGGCCAGCAAAGCGGTCCCGAGCAGGATCGGCTGGCGGTGAAACACCAACACCGCCCAGCCCCAGGCAATCCCATTGAACGGAATGAGCCATGCGTACACGCTGGCGATGGAGCGGTACAGTTGCGAGCGTTGATCCGAGGGGAGCTTGCGGAGCATCGAGAGCATGGGATCATTAGGCCATGCAGCCGCACAGCGCAGCATTCGTACTAGCCCGTACTTCCCCACGGGTAGAGCGTGGTGTTTCATGCACGCGGGAATGACGGCCCCAGAGCGCTGACAGATTATGAAATCCGAGATGCCTCCCAGCACCGACAGCGCCGACGGGTCCGGCAGCCTGGCCACCACGCTCAGTTTCCTGCGTGAGTTGGCGCTGGATTTGCGCTGGTCCTGGAATCATGCGGCCGATCCACTCTGGAATCGCCTGGACCCGGAGATCTGGTCGCGCACGCACAGTCCCTGGGTGGTCCTGCAGACGCTCTCGAACCGCCGTCTGGCACAGCTGTTGACCGACGAGGCCTTCTGCACGCAGATCGAGCAGCTCTCGAGCGCGCGCCACGCACTGGCGAGCGCACCGGCCTGGTATCAACAGACCCATAGCCCGGAACAGCTCACACGCGTCGCTTATTTCAGCATGGAATTCATGCTCAGCGAGGCGTTGCCGATATACGCCGGAGGACTCGGCAACGTCGCCGGTGATCAGCTCAAGGCGGCGAGCGATCTGGGTCTTCCCGTCATCGGCGTCGGGCTGCTCTATCAGCAGGGCTATTTCCGGCAGGTGATTGCCGCAGACGGTAACCAGCAGGCGCTCTACCCCTACAATGATCCCGGTCAGCTACCGCTCACGCCGGTGCGCGGCACGGACGGCCAATGGCTGCGCTTGCAGATTCACCTGCCCGGCTATTCGCTGTGGTTGCGGGCCTGGGAGGTAACGGTCGGCCGGCTGCGGCTGTATCTGCTCGATAGCAACGACATCGCCAATTACCCCGCGCATCGCGGCATCACCAGCGAGCTCTACGGCGGCGGGGTGGAACTGCGACTGCAGCAGGAGATGGTGCTGGGTATCGGCGGCTGGCGGCTGCTGGAAGCTCTCGATCAGCTGCCCGACGTCTGCCACCTCAATGAGGGTCACGCTGCCTTCGCGATCCTGGATCGCGCACGCAGCTTCATGCAGGCCAGTGGTCAACCCTTCGATGTCGCTCTCACGGTGACCAGGGCCGGCAATATCTTCACCACGCATACCGCCGTACCCGCCGGCTTTGATCGCTTTGCACCCGAGCTCATCGAGCGATACCTGGCCAAGTACGCCGCGGAGCAGCTGCATCTGTCACTGCCCGACCTGCTGGCTCTCGGACGCAGTAATGCATCCGACGAGGCAGAGCCCTTCAACATGGCCTACCTCGCGGTCCGCGGCAGTGGGACGGTCAATGGCGTCAGCCGGTTACATGGGCAGGTGAGCCGGCGGATATTTCAGCCGCTTTTTCCCCGGTGGCCGACGGTGCAGGTGCCGGTGGGCCATATCACCAATGGAATCCATACGCCGAGCTGGGATTCGGCGCAGGCCGATGAGTTGTGGACCCACGCCTGCGGGCAGCAACGCTGGAGGGGCGAGCTGGGCTCCCTGGGGCATCAGATACGTGACGTCGCGTCCGATCAGATTTGGCAATTCCGCAGTGGCGCACGCCAACAGCTGGTTGACTATGCACGCGAGCAGTTGGCGCGGCAGCTGGACGCCTCGGGCGCCACCGCCGAGGAGACCGAGGCCGCGCGCCATGTGTTTCGCCCCGGGGCGCTGACCCTTGGATTTGCGCGACGCTTCGCCACCTATAAGCGCCCCAACCTGCTGTTGCACGACCCCGAACGCCTGGTGCGGTTGCTGACCAATCCGCAGCGCCCGGTACAGCTGATTCTCGCCGGCAAGGCGCACCCGGCGGATGCACCGGGACAGGAGATGATCCGCGACTGGGTGCGCTTCGTGCGCCGTCCCGACGTGCGGGCGCACGCAATGTTCCTGGCGGATTACGACATGCTGCTGACCGAGCAGCTGGTTCAGGGCGTTGATGTCTGGATCAACACCCCGCGGCGGCCCTGGGAAGCCTGCGGCACCAGTGGCATGAAGACACTCGTGAACGGTGGGCTGAATCTCTCCGAGCTCGATGGCTGGTGGAGCGAGGCTTTTGACCCGACGATCGGATGGGCCATCGGCGATGGACGCGAGCACGACAGCGACGCGGCCTGGGATGCGGCGGAAGCCGAGCAGCTCTATCGGCTGCTCGAGGATCAGATCGTGCCGGAATTCTATCAACGCGATTCGAAGGGCATCCCCCAGGCCTGGGTGGCGCGAGTGCGCGAATCCATGGCAAAGCTGACACCCCGGTATTCTGCCAACCGCAGCGTGCGAGAATACCTGGAGCAGTGCTATCTGCCGGCGGCCGCGCACTACCGGGCGCGCGCGCAGGAGCGCGGTCAGGAGGGCGCGCGCATTGCCGACTGGCAGGCGGCATTGCGCTACAACTGGCACTCGCTGGCTTTTGGCCCTCTTGACGTGCAGACCCGCGACGGGCGGCATCACTTCAGCGTCCCGGTTCATCTCGGAGCGGTTCGTCCGCAATCAGTACGGGTGGAACTCTACGCCGATGATGTCGATGCGGCGCCCTTCCAGCAGGAGATGCAGCCCTCCTCCGGGCCCGATGGCAACGCCGGTCAGACCTACGAAGCCAGCATCGTGGCTGCGCGTCCCAGCGCCGATTATGCCGTCCGCATCGTGCCGGCCTATCCCGGTGTGCAGGTACCCCTGGAGGCGCCCTATATTCTCTGGCAGCGTTGATAAAGTGCCGCTGCAGCGGTGCCCGTCTAGGTACATCCACGGATCCAGCGGCAAAGGTCATTGCGATAGCCTTTGACAATGAACGCCGCCGATGTCATGACCCGGAATGTCCTCACCGTTCTGCCATCCGATTCGATCGAGCTGGCGGCGCGACTGATGCTCGATTACCCCATCAGCGGTCTGCCTGTGGTCGATTCCGCTGGCGCTGTGCGCGGCATGATCACCGAAGGGGACCTGCTGAAGCGTACCGAGGTCGGGACCGAGCCGGTTCCCTCGCGCTGGCGCGCGCTCTGGCTCGGGCCGACGCGTCTCGCGGAGCGCTATGTGCATTCGCACGGCCGCACGGTCGAGGAGATCATGACGCCCGGGATCATTTCAGTGACCGAACAGACGCCGCTCGCGCAGGTGGTCGCGCTCATGGAATCACGCAACATCAAGCGCGTTGCAGTGCTGCGGGATCAGCGCCTCGTAGGCATCATCAGCCGCGCTGATTTGTTGCGTGCGCTCGAGCGGCTGCTGCCGGCCAGCGACGCGCCTGCCATATCCGACGCAGCTATCCGCGCAGCTATCCTGCAGGAGCTGCGACGACAGGCCTGGGTCCCTCGCGAGTACATCGACGTCAGCGTCGAGAACGGCACCGTGGAACTGCGTGGCGTCGTGACCAGCCAGCCCATACGCGATGGTTTGCGCGTCCTGGCGGAGAATACCCCGGGGGTCAAGCGTGTGGTTGACCAGCTGATCTGGATTGAACCCTATACTGGTATGACCGTGGACAGCCAGGCAACGCCCCCCTAAGGCTCACGCCGGCAGGCACATTCACGACGGGCAGGCGCCAGGTCATCCCTCACGACGCAGATCTCAGAACCTCAGGCCGAGCTCGTAGAGACGCTGGAGCAAATCGCCTGGATCCTCGTACACCCTGGCGGCTCCTGCGCGCTCGAGCTCATCCTGTCCGTAACCGCCCGACAGCATTCCCACGCCGAGCATTCCGGCACGTCGTGCTGCCAGCATGTCCCAAATGCTGTCGCCCACGACAATGGCCGAATTGACGGAAAGGTCGAGCCTTGCCGCCGCGACCAGCAGGACATCTGGATCCGGCTTGGCCCGTGTCACATCATCGCGCGTGATGACGGCTCTCTCCGGCACTGCGAGCATCGCAAGATCATGGCGAGCCGTAGCCAGCCGCCCGCTGGTAGCAATCGCCCAGGGGATTTTCGAATCGATCAGGTGCTTGAGCAGCTCCCTCGCGCCGGGCAGCAGACGTACGGTCCCATTCAGTTGCTCATAGGCCTGCGCGTGGCTTTGCTGCAATCGCTCCAGCTGGTCTGTCGTGACCTCCCGTTTCAACTGACGCAGAAGGAGCTCCGTGAAAAGACCCCCACTCATGCCGACCTGACGATGGATGCGCCATAGCGGCAGGCTCATGCCTTCGCACTGCAGGGCACGCTGCCATGCCAATGCATGTTGATACGCGCTGTCGACCAGGGTTCCATCCAGGTCGAAAATGAAGCCGATGGATTGCAAGTTGGTCGACGCTATCACCGCGGAGCGGGCAGTCCTGCCGGAGAGGAAACCTGTGGCCCAACGGCAAAGCCGATTTGCACCGACCCCCTAGTCCTTATGCAGCCCAGTCGCCTCCAGCGCTACCTGCACCGTATGGCTGCCTTCTGCGGAAAACGCGCCCGCGATTTTTGTCACTTCGAATGTTTGAAAGCTCATCAGTGCGTGGTGTCCGCCCGGATCGGTGAGTCCGGCCAGCGCATGGTTGAATGCCTGCTCCAGACTGGATCCCGAGCCCATGACTTTGACGCTGTGCAGATGCGGGTGTGGATGCCCATTCGTTGCCATGACGGTTCTCCTGAGGATGTCCGATCCATTCGACGCCGTAACGGTAATCGAAGGGGCGTAGACATCCATACGGACAATCCACCGAGGGCATCGGTAGTTGCAGACATCGGGTAAGCGTCTCGGTTTGTTCTTATTGCCTGCCGGAGGCGTGGGAGTGAATGTCGCTTCATGGAGATGAGGTTTGATCATGCGGTTTGAACATGCCGATAGAGAGGCCTACCATGAGCAATGACAATCAGCTGCGTCGCGACGTCGAAGCGGAACTCGAATGGGATACCCGCATCGACGCGCGGCGCATTGGCGTCGCAGTAAAAGATGGAGTAGTCACGCTCTCGGGCAATGTCGGCTCCTATTTCGAGCGTCAGGCCGCCCTGGACGCAGTCCAGGCTGTGGACGGCGTTCTGGCCGTGGCAAACGACGTCGTCGTCGTGCTGCCCGATGACGTGACCCGCAGCGACACGGACATCGCTGAGTCCGCCGCCGCTGCCCTGCAGCTCAACACGATGCTCCCGTCGGCTGCCATCAGACTCAGCGTCCGCGACGGCTGGATCACCCTCGTCGGTGAGGTGAATAACTGGCACCAGAAGCACGTGGCAGAGTTGGCGCTGACCTCGCTGCGCGGCGTCCGTGGGATGAGCAATTTACTGACCATACGGGCCTCGCACGCTGCGCAGGATGTGCAGGGCCTCATCACCAGCGCCCTCAAGCGCGCCGCTCGGCTGGATGCAGAGCGAATCAAGGTGCAGCACGACGAAGACGGCACCGTGACACTGGAGGGCGACGTCGGCTCCCTCCACGAGCGAAACGTGGCGGAAATCGCGGCCTGGCAAGCACCGGGCGTCTCGAGGGTCGTGGACAAGCTCCGTATTCGACCGCAGTAGAGTGCCATGGGCGCGCCTCCCAGCCGCATCGGAGACTGCCCAATGAGCGGCTCTGCTCGCACTGGATGCGGCCGCACTCAGGAGGTCACACCGGTATCTCCGGCGCCGAACGCCTTGCGCGACCGCTCGCCCGAACCGCCGGCAAACAGCGACGCCGCCGAACTCGAGTACGGCTGCGTAGACTGGTTCTTGTACGGCCCGATGCCAGCCGTGCCGACACAGCAATCGCGCACCCCCAGGTAGGCAGCGCGGGCCTAGCGCCCCAGCAGCGTCGCTCGATCGCCCGGTCGGACTCCGGCAGCGTTGCCCTCGTCCGTATCCAGGTGCAGCTCCAGCCGATACTGCGGCGAGACCCGCACGATGACGTCCCGGAAAACCAGCTCGCGCTCAGGACTGCCCACGGCGACGGCCACGATCTGTCGATCCTGCAGGCCTAAGTCTGTTGCCTCCGCCGGGCTCATGTGGATATGACGCTGCGCCAGAACGACTCCATGATCGAGCGTCAGGCGACCCGCAGGCCCGACCAGGGTGACGCCGGGAGTCTGACCAAGCTCGCCGGAGAGGCGCACGGGCGCATCCAGCCCCAGGCCAACCTCATCGGTGCGTGAAATCTCGACCTGGTCTTCACTGCGCGCAGGCCCGACGATGCGTACGTGCGCCAGACTGCCGCGCGGTCCGATCAGCGTGACCGTTTCCTCGGCCGCGAACTGCCCCGGCTGCGAGAGCGACGCGTGTGGATGCAGTGTGTGGCCGCTGCCAAACAGGGTCGTGATACTCGCTTGCGTCAGATGCACATGCCGGGCCGAGATCGCCACCGGGATGGCACAGTGCTGCTTCATGAGAGGGCTCGCTCAGGAGGCGACTGCCGTCTTCGCTGCCTGCGCAGCCACCGGTGCGCGTACTGCCGGGGTTGCCTGCTCCAGTGCCGCGACCCGACGCAGCGTTGCGACCAGGCGATCCGGGTTGAGGCTGATGGAGTCGATCCCCAGGCGCACCAGGAACTCGGCAATCTCCGGGTAATCTGACGGCGCCTGGCCGCAGATCCCGGAATGCCGACCATTGCGCCGGCAGCCCTCGACCGCCAGTTGCAGCAACATTTTGACCCCCTCGTCGCGCTCGTCGAATTCGAAGGCGACCAGCTCGGAGTCGCGATCCACGCCGAGCGTGAGCTGTGTCAGATCATTCGAGCCGATCGAGAACCCATCGAAATAGCGCGAGAAGGCATCGATCTGCAGCACGTTATTCGGGATCTCGCACATCACGTAGACCTCCAGGCCATTCAGTCCACGCACCAACCCGAACTCCTGCAGCGTGGCCAGCGTGCGCTCAGCCTCGGCGACGCGGCGACAGAATGGCACCATGATCTTCAGGTTAGTCAGTCCCATCTGCTCGCGGACGCGCCGGATGGCGGCACACTCCAGGCCGAAGCCCTCCCTGTAGGCCGGGTGTGAATAGCGCGAGGCACCGCGAAAGCCGAGCATGGGATTGTCCTCGACGGGCTCGAAGCCGCGCCCGCCCAGCAGGCTCGCATATTCGTTGGTCTTGAAGTCCGACAGCCGCAGAATCACCGGCTTGGGATAAAACGCGGCCGCGAGCATGCCGATGCCCTCGGAGAGCCGTTCCACAAAGAAATCTGCTTGCTGCGCGTAGCCCTGAGTGAGCTGCGCAAGGCTCGCCCGCTCGGCGGCGTCGGTCACGCGCTCCGGGTGCAGCAGCGCCATCGGATGCGCCTTGACGTACTCGGTGACGATGAATTCCATGCGGGCAAGCCCGACGCCATCGCAGGGCAGGAAGCTGCTCTGGAAGGCCAATTCAGGATTGCCGAGGATCAGCATGAGCTCGGTATGTGTGCGCGGCAGGTCGCGCAGATCGAGCTGCTCGACCTCGAAGGGTATCAGTCCCGCATGCACGTGCCCGGTCTCCCCGGCGCTGCAATCCACCGTGAGCGGCTCACCGGTCCGCAGTACCTCGGTCGCGTTGCCGGTCCCGACGATTGCCGGAATGCCCAGCTCGCGCGCCACGATGGCGGCATGGCAGGTACGTCCGCCCCGATTGGTCACGACCGCCGCGGCCCGCTTCATGACCGGCTCCCAGTCAGGCGTGGTGTTGTCGGTCACCAGCACTTCACCGTCCCGAAAAGCCGCCATCTGATGGGGCGAGCCGATCACGTGAGCATGGCCGCCGCCGATGCGACTGCCAATGGCCAGGCCCGACAAACGCACCGGACCGCTGCCCTTCAGGTGATATTCCTCCACGGTGCCAAGTGCCTTTTGCGACGCCACCGTCTCGGGTCGCGCCTGCACCAGGTAGAGCTGATGGTCCAGTCCGTCCTTGGCCCACTCCATGTCCATCGGCGTGGGGTGACCCGACCGGGCGCTGAAGTGCCGCTCGATCAGCACCGCCTGCTCGGCCAGGGCCACCACTTCGGCATCGCTCAGGCAATAGCGCGCGCGCTCCTGCGCGCTTGTCTCCACGTTTGCGGTCGTAACAGTCCCTGCCCCCGCGTCGGTGGACGGGCCGTAGACCAGCTTGAGCTTCTTGCTGCCGAGCTCCCGGCGCAGCACTTGTCGAAAGCCAGACGCGAGCGTCGGCTTGAAGACCAGAAAATCGTCCGGATCAACGATGCCCTGCACGATGTTCTCGCCCAGCCCATAGGAGGCGCTGATCAGCACCACATCGCGAAAGCCGCTATCGGTATCCAGTGAAAACATGATGCCGCTACAGGCAAGATCGGACCGCACCATCTTCATCACGCCGATCGAGAGTGCGACGCGAAAGTGATCGAAATGCTGGTCCACGCGGTAGTGGAGTGCGCGGTCGGTAAACAGGCTGGCAAAGCAACGCCGACAGGCATCCAGCAGCCTCTCCTCGCCGCTCACATTCAGATAGGTCTCCTGTTGACCGGCAAAGCTGGCTGTCGGCAGATCTTCGGCGGTTGCGGAGCTGCGCACCGCGACGCTCAGATCCTCCCCGTACTCCTCGCGTAGTTGTCGGTAGGCTCGCAGAATCTCATCCCGCAGGTCCGTCGGTAACGCTGCACGATAGACGATCTCCCGGGCCCGGGCCCCGCGTGCCGCCAGGTCGTCCGCGTCATTGGCGTCCAGACCGTCCAGGACCGCATGCAGCGCCTCCACGCCGTGAGCCTGCGCGAGCACGTAGCGATACGCCTCGGCAGTGATGGCGAAGCCGTTGGGCACGCGAATACCCTGGGGGGTCAGCGATCGGTACATCTCCCCGAGCGCAGCGTTCTTGCCGCCGACCAGTGGCACATCGCCGATACCAATGTCGCGAAAAAAGCGAATGTAGCGATACGGTGCGTCCATGTCCGGTGTTCCTGATTCGAGAGGAACAACGTTAGCCGCCGCGCGACCTGCCGCCCATGCGTGAATCTGCGCAGCGCCCTGCGGCTTTTGCGTATTCCCTGCGGGCGGCCGGCGGCGCGTTAGCGGTGCGAGCGTCGTTCGGCATTCTGCCCCCTTGACATGATCTGCACGAGGGCAGCGGCCCCCTCGACAACTATCCGCAACAGATCATTGAGCGTGACGATCCCGACGGCGGCACCCGCAGCGTCGACCACCGGCACGCGGCGCACACCATGCATGCGCATGCGCTCAACGACAACCTCGGTGTCCTCGCCCTCACGAGCGATCACCACCGGCCGGTGCATGAGATTGCCCACTTGGGCGTCCATCCTCACCGTGTCGCCGGCCAGCACCTCGATGACCAGATCCCGATCGGTCACGATGCCGAGCGGCATCCGGGACTCCTTCACGTCATCGACGACCACCAGGTCACCGACATGGCGGGCGCGCATCAGACGGGCCGCTTCCCTTACCGTGGTCTCGACCCCGCAGCACACCACGTCGGGCGTGCAAACATCCTTGAGCAACATAGCCTTCTCCTGTGATCTCACATCGCCATGCGACGCGCCAGCTCGAGCAGCCGCAGGTCCGCAGGGCGGGAGCGGCCAGCCACCTCGGCCAGCTCCGTACGCACCGGCAGGCCAGCGCGCATCCCCACCAGCACACCGAAGCGTCCCTCCACCACGGCCTCCACGGCGGCGACGCCGAGCGTGGTTGCAAGCATCCGGTCGAACACTCCGGGCGCACCGCCCCGCTGCACGTGTCCCAGCCGCGTCATACGCATATCGAACCCCAGACGCGCACGGTGTTCGTGAAAGTAGCTCACGAGGGATTCGGCATCGTAGCGCGCCCCCTCCGCCACCACGGCGATAGCATGGCTCTTGCCACGCAGATAGGCGTCGCGCAGTTCACTCGCCAGCATCTCCGGATCCAGCTCCACCTCCGGCACCAGGATGACTTCCGCGCCCCCTGCAATACCCGCCATGAGCGCGAGGTAGCCGCAATGCCGGCCCATGACCTCCACCAGGAAGGCGCGCGACATCGCCGAGGCGGTCACACGCAGCTGCTGGATCGCCTGCAGCGCCACCTCGCTCGCCGTCGTGGCTCCGATGCTGATGTCGGAGCCATAGAGATCGTTGTCGATGGTGGAGGCAATACCGACCACTGAGAGGCCGCTTTGCGCCAGTTCCCACGCTCCGGTTTGCGAGCCGTTGCCGCCGATCACCACCAGCGCGGAGACATTGCTGTCCCTGAGCGCCTGCCGGGCGGCTTCGCGGCCCTGCACGCTCTTGAGCCTCTCGCATCGCGTCGTGCCGAGCACGGTGCCACCGTTCTCGATAATACCGCCCACATCGCGCACGCCCAGAGCGACGAATTCGCCATTGATCAACCCTGAATAGCCGTGTCGGATACCCAGCACGTCCCAGCCGTGAGCTGCGGCACTACGTACGACTGCCCGCAGAGCAGCGTTCATACCGGGCGCATCCCCTCCGCTCGTAACGACCGCCAGACGTGGCATCCGATCTATCCTGCAGGCAGGGTCTAAAGGCTGATGATGACCTTCAGAGCACGCGTCTGCGCGGCATGACCGAAGGTTTCATACGCATCCATGATCTGATCGAACGAAAATCGATGCGTGATCAGACGCGACGGATCGATCCGGTTGGACTGCAGCGTCTTCAACAGCATTGGGGTCGTGACGGCGTCGACCAGCCGGGTGGTGATGGCGATGTTCTGCGACCACAGCCGTTCCAGATGCAAATCGACCTTCTGTCCATGCACGCCGATGTTGGCGATGATTCCGCCCGGCGCAACCAGCTCCTCGCAGAGCTGGAACGTCGCCGGCACACCAACCGCCTCGATCGCGGTATCAACGCCTCGGCTCTCGGTCAGTGACCGGACGGTTTCGACGGCCTTCCCATCGCTGCTGTTGATGGTTCTGGTAGCACCGAAGCGGCGCGCCACTTCCAGACGGTTGTCGTCCACATCAATCATGATGATCTGCGCCGGGGAATAGAACTGCGCGGTGAGTAGCGCCGCGAGCCCGACGGGACCGGATCCCACGATCGCAACGCTCGAGCCGGGCGCAACCTTGCCGTTCAGCACGCCACATTCGAAGCCGGTCGGCAGAATGTCGCTCAGCATCACCAGCGCCTCTTCGTCGGCTCCGTTCGGGACCGGATACAGGCTGGTATCGGCGTGCGGCGTGCGCACGAACTGCGCCTGCGTGCCATCAATCTCATTGCCGAGTATCCAGCCGCCGGTCATGCAGTGCGAATACATGCCGCGCCGGCAGTATTCGCATTTGCCGCAGGAGGAAATACACGAGATGAGTACGTGATCGCCGGGCTGGAACGCGGTCACTGCGGATCCCACTGAATCGACGACGCCTACGCCTTCGTGTCCCAGAATGCGCCCGGGCTTACAAGTTTCGACATCACCCTTGAGGATGTGCAGATCCGTGCCGCAGATCGTCGTCTTCAATATCCTCACGATCGCATCTGTGGGCGCGAGGATCCCGGGCTTGGGGCGCTCCTCGACCGACTTTTGCCCCGGCCCCCGGTACACGAATGCTTTCATGACGTGCAGACTCTCTTGAAGGACAGTGTCCGTTGATTCAATCCTGGCAAGTTCCGCCGCGGATGCGTATACGAAGAAGTGCCTAGTGCAGCGCGCCTCCGGTATCGTCGGCCGATGCACCGTAGGGAGATCTACGGATAGACTGTGCTTCAGGGCTTTGTATGGGTCCGCGAATGCGCAAAGCCCGGACTACTCTGCGCCGGCACCTGTGGAAGCCTGGACTGCAGCAACGCAAGCGCCGCCTGCGGCTCATCGACATACTCGAACAGGTGCAGATCGGCCGGAGCAATCATGCCGTGGCGTACCAGCGCTTCGAAATTGATGACCTCGCGCCAGTAAGCACTGCCGTAGAGCAGCACCGGGATCGGCGGCTCGAGTTTGCGCGTCTGCGCGAGGGTGAGGATCTCGGTGAGCTCATCGAGCGTGCCGAATCCCCCCGGGAATACCACGAGCGCGCGCGCCAGATGCGCGAACCAGAGCTTGCGCATGAAGAAGTAATGAAACTCAAAGCACAATCCGTGCGTGATGTAGGGATTGGGCCGCTGCTCGTGTGGCAGGCTGATGTTCAGTCCGATTGTGCGTCCGCCCGCATCGGAGGCACCGCGATTGGCGGCCTCCATGAGGCCACCACCCCCGCCGGAGCACACGACGTAGCGCCGCAAGTGCCCTGGCAGGGCCTTGGACCATTGCGTCACGAGCCGCGCCAGTTCCCGCGCCTCATCGTAATAGCGACCGAGGGGGCCTCCTGGCGACAGTCGCGCGGAACCGAAGAATACGATCGTGTCGTGAACACCGGCGCGGCGGAAGCGCTCCAGCGGCTCAAGGTACTCGGAGAGGATGCGCAGTGGGCGACCCTCCTCGCCCTCGATGAATGGGGCGTCCTGGTAGGCAAGCGGCGCTTCGACTTCGTCTGTACCCGGCATCGCAGTCAGACTTCAGTCCGCGCGCCGGAAATCGATGAAGCCACGCGCTACATCGGTGCTTGCCAGGATCACACGCAGGCGATCTCCCACCTGCATACCCTCAAACCCGCTCATGAGACGCCCCTCGGTCATGGGCGCCTCTATCCGCACCCAGGTCCCCTTCTCGGCCGCGCCGGTGACGATCGCATCGAAGCGCTCACCGACTCGATCCTGCAACAGGAGCGCCGCGGCTGATTTGGCCACCCGCCGCTCCACCTTGGCAGCATTATCTTCCTGGACGGTGCAGTGTGCCGCAAGCGCCGCGAGCTCCGCCTCGCCGTACGGAGATGGGCACACGCCCAATGCAGCCTTCAGCAGCCGCTGGGTAATGAGATCTGGGAACCGGCGATTTGGCGCGGTGGCATGGGTGTAATCCTGGACCGCGAGCCCAAAATGGCCCGGCACCGCCGTTCCGGGCCGCTCCACGACGTATTCGCCCCGTCCGAGCAGTTTGATGACTGCCAGGCACAGGTCAGGGAAGCCGGACGGGTCGCTGCGCTGACGCTGCATCAGCAGTGCGTTCAATGCCAGTGCGCTCGGCTCGGGCTGCAGGGATTCTCCGAGCTGGGCAGCCAACGACACAATGCTGTCCCAGCGCTCGGGAGTGCGCAGCACTCGGCGCAGCGAGGGTATCCCGCGGCTCGACAGGAAGCGCGCAGTGACACCGTTGGCCGCGATCATCAGATCCTCGATCAGCTCCATGGCGATGTTTTTGTCCAGCGGGCGCAGATCGCGCAGCGTCTGACCATCGAACACCGCCTGCGGCTCGATGCTTGCAAGGCGCAGAGCGCCATTCGCTTGCCGTACCCGCCGCAGCCGCTCGGCCACCTGCTGCTGCAGCCTCAGCTGCTCCAGGAGCGCCGCTTGATCGGAGATTCGGGCGGGAGGGGTTCCGGAACCGGCCAGCCATGCGCTGACCCGTCGATAGGTGAGCCTCGCCTGATTGATCACGACTGCGCGATAGACATCCGAGCCCACCAAGGCGCCCGCAGCGTCCACGACCATGTCCACGACCAGAGCGATACGCGTCTGAGACTGACCGAGCGAAGTCAGGTCGGTCGACAGGCGCGGTGGCAACATCGGAAACACCTGCGCCGGCGTATACACCGAGGTGGTGTTGATGCGGGCGTGTTCGTCGATGGCGTCTCCGGAGCGCACCAAGGCATCAACGTCCGCGATCGCGACGCGCACGCGCACCCGGTCCTGATCGAGAGCCTCGGCGACGGAGAGCTGGTCGAGATCGCGCGAATCATCGTTGTCGATCGACACCCAGCTCAGGCGGCGCAGATCCTGCAGGCCCGGGCCGGTGGGGTCCGCAGCCTGCGTGAGCCGCTCGAGCGCCTGGAGGGCAGCCGCCGAGAATTCGGGCTGCAAATGCCGCTCGAGCATCGCCTGGCGGGCGATATCGCTCAGGAGCTGGGCGTGGTTTGGACCGGTCATGACCGCTGGGCCACTGGCTCTGCCGGTCGAAAGCAGCAGATCCAGTGCCTCATTCACTGTCCGGAAAAATCAGGCTGCTACTCTGCTCCCAAAGCCGACTTGGGCTCCTCAGGCGCAGATTTGGCAAATGCATTGAAATCGGGTTCATGCAGTACTGTCGGTGCCCATGGGCCCTTCGCGTGCGTGTAATGCGGCCCGCTGGATGCGCCTGGCTCGTTTTGGCCAGAATCCAAAGCGGCTCCCTCGAACGCTACGATCTGGGCCGGCGCCGCGTTGAAATTGGTATACCTCACCCAACGAGGCTTCACACGATAATAGCGGATCCCCGGGAGCCTGGAACGGCGTAAGGCATCGGGATGCAATGCAAAGTAGGCGTCCTTGAGAGCTTCCAGCTCCGCGCCTGCGGGCGAGTCCACCGTGCCCTCGTACTGCACCGTGCGCTCATCTGCCTCCTGCCCTCCGACGACGAAGGCTATGTGGGGAATTTGCGCTACATTCCTGGCTTTCCTGGTCGACGAAAAGGTGTCGAAAAACAATTCCATCTTATCCGTGACCACGAATCCGACCAGAGCCGCCTGCGGTAATCCCCGCGCGTTGACGGACGCCTGCACACCATAGCGATGAGATCTGAGGAAATCGAGCACTTCGCCCCGCGTCACGCGCTGTCGAACCGCGGGCGAATGCGCCTGCCACTGTTCGTAGGCTCGTTCCTGCAGCTCCGCAGGCTCCAGCGCTTCCTGGCGACTCGCGATCCACCAATGGTTGCCCCAGGGGTCTGTCACCTCGGCTACGCGATCGCCAAAAAAGCGTTGCGCCGGCGCCTCTGCCGGCGCCGCACCGCATGCGATGCATTGATCGTACGTAGCGTCGACATTTGAAACGAATACATAGAAGGAGGCAGGCCGATGGTGGGCTTCCATCTGTGCCAGCGCATCGACCTCAGGCGGCCCAACCATCAGGATGCTGTTGCCGACTGCGATCTCGGCGTGCTGCAGCTGCCCGTCCGGCTGCCGGATCTGCCGGACAAGCGTGCCGCCGAATACCCGTTCGACAAACCCGACGAATCCGGACGAATCCCCAACGCTCACGTAGGGGTTCACCATCCGGTAGTTGGGAGCCGGACTCGCCACATTGGTGTCGGCAGACGCTTGCGGCTTCCCGGATTCGTGAGATCCCTGCCAGTGCATGTCCGCACGGGCCTGCAGCTCGCCCGTGTCCAGCGTTTCCTTGCGGGTGGCAATCCACCAGGCGTTGCCATTGCTATCGGTAACGGCGGCGACGCGATCGCCCCAGAAGGTGTAGCGAGGCGACTCCCAGGCATGCGCTCCGCAGGCCATCGCCCGTGCATAGGCTGAGTCCACGTCAGGCACGAAGAGGTAAAACGCCGCCGACCGACTCTTCTCGTGCCCCTGAATGAGGGCGTCCACCTTGCCCGGACCGATCATCAACAGCGAGTCTCCCACCCTCACCTCCGCGTGCTCGATCTTTCCGTCTGGCTGCTCAATCTGCTCCTTAATGATGCCCCCGAAGGCTCCCTGCAGAAACTCAATGAGAGCCGGAACATCCTTCACCGTAATGTAGGGATTGAGGGTGTTATAGCCATCCGGTGCGGTTTTGCGAGTCTGACTTTCCATGGTCCTGTCCTGATTGTGTCGGCCACCCGATGCACCGAGCATCCTGCATCGTGCCGCCTTTCGCACTCGGTACTTTCCGCACTGACTGCCGGGCCGCGCCCCGATGGCCGCTGCTCTCTACGTGGTTTCCCGTATGCGTCAGGCGCTGTGAGCATCCTAGAATCTCAACCCTTCGGCTTCGACGGGGATTCGCATGTTCAAGATCCAGCGATCGAGGATCGCCGCTGCTTTAGCGACGATGCTCATGTTTCTCCTCGTGCCTAAGGCCCATGCGGTCCCGAGCTTTGCGCGCCAGACGGGCATGGCCTGTGAAGCCTGTCACACGGTCTTTCCCGAGCTCACCCACTTCGGGCGCATGTTCAAGGCAAACGGTTACACGCTGGACAATCTCAAACAGGTGCGCGATATCACGACAGAAAGGGAGAACATGCTGGTGCTGGCAACGCTGGCGCCATTATCGGTAATGATCCAGGTGTCGCAGACCTGGCTCGATCGGCCTCTACCCGATGGTGGCGGTAGTACCGGCCATTCGCAGACGAGCACCACCGGCTTCCCTCAGCAGCTGAGCCTGTTCTACGCTGGCAAGGTGGCGCCGCATCTCGGTGCCATGATCCAGGCCTCATACGACAACGCCTCCGGCTCAATCGGCATCGACAACACGGATCTGCGCTTTGCGAACTTGCTGCTCCTGCCCAACGATCGTGGGTTGATCTACGGCATCGACGCCAACAACAACCCGACGGTTCAGGACCTATGGAACAGCACACCTGCCTGGGGCTTTCCTTATGCTGCGAGCAACGCGGGGGTGTCGCCTCTGGCTGCGACGCAGATCGACGGCACACTGGCGCAGGATGTCGCGGGCCTGAGCTTTTACGCCATGTGGAACGAGTCGCTGTACGCCGAGATCGGCGCTTATCACTCGGCCAAGCAGGGCATCACCAATCCGATTACCGGCGCGGCGGGGCCGCTGGATGGAAGCGTGTCCAATGTCATCAGCGGCGCGGCACCCTATGCGCGAATCGCCTACGAACATCAGTGGCGCCGACACGACGTTGAAATTGGTGCATACGGCGCCGATTTCAAGCTTTATCCGGGAGGCGGCAGTAGCTCACCGGTACCGCTCAGCGGGCCCGTGAATCAATTCAGGGACGTTGCGGAGGATCTGCAGTATCAATTCATCGGTGTGCAGCACCTGTTCTCGCTGCAAGCGACACATATCCACGAATCGGCGCAGCTTGATGCCAGCTTTGACGCTGGTGTCAGCAGCAACCCGAATGACACCATCGACACCACCAGAATCACCGGCAGCTATTACTATCGACGCAAGATCGGCGTGACGGTCAGTCACTTTTCGACCACCGGCAGCGCCGATTCCGGACTGTACCCATCCGGCCCTCAGCCGGGGGTGATCACGAGCGCGGATTCAAGTCCCGATACACGCGGCTGGATAGCGGAATTCAATTTCCTGCCGTGGTTGAACACCAAATTTTCGCTGCAGTACAGTCTCTACGATCGTTTCAATGGCGGCGGCACCGATTATGACGGTTTCGGGCGCAAGGCGTCGTCCAACGACACGACGTACCTGCTCGTATGGCTTACGTTTTGATCAAGGCGAGCAAACTAATGAGGTACCTATTGCTGGCTGTTCTGACAGGCACTGTTTTCTCCGT
This sequence comes from Steroidobacteraceae bacterium, assembly GCA_035502275.1. GTDB lineage: Bacteria > Pseudomonadota > Gammaproteobacteria > Steroidobacterales > Steroidobacteraceae > FEN-1191. The sequence continues at coordinate 30,842 of DATJUN010000071.1, forward strand.
GAGTTCCGTCCACGCCGCAAACGTCGACCTGGAAAGCCGGATTGCTGCTGAGCGCATCGCCGTGGGTACCTGCGCCGCGTGTCATGGCTGGAAAGGCCGGAGTATCGCGCCGAAGTTTCCCGTGCTCGCCGGGCAGCGCGCCAACTATCTGCTGTCACAGCTGCGGGCATTCAAGGCACAGACGCGCGGTGATCCCGATGCTCTGGGCTACATGTGGGGGATGGCTGCACCGCTCGACGCCAGCACCATGGCGGCGCTGGCGGACTATTACAGTCGCCAGACAGCGCTTGCAGGGGTACGGGAAGACCCGGCACTGCTTGCCCGGGGCGCGCAGATCTACCAGCAGGGTGACTCCGCCGAGGGCATTCCGCCCTGCGCAGCCTGTCACGGAATGGGGGCGGCTGGGACCGACATGTACCCCAGACTGGCCGGACAACACATCGAATACCTGATGAAGCAGTTGCGATCGTTTCAGACCAATCTGCGCGATGTGGCGATCATGCATGGAGTCGCTCAGGGTCTCAATGAGCACGATATGCGTGCTGTTGCCGCTTATCTTCAGGGGTTGGGACCTTGACCGCGTTGCGTAAGCCTCCTGCGCCACCGTAGTCAGACCATTTCAAATGTCTGCCAAGGCTGCCGCAATCGGCATGCGTGCGGCTCGCAGGGCCGGATACAGCCCTCCGATGAATCCCATTCCCAGGGACCCCAACACAGCGCCAGCCATGATCGAGCCGCTGACCAGGAAATGGAAGAAGACCTGGGGCGTGGTACTGCTCACGGCGAGCTGCCCGCCCATCCCAAGCGTGCTGGCTGCATGGCCGTCCAGGCCTACATAGGCAACCGCGGCCCCGACCACACCGCCAGCCACTCCCAGCAGCGATGCTTCGAGGATCGTGGCGGCGAACACCACGCCGTGCGAAAATCCCAACGCGCGCAACAGCGCCACCTCAAATCGGCGGCTCTCCATCATCATCAACAACATGCTCATCGCCCCGAAGACCGCGGCTGTTGCCATCAGCGCGGAGAAGAATGCACCGACCCGGGTAATCAGCCTGCTCGCCGCCGACGCCTGGTACGCGTTGTAGGCGCTCTCGCGCATGGCGCTCAGCGCGAATCGCGGATCACGGTCAAGCGCCTGCGCGAACGCGGGCAGTGCATTGGAAGACGTCAGCCCCACATAAATCGAGGAGTACGCGCCGCGGCGATGTTCGGCTCCCTGCAGGGACCCAAGACTGGTCCAGGCCTCGGACGAAAAGGACTGGGAATCGGCGGAGAAGACTCCCGCTACGGTCCAGATTCTACCTTCAGCAAACACCCGATCGCCCGGAGCGATACCCGTGAAACCGCTCTCGGCCGCCGCGCCCACCACGATTTCATCCAGACCCGGACGAAACCACCGTCCACGCAGGATCCGCAGTGCCTTGTCAATCGTGAGCATCGCGGGCGATACGCCTCGCAGCGTTATCCGCGCCGCGAGATTCCGCTCCCTGTAGTACACCGGCAAGCTGCCCAGCAGGATTGGCGCGATCATGGGTACGCCGTATGCACGCGCGACCCCCGGAGCTTCAATGATGTCTGCGACCGCGCCGGTCGGCACACTGCTCGCCCACTCGCTCTTGCTACCCTCGGCCAGCACAATGGCGGTGTCATCCTGCGCGGCGATATCGAAGGCGTGACGAAAGCCAGACGCCATGGCGAGCACCGCCGTGAGGATGCCGGCCACGGTGGCAAACGCCAGCACGACCACCGAGGTATCGACGGGCCGCGAGGGCCATTTACAGACCGCCGAAAGCGTCAGCCGCAAGATGGCCTGCAGGATATTTGCTACGCGCATGCTCACCCCCTGCGCAACGCCTGGGCGCAGTTCATACGCATGATTTGAAGTGCGGGCAGCACCGAAGAGAGGATCGCGAGCCCAAGCGCGATGAGAGCGCACTCCAGGACTGCAGCGCTTGTCAGCACGATGCCGGCAAGGTTCAGTTTCTCGCCAGCGAACACCCGGATCACCACCAGGGCGCACAGGGTGCCGGCGCAGGCGGCGGGCACAATCACAAGCAGCGCCTCGAGAAACACGATCCAGATGAGCCGCAGCGGACTGAATCCAACCGCTCTCAACAGCGCAAACTCTCCCAGCCGTTCCGATACCGAATGAATCAGCGTACAGAGGCAGATGAGGAACAGGCCGAACAGGCTCGCTACGATGACCACGGAGGTCATGGCATTCACATCGGCCAGTCGCTCGGCCATTCCCTGCAGCAGCGACTTGAAGCTCTGAGTGCTCAGTGGTGTCGCGCTATTGGCAAATTTCAGCTCTATGGCCCGAGCCACTGCATCCGCTCGTTGTGCATCCCGGACCTGAACGAAGATGAAATCTATGAAATCCTGATGTGCCCAGCGGCGTAAGTATTCAAGGTGCAGATTGACGTCGCTCGTTGGAGTTACGCCCCTGAGCTTGCCGAGCACGCCGTCGATGTGAAATGTCAGATCTCGCGGAGAGCTACGCGACATGGAATGCAGTGTAATAGCCTCTCCCAAGCGCCAATCGTTCCTGCGCGCGATCTCGTCTGTCACAAGTGCCCCGGTCAGATCCGACAGCCACCTTTGTGCCTGGCCGCGAGGAAGCTCGCCTTTGCGGACCACCGCAGAGAGTTCAAGGAACGCGTTGGCCGATAGTCCTGCTACTCGCAGCGGATGACGCTCCGCGCCAAAAAGCATCGGTTCGACGCTAACCCCGACGGCCGAACGCACTCCGCGGAAGGAACTTACAGCCGACAACACCGCGATCGTCGGCGAAGAGCTGCCACCGGCCGGCTCCAGCAGCAGCAGATCGGCACCTTCCTGCGTCAGCCCGACGGCAAATCCATGACGAATCGCCAGAAAAAAGCCCAGCAATACGAACGCGACCAGCGTGGACAACCCCACGAGCAGGGTCCGTAACCAGCGTCGACGCAGGGTCCCGAATACGATTCGACTCATTCGCAGGTCAGTCGCGCCATGCCGATGGCGGGTCAGCAACAGTATGCCTTGCATACATCGTCTGACAAGGTATACGCTCCCGCCATGATTGCGGGGAATCCGAGCCTGATGTCCGGCGTGCCCGAGCTGGTGGTTCTGCGCCTGCTAGCACAGCAGGAGATGTACGGCTACGAGATCGCCAGGGCGCTCAAGCTCGGCAGTCGCGGTGCCCTCGATCTCGGCGAGGGTGTGCTCTATCCGGCGCTTCACGCCTTGGAGGCACGCGGACTACTTCGTGCTCGCTCCCAGCGGGTCGAGGGGCGCACACGGATCTATTACGCCCTGACCGCTCGCGGTCGGCGGCGACTGGAGCGCCTGATCGAGAACTGGCGGCACGTCAGTGCTGGCGTGGAACTCATCTTGGGGGCTGCGGGCCATGAGTGAGCAGCGCTTTCGGGATCTTCGGGAGGCCCTGCTTCGGCGAGGCGTCGCACCCCGCTACGCGCATCGTGCCGAGGTCGAGATCGCGGCCCATCATCGTGATCTGCTGGAACGGGCTCTCGCTCGCGGAGAATCGGCTGAAGAGGCACGGCGCGGGGCCGACGTGACGATCGGAACGGACGACGTGCTGATCGAGCGCTTTGCAGGGCGCAAGGAGCTACAGAGCTGGTCGCACCGCTTTCCGGCTGCGTATGGGTTGGCACCAATCCTGTGCTTTGGCTGCCTGGGAATAGCGCTGATGGCTGCGGCAGCAGCCGCGACCCATGCAATCTGGCCTGTTCCTCATGACGCCGCTCGGATCTCCGCGGGTCTCGCGGCGGACATCAACCTGGCCCTGATCGCGCTGTTCTTATGGATCTTGCCGCTGTCGCTGGCCGCGGGGTTCGCAGTGCTCGCGTATCGACAACGGATTGCCTTGCGCTGGCCCATCACAGGGATCGTGCTGCTCTGCGCCGTGGTCGCTCTCATCAATGTCGGGTTCGGCGTCAAAGGCGGACCTAAGCCGCTATTCCTTCAGGCGGGCATTGGCTTTGGGACGAAGATGCTTCCTCGTGAGTTCGCACTGGCATTGAGCAAGGCGGTTCCAGCGCTGCTACCCCTCTTTTGGTTGAAATACCGTAGCTCGACGAAGTTCCGCTCCGGACCGAAACACCCGCCGACGTTTAGCTGATGAATTGTCACGTGAGATGAGCGCTCGGCCGATGAAGCGCGAAGCACGGATAGCCAAACGGGGCAGCGGCTGCGCCGAATGTCGGGGCAGCCGCCTTCGTCCCCCTCCGCGTTGCCTCCGGCCGACTATTCACGGGCTGCGTGCGCCCGGCCGGGCTGTCCACCTCCCGGGACCAGCGGCTGAAGTCCGAAAGGCGGCTCTTACCCCTTGAGCATCGGACGACCCTCATGGGCAACGAGGAGATCGTGCATGTCGTTCGCATGCTCCTCTTCCTTGATCAAGATGCCTTCGAGCATTCTGCGCGTGCCGGGATCCTTATCCGAGAAATACCGAATCAGTTCTCGATAGTGATCGACCGCGATGCGCTCGGCGATCAAATTCTCCTTAATCATTTCGACAAGGCTCTCCGCATCGCCAAATTGCGATGCTGCGCGCGACTCGAGTCCCTTTGGATCGTAGTTTGGCTTGCCGCCCAGTTGATTAATTCGCTCAGCCACTTGTCGCGCATGATCCTGCTCATCCCGCGCATGCTCATCGAACTCGGCCTTGACGGAATCACTGGAAATTCCAGTCGCCGCGACCGCATGCATCGTGTATCGCAGCACACAAACCAGCTCCGTCGCCAATACGGTCTGCAATATCTCAATGGCCGTGTCGACGTTACCCTCGTACGAATGAGTCACGCCGCCATCGCCAATGCTTCTTTGCGCGCGAGCGCGCAGCGTCTTGATATCCGTCAGAAAGGGGGTCCTGTCCGCGGATTTGGCCGTTTGTCTTGTCATGTACCTGATCTCCCTGAATCACCACGCTTGAAAAAAGCCGCCCAACGCCCTGTGCCGGGTGGTCAACCACGATCTGGCTGTGGATTACAGCAGCGCGAACAGAACCAAGGAGCGACCCGTTGTCAGATAGTGCGTGCCGCCAGTCAACTGGTCGCTGCCTTCGTGGTCCGGAGCATTAGTATCCAACACCGCACGCCATGCTGCCACATCACCATATGCTGGCAACGTAAAGTCCACCACGTCATGATGCGCGTTCAGAACCAGCAGCATGGTCGCCTCCTTGCCGCGCTGGCGCACGCCGGTCGGGCGCGCTCGACCATCCATAAGCATCCCGAAGCAATGCATGTTGGTGTCGCTCCAGTCATCCGATCGCATTTCCTCGCCCGAAGCGTTGATCCAAGTCAGGTCCCTGATTTCCAGCTCCTCGTCGTAGGCGCCTGTCAGGAAGCGGTTTCGCCTCAGGATGGCGTACTTATGCCGCAGCTTGGTAAGCTTCTGCACCAGTGCAACCAGTGATTTGCCTTTATCCGCGAGGCTCCAGTTGAGCCAGCTGATCTCATTGTCCTGACAATACCCATTATTATTGCCATTCTGGGTGCGTCCAAATTCATCGCCCGCCAGCAGCATTGGCGTGCCCTGCGAGAGCAGCAAGGTCGCCAGCATGTTGCGGATCTGTCGCTCCCGCAAGGCATTGACTTTGGGATCGTCGGTCGGACCCTCTGCGCCGCAATTCCATGAGCGATTGTCGCTGCTGCCGTCCCGGTTGCCCTCGCCGTTGGCCTCATTGTGCTTGTCGTTGTAAGAGACAAGATCGTTAAGCGTAAACCCATCATGGGCGGTCACGAAGTTCACGCAGGCCGAGGGCCTACGGCCGAGACGATTGAACACGTCACCCGAAGCACACAGGCGCTGGGCAAGCTCGCCGGCGCCGGCGGCGCCCTTCCAGAAGTCTCGCACGACGTCCCGGTATCGGTCGTTCCACTCCGCCCAACCCGGAGGGAAGCCTCCGACCTGGTAGCCCCCGGGACCACAATCCCACGGTTCCGCAATCAGCTTCACCGATCGGAGCACCGGGTCCTGATGACAGGCCTTTAGAAAGCCGCTCTGATTATCGAAACCGTTAGGCTCGCGGGCGAGGATCGTTCCCAGGTCAAAGCGAAAGCCATCCACGTGCAATTCATTAACCCAATAGCGCAGGCTATCGGTGACCATCTGAATGACCGCGGGGTGTGACAGATTGACGGTATTGCCGGTACCCGTATCGTTGATGTAGTAGCGCTTGTTGTCGGGCAGGAGCCGGTAGTAGGAGGCATTGTCTATCCCCTTAAAGGACAGCGTCGGCCCACGCTCATTCCCTTCGGCAGTATGGTTATAGACCACGTCCAGAATCACTTCCAGGCCGGCGTCGTGAAAGCGGGCCACCATTTCCTTGAACTCGCGAAGGCTCTGTTCCGGCTCTGAGGCATAGCGCGGATCGGGCGCAAAGAAGCCGATCGTGTTGTAACCCCAATAGTTGGTGAGTCCCCTCTCCAGCAATTGGCTGTCGTTGATGAAGGTGTGAATGGGCAGCAGCTCGATGCTCGTGACCCCCAGGGAGCGCACATAGTCGATCACCTCTTTGGTACCCAGCCCCGCGTAGGTTCCTCGTCGATTTTCCGGCACTTGCGGATGACGTGCGGTGAAACCCCGCACGTGAGCCTCATAAATAATCGTCTGATCCCAGGGGACGCTGCGTGACCGGGGCTGTCCTTTCCAGTCAAAATTTGGATCGACGACGACGCATTTGGGCATGAAGGGCGCGCTGTCGCGCTCATCGAAGGTTAGATCATCGCCCTCGGCGCCAATGGTGTAGCCAAAGCAGGCAGGATCCCATTTCAGCCCCCCTGTGTGTGCACGCGCATACGGATCCAGGACCAGCTTATTCGGGTTGAAGCGGTGTCCGGACTGCGGCTCATAAGGTCCGTGGACGCGAAAGCCGTAGACGTCGCTTGGCCCCACCTCTGGCACATA
>DATJUN010000072.1:0-11069 GCA_035502275.1 Steroidobacteraceae bacterium
CCGGTGCTGCCGCTGCGCGATGTCGTCGTCTATCCGCACATGGTGATCCCGCTGTTCGTGGGTCGGGAGAAATCGATCCACGCGCTGGATGCCGCCATGCGCGTGGACAAGCGCATCATGCTGGTGGCGCAGAAGCAGGCCGATATCGACGACCCGAAGCTCGAGGATCTGCACCACTTCGGTACCGTCGCGAGCATCCTGCAGATGCTGAAGCTGCCCGATGGCACGGTGAAGGTGCTGGTGGAGGGCATGGAGCGCGCGCGCATCGAGCAGCTGCATGCCGGAGATTTCTATTCCGCCTCGGTCAAGGTCGAGACAGACACCGATCAGTACGACGAGCGCGAGATCGACGTGCTGGTGCGCTCGGTGGTGTCGCAGTTCGAGCAGTACGTGAAGCTCAACAAGAAGGTGCCGCCCGAGGTGCTGACCGCACTGGCGGGTATCGAGCAGCCAGGACGGCTGGCCGATACCGTGGCCGCGCACATGTCGCTGAAGCTCGCCGAGAAGCAGAAGGTGCTGGAGATCCTCGACGTGCGCAAGCGCCTGGAGCACATCCTGGTCGCCATCGAGGGCGAGATGGACGTGCTGCAGATCGAGAAGCGCATCCGCGGGCGCGTCAAGGCGCAGATGGAGAAGAGCCAGCGCGAGTACTACCTCAACGAGCAGATGAAGGCGATCCAGAAGGAGCTCGGGGAGATGGAGGACGGCACCTCCGAGATCGCCGAGCTCGAGCAGAAGATCGCCAAGGCGGGCATGCCGAAGGAGGCGCGCGAGAAAGCCACTGCCGAGATCAACAAGCTCAAGATGATGTCGCCGATGTCGGCGGAAGCCACCGTGGTGCGCAACTACGTCGACTGGCTCGTCAAGGTGCCCTGGAAGAAGCGCACGCGACTGCACAAGAACATCGCCAATGCCCAGAAGGTCCTGGACGAGGACCACTATGGGCTGGAGAAGGTCAAGGACCGCATCGTCGAGTACCTCGCGGTACTGCAGCGGGTCGAGAAGATCAAGGGACCGATCCTCTGTCTCGTGGGACCCCCGGGCGTGGGCAAGACCTCCCTCGGCCAGAGCATGGCACGTGCGACCAATCGCAAGTTCATCCGCATGTCCCTGGGCGGTGTGCGGGATGAGGCCGAGATCCGCGGCCACCGCCGCACCTACATCGGCTCGATGCCGGGCAAGATCATCCAGAACATGTCGCGCGCGGGTGTCCACAACCCGCTGTTCCTGCTGGATGAGGTCGACAAGATGGCGATGGACTTCCGCGGTGATCCGTCCTCGGCGCTGCTGGAGGTGCTCGACCCCGAGCAGAACACGGCCTTCAACGATCACTACCTCGAGGTCGACTTCGATCTGTCCGAGGTGATGTTCGTCTGCACGGCGAACTCGCTGAACATCCCCGCGCCGCTGCTGGATCGCATGGAAGTGATCCGTCTGCCCGGCTATACGGAGGATGAGAAGCTCAATATCGGCCGCCGCTACCTCGTGCCCAAGCAGATCAAGCAGAATGGCCTGAAGGACAGCGAGCTGAAGATCTCCGATCCGGCGCTGCTGGACATCGTGCGCCACTACACCCGCGAGGCCGGCGTGCGCAACCTCGAGCGTGAGATTGCCAAGATCTCGCGCAAGGCCGTCAAGCAGCTGCTGCTGGAGAAAGCCGGTAAGCACGAGGGCAAGGAGCCGCACACGATTACCGTGTCGCCGCGCAACCTCGACAAATATCTCGGCGTGCGTCGTTTCCGCTTCGGCAAGGCCGAGGAGATGGATCGCGTGGGTCAGGTCACGGGCCTGGCCTGGACCGAGGTGGGTGGAGAGCTGCTGACGATCGAGGCCGCGGTGGTGCCAGGCAAGGGCAAGCTGCTGCATACCGGCCAGCTCGGCGAGGTCATGCAGGAGTCGATCCAGGCGGCGATGTCCGTCGTGCGCAGCCGTGCCCCGGTGCTGGGCCTGGAATCCGATTTCTACCAGAAGCACGACGTGCACATTCACATGCCCGAGGGCGCGACCCCCAAGGATGGCCCCTCCGCCGGTATCGGCATGTGTACGGCGCTGGTCTCGGCACTCACGCGCATTGCGGTGAGGTCAGATGTGGCCATGACCGGAGAGATCACGCTGCGCGGGGAAGTGCTTCCGATCGGCGGGCTGAAGGAAAAGCTGCTCGCGGCACAACGTGGCGGCATTCAGCTGGTGATCATCCCCGACGAGAACCAGAAGGACCTGGCCGAGATTCCCGAGAACATCAAGGGCAAGCTCGACATCCGCCCGGTGCGCTGGATCGATGAGGTGCTGCAGCTGGCGCTGACGCGTCAGCCCGTGCCGCTGCCCGAGGCGGTGACCGAGCCCGTTGCCGTGCCGGCCGCCGCAGCCAAGCCCGCGACCCGTCGCCGCCGCAACGGCACCAAGGTGCAGGCGCACTAGCCGGGGGGCGGCCCCGGGGCCCGGCGCAAGGATGCGCCGGGGTGTCGGCGCGACAGGGGCGTCGAGCGCAGGAGGGCGAGGACAAGCGGATGCAGGCAAGCGCGCGCAGACAGCCGGGTGCGCGCTGGGCTGCCGCTCTGCTGGCCATGCTCGTCATGGGCGCCGCGCGGGGCGCAGATCTTCAGGGCTCGCTCGGGGCCAGCAGCGATAATGTCTTCCGCGGCCTCTCGCTGAGCGATGAGCAACCCTCGCTGCTGGCCGATGTGCATGCCTCGGGCACCCAGTGGTTTGGCGGGGTGGCTGCCGATACCGTCAGGCTTGCGCCGCGCGAACGGACCAGCGCCCAGCTGATCGGCTATCTGGGCTACCAGTACGCATGGGGGCCGGGCCTGCGCAGCGCCTGGAGCGTACGGCACTATGATTATGTCAGCAGCTTCCGCAACCGCTACGACTACGACGAGGTTGACGCGACGCTGAGCTGGCAGGAGCGCCTGAGCGTGCGCCTGATCGGCTCGCCCGACACGTACCAGGTCTCGGAGTACCGTCGCTACGGCCGCGGTGCTGCATTCGCGGCCGAGCTCTCGGGGCGCGAGCCCCTCCCGTACGCTCTCTCCGTCCAGCTCGGCGCCGGCTACTACGACCTCAGGCAGGAGGTAGGGGCCGGGTATGTGTACTGGAGCGCCGCCCTGTCAGAACAGTGGGATGCCTGGAGCTTTACGGTCAGCTACATCGGTACGGATGCCGGCGCCCGTCGCCTGTTCGGTCCCGAAGCCGATGGGCGCCTGGTTGCCAGCGCCGTGTGGTCATTTTAAGGTCGCGCGTCGCCCGCTTTCATACAACCTTTTGACGTTGCCACGACACTTAAGGCTGTAGCCGAGCAATTAGTGGCGGAGAGGTGCCGTCATGGCCATGACGGTGACGGCGAAGATACCGGAGTCGGAACACGATGATGAGCGCGACCGGGCGCTGCTGCGCGCGGTTGCCGCACGTGATCAGCGCGCGCTCGAGCAGCTCTATCGTCTTTACCGACGGCCGCTGCTGCACTTTCTGGCGCGCCTTCAGCCCGACCGCGATAGCGCGGAAGAAGCGATCAACGATGCCTTCTGGGTGATCTGGCGCCAGGCGCACAGTTTCCGAGGCGCCTCGCGCGTGTCCACCTGGATCACCGGCATCGCCTGGCGCTGTGCGCTGAGCGTCTACCGGCGCAACAGCGCCGCCCCGCGTGGGGCGACGCAGGTCCAGTTCGGCAGGGCTGCCGAAGAGCTGGCTGCCGAGCCGTCGCTGCTCGAGGAGCGCGCTGAGTGGCTGGATCGGGGGCTGTCGAGCCTGCCGTTCGAGCAGCGAGCCACGCTGGAGCTGGCCTATTACCTTGGCCACTCGTGCGCTGAGATCGCCGAGATCATGCAATGTCCGATCAACACCGTGAAGGCCCGGATGTTTCAGGCGCGCATCAAACTGCGCAATCTGCTGCCGGGGTTGGGTGGCCTCGATGCGGCGATAGCGGCTGCGGCTGAGCCGCAGTCCCCGCCTGGAGGATGAGGAGCATGTCGCCGAATTCTTCGACTCATCGCCACACGTGGGATCTGATCCCATGGATCGTCAATGGCACCGCGCAGTCCGAGGAGCGCGCGGCAGTGCAGGCGCATCTGGCGCAGTGTGAGGAGTGCCGCGCCGAGCTGCAGTTTCAGCGCGGGTTGCGAGCAGCGGTGCGCGCGCAGCCCGCCGACGCGCTGGCCGCCGGGGCTGCCGAAGAGGAACTGGGCCTGCGGCGCCTGCGCGCGCGCCTGGAGTGCGAGCCGACCGAGGCGCCGCCCCCGCGCCACGCCCTCTCGCGTGCGACGCACAGCCGCTGGGCCGTGGCCTGGGCGGCCGCGGCGGCGCTCGAGGCTGTCGCGCTCGGTGCGCTCGGAATGGCGCTTTGGTCGCGGGCGCACGTGCCGATTGCCCCCGCGCAGCTGCCTGCCTACCGCACGCTGTCGGCCACACAGAGCGCCCCTGCCGCCGCGACCATTCGCATCGTGCTCGAGCCGCGGGCCACACTCGCACAGCTGCAGGCATTGCTGGAACGCACTGGCCTCACCGTCGTCGCCGGGCCGAGCCCCGCGGGGGTCTGGTCGCTCGCGCCCTCCAACGCCTCCGGACACGCTGCCACGGCAGCGGCGCTGCGCAGCCTGCGCACCGATCCGGCAGTGCGATTTGCCGAGCCGCTGGATAGCGCTCCCTGAAGGCCCACGATGCGGCTGCCACTGCTGCGCCTGGGCCTCTGCGGCGTGACCTGCATCGCGGCGGCCTGCCTGGCCGCACTGAGCGCGTGCAGTGGCACCCCTGCCGTCAGGGACGATGTCAATGCCGGCGGGATGCTCACGTCCCAGGCGGCGCGATTGATCGTCGTGCTATTGGACAATTCCGGCGCTGCGCCGCGCCCCGAGGCAGGTTCGACACCGCACGGCTACGAGCCCGTGGGAGCCTATGCCGTCAGCGATCGGGCGCGGGCGATGGCAACGCAGCTGGCACGCAGCTATGGTCTGACGCCCCTGCGCGAATGGCCGATCGCGCCGCTGCGGGTGGATTGCCTGGTGTTTCGTCTGCCTGCGAACGTGGATCGCGCCGAGGTGCTGCGGCGCCTGGGCGGCGACCGACGCGTGCAACTTGCACAGCCGTTGCAACAATTCATGACGCTCGCGCATGCCGCGCAGTTGACGGGCACGTCAGGTTCGTCAGGTTCGTCAGGTTCGTCAGGTTCGTCGGGTACGTCGGGTACGTCGGGTACGTCGGCCGGCTACAACGATCCCTACTTCCCCTTGCAATGGGGCTTTTCCGCGATGCAGACGGCGGCTGCCCAGCGCTTCTCGCGCGGACAGGGCGTGAGTGTGGCGGTGATCGATACCGGTGCCGACGTCCAGCACCCCGATCTTGCCGGGCGCATCCAGCTCGCTCGCAACTTCGTCGACGGCGATGCTCACGCGTTTGCGGCGGATTCGCACGGCACACTGGTGGCCGGGATCATTGCTGCGGTTCCAAACAATCACCTCGGTATCGTCGGGGTCTCTCCGGACGCGCGACTGCAGATCTTCAAGGCCTGCGAGCCAGTGGGGCCGACCGCTCTGGCGGCACAGTGCAACTCTTTCACGCTGGCCCTGGCGCTGAGCGCAGCGCTCGAGCAGGGCGCACAGATAGTCAACCTGAGTCTCACGGGACCGGCCGATCCGCTGCTGCAGCGGCTGGTGGTGCAGGGCGAGCAGCGTGGCATGATTTTCGTCGGCGCCGTGCCGCCTGATGGACGCCTGAGCGGCTTTCCGCTGGTCGTGCCCGGGGTCGTGGCCGCACAGGAATCGGAACGAGCCACGCTCGCAATGCAGGTGCTGCCGGCGCCTGGCAGCGAAGTCGTGAGCCTCACGCCCGCCGGACATTATGACTTCGCGTCGGGCTCTTCCTTCGCCGCCGCACAGATCAGCGGTGCGCTTGCCCTGCTGCGTGCCGGAGCGCCACGCGCCAGTGCCTCGCAGCTGCTCTCGGCGCTGCGCCGCTCCGTTGAGCGCTACCCCGCGCATGGGGCGACGGTCAACCTCTGCGTGGCCCTCGCCATCGTGCAACCGCTGGATGCCTGCGAGCCAGCAGCTGCGCAGCGCCTCGCCGATCAGGCCGATCGCTACAACCGCTGAGGCGTCTGGCTGCACTTACTGCAGCGAATAATCGCAATCAGCGGGAGTTTCTCATGCATCGCGTACGTGCTCTGATTCCTGGGGCGATGGTGGTTGCATTGTCATGCGCACTGAGCGCCTGCGGAGGAGGCTCGGCAGGCAGTGCCTCGAGCGGCGGCAGCTCGACCGGGGTCGCCGGCGCGACGGGTGCGCTGTACGCAATGACCTCCCTGGTGTCCAACAGCAGCGCGATCAGCGCTCTGCACACCGATGCCAACCTGGTCAATGCGTGGGGCCTGGCGTTCAATCCCCAGGGATTTGCCTGGGTCTCAAATCAGGGCAGCTCCACCTCGACGCTGTACGATGGCAACGGCGTACTCAATCCGCCCTACAGCGGCGGCCCGAGCTCGATCGGTATCGCGCCCGGCGTTTCGGGCGTGGCGCAGCCCACCGGCATCGTGTTCAATCCGACGACCCAGTTCGTCATCAGCTCGGGTGCAAATTCGGCGCCGGCGCTGTTTCTGTACGCCACGATCGGCGGCACCATCGAGGGCTGGGCGCAAGCGGTCAATCCCAACAGCGCGGTGATTGTGCACGACAACGGCGCGAGCGGCTCGACATACACCGGCCTTACGATGGCGAAGGATGCCAGCGGAAACTATTTTCTGTACGCGGCGGACTTCAAGAACGCCAGGGTGGATGTTTTCAACAGCAGCTTCATCCCCACGCAGGTCGGTGGCGGTTTCTTCGATGCAGCGGTGCCGCAGGGCTATGCGCCCTATGGCATCCAGAACATCCCCGCCAGCGACGGCAGTGCGCGCATTTACGTGACTTTCGCGCAGCCGGTGACCACCGCGCAGCATGTGGCCATGGGGACGGGCCTCGGTTACGTCTCGGTCTTCGACGCGCAGGGCACGCTGGTCACCCACCTCATTTCCCAGGGTGCGCTGAATGCGCCGTGGGCAGTGGCGATGGCCCCCAGCAATTTCGGCTCGCTCAGTGGCGCGCTGCTCATCGGTAACTTCGGTGACGGGACCATCAACGCTTACAATCCGAGCACCGGCGCGAGCATGGGCCCCTTGATGCTGACGAGCACTCAGCAGCTGGTCATCCCGGGCCTGTGGGCGCTGCAGTTCGGCAATGGCATCAACAGCCAGCCTGCCAACACGCTGTTCTTTACGGCGGGCCCCAACAGCGAGAGCGCTGGCGAGTACGGCCGCATCGATGTCGGTGGCGCCTCGAGCGGTACGATGAGCGGGACGCCGGGCTATTGAGCGATTGCTGCGAGCCCGCAGGCGCGTGCTAAATTGTGCGCGTTGGGTGCTTAGCTCAGCTGGTAGAGCGTCGCCTTTACACGGCGAATGTCACAGGTTCGAGTCCTGTAGCACCCACCGATCCGGCACCCGCCTCCTGATGGCTGCAGCGCGCGCCGTCGCAGCGGCGCAGCGCCGCGGCTCGCGTCAGCCATAGGCTTCTGAACACGTCGGAGTTTGGCCGGTGCGGCCCTCGCGGCATCGCCGCCTCATCGGTGCCTTCCGACCTGAGCGCCCGCCGCAGCACGCGTTGCGCGCGGCACACACCGACAGCCACGGCGTCATGAGTGCGCCAGCATTCCAGCATCGACCCCTGGAGGGAGTACCCATGCGTATAGCAAGTCCATTGGCTGCAGCCCCTGCGGCGCTGATATTGATCGGCGCTCTGGCGGGTTGTGCCAGCCATCCACCTGTGCCGGTTGCCGATCTCACTCGCGCTCACACGCTGGTCGCGCAGGCACAGTCGAGCGACGCCCCGCGCTACGACAGCGTCGATCTGGCTGCAGCGCAGGACAAGCTGCAGCAGGCCGATTCCAATGCGCAGACCCACCCCGTACTGGCCGGACAGCAGGCGCAGGAGGCATCCGCCGATGCGCAGCTGTCGATGGCGAGGACGCGGGCCCGCAAGGCGCAGGAGTCGCTCGGACAGGTCAATGAAAGCCTCACGGCGCTGCGCCAGCAGACCCATCAGGAAGGACAGGACGCGGCTGCAGGGGACGACGGTGCCGCTCAGGATGTGCCGGCAACGCCGCCGGCCCCGCAGGGAGGGCAATAACCATGTGGATCCATGATGAGATGACCGCGCCCCGGGCAATGCGCTGGGGGCGCTCCGCGGCGCTCGCGCCGGCACTGCTGGCGCTGGCTGCGTGCGCGAGCATGTCGCGACCGGAGCACGATGCCTACACACAGGCACGCGATCAGGTTCACCAGCTCGAGTCCGAGCCGCTCGCCAACGAGGCGGCTGGGATGCCGCTGCAACATGCGCGCACGGACCTCGCCAACGCCGATGAGGCTGCGGCGCATCACAACGCCGACGCCGTGTTGTACTGGTCCTATCTGGCCTCACGCGAAGCCGAGACCGGCCAGGCCATGGTCGAGGAGCTGCAGGCGCGTAACCAGATCGACAGCGCCACGGCCGAGCGCGAGCGCATGCTGATGGCGTATCAGCGCCAGCGCGCCGAACTGGCGCAACAGCGTGCGGCCGCGGCCGAGCAACGCGCGCAGCAGGCCGAAGCACAGCTGCAGCAGATCCAGCAGCAGCAGGCGCAGCAGCAGCAGGACGCGCAGCTGGCGCAGGCACAGGCGCAGGTTGATCAGGCGCGTCAACAGGCACAGCAGGCCGAACAGGCCGCGCAGCAGGCGCAGCAGCAGTCGGCTGACCAGGCAGCGCAGGTGCAGGCGCAGGCGCAGCAGCAGATCCAGCAGGCCCAGGCCCAGACTCAGGCGGCGCAGGCTCAGGCGCGGCAGGCCCAGGTCGAGGCCGACCAAGCGCGCGAGCGCGAGGAGCAGGCTCGCCATGAGCTCGAGAATCTGCAGGCGCGGCAGACCTCGCAGGGCATGGTGCTCACGCTGAGCAGCTCGCTGCTGTTCGCGACGGGTCGCGACACGCTCGAGCCCGGCGCCATGCCTTCGATCAACAGCGTTGCCGCTTTCCTGCACGAGCATCCGATGGTCAAGCTGCGCGTGGAAGGATTCACCGATGATCGCGGCTCGGATCAGCTCAATGACGCCCTCTCGCAGCGTCGGGCGCAGGCGGTTGCCAACGCGCTCGAGAGCGATGGGGTCCAACCCTCGCGCTTCCTGGTGATCGGTCGCGGTGCTTCCATGCCCGTGGCCAGCAACAACACCTCCGCGGGCCGTCAGCAGAATCGTCGAGTGGAGCTGCTGTTCTCGGACACCGAGGGGCGTTTCGCGAGCAACGAGGCCGGGCAGGCGTTACGATAGGCCCATGATCTGTCCGCGCACTGAGCTGCAGCCGGCGACGCCGGCTGCAGCTTCGCCGGGGTGAGCTCGCGCCCGTGCCGCTGCTGACGGTCAACGTCGGCAGCTCCTCGGTTCGGCTGGTCGGCTACGACGCCGGCGAGCGGCCCGTGGTCAGTGAGCACCTGGACCTGCCCACGGCCGAGGCGCGTGCGCACCCGGAACATCTGGCGGCGCTACAGGCACTGCTGACACGTGCCGAGCTGCAGCCGCTCGAGGCGGTGGCGCATCGGGTCGTGCACGGCGGGGAGGAGCTGACGCGCCCCTGCCTGATCGATGCGGCCGTGGAGGCGCAGATCGAGGTGCTCGGCGAGCTCGCGCCACTGCACAATCCTGCGGCGCTTGCCTGGATCCGCCTGTGCCGCGAGCTCTGCCCGCGCGTGCCGCAGATCGCGGTGTTCGATACGGCCTACTTTGCGCGCCTGCCCCTGGTGGCGCGTCAGTACGCCTTGCCGCAGGCACTGACGCGGCGGGGACACGCACGCCGCTTCGGATTCCACGGGCTTGCGCATCGTTATCTCTGGAACCGTTGGCAGCAGCTGCGCGCGCCCGCTAGCGGCGGGCGGCTCATCAGCCTGCAGCTTGGCTCGGGCTGCTCGGTGGCGGCGATCCGCGACGGCGAGCCCCTGGATATCTCCATGGGCTTCTCACCGCTCGAGGGGCTGGTAATGGGCTCGCGCTGCGGGGATCTGGATGCGGGACTGCTGCTCTACCTGCAGCGACGCGAAGGATGGTCGTGCGATCAGGCCGAGCACTATCTGAACGAGCGCTGCGGGCTGCTGGGAATGTCCGGTGAGAGCGCCGATGTGAGGCAACTGGAGGCCTCCGGCACCACCGCGGCGCGCGAGGCACTGGAGCTGTTCTGTTACCGGGCGCGCAAATACATCGGCGCGTACTTCGCCGTGCTTGGTGGCGCCGACGCCATCGTCTTCGGCGGCGGCATCGGTGAGCACGCCGTGGGAGTGCGCGCGCGCATTCTGCAGGGGCTGGAATGGGCGGGCGTGCTGCTCGATGCGCGGCTCAATGCCCAGGCGCTCGGCAGCGAGATGCGCATCGCCGCCGCCGACAGCCGCATCGACGTGCGTGTGGTGCCGGTGGACGAATCGCGCCTCCTGGCGAGCGAGGCACGCGCGGCCTTGAAGCGCGCACCGGTGTAGCACAACGGCGACAGCGCGCCTGACAGCGCTGGCGCGAGCTCATATCACTGCAGCATGGCCTGATGCGTGCATGTGCCGTTCAGCATTGATTCGGGAAACTAACGGCCCCAGTCTGGGTCTGCAGCGAGAGGGATTGCGGGAGGAGCAGGCGATGAAGCGAGTGAAAAACCGCACGGCACAGCTCAGGCTGACGGTGTCCTGCGAGGTCATCGCGGCGCTGGATGATTACGCGCGCTCCCAGGGGCTGACGCTGCGCGATGCCGCGCGCGTGGCCCTGTATTCGGCGCCGCAGCTGGCCCGGGCGCTCGGGCACGGCCCGGTCGCGCTGCGCGACGTGCTGGGGCCGTAAGCCGCTGCCTGCGCATACCCGACCGCTGGCGACAGGGTCTTTGAGCCGATATACTTGCGGTTTAGTCGTCGAGCTGACTGATCGAATGAGACTTGGACCTCGTGTCCCCCTCGGGACCCCTCAGGATGCCGGATCCGGTGCCTGCGAGCCTGTCACGGAGCGGTAGTTCAGCTGGTTAGAATACCGGCCTGTCACGCCGGGGGTCGCGGGT
>DATJUN010000073.1:0-119026 GCA_035502275.1 Steroidobacteraceae bacterium
GCGCCGGTGCTGCGCCGCCGCGGCGTCGGCGCCTCAGGCGTTGACGCGCACGCAGGAGCGTGCATGGCGGCGCAGGGTCGCGCACACCCCGCTGGCCTGCGCCGCCGAGGAGACCCGCACCTGCAGACGGTAGACGCGGCCGCTGTGCGAGCGTGCTGCCACGTAGCGCGGATGCAGGCCCTTCAGCGTCGAGAAGTGTGCCGACAGCTGCCGCCATGCCGACTCGGCACGCGCGCGGCTGTGGAAGGCGCCGAGCTGCAGCACCCGTGCCGGCGCGGATGCGCGCGCCAGCAGCGGGTGCGCCGCGCCGCGCGCGCCCGCGCGTGCCACGCGGTGCTCCGGCGGGTGGCTCGCGTGCGCGAGGCGCGCATGGGCGAGCGCGTGGCGCGTCGCGTGTGCGGGCGGCGTCGTGGGCGAGGCCGCGGTCAGGGCGGCCGTGCCGCTGGGTGGCAGCGTGGCCGCACTGCCCGCGGGGCTGATCGCGCTCGCAGCGGTGCCGGCCGGGGCGCTGGCATCGTTGGCGGCGGCGTCATTCGCGCCGCTCGCGCCCGGGCTGCTGGCACCCGGGCTGTTGGCGCTGCCCGCTGCGGCGGCCAGCGCCGCGCCACCGCTGACGCCCGCCTGCGCGAAGTTCTCGATGCGGATGCGCGCTTCCTGCGCCCACTTGCTGTCGGCGTGCTGGGTCAGGAACAGCTGGTAGGAGTCGCGCGTATCGGCGGCACTGGCGATTTGCCAGTCACGCTGCTCCGCCAGCTGCGCGATGCGCGTCTGCGCCTGACCGGCCTCGGCACTGTGCGGATGCTGCTGCAGAAAAAGCTTGTAGGCCTCGACGCTGTTGGCCAGCGTCGCCTGTCTCCAGTCGGCCGCCTCCTGACGGCCGCAGCCGGCCAGCGCCAGCATGGTCACCCCGACCCCCAGAATCCAGCGGCTGCTCACACGATTCCCTTTCACCTAGAACTCCCTGGCTGCAATCTTGACGTGCAGCTCGAACTAAATGATGGAAGTATTGTAAAGCATGAACTAATACCGGTGCTACCCTCGGAGGACATTCCCGTGAGCGATACACCCCGCCGGCGACTGCTCGACAAGCTCGGTTCCTCGCCCTCTCTGCTGGCACCGCGCTCGCGCGTGGTCGGAGACATCGAGACCGACGGTGCGCTGGTCGCCAGTGGCGAGGTGATCGGCGATGGGGCCATCGGCGGAGAGCTGTCTCTGGGCGCTGAAGCGCACTGGCAGGGGGAGCTGCGCGCTCGCAGCGCCGTCATAGCCGGGCGCCTGACCGGCGCTATCACCGTGACGGAGAAAATCGAGATTGCGGCCAGCGCGATCATTCGCGGTCGCGTCACCGCGCGCATGATCGCCATGGCGCGCGGGGCGACCATCGATGGGGAGGTAACCGTGACCGGCAGTGAACCGATCGTGCAATTCGACGAGCGGCGAGCGCCGCCGCGCTGAGCCCGCCGCGCGCGGTGCCGCGGCTGGCTGCGTCTATAATCGTTCGGCGCGGCTGCACGGATCTACGCTTGAGCCAGACCGGACCTATACACCTGGTGGCGCATCGCGGCGACGCGCGCGATTTTCCTGAGAACACCATTCCGGCTTTCGCCTCTGCACTGGCGAGCGGCGTGCGCTATCTCGAGCTGGACACACACCTTTCCAGCGATGGGGTGCCCATCGTCATTCACGACCATCAGCTGCAGCGCACGACCGGCCGGCCAGGCTCGGTGTTCCAGCTGCATGCCGCACAGCTCATCCAGCTCTCGGCGCACGAGCCGCAGCGCTTCGGCGAGCGCTTTCGCGGCACGCGCGTTCCGCTGCTGTCCGACGTGCTCGCGCTGCTGGAGGGTCGACCCGAGGTGACGCTGTTCGTGGAGATCAAGCGCGCAAGCCTGGCTCATTTCGGCCACGAGCAGGTAATCTCGCGCCTGGTCGACGTGCTGCGCCCGGCGCGCGAGCAGTGCGTGGTCATCTCCTTCGACCTCGCGGCGATCTATCGCGCCCGTCAGCTCGGCGGCTTTGCCATCGGCTGGGTGCTCAGCGACTACGATCCGCACGCGCGCCTGAAGTACGAGGCGGTGCAGCCGGAGTTTCTGTTCTGCGATCGGGAGAAACTGCCGGCGCAGGGCGCCCTGTGGCGCGGCCCGTGGCGCTGGGTCGTCTACGAGATCGACGCCTGGGACGAGGCCCTCGCGCTGGCTGCGCGCGGCGTGCACTACATCGAGACCATGGCCGTGCAGCCGATGGGCCAGGCGCTGCGCGCCTGGCAGGCGGCACAGTCCGCCGGCGTGCCGCGCACGTGATGATGGTGGACGTCGCGGTCATCGGAGCAGGCATCCACGGTGCGGGCATGGCGCAGGCGGCGGCGGCCGCGGGACATTCGGTGCTGCTGCTCGAACAGACTGCGATCGCGTCGGGCACCTCCAGCCGCTCGAGCAAACTCATTCACGGCGGCCTGCGTTATCTGGAGACCGGACAGTTCCATCTGGTGCGCGAGAGCCTGCGCGAGCGCACGCTGCTGCTGGAGCTCGCCCCCGAGCTCGTGCACCTGCGCCGCTTCTACGTTCCCATCTATCGCGCCACGCGCCGGCGGCCCTGGCAGATCGCGCTCGGCCTGTCCCTGTACGGATTGCTCGCGGGACTGCGGCGCGGCGCAGCCTTCGGACTCGTGCCGCGGCGGCGCTGGGGCGAGTTGGACGCGCTCACGAGCCGCGATCTGCAGCGGGTGTTCCATTATCAGGACGCCCAGACCGATGATCGCGCGCTCACGCGCGCGGTGGTTGCCTCGGCGCAGTCGCTCGGCGCGCAGCTGCTCTGCCCGGCGCGCTGCCTGGGCGCGACGCTGCGGCCGCAGACCGTGCAGCTGCAGTATCGGCATGCCGACGGACGCGAGGAGGAATGCCGTGCGCGTGTGCTGATCAACGCCGCCGGTCCGTGGGCGGATGAGTTCGCCCGCTGCATCACACCCGTGATCGCGGTGCCTGCCATCGAGCGCGTACAGGGCTCGCATCTGGTCCTGCCGCTGCAGCTGCACGCGGGCTGCTACTACCTCGAGAGCCCGCGCGATGGGCGCGCCATCTTCGCGCTGCCCTGGCAGGGGCAGATGCTGCTGGGCACGACCGAGACTCGTCACCGCGGCGATCCCGCGCACATCGCCCCCGGCGCCGCCGAGGTGTCCTATCTGCTCGGGGTGCTCAAGCACTATTTTCCGGCCTGGCGCAGCCTCACCGGCAGCGACGTGCACGCCAGCTTCGCGGGCCTGCGCGTCCTGCCACGCGGCGCGGGCCATGCCTTTCACCGCTCGCGCGAAACGCTGCTGCTGACCGATCGCGATCATGCGCCGCGCGTACTGTCGATCTACGGCGGCAAGCTCACGACCTGGCGCGCGGTCGCGCAGCGTGCCATGGCGCGCATCGCCGCCTCGCTGCCATCGCGCCGGCCGCGCGCGCACACCGACCGGCTGCGACTGCAGCCGGTGGATGATCATGGCTGAGCGGCGCGCCGTGCTGGCGCTGGATCAGGGGGGCCACGCCAGCCGGGCCTGCGTCGTGGACAGCAGCGGGGTGGTGCTCGCCGAGGCACACCGCGAAGTGCGCACGCGGCAGGGCAGCGATGGCACGGTCGAGCACGATGCCGAGGAGCTCGCCGCCTCACTCTGGCAGGCCGCGCGCGCGGCCCTGGCGCAGGCACGCGCCGGCTTCGCGCAGCTGCGCGTGGAATCGGCGGGCCTTGCGACACAACGCTCGACCATCGTGTGCTTCCGGCGCAGCGACGGCGCAGCCCTCTCGCCCGCGATCTCCTGGCAGGACCGGCGCAACGCCGCGTGGCTGTCACAGTTTGCACCGCACGCGGCTCGTGTCCGGCGCATCACCGGCCTGCCGCTCTCACCGCACTATGGCATCGGCAAGCTGCGCTGGTGCCTCGATGAGCTCGAAGCAGTGCGGCGCACGCGCAAGGCGCGCGATCTGCAGGTCGGGCCACTGGCGGCCTATCTGGTCGCGCGGCTCACGGGGCGGCCCAGCGGCCTGGATCCGGCCAATGCCGCGCGTACGCTGCTCTGGGACAGCGCCGCCCACGACTGGTCGGAGGAGCTGCTCGATCTGTTCGGCATCCCGCGCGTGCTGCTGCCACCCTGCCTGCGCACGCGCGCCGAATTTGGTCGGCTGAATCCACCGGGGCCGGATCCGAGCGGCGAGCCGCGCGAGGTCATTCCGCTGCGCGCCGTGAGCGGCGATCAGTCCGCGGTGCCGTTCGCCTTCGGCGCGCCCGACGTGCGCAGCGTGTATATCAATCTCGGCACCGGCGCCTTCGTGCAGCGGCCGGTCGCGCGCCGTCCCGTGGACCCGCAGCCGCTGCTCGGCGGCGTGCTGGCGGTCGATGAACGCGTCGCCTGGTACTGCCTCGAGGGCACCGTCAATGGCGCGGGCAGCGCCATCAGCGCCTTTTGCACCGCCAGCCGCTGCCCCGAAGAGGTGTTCTGGCCCGCCCTCGAGCAGCTGTCTGCTCATGCGACGCTGCCGATCTACATCAACGGCATCGGTGGCCTCGGCTCCCCCTACTGGCGGCCCGAGCAGCGCTCCTACTTCGTGGGCGAGGGCACACTGCTCGAGCGCTTCGCGGCGGTGCTCGAGAGCATCGCTTTTCTGATCGCGAGCAACGTTGACAGCCTGGCGCGCTGGGGCGGGCGGCCCGATCGAGTGCTGCTCTCCGGGGGGCTTTCGGGCAGCGACTGGCTCTGCCAGAGGCTCGCGGCGTGTCTCGGGTTGCCGCTGCTGCGCACCGCGCGCGAGACCACGGCGCTGGGCATCGCCGCGCTGGCGGCCGAGCGGCGCATCTACATGGACGAGCCGGCGTTGCCGGCCGAGGGCCTGCAGCGCTTCGTGCCCGAGGCCTTGGGCCCGCGCGAGCGCGAGGCACTCTCGGCGCGGCGCACACGCTTCGATGCGCTGCTGCGCGGGCAGAGCTGAGCGTAGCTGCCGCGGCGCGTGTGCTCAGAGCGCCTCGAAGCGCTCGAGCACGAAGCGGTTCGCCGCACTGTGCAGCGACCAATCGCCCACGAAGCCGCAGTGCCCGCCGAAGCGGCTGCGCCAGATGTGCAGCCGCTCGCTCACGGGCAGACGCGCCAGATCTGCAGCCGGCACCAGCGGATCATCCTCCGCCAGCAGCACGCTGCAGGGTACCGCGAGCTGCGCCAGCCGTGCACCCGTGATGTCGTAGTCGCGCAGGTACGCCTCCAGGTCGCCGAACGGCGTGTGCGTGCGCACCAGCGCAGCGGTCATGGTGCGCAGGTCCTTCAGGCGCAGCAGCTGCGAGAAATCATGGCTCTGCGGCCAGGCGCGCTGTTTCGCGCGCAGGGAGCGCGACCAGCGACGCACAAAGGCGCGGCGGTACATGGGCGCGCCGTGCTCGAGCGCCCGCAGCGTGGCGGCCGGATCGAGCACCGGAGAGATGGCCGAGACGGCGCGCGCACTGGCGGGCAGGCCGTCGGGCGCGGCGGCCGCGCGCAGCAGAAAGTTGCCGCCGATCGAAAAGCCGGCGAGGTACAGCGCGCAGTCGGGGAAGCGGCGCGCGACGGCCCGGAGGGCACCGATCAGCTCGGCGAGCCGGCCGCAGTGGAAGATGTCGCGATTGAGGTGCTGACTGCCGCCGTGATCGCGCAGGTTCAGCCGCAGCACCGCGTAGCCGGCGGCATAGAGCGCCGCGCCGAGCGAGAGCACACAGGAGGACTCGGCGCTGCCCTCCCACCCATGCAGCAGCACGGCCACGCCGCGCGCCTTGCCCGATGGCGCACTGTAGAGCGCCTGCAGCCGCACATCCTCGCCGCAGTCGAGCAGCAGCGGCTGCGCCGCCCCTCGCAGCGGACCTGCGCGATGGCGCGCTACCAGCGCGAGCGCGGGCAGACTGCCGAGCGCGGACTGCAGATGCGCATTGCGCAGCGGGCCGAGAGGCTGCAGCGGCAGCCGGCGTGCGCCGCGCATCGTCTCGCACGCGCGCCCCTCCTGTGCGTACATCAGCAGGGCTCGCGCGCCAGCGGGCCGCTCAGCGGCTCATTCACCGACACGATCAGGGCGTGGCCGCCTGCCAGCGCAGCTCGACGCGATTGTTGGCAGCCGCCGCGCGATTCCATTCGCCCGCGGTCAGCGAGTCAGTCACCGCCGGATAGGGATGCGCGACCTCATCGGCATCCCCGGCGCTGACCTGGATTTCATAGCCGGCGCTGGCGCGCGCGGTGGAGAGCATGTCGGCGAAGGCCACCGACTGTCGCCCCGCGCCCGCATCGTCATCGTCGTGCGGATTGCCGATCTGCTCGCACTTGGCATAGGGGGTGCTGTCAGCCGCGGGTGTCATGGCGCCGCCGGGCCCGCTGATCAGGCAGTAGCGGCCGGGAATGCTGCGAATCTGCACCACGCCGTGAAATCCCGAGGCCGTCAGCCGCGCCAGTAACGCTGCGACCTGCTCGACGCGTGTACCCGCCAGCGGCGCCTCGCCGAAGGGCACCGGTTCCACCAGCGAGGTGCTGTGCCCGTCGCCCTTGCCCGCGCCCCCGCCCGAGCCCGACTGCGCCGCGGCGGCCGCAGCGGCCTTGGCATTGGCTGATTGCAGCGCCTGCTGGGTCTGGCTCAGTTGCTGCTGCGATTGGCTCAACTGTTTGTTGAGCGAGCCGACCTCGCCCTGTCGCTGCCACCACAGCAGACCAAAAAAACCCGCAAGCAGCAGTCCCGCCGCAGCGAGCCAGGGGGCGAGGTTGCGCGCCGCCGACGGAGGCTCGACCAGCGGCTCGGGCATCGAGTCCTGCAGCAGCAGGCGCATGTCACCGAGGATGCGATCGGCCTGCGTCTCGAGGTTGTCGACCATGAAGCGCCGCAGCTCGCGGCCGTGATGGGCAAGCATGGCCTCGAGGATCATGCGCTGCTCGGGCGGCAGCGCCGGCAGGTTCGGGCGGTCCGGGCCGCGCCGCTCGTACGGCACGTTCGCTCGTGCCTCGCGGCCAGCCGCGGGGGCTCGCGCCGCAGACGCCTCGGCCGTGGCCGCGGCCGCCGTTGCCGTCGCGGCTGGCGCTGGCGGTGGTGGTGCACTCGCGACGTGCGCGGGCGCCTGCGTCTGCGCGTCTTCGGGCCGCAGGCGCAGCTGCTCGAGCGCCTTGGAAACATCGGCGTGCTTGATCTGCTTGGGCAGCACCCCGATCGCGCCCAGCGCTCGGGCCTGGCTGAGGTACAGCTCACCCTCCTGCGAGGTGTACATCATGATCGGGATGGTCGCGGTGCGCGGATTGTTCTTGATCGCCTGCACCGCCTGGAAGCCGTCCATGCCGGGCATGAGGTGATCCATGAAGATCACATCGGGGCGCTGGCGCGTCAGATAGTCGATGGCCTGCTCGGCCGTCTCCACCGCGTCGACCTGCAGCTCGTAGCGCTCGAGGATGCGGGTGAGGAATGCGCGGGCGGACCGCGAATCGTCCACTACCAGCGCCCGTCGTGCCGTCATGTGCAACAACCCGCGTGTCTGTCAGTTATCGTCCCATATTAGCCTAAGCGAGGCTCGAGCAGCTGACGCCAGTCGGCAACAGCGGCCGCTGCACCGCGGCTCAGTCCCGGATGCCCGCGCCGCGGTTGAGCAGAACCACCGCGACGATGAACAGCACCGCGGCCAGTGCGCCCATGAGCACGAAGGCGGGCAGCAGGCCGACGTCCGAGACCCCGAGGAAGCCGTAGCGGAAGGCGTTCACCATGTAGAGGATGGGATTGACCAGGGAGATGTGACGCGCCGCCGCCGGCAGCATATTGATCGAATAGAACACGCCGGCCAGATAGCTCAGCGGCTGCAGCACGAAGGTCGGTACCAGGTTGACCTGATCGAAGTTCTTGGCGAACACGGCATTGATCAGGCCGGCGAGCGCAAATGCCGCCGAGGTCAGCAGCGCCGCGGCGACGATCGCCACCGGATGGGCGACCGGCAGATGCGCGAAGAACAGCGACACCACCGTGACCACGGCCGCCACGAGCATACCGCGCACGATACCACCCATCATGTAGCCGGCCACGATGACCCAGTTCGGCAGCGGCGAGACCAGCAGCTCCTCGATGTGCTTGCCGAACTTTGCCCCATAGAAGGAGGAGACCACGTTGGTGTACGAATTCTGAATGAGCCACAGCATGATCATGCCGGGGGCGATGAACTGCGAGTAGCTGAACCCCGATACGACGCCGACGCGACGTCCGAGCAGGGTGCCGAAGATCAGAAAATACAGCGCCGCATTGACCGCCGAGGGCACCAGCGTCTGTCCCCAGATGCGCACGATGCGCGAGTATTCGCGTATGACGATGGTGCGAAAGCCGATCCAGGTGATGCGTGCGAGTGAGACCTCGCCTGGGGGCGCCAGATCCCCCACGCCGCCTTGACCGCTGCGCTCGATCGGATTAAGCACCGTTGCCTCGATTCTCGACCAGCCGCATGAAGATCTCCTCCAGACGGTTGACCTTGTTGCGCATGCTCAGCACGTTGATACCCAGGGTCGACAGATGCGCGAACAGCTCGTTGAGATTCTGCTCCTTGGAGATGTCCGCTTCGAGAGTGTGGTCGTCGATATGGCGCAGCACGAAGCCCGGTACCACCGGCGCGCGCGCGATCGCCTCGCGGCTGTTGAGCACGAAGGTCTCGGTGTGCAGCCGCCGCAACAGATTACCCATGCGGTCGCGCTCGATGATCGCACCGTTATCGATGATGGCGATATTGCGGCAGAGGCTCTCGGCCTCCTCCAGGTAGTGCGTGGTCAGGATGATCGTCGTGCCACGCTGATTGATGTCGCGCAGGAACTCCCACATGCTGCGGCGGATCTCGATGTCCACACCGGCGGTGGGCTCATCGAGGATCAGCAGGCGTGGCTCGTGCATCAGTGCGCGGGCGATCATCAGCCGGCGCTTCATGCCGCCGGACAGACCGCGCGAGATGCCATTGCGCTTGTCCCAGAGCTGCAGCTGCTTCAGATAGCGTTCGGCGCGCTCTCGCGCCTCGGCGCGCGGCACGCCGTAGAAACCAGCCTGGTTGACCACGATCGTGAGCGGCGACTCGAACTGATTGAAGTTGAATTCCTGCGGCACCACGCCGATGCAGGATTTCGCATGCTCGAGCTCGCGATCGATGTCGTAGTCGAAGATGTGTGCGCTGCCCGAGCTCTTGTTGACCAGCGAGGTTACGATGCCGATGAGGGTCGTCTTGCCGGCACCATTGGGGCCGAGCAGGGCGAAGAAGTCTCCCTGCTCCACGTCCAGATCCACCCCGCGCAGCGCCTGTACGCCGTTCTTGTACGTTTTCGTCAGGGCACGGGTGGATAGCGCAAGCATGTCGGGGGGCGGCTCGTAACGCGGCGGCTCGTGGAATGGGCGCGCACGGTATCACAGCCGGGCCACGGCGGGCATAACCGGTACGGCAGGCACGGCCAGCGCCGCGGGCGTGGCGGCAAGCAGCTGCAGCCCACGCAGCTGCGTCCAGCGCAGCTCCTCGGCCGCAGCGTGACTGGCGCGCAGCAATTGCCGCCAGATCTGCGGTTGCTGCGCCCAGCGCGGCGCCATGCGCCCCGCCCCCTCGGCGAGCTCTTCCAGCTCGGTGAGGCGCCGGGCGGCGATGTACTCGGCGCTGGCCGGACTCATGCCCAGCAGCACGCGCGCGGCCAGTGGCTGCGAGCGCGCCAGATGCCAGCCGAGCAGCAGCGTGCGCCGCCTGAGCGCGAGCCAGGCCGGGTCTGCGCCGTGGGCACCAGGCTCCCCACGCGACGCGCCCGCCTCCTGCACGCCAGCTGCCGGCGAGAGCTGCCAGCGCGCGGGCTCGGCGAAGCCGGCATCCAGCAGCAGGTAGGGACACTGCGCCAGGCGCCGCTGCGCCACTGCGTCCAGCGCGCACCACTCGGGCAGCAGGGCCCGCACCAGCTCATCGGCCGCGCCGGCCGCGGCCTCGCGCCGCTGCCCCGCCACGGCGGCACAGGCGTGCGCATGCAGCCGCTCGAGCAGCCGCTCATTGATTTCCACGATCGGGGCGAGCAGCGCCTGGTCCCAGACGAGCGATGCTGCCGGCGAGAGCTCCTCGTACATGATGTTCCTCCATGAACCGCGCAGTTTTGCCGTGTGGCAGGCGCTACCGGCCTTGCGCCGGATCTGCGATAGTCGTGATGTTACTAGTAACATCGCAGACGGGGAGAAGTCCATGCGCATTTACGAAGACCGCTATACGCGCGAGCGGGTGCGCTTCCAGGTCGCGCTGCGCTTCATCTGGCTGGAGGCGCGCACCCAGACGATCCGTCACTGGACCGGTCTCACCGACGATCGCATCCGCAAGCTGTACCGATCCTATCTCGCGCACTGCGGCCGGCCCCTGGCGCGCCATCGTGGCAAGTCCCCGCAGCGCGTGGCGCTGTTTCTGCGTTCCGCCCGCCTGCGCCGGGAGAGCTCGCTGCTGGCGAGCCTGTTTCGTCTGCTGGGCGCATTGCCCACGCAGTCGCTGCCGGCCACGCCATCGACGCCGGGCGCGCCGCGGGCGCCGGGGGCGCAGGGGCCATCGGACGCCCAGCCCGGGGTGGCGGGCGCTGTCGCTGCGCGCCCCTCGCTGCTGCGAGCACAGCTGCTGTGCGAGGCCTACGAGCTCTACCGCACGCTGCTTGGCAATCCGGCGCTGGGGTTCGAGCACGCGGTCTTTCTGCTGCAGGCGCTGCTGCAGGCGGAGGAGATCACGGCGGCTCCCTGTCCCGATTGCCAGGCGCTGGTGGTCATGGATCGCTGGGCGTTGTATCCGGCGCGCTGCGCGCCGTGCGCCGCGGGTAATGTCCAGCCGCCGGGGCTGCGCGCCGAGGCGCCGGCCGACTTGCCCGTGCCGCCGCAGCTCTGCAAGACTGCCCGCAATGGCGACCTCCACGCGCGACATGCCCGACACGGCCCTTGAATTCATTGAGCGTCACGTCGAGGAGCGGCTGCGGCCGGACTGGGCGCAGCAGGCGCTCGCCGATCCGCTCACGCGCTATCTCATCTGCCGCGGCACCGCGCATCTGATCCAGCCAGCGCCGGACGCCGAGTCACAGGCGCACATCGCCTTCCTGTCCCCGGCGCAGTTCGCGCCCCTCGGCGTGCCCGAGGTGCAGCAACTGCTGCTCGGCTGGTTCGAGTCACGCCGCTGCGTGCTCGTGGAGCTGCCCGACTCGACGAGCTTCCAGCCACCCGGCACGCGCTACGAGGAGCTGCGCCCCCTGCTGCCGCAGGTCGGGGAGGCACAGGCACGATTGCTGACCTACGCCCGGGCACTGCTGGTGTGGCGGGCGCGGCATCGATACTGCGGCGTGTGTGGATCACCGACCGTGCCGCGCTCGGCCGGTCATGTCCTGCAGTGCAGCTCCGAGAGCTGCCATTCCCAGGTCTTCCCGCGGCTCGATCCGGCGATCATCGTGCTGGTCACGCAGGGCGAGCACGCGCTGCTCGGACGGCAACCCTCCTGGCCGCCGGGACGCTTCTCGACACTGGCCGGCTTCGTGGAGCCGGGCGAGAGTCTGGAGGAGGCCGTGGCGCGCGAAGTCCATGAGGAGACCGGGGCGCGCGTGCGCTCGGTCCGCTATTTCTCGTCTCAGCCCTGGCCTTTTCCCGCCTCACTCATGCTCGGCTTTCATGCGCAGGCGGCAATGGAGCCCATCCAGCTCGACGGAGAGCTCGAGGAAGCGCGCTGGTTCGAGCGCGCCGAGCTGCAGGCCGGCAAGGTGCTGCTGCCTCCGCCCCACACCATCGCGCGGCGGCTGCTCGAAGCCTGGTTCGCAGCAACGCCCGCACCCTGAGACGAGCGCGCGCGGGCTCCGTCAGCGGCGCCGCCCCCTGCCGCCGCGCCGGCCGCCAGCCTTGCGGCCGCCTTTCCCGGCAGCCTTCTTGCCGGCGCGCTTGGCGACTTTGCTCGCCGCCCGGCGGGTCGTCTTGCCTGCGGGCCGACCGCCACGGCGCGATGCAGCGCCGCGGGCAACCTTCTTCGCGGTCTTCTTCGCGGCCTTCTTCGCAGTCTTTTTTGCGGCCCGTTTTGCGCCTTTCTTTGCTGCCTTCTTTGCTGCCTTCTTTGCCGCCTTCTTTGCGCTCTTGGCGGCCTGCTTCGCCGCCGGCCTGGCCGCTTTCTTCGCGGCCTTCTTGCCAGCCTTTTCTGCGACCTTGCCCTCCGGCCGTGTCGCCGCCTGTTTGGCTGGCGCTGCAGTCTCGGCCGCCGGGGCCTGCGACTCGACGCCGCTCTTCGGCGCGCTCTTGGGAGCGCGCTGCGCGGAGCGCTTGGCTGCCACCGGCTCGTGGGCTCGTGCCGCCCCCGTCTGCGAGTGGATGGCAAAGAGCACACCGCTGCGGTCCAGCAGCTGGGCGATGCGCCCGCCGTCGGGTACGTCCATCGGTCCGTTGATGACGCGGGCGGCGTGCTCGCGCGCCTTGCCGGCCGCTGCATCCACATCGGCCACACTTATATAAGAGAGCCAATAGGGGGCGGGCATCTGCGCGGAGAGCTTGTAGATGCCCCCCTGGCGCACGCCATCGCGTCCGAATATCAGGTAGGTCCCTGCGGGGCCCATGTCCATGCGCTGCAGGCTCTCCCAGCCGAACAGCTCCGAATAGAAGCGGAAGGCGGCCTCGAAATCCGTGGTCGCAAGCTCCTGCCAGGCGAATTCGCCCTGCCCAGGCTGCCCGGCGGGCGCCGGACCGGACCGGTCGGGTCGATAGACGCCGAAGGCCGCACCCTGCGGGTCGGCCAGCACGGCATAGCGGCCGACGTCGGCGACGTCGCTTGCGGCGCGCAGCACCTTGCCGCCAAGCTGCTCGACACGCGCCACGGTGCCGTCCACGTCGTCGGCGCCGATATAGGGCAGCCAGTGCGGGCGCGCCCCGGCCTCGCGCGCATGCTGGGGCAGCGACATGACCCCGCCGACCTGGCGGCGACCGGCGGCGAACACGCTGTAATCGCCGTTGGGGTGCGTCGGCGACTGCACCTGCCAGCCGATGACCTGGGCATAGAACTCGGCAGCACCGGCCGTATCGTCGGTCATGAGCTCCTGCCAGATGAAACGTCCGTGAACGCTCGGCTGTGCCATTGAGACTCCCCTTCGGTGGCGCGCGCTTGCCGCCTGATGTTATCGCAGTGCGCGGTCGGGAAGATAACTGAAGCCATCGCGCCCCGGTAGGGGCAGCGTATGCGCACGCGCTGGCTGACGCAGGCGAGCGCAGCCGTTGCCGGCGGGCGCCGCGGCGCCCGCGACCGCCATCCCCTTATCCCGGGGGTTGCAAGCGTGTGCATTTTTATGCACAATTGTGGGAATTTATGCACACGCAATCATGCTGAACGATCGCCAGCAGCTCGAGCGTCGCAACGCGATCCTGCGCATTCTGCGCAGCGGCGTCGTGCGCCGTCAGAGCGATCTCACGCAGATGCTGCGTCGTGATGGCTTCACCGTGACGCAATCCTCGGTGAGCCGCGATCTCGCCGAGCTGGGTGTGCTGAAGGCATCCGGCCGCTACCGCCTGCCGCCCGATGAGATCTCGCGCGCGCATGGCGACTTCGCCACGCTGGCGCAGTTCGTGCGCGAGGTGCGCCGCGCCGGTCCCAATCTCACCGTGGTGCGCACCACCATCGGTGCGGCCGGCAGCGTCGCCGTGGCACTGGACAAGGCCGAGTGGCCCGAGGTCGTCGGCACCCTCTCCGGCGACGATACGATCTTCGTAGCCACAGCCGATGCGCGTACCCAGCAGCGGCTGATCGAGCGGCTCGAATCCCTGTTTCACACCTGAGATCCTGCATGCAAGAACGGTCAGATGCGCCGCAGGCGCCCATCGTGCTCGCCTATTCGGGCGGCCTGGATACCTCCTTCCTCGTGCCATGGCTGGCCGAGCAGCAGCGCCGCCCGATCATCACCGTGACGGTCGACACCGGCGGCATCGACGGGCAGGCGCGTCTGCGTCTGGCCGAGCGCGCGCGCGCCCTCGGCGCCATCGCGCATCATCAGATCGACGCGCGTGCCGACTACTACGAGCAGGTGCTGCGCTTTCTGATCATGGGCAACGTGCGGCGCGGACAGCTCTACCCGCTGTGCGTCGGCGCCGAGCGCGTCATGCAGGCGCAGACCATCGCGCACATGGCCGCGAAGCTCGGCTCCTCCACCATTGCGCACGGCTGCACCGCCGCCGGCAACGACCAGGTTCGCTTCGAGGTCGCACTGCGCACGCTGGCGCCGGATCTGACGGTCCTCGCCCCGGTGCGCGACCAGGCCTTCAAGCGCGCCGATGAGCTGGCGTACCTGCAGCAGCGCGGCCTGCCGGTGCCACCGACCGGCGCCGCCTATTCCATCAATCGTGGGCTCTGGGGCGTGACGATCGGTGGCACCGAGACGCTGACCTCTGCCGGCAGCATTCCCGAGAGCGCCTGGGTGCTCTCGGCCGAGGCCTTCAGCCGCCCGCGCGCGCCCGAGCGCCATCGCCTCGGTTTCGAGCGTGGCCGGCCGGTGTCGCTCGATGGCCGCGCGCTCGATCCGGTGGCCCTGATCGAGCAGCTCGAGGCGCTCGCCGCGCCCTTCGGCATCGGTCGCGGCATACATCTGGGCGACACCATCATTGGAACCAAGGGTCGCGTGGCGTTCGAGGCACCGGCGGCCGAAGTGCTGCTCACGGCGCACCGCGAGCTCGAGAAGCTCGTGCTGAGCGCGCGTCAGCAGCGCATCAAGGAACTCGTGGCCGGACCCTACGGGGATCTGGTGCACGAAGGACAGCTGCTCGATCCGGTGTGCCGCGACATCGAGGCGCTGCTGCTGGCCTCGCAGGAGCGTGTCAGCGGCGAGGTCGCGCTGCTGCTGCGGCCCGGCGCGCTGTTCATCGAAGGCGTCGAGTCGCCCTATTCGCTCATGGCCGCCTCGCGCGGCGTCTACGGGGAAGCGGCCGGAGAGTGGAGCGCCGCGGATGCGACCGGCTTTTCGCGCATCCTTGCGCTGCCGGGCGTGTTTCATCGCCGCGCGGGCGAACGCGCTGCCGGACACGCAGCCGAACACGCCGGCGAGCGCGGCGGCGAGCGCGGCACGGGCCAGCGCGACTCGGGCGGGAGGCAGTCATGAAAACGGTGTTCGTCGACAAGGTGGCCTCGGTCACGCAGGCCTGTGCGCTCGGGCAGGAGCTGCGCCTGTCGAGTGAGATTCCCGCAGAGGAAGGCGTGGCCATCGTCGCGGAGATCCTCACCAACAAGTCGACCTACAACACGCTGGAGCTGGCGAGCGGCCGCATGGCCAAGGTCGGCAAGGGCGACATCGTGGTCGGTGCGCTCGGGCCGCGCCGGGCACTGTTCGGCTACAGCGGCCACGTGCCGAGCTCGCTCAAGCCCGGGGATGTGATTCAGATGCTCAACATCGGCGGAGTCATGGGCATCTGCGACTCGGCGACTCCCGACAAGGGCAAACCCTTCGACTGCCGCGTGCTCGGCGTGGTGCTGCAGTTTCCCTATCTGGGCGAGCGCATCGGCGTACCGGCGCGCGTCGGCTATCGAGCGCTGGATTACAACACGGGGCTCGACACGCGCGGCGTGCCGGTAGTGGCCCTGGCCGGCACCTGCATGGAGGCGGGCAAGACCGCGGCAGCCGCGGCCATCATCGCGCGCATGCGCCACCGCGGCCTCGTGGTCGATGCCTTCAAGGCCACGGGCGTATCGCTGCGCCGTGACATCCTCGCCTTCGAGGACGCCGGCGCCCGCCGCACCATGATCTTCACCGATCTGGGCGTGGTCACGACCACGGCGCGCACCGGTCCTGCGTTGACGCGCACCATGCTCACGGAGCTGGCCGCCGGCAAGCCCGATGTCATCGTGTTCGAGCTTGGCGACGGCCTGCTCGGCACCTATGGCGTGGATGCCATTCTCGAGAGCGCGGACGTGCGCCGGGCGCTCACCGGGGTGGTGCTCTCGGCCAACGACCCGGTCGCCGCCTGGGGCGGGGTGAAGCTGCTGCGCGAGCGCTTCCAGGTACAGCCCTGCGTCGTGACCGGCCCGTGCACCGACAATCAGGTCGGCATCGAGATCGTCCAGCAGCAGATGCAGGTGCCGGCGTTCAATGCGCTCTCCGATGCGGCCGGCCTGGGCGATGCGGTCATCGAGGCCGTGGGACTCGGGCAGAGCACGCCGCTCGCCGCCGGGGCCGTTGAATGACGCCGCCGCTGCCTGCGCTGGTACTCGGCGGCAGTGGCTATGTCGCCGGCGAGCTGCTGCGGCTGCTGGCCGCGCACCCGGTGTTCCGCGTGGCCGCCGTGCTCTCCGACAGCCGTCCGGGCGAGCCCATCGCCGCGAGCTTCGGGCATCTCGCCAGCGCCTACCCGGAGCAGCGCTTCTGCTCGCTCGCCGAGGCCGAGCAGCTGCTCGCGCGCGAGCCGGCGGTGGCGATTTTCTGTGCAGCTCCCCACGGCGCCGCCGCCTCCCTCATCGACGGGCTGCTGGCCCACGCGGAGGCGGCTCATGGGCCCGCGCCGGTGCGCCCCGGCCGTGCCACGCGCGTCGTGGACATCTCGGCCGACTATCGCTTTCGCGATGCCGCGACCTATGAGCACATCTACCGGCATGCGCATGGCGCGCCCGAGCGGCTCGCAGCCTTCACCTGCGCGGTGCCCGAGCATCTCGCGGCCAGCCCCACTGCGCACGTGGCACATCCGGGCTGTTTTGCCACCGCGACGCTGCTGGCCTCGGTGCCGCTGCTGGCACGCGGGCTGATCGAGCCGGAGCTGTTCGTCGCGGCGATCACCGGCAGCACCGGCTCGGGGCGCAAGCCCGTGGAGGGCACGCACCACCCGCTGCGTCACTCCGATCTGTACACTTACAACGCACTCGCGCATCGCCACACGCCCGAGATCGTTGCCTGCGCGCAGGCTGCTACCGGCGTCACCGCGCGCTTCGCCTTCGTGCCGCACTCGGGGCCGTTCGCACGCGGCATTCATGCGACCGTGCAGGCGCGCCTCCGCACCCCCTGCGACAGCGCGCAGGTACTCGCGACGCTGCGCGATTTCTACGCCGGAGCGCGCTTCGTGCAGGTGCGCGAGGCGGCTCCACGCATAAAAGAGATCGCCACGAGCAACTACGCACAACTCTGCGCCGTCAGCGACGGCGACAGCGTCGCGGTCATGTGCACCGTGGACAACTTGAACAAGGGCGCAGCCGGCGGTGCGGTACAGTGGATGAACCGCCTGCAGGGGCTCGATGAGACCGCCGGTCTCACCGCACCGGCGCCAGGCTGGACCTGAGGCTTGTCATCGATGGACGCAGAAACGCTCGACGTCACCCCCGATTATCTCGCGCCGGTATTCGCACAGTACCCGCTGCCGATCGAGTCCGGCGAGGGCGTGTGGCTCAAGACGCGCGATGGGCGACGCATACTGGATCTGTATGGCGGCCATGCCGTCGCGGCCCTGGGCTATGGTCATGCCGGCTGGAGGGCCGCGCTCGATGCACAGGCGCGCACGCTGTGCTTTCAGAGCAATGCCGTGCCCCTGCCGGTGCGCGCGCGCGCCGCGACGCGGCTGATCCGCTATTCGCGTCTGCCCTTCACCAGCGTGTTCTTCGTCAACAGCGGCGCGGAAGCCAATGAGAACGCGCTCAAGATGGCCTTCACACTGACGCGGCGAGCGCAGGTGGTCGCCGTCGAGCAGTCCTTTCACGGTCGCACCGCGGGGTCCGGCGCCGTCACCTGGGGCGCAGCCGCCAAGTGGTATGGCTTTCCGCGCGCGCCCTTCGAGGTGAGCTTCCTGCCGCGCGGACAGCGCGCCGATGCGCTCGCCGGCGCCGATGCCGGCGGGGTGCAGGTGGATGCGCAGCTGCTCGAGGCGATCTCGAGCCAGATCAGCGAGCAGACCGCCGCGGTCATCGTCGAGCCGGTGCAGGGCGTGGGCGGCGCCTTCGATTTCGGCACGGCCTATCTCTCGGCGCTGCGTGCGCGCTGTGACGCCGTGGGCGCACTGTTGATCTTCGATGAGGTCCAGTGCGGCATGGGCCGCGTGGGCACGGCCTTCGCGGCCAGCCGCTACGGCGTCATGCCCGACATGATCACCACCGCCAAGGCGCTGGGCGCGGGCTTTCCCTGTGGTGCGCTGCTGATGAATGCGCGCGTGGCCGCGGCCGTGAAGCTCGACGGGCTCGGCACGACCTTCGGCGGGGGCCCGATGGCCTGCGCGGCGGTCGAGGCCGTCATCGAGGCCATCGAGTCCGAGGGTCTGCTCGAGCGCGTACGCCGAGTCGGCGAGCTCATCCGCAGCCGCTGCCTGGTCGGCCCCGTCACCGGCTATCAGGGTGCGGGACTGCTGGTGGGCCTGCGCACCTCGCGGCCCGCCAGGCAGGTGCACGCCGCGCTGCTCGAGCGCGATATCTTCACCGGCACCAGCGCCGATGCCAACGTGCTGCGCCTGCTGCCGCCCTTCATCCTCGAGGCCCCGCACGTCGAGCAGCTGCGCAGCGCACTGCTCGAGATCGGCGCCTGAGCGCTGCCATCGCGGTCCCCATCATGCCGAGCTCTACCACCGCGCCTGGTTCCCTGCCTGCCCCGCGCTTCATCGATCTGGCTGATTACTCACGCGACGAGGTTGCGCGACTGCTCGCGCTCGCCGCGCGCCTGGAGCGCTCGCCCGAGCCTCATGCCCTCGCCGGCCGCATCCTCGGATTGCTGTTCCTGAATCCCTCGCTGCGCACGCTGGCCTCCTGCCAGGCGGCCATGGCGCGGCTCGGTGGCTCCTCGTTCGTGATCACACCGGGCGCCGGCACCTGGCAGCTCGAGACACGCGAGGGCGCCGTCATGGACGGCAACGTCGCCGAGCACATGCGTGAAGGGCTGCCCGTGCTGGCCTCCTACTGCGACGCGCTCGGCATCCGCTCATTTGCCGACAACAAGGACCTCGCGGCCGATCTGGGCGAGCACAAGTTCAACGCCATGGCGCGCCTGATCGACAAGCCGCTGATCAACCTCGAATCCGCGGCCAATCATCCCTGTCAGGCGCTCGCCGACTGGAAGACGCTCGATGAGCTGGAGGTGCCGCGCGAGGGCAAGCTGGTGCTGTCGTGGGCCTACCACCCGCGCGCCCTGCCGCTGGCGGTGCCCGCCGCCACGGTGCACATGGCGGCGATGCGCGGCATGCGCGTCACGGTGCTGAGTCCCAAGGGCTATGCCTTGCCGCGCGAGATTCTGGAGAAGGCGCGCCGCGCCGGTGGCGGCACGGTCGAGGAAACCAGCGACGTGCGGCAAGCGATGCAGGGCGCCGACGTGGTGTATGTGAAGGAGTGGGCCAACACCGAGCACTACGGCAACGAGGCGGCCGATACCGCCGCACGCCGCGCCCTCAAGCACTGGTGCCTGAACGAGGATTGGTTCGCGGCCGCGCCGCCCGGCTGCCGCCTGATGCACTGCCTGCCGGTGCGGCGCAATGTCGCGATCGCCGATGGCCTGCTCGATGGTCCGCGCTCGGTGGTGCAGCGGCAGGCCTACAATCGCCTGCCGGCGCAGATGGCCGTGCTCTATCACCTGCTGAAACCGGCGGCGACCTCCGCCGAGCGAGGTTCGTTGCCGTCATGATTGCGCATCGTCCCGACCCGGTTGCCAGCGTGCGCGGCCTGCGCAGCGCCGCTCCCTACATCCGGCTGTACAAGGGCAAGATCTTCGTCGTCAAAGCCGGCGGGGCCGTATTTGGTGAACCCGGGATGATGCGTGCGCTCATCGAGCAGATCGCGCTGCTGCACTACCTTGGCATCCGCGTGGTGTTCGTGCATGGCGGCGGCCCGCAGCTCACCGAGCTCACCGAGGCTCTCGGCGTGCCCACCCGCATGGTGCAGGGACGGCGCATCACCGATGAGAAGTCGATCGACGCCACCTCGATGGTGCTCAACGGCCTGATCAACACGCGCATCCTCGCCATCTGCCGCGAGCTGGAGATCGACGCGGTGGGCCTCTCGGGCGTGGATGCGGGCCTGGTGCGCGCGCATCGCCGTCCGCCCGTGAGGCTGCCGGCCTCGAGCGAGACCGTCGACTTCGGCTTCGTCGGCGACATCGATCGCATCGACCCCGCCGTCATCCGCAAGCACCTGGACAACGGCCTCATGCCCGTGGTCAGCCCGCTGTCCTCCGACGATCGCGGCACGCTGCTCAACATCAATGCCGACACCGTGGCCGCAGCCATCGGTGCGGCGCTCGGCGCCGAGAAACTCATTCTCTGCACCGGCGCACCCGGCATCCTCGAGCGCGTCAGCGATCCGACCTCCATCATCTCCTACACGGATCTGGCGGGCCTGGCGCACCTGCGCGCCAAGGGCAGCCTTACGGAAGGCATGCTGCCCAAGGCCAAGGCGATCGAGGACGCGCTGCGCGGGGGCGTGCGACGCGTGCACGTCATCTCCCACAGCGCGCCGGACAGCATCCTCGCCGAGGTCTTCACCAACGAGGGCACCGGCACGCTGGTGGTCTCGGACGTCAACGCGCTGACCCCGGCGGAGCAGCAAGGCGGCGCATGAGCCGCCTGTGGGACAAGGGCGCACCGCTCGATGAGCGTGTGCTCGCCTATACCGCGGGTGAGGACTACGCGCTCGATGAGCGACTGGTCCCCTACGATGTGCGCGCCTCGATCGCGCACGCCGAGATGCTCTGTGCGCAGGGTCTTCTCAGCGAGCCGGATCTTTCGCAGTTGCGCCGCGCGCTGCAGGCGCTCGCGACCGAGCACGCGCGCGGCGAGTGGCACGTGCAGCTCGCCGATGAGGACGGCCAGACGGCGCTCGAGCGGCGGCTCACCGAGCGGCTCGGCGCCCTGGGCGGACGCATTCACCTCGGACGCTCGAGGAACGATCAGGTGCTCACGGCGCTGCGGCTGTACCTGCGCGATGCGACCGAGGCGCTCGGCGCGCAAACCGGGCAGATGGGCGCTGCGCTCGAGCGGCTCATCGCGCGCCAGGGCCGCGTCGAGCTGCCCGGCTACACCCACATGCAACAGGCCATGCCGAGCTCGGTGGCGCTGTGGGCGGGCGGCTTCGCGGCCGAGCTCGCCGATGATGCCCAGGGCATTCGCGCCGTGCGCCGGCGCCTGGACCGCAACCCCCTCGGCTCGGCCGCCGGCTACGGCACCCCGGGGCTGCCACTGGATCGCGCCCACACCACGCGCTCGCTCGGCTTCGCCGAAGTGCAAGAACCGGTCACCGCCGTGCAGCTCTCGCGTGGCAAGGCCGAGGCGCAGCTGCTCTTCGAGCTGTCGCTTCTGATGCAGGACCTCTCTCGCCTCTCGAGCGACCTGCTGCTGTTCTACACCGCGGAATTCGCCTTCATCGAGCTGCCCGACGCCTTCACGACCGGCTCCTCGATCATGCCACAGAAGCGCAATCCCGACGTGCTCGAGCTCGCGCGCGGCCGGGCCGCCACGCTCCTGGCGTGCCTGACCGAAGCGCTGGCGATCTGCGCGAAGCTGCCCTCCGGCTATCAGCGCGACCTGCAGCTGCTGAAGTTCCCGCTGTTTCGCGGCATCGATGTCGCCGGGCAGACCCTCTCCATTCTCGCCGCGGCAGTGGATGCGCTGCGCTTCACGCCCGAGCGCGTGCGCATCGACCCCGCCGTGCACGCCGCGGGGCAGGCCTACGCCCTGGTGCTCAAGGAAGGTATACCATTCCGCGAGGCCTATCGACGCATCGCGCAGCAGCTCTCGGGCAAGGAGTAGCGCAAGTTGAATTCCCCGGCGGGATCCGCCGGCGGCGTCAGCCGCGGGCTGGTCGAGTACACACACGTCATCTATGCGCTGTTTGCGCTCTCGCTGCTGGCAGCGCTCGCGGGCCTGCACGCCGTGGCGCTGCGCTTCGCCTTCGGGCTGCCCTCCATCATCGCCGTGATCATGTGCTATGCGCGCCGCTCGGAAGTGCGCGGCACCTGGCTCGAGTCGCACTTTCGCTGGCAGATCCATACCTTCTGGTACTGCTGGCTGTGGATCATCGTCGCCTCGATCGTCTCCATGCCGCTGCTCATCGTCATCATCGGCATCGTCACCGAGGTGATCGCCCTGGCCATCATCGGCATCTGGGTCATCTATCGCGTCATCCGCGGCTGGCTGGCGCTGCGCGAGGGCCGCGCACTGCCGCTGCCCGCATGAGCCAGCCGGTGTCAGCGATACCCTCTGCCGTGCGCGCCGGCCCGCTGCGACGCGCCCTGCTCGCCGCCGCTGCCGGCGCGCTGCTGCTCGGCGGCTGCGGGCAGAAGGGCCCGCTCTATCTGCCCAACGCTCAAAAGGCCCCGGTCATGCCGACCCCCGGCGCAGCCACGCCGAGCGTGGTGCCCGCCGAGCCCACCCCGCTCGCACCCGCCGCGAATCCCCCGAACCCGGGCGCCGCGGGTGCGCCGGCTTCGCAGACACCCCGGCGGCAACCACAGCAACCGCAGCAACCACACTCCCTGCCCGGCCAGCCAGGCCCGGCGCAGCCGGATGGTTCCCAGAGCGCTCCGGACGGTTCGCCCTCGACTGGCGGCGGCAATTCTCCGGCGGCCTGAGCCGTCCGTCCCGGCATGGCCAGCGCCTACGATCTCGTCCTCATCGACGGCTCCTCGTACCTGTTTCGCGCCTTTCACGCCCTGCCGCCGCTGTCCAATTCCGCGGGGCAGCCGACCGGCGCGATCCACGGTGTGCTGTCGATGCTGCTGAAGTTTCTGCGTGAGTACGAGACAGCGCACATCGCCGTGGTGTTCGATGCGGCGGGCCGCACCTTTCGCGATGAGCTGTTCGCCGAATACAAGGCGCACCGCGCACCGATGCCCGATCAGCTGCGTCCGCAGATCGAGCCGCTGCTCGAGGCCGTCGAGGGGCTGGGACTGCCGCTGCTGCGCGTGGAGGGTGTGGAAGCCGACGATGTCATCGGCACACTCGCCTGCCGCGCCAACGCTGCGGGCCAGCGCGTGCTGATCTCGACGATGGACAAGGATATGGCGCAGCTGGTGGGCGAGCGCATCACGCTCATCAATACGATGAGCAACACCGTGCTCGATCGGGCCGGCGTGAAGGCCAAGTTCGACGTCTTTCCCGAGCAGATCATCGATTACCTGGCACTGATCGGCGACAGCTCGGACAACATTCCCGGCATCGAGAAGGTCGGACCGAAGACCGCGGCGCGCTGGCTGACGCAGTATGGAACGCTCGATGCGCTGATCGAGCACCGCGATGAGATTGGCGGCAAGGTGGGTGAGAACCTGCGCGCGGGACTCACGACACTCGCGCTGTCGCGTCAGCTTGCCACGCTGCGCACCGATCTGTCGCTGCCGATCGATGAGCACACGCTGGTGCGTCGAGCGCCGGATGTGCCGCGGCTGCGCACGCTGTATCGACGCCTGGAGCTGCGGGCGCTGCTCGCGCAGCTCGAGGCCGCCGAAGGCGCCGCCGCCGCCACGACGGCACAGGGGGCGAGCCCCGAAGCGGGCATGCAGGAACCGCGCACGGCGGTCAGCGAGCTGCTGCAGGCGAGCGATCCGGAGGCCGCCGCGATCGCGGCCCTGCCGCGACGCTACGAGCTCATCACGGAGTGGCCGAGCTTCGAGCGCTGGCTCGCCGCGCTCGGCGCCGCTGAGCTGTTCGTGCTGGACACACAGACCACGGGCCCCGACTACATGAGCGCCCGCATCGTCGGCATTGCGCTGTGCGTCGCGCCCGGCGAGGCAGCCTATATTCCGCTGGCGCACGATTACGCCGGCGCGCCGGCGCAGCTCGACCGCACCCGTGTGCTCGACGCCCTGCGTGCGCTGCTCGAGGACGCCGCGCACGCGAAGATCGGCCAGCATCTGAAGTTCGACATGCACGTACTGGCCAACCACGATGTGCATCTGGCCGGCGATCGTTTCGACGTCATGCTCGAATCCTATGTGCTCGACTCCACTGCGACTCGCCACAGCATCGACTCGATGGCGGCGCGCTATCTGGGCCTCACGGCGCAGCGCCTCGAGGACGTCGTCGGCCGCGGCGCGAAACAACTCGGCTTCGAGCAGATCGATCTGCAGCGCGCCGGCGACTATGCCGCCGAGACTGCGGATCTGACGCTGCGGCTGCACCGGGTGCTCTGGCGCCGACTCGAGCGCGCCGGCTCGCTGGCGCGGCTCTACCGGGAGATCGAGCAGCCGCTCGTGCCGGTCCTGCAGCGCATGGAGCGTCACGGTGTGCTCATCGATCGGCAGATGCTGCACACGCAGAGCGGCGAGCTGGCCGCGCGCATGGCGGAGATTCAGGCGCAGGCCGACGCCGAGGCCGGCGTGCCGGTCAACCTCGAGTCGCCCAAACAACTGCAGCAGATCCTGTTCGAGCGCCTGCAGCTGCCCGTGCTGCGCAAGACGCCGGGCGGCACACCCTCCACGGCCGAGGATGTGCTCGAGGAGCTCGCCGCCAGCTACCGCCTGCCGCGCATCATTCTCGATTATCGCGGGCTCGCCAAGCTGCGCTCCACCTACACCGAGAAGCTGCCGGAACAGATCAACTCCGCGACCGGGCGCGTCCACACCTGCTATCACCAGGCGGTCGCAGCGACCGGGCGGCTGTCCTCGAGCGATCCGAACCTGCAGAACATTCCGATCCGCAGCCGCGAGGGACGGCGCATCCGCGCCGCCTTCATCGCACCGCCCGGCTACCGCCTGCTGGCGGCCGATTACTCGCAGATCGAGCTGCGCATCATGGCGCACCTGTCGGGCGATGAGAGTCTGCTGCGCGCGTTCGAGGAGGATCGCGACATCCACCAGGCCACGGCCGCCGAAGTATTTAACCTGCCGCTGGCGCAAGTCTCGGCCGATCAGCGCCGCTCGGCCAAGGCGATCAACTTCGGACTCATCTACGGCATGTCGGCCTTCGGCCTGGCGCGCCAGCTCGGCGTGCCGCGAGCTGCGGCGCAGAGTTATGTGGATCTGTAC
This sequence comes from Steroidobacteraceae bacterium, assembly GCA_035502275.1. Lineage (GTDB taxonomy): Bacteria > Pseudomonadota > Gammaproteobacteria > Steroidobacterales > Steroidobacteraceae > FEN-1191. Next base: position 24,896 of record DATJUN010000073.1, read on the forward strand.
TTCGCACGCTATCCGGGCGTGCGCCGCTACATGGAGCGCACGCGCGAGCAGGCGCGGCGCGAAGGCTTCGTCGAGACGGTGTTCGGCCGGCGACTGTTCCTGCCGGACATCGGTTCACGCAATCGCCAGCTGCAGCAGTATGCCGAGCGCAGCGCGATCAATGCGCCGATGCAGGGCACGGCCGCGGACATCATCAAGCGCGCGATGTTGGCGGTGGACGCGTGGTGCCGCAAGATGGCCGCGCCCGTCCACCTGATCATGCAGGTGCACGATGAGCTGGTGTTCGAGGTGCGCGAGGACGCCTTGGGCGAGGCACGCGAGCGCATCGGCGCTCTCATGAGCGGCGCGGCCGCGCTCAGCGTGCCGCTGAAGGTGGAGCTCGGCGAGGGCGCCAACTGGGACCAGGCGCACTAGCGTGCGCCCCGGCGCGCGAGCGCCCGCGCACCGATTCGCCAGCGCCGCGCCGATCTGGCAGGCTGTCCGCTCCCGGGCCCAAGCGGCTCGCCGCGGCATCGGAGAATTCCATGAGCTCACTGCGTCTGAGGGCACTGGGGACCCCGGTGGTACTGGGCATCGCTCTGCTGGCGGCAATGCCCGCGGCGCAGGCTGACGATACCGGCTTCTATGTGGCCGGCTCGCTCGGCGAGTCGCGCGTGCAGTACGACGCGAGCACGTTCTACGTCGGCACCAATAATGTGGGCTATCAGGTGGCCGCCGGGTTTCGCCCGCTGCCGATCCTGTCAGGCGAATTCGACTACACCGGCTTCGCGCGCGCGTTCAACGGCGTGAACTATGCCGACACCTACGGTGTCGGACTGTTCGCACTCGGATACCTGCCCATCCCGGTAGTGCAGGTGTATGGCAAGGTCGGCCTGGTGGACTGGCGTACCCACGCGCATTCACCCGACCTCTCGTTTCACCGCACCGGTGCCGATGTCGCGTACGGCGCGGGTCTGGGCACCACTTGGGGACGCCTGGGCGCCCGCCTGGAATTCGAGTCATTCGACGTGGCGCATGCCTCGACCATGGAGCTGACCTCGATCGGGCTGGTCTGGTCGCTGTAGGCGACCTGGCGGAACAGTTTTGACTCCAAACCATTGATCGTGCGACGAAAACGCTGCCCGCGCGGGCGCCGGAACTTTTTCACACTGCGTCACTCCAATTCTGTGAGTGCGATGCACTCCCCGCTTCCCTCCCTAAGCGGGTGTATCCGCCGCGCTGAGACCCGCGTCGGATAAGCTGGCCCCGGTAGTTCTTCGTGGACTACCGGGGCTTTTCTTTTTCTCACCTTCATGAAATTTCGTTCAGGCAGCATCGCGCGGCGCACGCAACCATTGCTGCAGAAGCACGCGCGCGTCCGCAACGCCGGTGCCGGCATGTGCGGAGAACAGCTGCACGCTCGCCAGGGCCCCGAGCTGCTGCTGCGTGTGCTGCAGGCACTCGCGCGCAGCGACACGTGGCAGCTGGTCCGCCTTGGACAGCAGCACGTGCACGGCGCGTGCGGGCGCCTGCGCCCACGCCAGCAGCTGCTGGTCCACGGGCAGCAGGCCGCGGCGTGAATCCACGATCAGCAGCACGCCGCGCAGCGAGCGGCGTGGACGCAGCGCATCGATCAGCTCGCCCCACAGGTCCCGCTCGGCGCGCGCCCCCTGCGCGTAGCCATAGCCGGGCAGGTCCACCAGCCGCGCGCCCGGGAAGAGCTCGAAAAAATTCAGCAGCCGCGTGCGCCCCGGCTGCTTGCTGGTGCGGGCGAGCGCCTTGCGGCCCGTGAGAGCATTGATGGCGGTGGACTTGCCCGCATTGGAACGTCCTGCGATGGCCACTTCGACGCCCTCATCCGCGGGAAACTGGCTGACTGCGGCCGCACTGAGCAGGAGCCTGGCGTGTGGATAGAGACTCAAGCCGATCCTCATGGGGGGGGCCGGCGAGCCGGCGGCACCCTAGTGTACAATTCCGCGCTTTCCTGACCGCCGGCACGCCACCGCGCCGGAGCTACATCGACGGGGAGCTGACCACATCATGATGTCGAGGATGAGTTGGACGGGTGCGCTCGCGGCCCTGCTGCTGGCGCCGCTGGCGCACGCTGCAGGGTCAACGGCGCCCGGTGCCGCCCCCGGAGCGGGCTCGGCTGAGGCCGGGGCGATGAAGGCGGCGACCTGCGTGGCCTGCCATGGCCCGAGTGGCAATAGCACCAATCCGATGTGGCCGTCGCTCGCAGGCCAGAACGCCGCCTACCTCAAGGCGCAGCTCCACTACTGGCACGACAAGACCCGCATCGATCCGAGCGGCGTCATGCCGACGCAGGCGGCCAAGCTCTCGGATCAGGACATCGCGGATCTCGCGGCGTACTTTGCGCTGCAGACCCCTACCGGCGGAGAGGCCGATCCTTCCTATTGGCAGGTGGGCGAGAAGCTCTATCGCGGCGGCGATCCCTCGCGTGCCATTCCGGCCTGTATGGCCTGCCATGGGCCGGTGGGCCGTGGCGTACCCTCGGCCGGCTATCCGCAACTTCGCGCCCAGCATGCGGTCTACATCCTTGCGCAGCTGCAGCAGTTCGCCAGCGATACGCGCTACACGCGCAACGCCAAGGGCGCCAGTGCTGGCGGACTCGACGACCAGATCATGCATACGATTGCCAGCCGCCTGACGCCCGAGGACATGCGCGACCTGGCCTCGTACGTTCAGGGCATGCGCTAGGGGCCGGCAAGACCGCGCGATAATCACGGGGGCGCCCATGAAGCTGACACGACTCTCCACAGTTCTGTTGCTGGCTCTGGCCCTGGGGGCCTGCTCGCGCGGACCCGCACCGACAGCAGACAGCGCCTCCCCGGCCACTGGCGCCTCGGCGCCGGCGACCAGCAGCGACACTGCCTCCAGCGCTGCGAACAGCGGCAACGCCGCGGCTGGCACTGCAGCGAGCCCGTCCAGCCCCGTCAGCGCGAACGATCTGACGGCCGCCGCCAAGACCGAGCAGGAGGGAGCGGACAAGGGCACCACCGACAGTGGCGATACCTCTCTCGAGCAGGTCGCCTCGCTGCCGCAGCAGGCCCAGCTGCCCGGCGGGCAGTGGATCGCCGGCAGCAACTACACCGTGCTGTCGCCGGCGCAGCCGACCGACGCGGCGCCCGGCAAGGTCGAGGTCGTGGAGGTGTTCTGGTACGGCTGCCCGCATTGCTATGCCCTGGATCCGTATCTGGAGAGCTGGCTGAAGAGCAAGCCCGGCTACGTCGACTTCGTGCGCGTGCCCATCATGTGGGGCGATATCCATCGCTCGCATGCGCGGCTCTTCTATACGCTGCAGGCCCTCGGCAAGCTCGATGAGCTGCACACGCAGGTGTTCGACGAGATCCATCAGCGCAACGATCCGCTGTACGTGGCGGGCGATCCGAAGGCGACCTTTCAGTCGCAGCTGAAGTTCGCCGTGGCCCATGGCATCAACGCCAGTGCCTTCACCAACGCGTACAACTCCTTCGGAGTGCAGACCAATCTGCAGCGCGCCGACGACATCGACCGCCGCTACAAGGTCGACTCCGTCCCGACCATCATCATCGACGGCAAGTACGAGGCCGACGTGGGTACGGCGGGCGGCGACGACAAGCTGATTCAGCTCATCAACGATCTGACCGCGAGCGAGAAAAAACTCATCGGCTGACCCGCGAAGCGCACGACCGGAAGGGAATCAAGGCCTTGCAACTGGCGCCCTGTGAACGTCGGGCCAGGATTCGTCAGGATCGGCTGTCGCGGGCGAAACGGATAGACTCTCCATCACGCGCTCGTAGCTCAGCTGGATAGAGTACTGCCCTCCGAAGGCAGGGGTCGTGGGTTCGAATCCCGCCGAGCGCGCCACTGCTTCAGCGACCCGGGCTTCTGACAGCCGCCGGGAGCGGCGGACGGCGAGCCCCCGGCGCCCGCCGTCCGCTGTGTGCAGCACAGTCCCCTAGCGAGCGGCGACCAGTGCGCCCCGCTTGGTCCCGTTGTGCAGGGCGGTGAGGGCGGGATTGTTTACCGCGCGCACCGCGGCATCCGTCGCGGCTTTGATGCACTTGGTATAGAGGTACAACGGCGATTCCGCAACCTGCCCACACCCTGATGCGGCGGCGAGCCGGATGCGTCGATACAGGATCAGAACCCCTGCGTGGGTGGACAGGTTCAAGTCGCCGTAGTGCACGTCCTGACTGATGGAATCGCGAACGCTCGGGCTCGGGGTTTGGGCAAATCCGGTGCCGCTGAAGCTGAGCGCGCTAGCCAGTGCAATGGAGGCGACGATCAGGCTGGGCTTGGTATTCATGTGAATCTCCTGGTTTGGTAAGTAGTCGGGTCGCTTCAGCCGGAAGGGTTTGTCGCTTCCGGCCTGGGCAGCAGATTCACGTTTTGGTTATGAAGAAGCGTTGGCCCACCCGTGAGACGTGATGAGAATGTGTGAGTCGCCATGAAAATGACGGTGAATGTCGCCCGACCGGCCCCGCAGCAGGGTCGTCAAAGGGTCCGAGCCCCGATAAGATAGCTGCCGGTCAGCGCGCGACCTCGAACGACTCCAGGTCCATGGACGACAGCAGCGCACCAGACTACGAGTTCGGCGGCTTTCATCTCGACACCACCCTGCACGTGTTGCTGTCGGACGAGGGCGAACCGATAGCCCTGCCGTCCCGGGCCTTCGAAGTCCTGCTGCACCTGGTGGGCCAGGCCGGAGAGCTCGTCGACAAATCTGCTCTGATGGCCGCGGTTTGGCCGCGAGCGGTGGTCGAGGAGAACAACCTCAACCAGTGCATCGCAACGTTGCGCAAGGCGCTCGGCGAGACGGCGGGCGAGCGCCGCTTCATCCTGACCATACCCGGTCGGGGCTTCAAATTTGTCGCCCCCGTGCGCGTCGTGCCGCACTCATCCCGGGCACCGGGCCCGGATCGCAGGACACGCTCCGAGCTCGAGCCGCCGCCGATCGAGACCGGCGACGCCGCGGTCGAAGCCGCCCGGCCTGCCAGTCCCCCCGGCCCCAGCGCGCGCCGCATCGCGCGGTGGCGCCGGCGGTGGGTGGCCGTGACTGCAGCCGCACTGCTCACAGGTGCCCTCGGCCTGGCGGCCTGGCTTACCGCGGGCAAGGAAAAATCGCCTGTGTCCGTGGCAAGCCGTGCTGCGGGCTCGCCGGCGGGCGCGGCGGTGGACGCATCGGCCGGCGCCGCCGGGATGACCAGGCCCGACGCGATTGCAGCGGCATCGATTGCGGTCCTGCCATTCGATAACCAGACGGGGGAAAAGGACAAGGACTACTGGGGGGATGGCATTGCAGAAGAGCTGATCAACTCCCTGTCAAAGGTGACGGGGCTGCAGGTGCGCTCGAAGACCAGCTCGTTTGCCTACAAGGGTCGGTCGGAAGATGTCAGGAAGATCGCCAGTGAGCTGCGGGTCGCCAAGATTCTGGAAGGAGCCGTGCAAAAGGGCGGCGATGTGGTGCGAGTCAACGTGCAGCTCGTCGATGGTGCCAGCGGCCAGGTGACCGTCTCACAGAATTTCGAAGAGAAGTTCGCGAACGTGTTCAAGCTTTACGACGATGTCAGCAATGAAGTCGTCAGGGTGATGAACGTCGATGTGGGCGCACGACGGCCCTCCGTGGTGCTCGAGCCGCCGACGGGGGACGTGGAAGCGTACCGGTTGACCCTGCAGGGATTGGCGATGCTGAACGAGGGCGGTCTAGACGCTGCAGACGCTGCCCTGGGTTTTTTCCAGCGGGCGATCGCACGCGACCCCGGCTTCGCTCGAGCCTACGCTGGCATGGCGACGGCACACTTGACTGCCTGGTACGCCCATTCCACGGAAGCACACGTACTCGCCGCAGAGCGGGCCGACCAGCATGCGCTGCAGCTGGATCCAAATTCTGCCGAGGCGGAGTCCGGCCTCGGAACGATCGCCTTTCTGCGCCGCGACATGGCGGGTGCCGAGGAGCACTATCGCGAGGCGGAGATCCTGGATCCCAATGACGCCGTGCTGCGATTTTCTCATGCGCAGGTGCAGGCCTATGTCGGTCACATGCGCGAGGCGGTCCAGGAAATGCGCGAAGCCTATGCCCTGGCGCCAGCCATCCCTTCGGTGGTCATGTTTGCGGGTACGGTGCATTCGTGGGCCCACCTGGATGCCGAGGCGCTCAACTACGAGCAACTGGCGGTGGCGTTGGGCGTGCCCAAAGACAACGTGGTCTTGGGAGACATCCGTGGCCTGGCGGCGCTCCGCGCCGGGCGCTATGCCGTGTACCTGCGCGACAGCTTCCTGCTCCTGCCCAATGAACCCGAATCCGACGTCGCGCCGGCCCAGGAGCTCAATCGCCTTGCCGTGGACGCGATCGTCCATCCCGCCGATCACGCCAGACGGGCAGCGGCGCTGGCTGCACGCACGCGGCTATTTCCTCCGGGTCAAAAATTGACGCGCGACGCGGCGAATCAGTGCGGCTACAACGGGGTGCGGGCCCTCGCCATGCTGGGTGACCTGGACGCGGCGTATGCCTTGGCGAATCAATGTCTGGACGAGGCACCCGCCGGGCAAATCGGTGGCGAGTCGTGTCCGTGGCAACCGGAATGGCGCAAATTTCGCGAGGACCCGCGCTTCCAGGCCTACGTTGCCCGGCGCGGAGCGCTGCCCTACTACGAGAGATACGGGCCACCGGATGACTGCGACTATAAGGACGGCAAACTGACCTGTCATTGAGCGCACGCGGGCCTCGTCGCTGGAACAGCAGAGAATGCCGCACGCCATTGTCAGTTATACTTGGCGCCGCTCCGGACCTCAGATCAGAAGTTCATGCAGTGCCTGGCTGCGGGCAGGCGACACTGCCGCAGGAACACAAGACCGCACCATTTTCGGCGTCACAACGGGGAGAAAGCGCGAATGAAGAAGAAGATACTTTCGTTGGCCGTGGCAGGAGTCGTGGCCGTCACGGTAACGGCGACAGTCATGGGACAGGGCAGGCCCTCACCCGATGAGCAGGCCCTGGCGTTCCGGCAAGGCCTGATGACGGTCATCGTCAACGTTGCCACGCCGATGATACTCATGCAGCGCGGCCGGATGCCCTACGACGGGAAAGTCGTTGCGCGCAATGCCCGGGAGCTCGCGGGACTGGCGGCAATCATCCCGCAAGCGTTCGAGCACGATACCAGCAACGCCAGTGGGCTCAAGACCACGGCATTGCCGATGGTGTGGCAGGACCATGACAAATTCCTGGCCAACGCACACAAGCTCGAGACGCAGGCGCAAGCGCTGGAGAAGGCGACTCGAGGCGGCAGCGAAGACGCCGTCAAGACGGCCATCATGAACACTGCTGCCGTGTGCGGAGACTGTCACATGGACTTTCGCCAGAAGCCACCGGGCGGCGGCGGGGCCAGATGATGCTGCGGGCCGCAAGGCCCGGGAAGTGACGACCGGTCTCTCGCCCTCTTCCAGTACATAGTGCGGCCAATGCCGTTACCGTGCCGTCGCGACAGCGGCGGCACGGTGACCCTTGTCTAGCCGGCGCTATCTGCCCCACACTAAAAATAATTGTTGCCGCCGCGTCGTCACAATTACGGGGGCTTTGATTGAATTGGATCTATTTTCTGGGACGCTTCCATGTCCTGGCTGTACACCTGCCGATCGGGATCATCTATGTAACGGTGGTGTTGGAGTTCCTGGCACGCTCGCGGCGCTTTGCCGGATTGCGCGGCTCCGTGGGATACCTCTGGGCGGCTGCGGCGATCAGCGCCATCGGCACCGTCGTTCTGGGATTGATGCATTCCACCGAGGGGGGCTTTGCTGCCGCGACGCTGGCACGCCACCGCGCGCTGGGAATTTCCGTGGCGATCCTGTCCACGGGACTGTTTTTCCTGCACCTGCGGCGCCCTCGCATCTATCAGCTCACCCAGCCCGCCACCGGGCCGCTGATGCTGATACTCGTGGCGGTCACCGGCCACTATGGCGGCGATATGACCCACGGGTCGACGTATCTGCTGCAATACGCTCCTCCGGCGCTGCAACGCCTGGCTGGTATGGCTCCGGTGCATCGATCCGTGAATGTCGCCGATGCCGACGTCTTCGCCGACGTCGTCCATCCAATGCTGCTGCAGCGCTGTGGCGCCTGCCACGGCGATTCCACGCAGAAGGGCGGTCTGTCGTTTGCGACCTATGCATCCACCATGAAAGGGGGCGAAGACTTTCCCGCCGTCGTTCCAGGCAGCCTGGTGCAGAGCGAGATGTACTACCGCATCACCCTGCCGCGCAGCTCCACCGACTCCATGCCACGTGACAACAAGACGCCTTTGACACCCGACCAGGTCCGCATCATTGGCTGGTGGATCCAGTCAGGGGCGCCCGCCAAGGGGGCCGTCGGCTCGCTCAAGCCTCCGGCCGATATCCTGCAGCTCATTCAAAAGCAGTTGGCGGGCAAAGCCTGAAGACCCCGCACTCCCGGCGAAATCACTGCCGGTACGAGATGCGATACACCATGTTCGCGCCGTCGTCGGTGAAGATCAGTGAGCCGTCGCTGGCCTCGGTGACGGCGACCGGGCGTCCCCAGGCATTGCCGTCATCGACGATGAATCCGACCAGGAAGTCATCGTACTCGCCGCTCGCGACACCGTCGTGCATGCGCACGCGCACGATTTTGTGCCCGGTGCGAAAGGAGCGATTCCACGAGCCATGCAGCACGGCGAAACCGTCGCCGACGTATTGCGATGGAAAGGCCGAGCGTCCGGCGCTCGCCGTGTAGAAGAACAGGCTCAGCGGCGCGGAATGCGACTGATAGAGCACATCGGGGATGGTCGCCTTGCCGGCAAGATCCGGGCGTTCACCGGCGTGTCGCGGATCCTCATGATTGCCGAGGTAGTACCAGGGCCAGCCGTAAAAATGCGCCTCCTGCACATGCGTTGAATAGTCGGGCACAAGGTTGTCGCCGAGCATGTCGCGCTCGTTCACCGTGCACCACAGCTCGCCGGTCTGCGGCTGAAGTGTCAGACCCGCGCAATTGCGCAGGCCCGAGGCAAAGACCGTCGGAATCACGCGCGCCTCGACCGCAGCGCCCGTCCGCTCCGCAGGCGCCAGTGATGCGACATCGAACACCAGCACGTCCGCGCGGTCGACCTCGTTGCCCCAGGCCGCGCCCAGCGCATGCGAGCGCGCCCAGGCGCTGAGCTCCCCGGGACTCTTTTTCGGCATGTCCTCGGCGACATTGGTCCCCGAGCCAACCCCCACGAACATGCGCCGCCCATCGGCGGAGAACACGATATCGCGCGAGAAATGGCCACCGCCGCCCACGGGCGAGAGCTGCGGCACGATGATCTGTGGCAGGCCGCGGGCCTTCATGTCCCCGACCGCGTACGGGTAGCGCACGACACGATTGGTCTCGGCCACATACAGCCACTGCGGCGGTCCGTCGACGGGATAGAACGCCATGCCCGAGGGCAGATCCAGGCCCTGGGCAAAGACCTGCGTCGTCTGCGGCCGGGTACCGTCGGACGAGGGGCGCATCACGACGATGCGGCCGAGCTGCGTCTCGGAGACGAAGATATCGCCGTTGGGCGCCACGCGCAGCTCACGCGGACCCTGCAGATCACGCGAAAACACCGCGACCTGGAAGCCCTCCGGCACGCGCAGCCGGGCCGCGGCGGGCTTGTCGACCAGATGCGGAAAATTCGTATAGCTCTCGGACGCGTAGGGCCGTGGCAGCTGTGCCACGGTGAGGTGGTGGACACGGCCCGGCGCGTCCTGTTTCCAGTCGGCGCTCTCGTCCCTGGGCTTCGGAGCAGTCGAACCAGCCCCGCCGCGAAACTGAGGCCGCGCCGCTGCCCGGAAGGAGCCGGCCCCAACGGCCTGGAAGTACGCGATGATATCGGCGCGGATGGCATTGTCCGGCACCGTGATGACCATGGCGGTGCCCGGCACCATCGTCGTCGGGCCGCGCAGAAACCGATCGAGTGTCGCCGCGTCCCAGGTGAGATGCGAATCGCGCAGCGCCCGCGTATAGCTGAAATTGCCATCCGAGGCGGCAGGGCGGTTGAGCACTCCGAACAGATTCGGGCCCTGCGCCCCGCCATTGTCGCCCGGTTGCGCGCTGTGGCAGAGCGCGCACTGTTGCTGGAAGGCCGTATGACCGGCATTCGCATCGGCCGCGAACGCCACCGGAGCGCCCGCGAGCGAGCTTGCGAGCAACAGGCACACGACTCTGGGCACAGACCGCATCAGCATGACACCCCCCTTCACGAACGGCCGCGACTCGACGAGGCAATTCTATGACGTCGGCCATCTGGCCAGGAATCAATTGGAGCTGGGTGGCGAAGGTGCAGCCCGGTGGTCCTGCCCGTTTCCGAAGCGGGCGTCGCACGATTTGCTACGCTTAGCTGCTATTTCCTTACGTCAAATGCCATCCAAACGCTCCAGCACCGCCCTGCCGCGTGAGCGGCCCACCTCGACCCTGTTGCCGTTCGAGACGGTGCAGCGGCTGGCCGAGGGCGCTGCGGTGCTGCCCACGTATGCGCTCGGCATTGCGGATGCACTGGCCTCGCAGGTCCGTGAGCTGCTGCGGCAGGCGCCGCTGCGTCACATGGTCACCCCCGGTGGGCAGCACATGTCCGTCGCGATGAGCAACTGCGGTTCGGCCGGATGGATCAGTGATCGCCGTGGCTATCGCTATGAAACGCGCGATCCGCAGAGTGGGCTGCCCTGGCCGCAGATGCCACCGTCGCTGCGACGGCTCGCGCAAGATGCCGCCGCCTGCGCGGGGTACGCCGACTTCGATCCGGATGCCTGCCTGATCAACTCTTACGCGCCCGGCACCCGCCTGACGCTGCATCAGGACCGCGACGAACGCGATCTGAGCGCACCGGTGGTCTCCGTATCGCTCGGGCTGCCCGCGGTCTTTCTGTATGGCGGTCTGCAGCGTCGTGACCGCGTCCGCCGCGTGCCACTGTTCCATGGAGACGTCGTGGTCTGGGGAGGAGCGCAGCGCCTGGTTTTCCATGGCGTTGCGCCGCTGGCCGACGGCGAGCACCCGGCCACCGGCCGCAGCCGCCTGAACCTGACCTTCCGTCGCGCCTTCTGATAGTGCGGACAGACGGGACCTGAGCGCCGCCTCGTGCCCCCGCGCAGCCCAGCGCCGCCGTCGGCTATACTTCGCGTTTCCCCCTTTATCGGTCAGTGCCCGTGGACAATCAGCAAAAGCAGGACTCGCAGTTCATCACCATCTTCAGCCTCATCATCGGCCTGCTGGTGGCCGTGGCCGTGGTGCTGTTCGGACTGGCGCGCGTGGTCGCAGCGCACACCGAGGACGTCGTGGTCTACCAGGATCCGCTCTACGTCGCGACCGTGCGGGAGCGCACGGCGCCCTTTGTGCGCGAGGCGATTGCCGGGCAAAACAATGCTGCGCTGAAGATCGAGGCCCCTGCCGGAGCCGGTCCCGCGATTGCACAGGCGGTGCCGAAGAACGGCATGCAGCTGTTCCAGCAGGTCTGCAGCGCCTGTCATGGAGCCGGCCTGGTCGGTGCACCGAAGGCCGGCGATCGCGCGGCCTGGGCCTCGGCGATCGCCGAAGGCAAGCCCACGCTCTATATGCATGCCCTCAATGGCTTTACCGGCAAGACCGGCACCATGCCCGCCAAGGGTGGACGCACCGATCTGCCCGACGCGCTGATCAAGCAGGGCGTGGATTACATGCTCTCGCTGGTCGGACACTAGAACAGCACTGAGGCAGGCAGGCGGCTGCCGGTCGGCTCACTGCAGCTCGAACGGCCGGCGCAGCTGCAGCGCCTCGGCCAGATGCGCTGCTTCGATCGGCTCGCTTGCGGCCAGATCCGCGATGGTGCGGCTGAGCGCCAGCAGCCGCTGCACTCCCCGGCCCGACAGCGCCCAGCGCTGACAGCTTCGATGCAGCAGCCGCGTCGCGTCGCTCGACAGGCGGCAGCAGCCCCTGAGCTCAACGGCGCCGAGATGCGCGCTGGGGGCGCCGGAGCGCGTGATACGCCACTGCCGCGCAAGCTGCACGCTCCGACACAGTACGGCATCGCTCATCGCCTCCGGGGCGCCCGATGTGAGCGGCGCGGCCGGCGCCACTGCCGCAGCCGGTCCCTCGCACGGGTCGGTGCACGGGCACTCGCCGCTGCCTTCGCACCCGGGCCCCTCTGCGCCTGCGCCGCCCGTGCTGCTCGCGCCCACCGCCTGCAGCAGCTCGCTGTCTGCGAGGCGCTCGACGTGCACGCGCATGTCGATGCGATCGAGCAGCGGTCCGGACAGGCGCTGACGATAGCGTTCGATATACGCCCGCGGGCAGCGGCAATCGATGCGTGAATCGCCGAGATAGCCGCAGGGACAGGGATTCATCGCCGCGATCAGCTGGAAGCGCGCCGGGAGCTCCAGGCGCCGGGTGGCACGCGCAAGGCCGATACGACCGTTCTCCAACGGCTCGCGCAGCGCCTCGAGCACCCGGCGATCGAACTCGGGCAGCTCATCGAGAAACAGCACCCCATGATGCGCCAGGCTGATCTCCCCAGGCCGCAGCAGCGGGCCGCCGCCGACCATTGCCTGTGCAGAGCTGGTGTGGTGCGGGGCGCGAAACGGGCGCTCACTGAAGTGCGCCGGCTCGGGCGTGAGCCCCGCGGCGGCACGGATGCACGCGACCTCGAGGGCCTCGGCCCGCGACAGGGCGGGCAGCAGGCGCGGAAGACGCGCGGCCAGCATGCTCTTGCCGCTGCCGGGCGGCCCGATCAGCAGCAGCCCATGTGAGCCGGCCGCCGCGATCTGCAGGGCCCGCTTGGCTTGGGACTGACCGATCACGTCCGAGAGCCCGCCGGCCGGCCTCGGCCTTCCCGGCAGCTGCGAGCAGGCAGAGTTCGGCGTGGTGGGTGCAATCGGCGTGGCCGTGCAGCCGCGTCGCCCCAGGCCCGCGAGCAGCTGGGCGGCCTCGCGCAGGGTCGCGGCCGCGTAAGCCGCTACCGGCGCGGCCAGTCCCACCTCCGGCACGTTTGCACACGGCACGAGCATCGCATGACCGTCGTGGCCGGCGTGCAGGGTCGCCAGGAACAGCCCCGCAACGGCGCGCAGCTCGCCGTCGAGGCCCAGCTCGCCATAGCACTCGATCGCGGTGCCGCCCCGCAGCGCCAGCTGCCCGCTCGCTACGAGCAGTCCGAGGGCGATGGGCAGATCGAAGCGTCCGCCGTGCTTGGCGAGCTCGACGGGGGCGAGATTGACGGTGATGCGCCGCTGCGGAAAGTCATACCCTGAATTCACCAGTGCGGCGCGCACCCGCTCACGGCTCTCGCGCACCACGGGCGCGGGCAACCCTACGATGGTGAAGGAGGGCAGACCGCTCGCCAGGTGCACCTCGACCTGCACCGTCGGCGCGCTGAGTCCCAGTTCCGCCCGGCTCAGGATGCGTGCCACGCTCATGGCGAGGGCCCTGGCGCGGCGTGCCTGCCACGGACGCGGCTATTGGGCCGGCGGGGGCACCGATTCCTCGATCTGCTGCAGACGCCTCTCGAGCGCCGTCATGCGCGCCTCCATCTGCTCGAGGCGCGCGCGGGTGCGCTCGAGCACCTTGCTCTGCACGTCGAAGTCCGTGCGCGTGACCAGATCGAGCCTGCCGAGGCTCGCCTGCAGCACGGCGCGGAAATTGCTCTCGATATCGCGGCGCATCGTGCGCGCTGCCTCGGGCAGGCGCTCGAAGAGCTGGCGCGCGATGTCGTCGATTCCCACGTTCTCCATCGTTCTACCCTCGCTGATGCCCCGAAAGCGCGCATGCTCGCGCGCGTGAATTCCAAAGTGGTGCAGAGCGCGCGCCCCGATGCACGCAAGTGCGTGTTTGGTGAGCCGTCGAGCGTGGCATGGATTCTGCACTTCGGCTTCCAGCGCGATCCAAGGATACGCGCACACGTCAGTTCCGGCACCCCGGATTCAAGGTTGGTTCATTGCGAAATGCACCTCATGAAAATGATCACCGCGGTCGTGCGGCCCTTCAAGCTGGACGATCTGCGGCAGGCCATCGCACAGCTCGGTGTCCAGGGCGTCACGGTGACGGAAGTCTACGAGACGCAGTTTGGACCGCGCTCGAAGCTCGAGATTGCCGTCGACGATGCCATCGTCGAGCCGGTGCTCGAGGCGATTGCCAATGTCTCGAGAACCGGACGCAGCGGCGATGGCCGCATTCTGGTCGGCGAGCTCGAGCAGGTCATCCGCATCCGCACCGGGGAAACCGGAACGCCGGCTACATAACACACATCAACACATCTCACGACAGCAGCGGGAGTCGCACGCATGCGCATTGATCCGATAGCCAAGAAACCTAGACGGTCGGGGCCACGGCACCTGGCGGGAGTGCTGGCCACGCTGGCGCTCGCGCTTGGTCTGGGTGCCCATCCCTTGAGCGCCCTGGCGCAGCCGGCGCCTGCGCCCGCTGCGCAGAACCCGGCACCGGTCACGCCGCCACCGGCGACACCGGCCGCGGCCACCGCTGCTCCGGCGGCAGCTGCTCCGGCTGCTGCCGCACCGACGGCGCCGTTCGTGCAGGGCTTCGACAAGATCAACTCCGGCGACACCGCGTGGATGATGACCTCCACCGCGCTGGTGCTGATGATGACCATTCCGGGGCTGGGACTGTTCTACGCCGGCATGGTGCGCAAGAAGAATATTCTCGCCACGCTGATGCAGAGCTTTGCCATCACCTGCCTGGTGACGGTGCTGTGGTGGCTGGTCGGCTACTCGCTGGCCTTCACCCCCGGCAACAAGTTCATCGGCAGCCTGCACTGGGCATTCATGAATCACGTCGTCTACATGCACGACGCGATGAAGCTGAGCTCCTCGCACCTGGCCACGACGATTCCGGAAACGGTCTACGTCATGTTCCAGGGAACCTTCGCGATCATCACGCCGGCGCTGATCTGCGGCTCGTTTGCCGAGCGCATGAAGTTCTCGGCGATGATGTGGTTCATGGCACTGTGGCTGATCCTGGTCTACTGCCCGGTTGCCCACTGGATGTGGGAGTCCACCACCGGCTGGTTCGCCTCCACGCAGCTGGACTTCGCCGGTGGCACGGTGGTGCACATCAACGCCGGCATCGCGGGGCTCGCCACAGCGCTGATGCTCGGCAAGCGACAGGGGCTCGGCAAGGAGTCGATGGCGCCGCATAACCTGACGCTCACCGTGATTGGCGCCTCGCTCCTGTGGGTCGGCTGGTTCGGCTTCAATGCCGGCTCCGCAGTGGTCTCTGATGGGCGCGCCGGCATGGCCTTCGCCGTCACGCACATTGCAACCGCGGTGGCAGCCCTGTCCTGGATGTTCACGGAGTGGGCCGTCAGGGGTAAGCCAAGCGTACTGGGCATCTGCTCGGGCGCGGTCGCCGGCCTCGTGGCGATCACGCCGGCCTCCGGCTTCGTCAGCCCCGACTCCTCGGTCATCATCGGCATCGTCGCCGGCGTGGTGTGCTTCTTCACCTCCAGCTCGCTCAAGCGAGCCGTGGGCTATGACGACTCGCTGGACGCCTTCGGCGTGCACTGCATCGGCGGCATCGCCGGTGCGCTGCTGACCGGTGCGCTGGTCAGCAAGGAGATCAGCGGCGCCACGGGCAGCGTGCTGCTGCAGCTGCGCGGCGTCACTGCGACGCTGGTGTGGAGCTTCGTGGTGAGCATCGTGCTGCTGAAGCTCATCGACCTGACCATCGGCATCCGCGTCACGGCGGAGGAGGAGCGCGAGGGACTGGACATCTCGCAGCATGGCGAGGCGCTCGAATGACATAACTGGACGCGGGTCTTGCACCCGATCGCCCCGGCGGCCACCCGGCCGTCGGGGCTTTTTTTCGCCGCCATTCCGCCCCGTGCGTCTGTGATGCGTTTCACACCATGATGGCGAAGGATCGGTCGATACTGCACTCCCCGGAGAGTGCCCCATGTACCGAGCCCTGATCACCGTTCTGCTCTTCGCCCTGCCACTCGCGGCCCAGGCCGATGTCTATCGCTCCGTTGATGCGCAGGGGCACGTGCAGTACAGCGATACACCCTCCCCGGGGGCGCAGCTCGTTACCTCTGCCGATGTGACGGCAGCACAATCCCCGGGCGATGCGGACAAGAGCGCGGCGCAGGCACAGAAGATCAACGCAGAGATCAACGACCGCCTCAGTCAGCAGGCCGCGGCACGCCAGGTCGCGCAGGACACTGCCGCGGCGCACGAGCAGCAGTGCAAGCAGGCCAAGGAGGCTTACCAGAGCGCCATCCAGGCGCGCCGCCTCTTCACCATGAGCGCCGATGGCCAGCGCCAATACCTCACCGACGACCAGGCCGAGAAGCAGCGCGTGAACTATCGCATGGCGATGGAAGCGGCCTGCAAGGACTCGGACTCGCAGTAATCTTCGCGGCGTGCCGCGCCCGCGCGCACGCCCCGCCAGGCGATGGCAGGCGCCGATGGGGTATGCTCCCCACGCATGCGCCTGGATTTCGTCAAGATGCATGGTCTCGGCAACGATTTTCTCGTGCTGGACCTGCCCGCCGATGCTCCGCTGCCCAGCTCCGCGCAATGGCGCGCCCTCGCCGACCGGCGCACCGGCGTCGGCTTCGATCAGGCACTGGTGCTGCAGCCGCCGCGACGTGCCGGAACCGATGCCTTCTACCGCATCTTCAATGCCGACGGCGGCGAGGTGGAGCAATGTGGCAATGGCGCGCGCTGCGTGGCGGCTCTGCTGCAACGACGGCGGCGGCGCGATGATTCGACACTGACGCTCGAGAGCAGCGGTGGGATGCTGCAGGCCCGGATCCTTGCCGGGGGGCGCGTGAGCGTGAGCATGGGCGTACCGGATTTCGCCCCGGGGTCGCTGCCGTTTGTGGCACCGGCGCGCGCGGCCAGCTACTCGCTCGATGTCGGCGGCGAGCACATCGAATTCGGCGCCGTATCCATCGGCAATCCGCACGCGGTGCTGCGCGTGGCGGACGTCGCCACCGCGCCGGTGGAGCACATCGGACGCGATCTGCAGAACGATCGGCATTTTCCGCGCCGGGTGAACGTCGGCTTCATGCAGGTGCTCGACCCGGGGGCCATCCGTCTGCGCGTCTTCGAGCGCGGCGTCGGGGAAACCCTTGCCTGCGGTACGGGCGCCTGCGCGGCGGTCGCCGTTGGGCGCGATCTGGGTCTGCTCGGCGCCGATGTGCAGGTGCATGTGCCTGGTGGAACGTTGAGCGTACACTGGGATGGCGAGGGAGAGGCGGTCTGGCTGACGGGCCCCGCCCAGCAGTCGTTCGAAGGGCACGTCGAGATCTGAGGGAGCCATAAGGATGAGCAGCAACCAGGTGCGCGGACTATCCGAGGAGGGACTGGACGAGGAGTCCGTCACGCAGTATCTGCAGCAGAATCCGGAATTCTTCGAGCGGCATCCGCAGCTGCTGGCGCGCCTGCGGCTGCAGCACCCGCGCAATGGCACCACCGTCTCGCTGATCGAGCGGCAGGTGGAAGTGCTGCGTGACAAATATCAGGCGCAGGAGCAGAAGCTGACCGAGTTCGTGCGCGTGGCGCGCGCCAACAACGTGCTGGCCGACAAGATCCACCGTTTCACCTGCCGGCTGCTGAAGACCACGACCCGCGCCGGCGCGATCGCGCAGATCGAGGCGAGCCTGCGCGAGGACTTCGACACCTTCCACGCCCTGCTGCTGCTGGCATCTCCCGAGCCCGTGGGCGAGGCTGCGGCCTCGCAGCGCTTCCTGCGTCATGTCGGCAGCGAGGATGCGGTGTTCCGCAGCTTCGATGCGCTGTTCGCCACCTGCAAGCCGCGCTGCGGACAGCTGCGCGACAGCCAGCGCGACTACCTGTTTGGCAGCGAGGCGGCGGGTATCGGCTCGGTCGCCCTCGTGCCCCTCGGCGGACAGCCACCGCTGGGGCTGCTGGCGCTGGGCAGCGTGGATCAGGAGCGATTTCATCCGGGCATGAGCACCGAATTTCTCTCGCGCATCGGCGAGCTGGTCACCGAGGCGCTGTCGCGCGATTGAGCGCGGCGCGGGCGAGCGGATGAGCCCGCAGGCGCTGGAGTGGCTGGCGCGCTTCGAGCAGCACCTCGCCAGCGAGCGGCGCCTCTCTCCCCACACGGTCAGCGCCTATCGGCGTGACATCGCGGCGCTTGCCGCCTGGTGTCGCGGCGCGCAGGTGGCCGAGTGGCCGCAGCTCGACCATCAGCACGTGCGCAGCTTCGCGGCGCGCAGCCATGCGCAGGGATTGGACGCTCGCAGCGTGCAGCGCCGGCTCGCCGCGGTCCGCAGCTTTCTCGCGTTCCTGCTGCGCGAGGGAGTCGTGCAGCACAATGTGGCGCTCGATGTGCGCGCTCCCAAGGCCGCTCGTCGCCTGCCGCTGACGCTGGATGTGGATCAGATGGCGCGGCTGCTGTCGCTGAAGCCCGCCGATGCGCTGCAGATCCGCGATCTGGCGCTCATGGAGCTGCTCTACTCCAGCGGCCTGCGGTTGGCCGAGATCCTGGGACTGCGGGTGAAGGACCTGAATCTCGCGGAGGCTCAGGTGCGGGTGCTGGGCAAGGGCCGCAAGGAGCGCATCGTGCCGGTCGGCAGCGTCGCCGTGCGTGCGCTCATCGGCTGGCTCAGCGAGCGCGCGCGCCTCGTCGCCTTCGAGGACGCCTCGAGCGAGCAGGGGTCGGCGGTGTTCATCGGCCGCGCCGGGCGGCCGCTGGGCGCGCGCGCCGTGCAGCTGCGCATCGCCGCCCACGCCCGTGCCATGGGCGTGCCGCTGCATGTGCATCCACACATGTTCCGGCATGCATTCGCCTCGCATCTGCTTGAATCCAGTCACGATCTGCGCGCCGTGCAGGAACTCCTCGGGCACGCCAGCATCAGCACGACACAGGTCTATACCCATCTTGATTTCCAGCACCTGGCCCGCACATACGATGCAGCGCATCCGCGTGCCCGACGCCGCGGCTGACTGTACAGGAGCCCGCGGTGGAGCCGACCATGCATCAACCCTTCGACCCCCATGCGACCACGATCCTCGCCGTGCGCCGTAACGGCGCCATCGCCCTCGGCGGCGACGGCCAGGTCACCCTCGGCAATACCGTGATGAAGGCCAATGCCCGCAAGGTGCGGCGCCTCGCCGATGGACGCGTGCTGGCGGGCTTTGCCGGCGGCACCGCCGACGCCTTCACGCTGTTCGAGCGCTTCGAGGGCAAGCTCACGAAGTATGGCAATCTGACGCGCGCCGCGATCGAGCTCGCCAAGGACTGGCGGGCGGATCGCTACCTGCGACGCCTGGAGGCGCTGCTGCTGGTGGGCGACCCGCAGAATCTGTTCGTGGTGTCCGGTAACGGCGATGTCATCGAGCCCGAATACGCCGCGGTCGCGATCGGCTCGGGCGGCCCCTACGCGCAGTCGGCCGCACGCGCCCTGCTCGAGAATACCGAGCTGGATGCGCGCAGCATCACCGAGCGCGCCCTCGGCATCGCTGCCGACATCTGCATCTATACCAACCGCAACCTCGTCATCGAGGAGCTCGGCTCATGACGCCCCAGGCGATCGTCCAGGAACTGGACAAGCACATCATCGGGCAGCACGCCGCCAAGCGCGCCGTGGCCATCGCCCTGCGCAATCGCTGGCGGCGTATGCAGATCGGCGAGCCTCTGCGCCAGGAGATCACGCCGAAGAACATCCTGATGATCGGTCCCACGGGCGTGGGCAAGACCGAGATCGCGCGGCGTCTGGCGCGCCTGGCGCAGGCGCCGTTCGTGAAAGTGGAGGCCACCAAGTTCACCGAGGTCGGCTATGTCGGTCGCGAGGTCGACTCGATCATCAAGGAGCTCGCCGATGTCGCCATCAAGATGACGCGCGAGCAGGAGCTCGAGCGGGTGCGCGGCAATGCGCGCGAGGCGGCGCTGGAACGCGTGCTCGATGCGCTGCTGCCCAAGCCGCGCATGATGGGCTTCTCCACCGATGAGCCGGCCCCGGCGCGCGACTCGGAGACGCGCAACAAAATGCGCGATCTGCTGGCACGCGGCGAGCTCGATGAGCGCGAGATCGAGATCGAGGTGCGCGCCCTGCCGATGGGCGTGGACATCATGGCCCCTCCGGGCATGGAGGAGATGCAGCAGCAGCTGCAATCGGTGCTCTCCAACCTCGGCGGCAACCGCACGCGCACGCGGCGCGTGAAAGTACGCGAGGCGCTCAAGCTCATGATCGAGGAGGAAGCCGGCAAGCTCATCAACGAGGAGGAGCTCAAGACCCGCGCGCTGACCAATGCGGAGCAGAACGGCATCGTGTTCATCGACGAGATCGACAAGATCACGCGCCGGCAGGAGACCATCGGCGCGGACGTATCACGCGAGGGCGTGCAGCGTGACCTGCTGCCGCTGGTGGAGGGCTGCACGGTCAATACCAAGTACGGCTCGCTCAAAACCGATCACGTGCTGTTCATCGCCTCGGGGGCGTTTCATACCTCGCGCCCGGCGGACCTGATTCCGGAGCTGCAGGGGCGCTTTCCGATCCGCGTGGAGCTCGATTCGCTCAAGGTCGAGGATTTCGTGCGCATTCTGACCGAGCCCGACGCCTCGCTGACCGCGCAGTACCGGGCGCTGCTCGGTACGGAGAAAGTGTCGCTGGAGTTCGCGCCCGATGGCGTTCGCCGCCTCGCGGAGATTGCCTGGCAGGTCAATGAGCGCACCGAGAACATCGGCGCGCGACGGCTGCATACCGTGATGGAGCGATTGCTCGAGTCGGTATCCTTCGATGCCAGCGAGCGCGCCGAGTCGGCGCTGAGGATCGACGCGAAATACGTCGACGAGCACCTCGGAGATCTGGCGAAGGACGAGGACCTCAGCCGCTACATCCTCTAGCCCGTATGCTCTAGGCCCGCGGGAGCAGCGCTCCCGCCG
This sequence comes from Steroidobacteraceae bacterium, assembly GCA_035502275.1. Lineage (GTDB taxonomy): Bacteria > Pseudomonadota > Gammaproteobacteria > Steroidobacterales > Steroidobacteraceae > FEN-1191. The sequence goes on from DATJUN010000073.1 coordinate 45,741, forward strand.
GGCCGCGCGGCCTACTTCTTGCCGCTGCCGGCGCCTTTGGCCGCCGTTTTCTTCGCCGGCTGTTTGGGACGGCTCTTGCCGAAACTGCCGCGGTAGATCTTGCCGCGCCGCGTCTTCATGTCACCCTTGCCCACTCACGCTCTCCTGAATGCGCCCTGGCGGCGCGCGCGCAGTCTATTGATTCGGGCGCGCCGAAGCCAGTGGCGGGGCCAGCACTGCCCCGGAGGACTGTGGCCGAAGCGGAACCGGTCTCAACGACTGCCGGCCACGACGCCGATCGCGAGCACCACCTTGCCTTCCGTATGTCCCGCGCGGTTGAACGCCTGCGCGGCAGCCGCCTGAGCCAGCGGATAGATCCGGTCGACGTGCACCGTCAGCTTGCCGGCGCCCGCAAGCTCGGCGGTTTCACGCAGCAGCACCGCAGTGGGTACCGGTCCCCCGACGACCGACCCGCCCGCTGGGCAGATCACGCCGCTGGCCGCGCAACGCTCCGGGGTGTAATCGTGCGTGCCGACGCTGACGAACGTACCGCCGCGCGCCACCAGCGCAAATGCCGCGCGCGCCGTGTCCGCCCCGACCGTATCGAGCACGATCTGCGGCGCGGCGGCACGCGCGCGCTGCGCCCAATCACCCTGTGTGTAATCGATGACCTCGCTCACCCCGAGCCGATGCAGGTACGCCACATGGCGTGCCGAGGCAGTCCCGATGACCAGCGCGCCACGCGCGATCGCCGCCTGCGCGGCAGCGCTGCCGACACCGCCGGCGACGCCGGTGATGAGCACGCGCTCGCCTCGCCGCACGTGCGCCTGGTCCACGATGCGCACCCCCGCCAGCGTCGCCACTCCCAGCCCGGCGGCCTGCGCATAAGTCACATTGTGCGGTTTGGCGACCAGATCGCCGGCCGGAATCACGACGTACTGCGCGTAGGCGCCGTTCAATCCCCCGACATCGCCGCGACCGGTTACACCGAACACCGCCTCGCCCACCTTGAGCGTGCTGACGCCTGCGCCCACGGCTGCTACGCGGCCGGCAACATCGAAGCCGGGAATGAGGGGCGCAGCACCGCTGCCGCTGTCACGCGATTTCCAGTCCGCCGGGTTGATCGCTGCGGCGAATACCTGCACCAGCACCTCGCCCTGGCGCGGCGCGAGCACCGGCACGCTCTGCAGCTGCAGCACGGCCTGCCCGCCCTGGTTCACCTGCACGATGGCCCGCTGCATCGTCGGCAGCGCCGCCAGCGCAAGCCCCGCACCCATCGTGCCCATCGCGAGCAGTGCGCCCGCGCCCCAGCATCCCGGCCGGCCCAGCGCCCGCATGATTTTCTCCTTGTTTGGAACCGCCGTCAGCGCCGTCCGATCGTAACATCCGCGGCCCGCTCCGTGCCCCGCGCGCGACAGTCATCGAGAATGCTCCTCTTGCTCCGCGACTCGCGGACTGATTCCCGGGAGATACTCATGGCGCAGCGAAGTCTGGAAGGGGTCAAGATCGCCATTCTCGCGACCGACGGCTTCGAGCAGGTGGAGCTCACCGAGCCGCGCAAGGCGCTGCAGGATGCCGGCGCCGACACCGAAGTCGTCGCCCCCAAGGCCGGCCGTATCCGCGGCTGGAAAACGAAGGACTGGGGCGATGAGGTCGGTGTGGATGCCACTCTGGAGGATGCCGACCCGAAGGATTACGACGCGCTGGTGCTGCCCGGGGGCGTCATGAACCCGGATCACCTGCGCATGGAGCCGCGTGCGGTCGCGTTCGTGAAGGCTTTTTTCGACGCCGACAAGCCGGTCGCCGCGATCTGCCATGGCCCCTGGACGCTGATCGAGTCCGGGGCCGTGCGCGGCCATCGCATGACCTCCTGGCCCTCGCTGCAGACCGATCTGCGCAATGCCGGTGCCAATTGGGTCGACCAGGAAGTGGTCGTCGACGGCAACCTCGTGACCAGTCGCAAGCCGGACGATCTGCCGGCATTCAACCGCGAAATCGTCGAGTTGTTCAGTCACGCACGCCCCGAGGAGCGTGGTAGCGCGGCGCGAGGGCACAGCCGGAGCGCCGGCAGCGCCGTTCGTCCGGGCAACGGCGGCTAAGCGCCTCAGCGCAGCGCCGGCCGGCGCGTCGAGGCCAGTTCCGTCTGGGCCCAGCGCGTGCCGAGCTGGCGTTCCAGGCGCTCACGGTGTATCAGCCCGCGCACGGCGGCGAGCTGCGAGTTTTCGTTCTCCAGTACCAGCAGGTGCAGCGCGCCGCTGCCCTGGAAGATGTCCACCAGGTCGCCCACGCGCGACTCCTCGATGATCTGCCAGTCCACCGCCGGCACCTGCGCGGCGGGGGTCATGACGTCAGCGACCCGCCGTGCCCCCGCAGCCGGCTGCGCCTGCTCCACCGACATCAGTCCGGTGACCACGCCTTCGCGCAGCACGAGGAAGGCCCGGGTCCCGAGCCGGAACATCTCATCGAGCGCGTGCTGCAGATCCAGATCCTCATGAACCATCGGTGCGGCGGCGTGGTGAAAATCCGTCATGGCGCGGGCCGCCGGATCGTTGATCTTCAACGTGGGAACGTAAGGTGGATATCTGAGGGTCGCAGCTGCTCCGGCATCACGCTGGGGAGGCAGGAAGTAACGATGATTCATCCGGATCCTCCCTGTGTCAGCCGAGTCCGGATCCGTTGCGACCCGGGCAGGCGCGGCCAACGCCTATCGATCGAACTGACGGCGCCGCGAACGGGAAGTTCCCCAGGCGAGCGCTTTCCTTAGTAAGGATTAATCTGCCTGGCACGCATGACAATGCATCGGTCCGGCACCCAATGTAGGGATGGTGATTTATGGGAGGTATTGTGAGTGCTGCGAGGCGGCCGTGAAAATCGGACGAGTCCTGCACGTCCCGGTAATGCAACTGTCACAACTATCACGGCCGGCCGACAGCGTGGCGGCCGGGGCAGGAGTGCGGCGCGCCGCTCAGCGAAATCGCGCCAGCGTGCGCGCCAGGGCCTGCGGCCCGGGATTGAGGCGCTCGTAGGGTAGCGCGTTCAGCGGCTGATCCGGCGTTGCGTTCAGCTCATGAAAATCCGCCACGCCGCTGCCGGCGTAGAGCAGCCCGGTCAGAAACTCCTGGCGCGCAGCGTGCTGCTGGATGGCCTGAAGAGCGGCAGCGCGATCGGTGGGATCGTAGTTTTCCGCGATCTTACGCAGCAGCAGCCTGCTGCCGTCGTGCATCGTCACGCTCTGGGCGGTGCCCGGCTCATAGTCCACCGCGATCTGCTCGGCCGGTGGCACGAAGTCGGCGTGCACCGCCTCCTCGTAATGCTCACGCGTATAAGCGTAGCTGCGGGTCGAGCCTTCGTGATCGTTGAATGTCACGCACGGTGAGATTACGTCAACCAGTGCAAAGCCGCGATGCGCGATACCTGCCTGCAGCAGCGGCACGAGCTGCGGTTTGTCGCCCGAGAAGCTGCGGGCAACGAACGAAGCCCCGAGCGTGATGGCCAGCTGCACCGGATCGATTGGCGGGGACTGGTTGACCTCGCCCTTCTTGGCGCGCGTGCCGACATCGGCTGAGGCGGAGAACTGCCCCTTGGTGAGGCCGTAGACGCCGTTGTTCTCGATGATGTAGAGCATGTCGAGATTGCGACGGATGGCGTGGCAGAACTGTCCGAGCCCTATCGACAGCGTATCGCCATCCCCGGAGATACCGATGTAGTGCAGGGCGCGGTTCGCGGCGCTCGCGCCGGTGGCGATCGAGGGCATGCGCCCATGCACGGAGTTGAAGCCGTGGCCGCCGCTGACGAAGTAGGCCGTGGTCTTGGAAGAGCAGCCGATACCGGAGAGTTTGACGATGTTCTTCGGCTCGAGCGAGAGCGACCAGCAGGCCTCGATCAGCGCCGCGGTGATGGAGTCATGCCCGCAGCCGGCGCACAGAGTCGAGTTGGCGCCCTCGTAGTCGCGCCGGGTGAGGCCGAGCGCGTTCTGCGGCAGCTGCGGATGAGTGACCTTGGGCTTGGGCATGAAGGACATGTGGCACTCCGTTAGCCGACCAGCTGCGCGGTTGGGCGTGCCGGGGCGATCACTGCGGCGACACCCTCGGCGATGTAGCTGGCGGGAATGGGCAAGCCGTTGTAATGCAGGATCGAGCGCAGTCGGCTCTTGTCGACGGCGGTCTCCAGAATCAGGAGCGAGCGCAGCTGCGCATCGCGGTTCTGCTCGACGACGAAGAGCATGCGGTGCGCCTGCAGAAAGGCTTCAACTTCCTCGCCGAATGGGAAGGCGCGCACGCGCAGATAATTGGTATGGATACCGCGCGCGGACAGCTGGGCGCGCGCTTCGCGTACCGCGCCGTCGCAGCTGCCGAGCGAGACGATGCCCACATCGCAGCGCTCGTCCTGTTCGATGAGCGCGCGCGGCACCAGATGAGCCGCGGTCATCCACTTCTTGCGCAGCCGATCGACGACGATCTGATAGTCGCGCGCATCCTCGGTGTAGCCGCCGTACTGGTTGTGCCCCGAGCCGCGGGCGAAGTAGGCACCCTTGGCGTGCACGCCCGGGAGCGTGCGCTGCGGGATGCCATCGCCGTCATGGTCATAGAAGCGCCAGAAACGCTCGATGCGATCGAGCTGCGCGGCATCGAGCACCTTGCCCCGGTCGGGACGGTAACTCTCATCCCAATGGAACTCCGGACACATCCAGTCGTTCATGCCGATGTCCAGATCCGATAGCACCAGCACCGGGGTCTGCAGCCGCTCGGCCAGGTCGAACGCGGTCGCGGCCATGTGGAAGCATTCTTCGGGACTGGCCGGGTACAGGCACACCTGACGCGTATCGCCATGCGAGGCATAGGCGGCGGAGTGGATGTCGCACTGCTGGGTGCGCGTGGGCATGCCGGTGGAGGGGCCGACGCGCTGGATGTCGAAGATGACCGCGGGTATCTCGGCGTAGTAGGCAAGCCCGAGAAATTCCTGCATCAGGGAGATGCCGGGGCCGGAGGTGGCCGTAAAGGCGCGTGCCCCATTCCAGCTCGCCCCCACCACCATGCCGATGGACGCCAGCTCGTCCTCGGCCTGGATCATGACGTAGTTCTTGCGCCCGCTGGCCGAATCGGCGCGCAGCCGCTCGCAGAAGCCCTTGAAGGCGTCCATCAGCGATGTCGAGGGCGTGATCGGATACCACGCGCCCACGGTGGCGCCGGCGTAGACGCAGCCGAGCGCCGCGGCGGTGTTGCCGTCAATGACGATGTGCCCGCGCGTGGCCTCCATCTTGCTGACCGACAGCGGCAGCGGACAGCTGAAATGCTCGCGCGCATAGTCAAAGCCCAGCTGGATCGCCTGCATGTTGGCGTCCACGAGCTGCGGCTTCTTCGCATAAGTCTCGGCCAGCAGTGCGCGGATGATGTCCAGATCCAGATTGCACAGCGCCGCGAGCACCCCGGCGTAACAGATGTTCTTCATCAGGATGCGCGTGCGCACGCCCTGAAACTGCTCGTTGCACATGCGCGCCAGCGGCACGCCGAGCACGGTGATGTCATCGCGCCGCGTGAGCGAGGCGCGCGGCCAGGTGCTGTCGTAGATGAAATAGCCGCCCGAGACGACCTCGGTCAGATCGCGTGCGTAAGTCTCGGCATTGAGCGCCACCATGATATCGACATTGCCATGGCGGGCGCGGTGCCCCTCGCGCGTCACGCGGATCTCGTACCAGGTGGGCAGGCCCTGGATATTGGATGGAAAGTAGTTCTTGCCGACCACCGGCACGCCGCTGCGGAAGATCGCCTTCATCAGCAGTCCGTTGGCGCTCGCCGAGCCGGTGCCGTTCACCGTGGCGATCTTGATGACGAAATCGTTGGTGCGATCTACCGTGCGCTCGGCGGTACGGTTGCCCGACATGGATGTCCCTCGTCTGTTCCTGTCAGCTTCACTATCTGCCGGTGTCCGATCCACATGCAAGCCGCGGCCAGAACAGCGTCGACTTCTGCATGTCCCAGGCGGCGGTCGGACAGCGCTCGGCGCACAGTCCACAGTGCACGCAGAGATTCTCGTCCTTCGCCATGAGCCGCCCCGTCTGCTGCAGTGGCGCGGAGACGAACAGCGGCTGCGTCGGCTCGAGCGCCGGCACCCGCAGCCGATCCAGCAGCTGCTGCTGGTCCTCTGCCGCAGTGATGGTCAGGCAATCCACCGGGCAGACGTCCACGCAGGCGTCGCATTCGATGCACAGGCGTGACTCGAAGACGGTCTGCACGTCGCAGTTGAGGCAGCGCTGCGCCTCCTGGGCAGCCTGCTCGACGGTAAAGCCGAGCTCCACTTCGATATTGATCTTCTTGAAGCGCTCCTTGAGCGACACGTGCGGCATCAGCCGCCGTTCGAGCGATGCGTAATCATTCTTATAGGCCCACTCGTGCATGCCCATCTTGCGGCTCGAGAGCGTCAAATGCGACGCCGGTCGCTGCCCGAGCGGCTCGCCGCGGCAGCGTTTGTCGATCGACAGCGCCGCCTGATGGCCGTGCTCGACCGCCCAGATGATGTTCTTGGGCCCCTGCGCGGCATCACCGCCGAAGAACACGCCGGGCCGCGTGGACTCGAAGGTCGTTGGATCGACCTGCGGCTGCTCCCAGCGATTGAACTGCACGCCGATGTCACGCTCGATCCACGGAAAGGCGTTCTCCTGCCCGATGGCGAGAATCACATCGTCGCACGGGATGATGATCTCCCCGAGCACGCGCTCGGAGAGGATCCTGCCGCCCTCGATGGTGTATTCCATCTGCTCGAAGCGCATCCCCGTGAGCCGCCCGGCTTCGATGACGAAGGACTTGGGCGCGTGGTTCACGATGATCTCAACGTGCTCCTCCTCGGCATCCTCCAGCTCCCAGTCGGAGGCCTTGAAGAAGCCGCGCGGCTTGCGCGCCATGACCTTGACGCTCTGCGCGCCCAATCGCAGCGAAGTGCGGCAGCAATCCATCGCGGTGTTGCCCACCCCAATGATCAGCACGCGCTCACCGATGCTGCCGATGTGTCCGAAGGCGACCGATTCCAGCCAGCTGATGCCGATGTGGATGCGATCGGTGTCGTGCCGGCCCGGCAGCTCGAGCTCCTTGCCCTTGGGTGCGCCGGTGCCGACGAACACGGCATCGAAGCCGCCCTCCTCGAGCAGGCGGCGCAGACTGCTGATGGGATGACTCAGCCGCAGCGTGACCCCCAGATCGAGGATCATGCCGATCTCCTCATCCAGCACGCTCTGCGGCAGACGGAACGCGGGGATATTGCTGCGCATCAGTCCGCCCGGGACGCCGTATTGCTCGAAGATCGTGACCTCGTAGCCCAGCGGCGCCAGATCGTTTGCGACCGTCAGCGAGGCAGGCCCGGCGCCGATGCAGGCGATGCGCTTGCCGTTACCGCTCGCGGGCGCGCGCGGCAGCCGCCCGTCCAGATCGCCCTTGAGGTCCGCGGCGATGCGCTTGAGGCGGCAGATCGCCACCGGCTTGTCTTCCACGCGGCCACGCCGGCAGGCAGGCTCGCAGGGGCGATCGCAGACGCGGCCGAGGATGCCGGGAAAGACATTCGAGGAACGATTGAGCAGGTATGCATCCGCGTAGCGCCCCTGCGCGATGAGGCGGATGTACTCGGGCACATCGGTGTGAGTAGGACATGCCCACTGGCAATCGACGACCCGATGGTAATAATTTGGATCTGCAGTGTCCGTCGGTTTCATGCACAACCCCCACCGCCCTGTATAGCAAATCAGCCGGCGGGAAGCGAATCACCTGCCGGCCGGGAGCCCATCAAATTTATGAGTGAAATACTGGTCGAGCAGATCACGCTGCGCCGCCAATCCCGCGTACTGGAGCTGCGCTTCGACGATGCGACGACGTATGCGCTGCCGTTTGAATACCTGCGCGTGAATTCACCGTCCGCTGAAGTTCAGGGGCATGGTCCCGGCGAGGGCGTGCTGGTGCTCGGCAAGGAGAATGTTCAGATCCTGCGCGTAGAGCCGGTTGGACAGTACGCGGTGCGGCTGGTGTTCGATGATGGCCACGACAGCGGACTTTACACCTGGAAGTACCTGCATCAGCTCTCGACGCAGCGCGAGCAGCGCTGGCGCGAGTATCAACGCCGGCTGGCACAGGCCGCGCGCCAGGCCCCTGCGCAGCAGACGCCACCGCGGCCAGCGTCCGGAGCGACCCCCAAAAAAGAAAGGCCGGGCTAAATGCCCGGCCAAATCTTCACAAGACCCCCACTCGGTCGGGCCCTGCGGGCCTCAACCGGCGGCCGATTGTGGGCGAATTCGGTGCAGAATGCCAGCGCTTTAATGCAACCAAAGCAGAGGCTCGCCGATGGCACGGGTACCCGTGGCGTTCAGCCCATACGGGACGAATTTGGTCCTCTCAAACGGGGGCGCGGCGTCAGCGCCCGCGGCGGCGCAAAGCGGCGCAGGAGCCGGCACGGGCGATAGAATGCGGTTATGACGCCTTCGCACCAGTACGCATGAGCTCCAATACTCCCCGCAGCGCCGATTTCGGCTTCCAGGACGTAGCCTGGGAGGAGAAGGCGCAGCGCGTGCGCCGCGTGTTCGATTCCGTGGCAGACCGCTACGACCTGATGAACGATCTGATGTCGGGCGGCACACACCGGCTATGGAAGCACTTCGCGCTGAGCCTTACGGGGTTGCGCCGCGGCGGCCGTGCGCTGGATGTTGCCGGCGGCACCGGCGATCTTGCCGAGGGTCTGGCGCGCCAGGTGGGCCTCGAGGGCCTGGTGGTGCTGACCGATATCAATGGTGCCATGTTGCAGCACGGGCGCGAGCGCCTCACCGATCGGAGCTGGGTGGGCAACGTGCGTTATGTACAAGCCGATGCCGAGCAGCTGCCGTTTCCGGATGGCAGTTTTGATTGTGTGACCATCGGCTTCGGACTTCGCAACGTCACCGACAAGCCGGCGGCGCTGGCTGCGATGCATCGCGTGCTGCGACCCGGCGGGCAGCTGCTGGTGCTGGAATTTGCACCGCCCGGTGGCGGTGCCTTCGCGCGCCTCTACGACTTCTATTCCTTTGCGGTGCTGCCGCGGCTGGGGCGGATGGTGACGGGCGATGCGGACAGCTATCGCTATCTGGCCGAGTCCATCCGCCGCCATCCTGATCCTCAGACACTGCTGGAGATGATGGAGTGCGCCGGCTTTGGCAGCTGCCGCTATCACAACCTCATGGGTGGCATCGTCGCCCTGCACCGCGGCTACCGTTACTAGCATGGGCTGGATCGAATCGCAGATTGACCGCACGCTTGCGCGCGCCTCGATGCGCGCGCACGCCGAATCCACCCGCGCACGCGAGTTGCTCGCCGAGCTCGCCGGCCGGCCGCTGGCTGTCGCCATCGAAGGCACGCCCTGGCACGAGCAGCCGCTCATCCTGCAGTCCAACGGCACGGCTCTGCACCTGCTGTCCACCGATGCCACGGCGGGCACGCCGGCGGCTGCGCGCCTGATCGGCGCGCCGCTGTCGCTCGCGGCGCTGCTCTCGGACGCCGAGGGCGTCATCCGCCGCGGCGATGTGCGCATCGAAGGCGATGCGCAGCTCGCGCAGCGCTATCGTGAGCTGGCGCTGCTGCTGGCGCCGGACCTGGAGCACACGCTCTCCGGCGTGCTTGGCCGCAGCGCCGCGCACGTGATCATGGGCGCGGCGCGCAGCGCTGCCGACACGGCACGCCAGGCCGCCGACACCTCCCTGCGCAACGTCGCGGAGTATCTGGCGCACGAGAGTGCCGATCTGGTGTCGCGCCAGGAGGCCGAGCACTACCTGCGCGGGGTGGAGCAGGCGCGCGAGCAGCTCGATCGGCTCGAGGCACGACTGGACAGCCTGCTGCACCGGCTGGGAGGCCTGACGGACGATTCAGGGCCTGCCTGATGCGGTCGCGGATTCGGCTGCGGGTGCTGCTGCGGCTGGTGCGCATTCAGCGCGTGCTGGTACGTCATGGGTTGGACGACCTGGTGCGTGCGACACATCTGTATCGGCCGCTGCGCTTCGTTTTCCTGATCTCCTGGTGGACCTGGTTCCAGCGTCGCTCGGCGAGCACCCGCGCCGAGCGGCTGCGCCTGGCACTCGAGGAGCTCGGACCCATCTTCGTGAAGTTTGGCCAGGCGCTCTCCACGCGACGTGACCTGCTGCCAGACGATATCGCCGACGAGCTCGCGAAACTGCAGGACAAGGTGCCGCCGTTCCCGGGGGCGATCGCGCGCGACATCATCGAGCGCGCCTGGGGAGAGCCGCTCGGCGTGCGTCTGCGCGCCTTTGACGAGGTGCCGCTGGCCGCCGCCTCGATTGCGCAGGTGCACACCGCAGAGCTGCCCGACGGGCGGCAGGTCATCGTCAAGGTGCTGCGTCCCGGCATGCACGCCATGGTGGCACTCGATATCGAGGTGCTCTACACCATCGCGGGCATGGCGCAGCGTTGGTGGCCGCTGAGCCGGCGCCTGCGGCCGCTGGAGATCGTGCGCGAGTACGAGAAGACCATCACCGATGAGCTCGATCTGATGCGCGAGGCCGCCAACGCCTCGCAGCTGCGGCGTAATTTCGCCGCCTCACCGCTGCTGTATGTGCCCGAGGTCTACTGGGATTACTGCCGCACCGAGGTGCTGGTGCTCGAGCGCATCCACGGTGTGCCGATCGGCGACATCGCGCGCCTGCGCGAATCGGGCGTGGACTTCCGCCGCCTGGCGGAAAACGGCGTGGAGATTTTCTTCACGCAGGTCTTCCGTCACAACTTCTTTCATGCCGACATGCACCCGGGCAACATCTTCGTGCTGGTGGAGAATCCCTCGCAGCCGCGCTACGCGGCCGTTGACTTCGGTATCGTCGGTACGCTCGATCTGCGCGACCAGCACTATCTCGCGGAGAATTTCCTGGCCGTATTCGATCGCGACTACCGTCGCGTCGCGACCCTGCACGTGCAGTCGGGCTGGGTCCCGCCGCACACGCGCATCGATGAGATGGAGTCGGCCGTGCGTACCATCTGCGAACCGATCTTCGACCGTCCGCTCAAGGAGATCTCCTTCGGCACCGTGCTGCTGCGCCTGTTCGAGGCGTTGCGGCGCTTCGATGGCCAGATTCAGCCGCAGCTGCTGCTGCTGCAAAAGACGCTGCTGAACGTCGAGGGACTGGGCCGTCAGCTCTATCCGGAGCTCGACATCTGGCAGACGGCCAGTCCGGTTCTGCGCCGCTGGATGCACGAGCGCATCAGCCCGCGCAGCCTGTGGCGGGATCTGAAGCGCGGCTGGCCCGACATCCTGGAGATCGCCCGCATGCTGCCGCCGCTCGCGCAGCGCACGCTCGAGCGCGCGCAGGATCAGCGCCTGCGCATCCCGGTGGACATGAGCGAGCTGGAGCGCATGCGCCGCGAGATCAGCGCGCAAATCCACTCGGGCGACCGTGTGCTGATCGGCGCGGTGCTGGGGCTGGCGGCGGTGCTGTGGATGGCGCTGCGCGCACAACCGCACTGGGCGGGCTATGTGCTGATTGCAGCTGCCGGCGTCGCCTGGATTGCAGCGTGGGCGCGACGGCGGCGCGCACGCGTGGACTATCGCTGAGCCAGGCTCTCAGTCACAGCAGATCCGGCTGTTCGGGTGGATAGGTGATGGTAAGCCCGTCGACATGCGCAAAGGGCGTAAGCGCATGCATGCGATAATTGCTCTGCGTCATGATCTCCACGACCGCGACGCCGCGCACCTCCAAGGCATCGGCCACCAGCGAGCGATGGCAGCGCCAGGGCACCGATTCGGCGCACATGATCGCGCTGCGCTTCGCACGGCCCATCCGCACCAGCGCGTCGACCGCGTTCTGGAACTCCACGGTTTGCATGTAATCGGCGTAGCCGCGAAAACTCGTGTTGCGCCAGCCGGCGTTCGGGGAGTCGCGCAGCGGGCGGCGCAATCCCCCGAGTTCCGGCATGGATTCGTATGCAATGTGTGCAGCGTGCAGGCTGTGCGCGAGCGCATCGGCATTGAACTGGGGATTGTGGCGCGAACGCGGTACGGTACGGATGTCGGCGAGCTGCTCGATGCCGTAGGCCTGCAGCAGCGCGACGAATTGTTCTATCGGCAGCGTGGAGTGCCCGAGGGTGAAGATCGTGCCGGCGGCCCAGCTGGCTTGCGCGGGTGGCGGAAGTTTTTTCATCGACGGTCCTGCTCTATAGACACTATCCCTTCTCAGAGGGCATTTTCGATCGGCACCTGGCGCGATCTGGCGGAATGCCGCAGGGGCGGCCTCGACATCACCGGAGACGCTGGGCTTGCAGGTTACATCCGCACCATTCGCTGCCGTCGCTGATGCACGCCCCACGCCACTGCGGACAGGACCGCGACACCGAAAAACGCCAGCATAGTTTCACGATGATTCTCGAACTCATTCAGCAGACGGCCGGCGAGCGGGGCGCCGCGCGCCGGTGTCAATCTGTCCACAAAATAGAAGGCATCGACTGCGGTCGCTGGAGTGATCATGATGTGGCTCGACAGGTTGGCGTGCAGGGCCTGTGGCTTCGATAGCCACGCCTGCGCCGCCTTGTTCTCCGGCGCCGTGCTCAAGTCGAGCATCAGGGCCGGCAGGCCGATTCGAGCCAGGACACTGTCGATACTGTCTTCGACCGGCTCGGGGGCAGGAAGCTGCGCCGACGCCCACGCGCTGCTCGTCGCGATGATGACGAGGTCCTTTCCATACACACTGCGCAGGTACGAGCCCATCATGACCGGTGGCTCACGGACCGCATCAAAGATGCCGCCCGCAAGCTTCCAGTTCAGGACGTGAGCATCGTGAGCGAACACCAGCAGACGGCCGCCCGGCCCCTCGTTCTCGACCGCCCAGCGCACATTCTCTGCCATCGCGTGGTCGCGCGTTCCCATCAACGGGCCGGCATCGGACAGGCCGCTTCCAGGGCCCATCCGCCCCATCAGGCCCAGATAGTTTTCGATCTGCCGTGCCACGGCGAGCTCGTGCAGCGCCCGGCGGTACGCTTCCGGGGAGCTGCGCGCAATGAGGCCGTCGCGGTTCGACTTCATCGCGTTGCCAATCGCCGTAATGCCGCGGTCCAGCGTCGCCAGCGTCGCGGCGGGCAGGGCCGCGACTTCATCATCGGCCACTCCTGGCAGGCCGTTGTCCAGCCAGGAGCGGATGCTCCCGGCGGTCATCGGGTCGGCACGGGAAAGGAACACGAGTGCATCGTCGAGGGCACGCCGCGGCCCACTGATGCGGCCTGCGCCTGCGCTCATGTCGATGCCGTAGAAGTGCAATTTACGGCGCCCTGTCGCAGCCGCAGTCACATTATAGTCCCGCATCCACTGAATCAGGTCCCGATTCTCGATGAAGCGCTCGAAGCCACTCGTCAACCCGGCGCGGGCGACGTCTTGCGCATTTCCCGGGCCGCCCGCCACAAAGAGATCTACCTTGCCTGCCTCGGTGAATCCCGATTCGAGCGCAATGGCCGTGAAACCCATCTGTTCGACGAGAAAACGGAACAGTCGATTCCGAAAGGCCATGGGCTCGTGAGCTCCATGTATGGGCTCTCCGAGAGCCACGACACGCGCCGTGCCTATCAGGGATTTCAGCGCCAGCAGATCCGGGCTGTCCCCGTTGTCATCGCGTGCCGGGATGGGGATCGCGTGGGCCGCGGCCCATTGCGCAAAGGACTGGTCTTCTGCCATTGCGGGAGGCTGCAAAAGCAGGGTGCCGAGCGCGATTTTCGCAGCGGCCGACAGGTATGCCCGCACTCTTCCTGCTTTCATGAAGCCCCCCAAAACGAAAGGCGTCAACGAATCAGCTGCTCGCGGTTCCCCTGTTCACATCGACGTCCCGGGCATCGGTCCGCGCGGCTCGATCCAGACGCCCAGCGCTCGCGCGCACGGCTCGCCGTCCTCGTCGAACAGCGCCGTGCCGACGCGGTACTTGCGTCCCTCGACGCTCAGGCGCCAGCCGATCACGATGCAGGGCTCATCGACGTGCACGAGCCGATCGATGTGCACGGTGAACTCACCGAGCAGCATCGCTACCCCATCGCTGCGCGCGGCAAAGTAGCCGGGACAGTCCAGTGCCGCGGCGATGAACTCGGGCCGCACCTTGCCATCGGCGTCGGCCACAGAGGCGTCGGGGGTCCACGGCGCGGCGACCTGGTCGGCGGCTGGCGCGTTGTCGAGGCTGCCGGCAAAGATGCGCAGCCCATCCCCACGCGCTCGGGCAGTACCGCAGACGAAGCAGTCCGGAAAGGCGTGGTGTTTGAAGCCGATGAAGCGGCGCGAAGCTTCGATCGCCTGCATGTGATCGGGAGCGGCGGGCACGCTGAGCTGCAGCGCCTGCGTCTCGGGCTCGCCGCGCACCAGCAGTCGCTCGCCCTCAGACAGCTCGACCGAACCGTCCTCGCGCGGTTGCAGCTGCAGTGCTCGCGCAAGGGGCGTGGGCTGCAGCAGACGCACGCGCAGCTGCCGGTTCGAATGGTTGGCAAGCGTACCGGCCAGATAGCCGCCATGCGCGTGTCCCGGAGGACCCGAATAGCGTGCGTCGATCGTGAGGGTCTGCATGTGGGTCGCTGCTGGCAGCTTGTTCAGCGCTCCGGCCGCAGCGAGCGCAGCCAGTGCTGCGCGGATTCGCCGCGCTCGAGCACCTCGACCAGCGCCGAGCCGACCACCACGCCATCGACCATGCCGGCGAGCGCTTCGACCTGCTCGCGCGAGCGGATGCCAAAACCGGCGCAGACCGGCACGCGCGCGGCGGCGCGCACGCTCGTCAGATAGTCGCGCAGATCCGCCGCGGCCCCGCTGGTGCGCCCGGTCGTGCCCGTCATGGTCACGGCATACACGAAACCCTCGCTGGCCGCGGCGACGCGCCGCAGGCGATCGGGGGGCGTCACCGGCGTGACCATCTGCACCAGGGCCAGTCCGGTGCTCGCGAGCGCACTGGAGAACTCCTGGCTCTCATCGTGTGGCAGATCCGGCACGATGAACCCGCAGACTCCAGCGCTGACGGCATCGCGCGCCAGCTGCGGCAGGCCGTAGGCGAGCAGCGGATTCAGATAACTCATCAGCAGCAGCGGCGTGGCGAGCGGCCCCATCGCCTGCAGCTCCTGAAGGATCCAGCGCAGGCTCACTCCCGCCCTGAGTGCCTGCTCACTGGCGCGCTGGATGGTCACGCCGTCGGCCATGGGATCGGTAAATGGCACGCCGATCTCCACGACGTCGGCGGCAGAGGCCACCGCGGCGAGCTGCGCGCGGAAGCCCTCGCGCGTGGGAAACCCGGCCGTCAGATAGGCCACCAGCGCCGGCGAGCCGTTGCCCGCGGCTTTGCGCACGGCAGCCTCGATGCGCGCGGCGGGTGTTTCGGCGGCGTCGCGGGACACTGCGCGCGGACCGGTGCTCATGGCTGAAGCTCCCTCCCCGAGGGCGCGCCCGGCGCTTCAGCGAGCAGCGTGGCGGAGAGCGTGGGCATGTCCTTGTCGCCGCGTCCGGACAGACCCACCAGCACGCGGCTGCCGCGATGCCCGCTGGCCCAGCGGCGGGCACCGGCCAGTGCATGCGCGCTCTCGAGCGCCGGCAGGATGCCCTCCTGCTGGCAGAGCTCGCGCACGGACGCGAGTGCCTCCTCATCGCTTGCGCTCTGATAGGTCACGCGGCCGATGTGGCGCAGCAGCGCGTGCTCCGGGCCCACTCCCGGATAGTCGAGGCCTGCGCTGATGGAGTGCGTTTCCTGGATCTGGCCATGCTCATCCTGCAGCAACATGGAATAGCTGCCGTGCAGGACGCCGGGACGTCCGAAGGCAAGCGTCGCGGAGTTGTCTCCGAGCGTGGTGCCGCGGCCGCCCGCCTCGATACCCAGCAGCGCGACCTGCGCATCGGCCAGAAACGGATGGAACAGTCCGATGGCATTGGAGCCGCCCCCGACACAGGCAATGACGACGTCGGGCAGATAACCGGTGCGCTCGAGCATCTGTGCGCGCGCCTCGCGCCCGATGACCGCCTGCAGCTCGCGCACGATATAGGGATAGGGATGGCCGCCGACGGCCGACCCGAGCAGATAGTACGTGCCGCTGGGATCGGCAACCCAATCGCGCATGGCCTCGTCGATGGCGGCGCGCAGCGTGCGATCTCCGCTCTGCACCGGCACGACGGTGGCACCGAGCAGGCGCATGCGCCCGACGTTGGGTGCCTGGCGCTCCATGTCCACGGCCCCCATGTACACGGTGCACGGCAGCCCCACGCGCGCGCAGGCCGCGGCGCTGGCAACGCCATGCTGGCCGGCGCCGGTCTCGGCGATGACGCGCCGCGCGCCCAGGCGCCGTGCCAGCAGCGCCTGGCCGAGTGCATTGTTGATCTTGTGCGCGCCGGTATGCGCGAGGTCCTCGCGCTTGAGCCAGATCTGCGCGCCCCAGCGTGCCGACAGATGCGGCAGCGGCGTGAGCGCGGTCGGACGGCCGACCCAGTCGGCGAGCTCGCGCCTGAGCTCGGCCTGAAATGCCTGATCGGCGAACCAGTGCCGCACGCCGTGCTCGAGCCGTTCGTGCGCGGCGATCAGCGTTTCGGGCACATAGCGGCCGCCAAAGGGCCCGTAGCGTCCGCGCTCATCGGGGAAGCGGCCCGCCAGCAGCTCCTGCAGCGTCTGCTCGCGTACTGTCGTGTCCGTTACCGTCATGCCGCCACCTCTGCAGCAGCACGCGCCGCCGCCACGAATTCGTGAATCATCGCCGCACTCTTGCGGCCGGGCGAGCGCTCCACGCCGCTGGACACATCCACGCCGAAGGGTCGCACGCGCCGGATGGCCTCGGCCACATTCTGCGCCGTCAGGCCGCCGGCCAGAACCAGCTCGCTACGACGTGCCAGCTGCGCCGCGAGGCCCCAGTCGGCCGTCGCACCGCGGCCGCTGCGGGCGCCTTCGAACAGCAGCCGCGCCGGCGGGGCCGGGTGCGCCGCCGTTTCGCGCGATGCGTCAGCGTCGCGCCAGACAGGCAGGGTCTGCAACTGCTCCGGCAGGCGCAGCGTTGCCAGGTCCACCACATCGCTCTGCAGATAGTCGGGTGCAAGCTCGCGCACGATCTCATCGACCAGAGACTGCGCAGGATGCAGCGTGACCGCCACGAGCGCGCAGCGATTGCGGGCCGCGGCCGCCAGCCGTGCGGCGGCGTCGGGCTGCACGCGTCGCGGGGAGTCGGCAAACACCCAGCCGATGGCGTCGGCGCCGGCTTCGAGCGCCGCGCTGACGGCGGTGGCATCGCACATACCGCAGATCTTGATCCACATCAGCGCTGCACCCGCCGCCGTCGTGCCGCGCCCGGCTGCACGCTGCCTGCGCGCGCCGCACGGCCCTGCGCGAGCAGCTCGCGCGCGAGTGCGGCCGGATCGACGGCACGCATCAGTGCACTGCCCACCAGTGCCACCTCGTAGCCCGCGCGTGCCAGACGTTCGGCATCCGCGGGTGTCTCCACGCCGCTCTCGGCAACACGCGCCACCCCCTCGGGCAGCAGCGGCGCGAGCGCTTCGAGCCGCCCGGGCACGACCTGCAGGCTGACGAGGTCGCGGCAATTGATACCCACCAGCAGCCGGCCGCGCTCTGCGTGCCGGTGCACCAGCGACGCCGCGCGCGCCAGATCCGCCTCATCGAAACACTCCAGCAATGCGAACAGTGCGCTCTCCTCGCAGGCTGCGAGCAACCGTTGCTGCATCGGCTCCTCGAGCATGCGCAGGATCACGAGCACGCCGGCTGCCCCGTGCAGGCGTGCTTCATAGACCTGGTAGGGATCGACGAGGAAATCCTTGCGCATGAGCGGCACGCCGCCCGCCCGCTGCGCGGCCTCATCCAGATGCGACAGCTCGCCCTCGAAGCGCGACGGTTCGGTGAGCACCGAGATCGCCGCCGCGCCCGCGGCCGCATAGCTCGCCACGCGCGCGCCGATGTCCCCGGCCGCCTGGCCCAAGCGTCCGGCGGCCGGCGAGCGCAGCTTCACCTCGGCGATCAGATCGAAACCCGCGCTCGAGAGTCTGAGCGCGGGAGGCGGGGGTGCCTGCAGGGCCCGCGCACGCAGCGCTGGCAGGGGTAGCACGGCACTGGCGCGCTCGACCCGCGCGCGACTGCTCTGCGCCATGGAAGTCAGAAAATCTGCGCTCATGGCGCGCTCGCCCCGGCCATCCCGGCGGCGCGCGCCTGCGCGCGACCGAACTGGCTGATCTGCTCGAGCAGGGCCGCCGCCGCTCCGCTGTCGATGGCTTGCGCGGCGCGCTGCAGCCCGCCGCGCACCGTGGGTTCGCGTCCGCTGACCTCCAGTGCCAGCGCTGCACCGAGCAGCAGCGCGTCGCGATGCGCACCGCGGCTCTCGCCTCGCAGCACGCGCGAGAGCTCCCGGGCGTTGTACTCGGCATCGCCGCCGGCAAGATCGGTGGCCTCGCAGAGAGCCAGACCGTAGTCGGCCGGCGCACGCCGCTCCTGCCGCACGCCGGCGGCGCTGACGTCGAACAGCGTGAAGGGGCCGATGGGCGTCGGCTCATCCCATCCCTCAGCGCCATGGATGACGAAGGCGCGCTCGATGCCGCTGCCCGCGAGCGCCTGCGCCATGAGCTCGGCGACCTCGAGCCGATAGGCGCCGAGCACCAGAAACGGCGGCGCGGCGGGATTGCTCAGCGGACCGAGCACGTTGAACACCGTGCGCACGCCCAGGGCAGCGCGCACCGGGGCGATATGCCGCGTCGCCGAGTGATAGAACGGCGCAAACAGAAAGGTGAAGCCGATGGCCTCGAAGCAGCGGCCGGCGGCGGTCTCATCCAGGGGCATGGGCAGGCCGAGCGCCTGCAGCACATCGGCACTGCCGGCGCGGCTCGAGACCGAGCGATTGCCGTGCTTGATGATGGGCACTCCGCAGGCCGCGGCCAGCAGCGCTGCGCCGGTGGAGAGATTCAGGCTGCCCGAGCGATCGCCACCGGTGCCGACGATGTCCACGGCGCCGACGGTACTGCCGAGCGTCGGACGGCGCGCCTGGGCGCGCAGACTGCGCGCGAAACCACGCAGCTCATCGGCCGTCACACCCTTGGCGCGCAGCGCCACGAGCAATGCGGCGGCCATCGCCGCGGACACCTGCGGGCGTGTCAGGGCACTGAGCAGCTCCGCGGCCTCGTGCTCGGAGAGGTCTCGTCGCTCGAGCAGGCTATCCAGCAGCGCGCTGAGCGCAGCTTCGGTGTCGAACCTGCCGGCCACGGCTGCGTTGGCCGCCGCGGCGCCTGGGCCCTCGCTCTCAGCCATGCCAGCGTCCTCCGCGCATCTGCAGGAAATTGCGCATCATCGCCGGACCCGTGGGCGTCAGGACGCTCTCGGGATGAAACTGCACACCCTCGATGGCCAGTGTCGCATGGCGCACGCCCATGATCTCCCCTTCGACCGTGCGCGCGGTGATCTGCAGCTGTGCGGGCATGGCGTCCGGTGCTGCGATGAGCGAGTGATAGCGCCCCACTTCGCAGGGACTGGCGACGGTTGCGAAAACCCCGGCGCGATCATGCTCGATCATCGAGGTCTTGCCGTGCATCAGGCGCGCGGCGCGTACCACGCTGCCACCGAAACTCTCCACGATCGACTGATGACCGAGGCATACGCCGAGCACGGGGATGCGGCCGGCGAAGGCCCGGATCATCTCGATCGAAATGCCCGCCTGCTGCGGGGTACCGGGGCCCGGTGAGATGCACAGATGCGTCGGCTCGAGCGCGCGCGCCTGCTCGACGCTCAGCGCATCGTTGCGATAGACCTGTACGTCCGCGCCCAGCACCAGAAACCCCTGCACGAGGTTGTAGGTGAAGGAGTCGTAGTTATCGATCAGCAGCAGCCGCACAGTCGCCGGCGATCCCGCGTTCACAGCCCTTCCTCCGCCAGCGTCAGCGCACGCAGCAGCGCTGCGCCCTTGGCCAGCACCTCGTCGTACTCGGCATCCGCCCGGCTGTCGGCGACGATGCCTGCGCCGGCCTGAAAGCTGTAGCGATTGCCCTGGAACACCAGCGTGCGGATGGTGATGGCCTGATCCATCGCCCCGCCATTGCCAAAGTAGCCGATGGTGCCGCCGTACAGGCCACGGCGCACCGGCTCGAGCTCCTCGATGATCTGCATCGCCCGCACCTTGGGTGCCCCGACCAGCGTGCCGGCTGGAAAGCTTGCGGCGAACAGGTCGAACGCATCGCGGCCCGGCGCAAGCCGCCCGCGCACTCCACTCACCATGTGCATGACGTGACTGTATCGCTCGATGCAGCGATACGGCTCCACCCGCACGCTACCGGCGCTGGCGACGCGTCCGAGGTCATTGCGCGCAAGGTCCACCAGCATGACGTGTTCGGCGTTCTCCTTCGCGTCGGCGCGCAGCTCCGCCTCGAGCTCGCTGTCGCGCCGCGGATCATCGTGGCGCGGACGGGTGCCGGCGATCGGCCGCAGCTCGGCCTCACCGGCAGAGAGCTTCACCAGCGCCTCGGGCGAGGAGCCCACGACCGTCAGATCATCGAGGCGGCAGAAATACATGTAGGGTGAGGGATTGATCAGCCGCAGCGCACGGTAGACCTGGAACGGGTCGAGCGTGTGCTCACCGGCAAAGCGCGAGGCGAGCACGAGCTGATAGACGTCGCCCGCGGCGATGTATTCCTGCACCCGCCGCACCCCGGCGCAGTACGCCTCACGCGCCAGTGCGGGCGTAGGCAACGCGAAGCGGCCGGGGGCTGCGTGGCGCGGTACTCCGCCGCGCAGCGCGGCGATGACCTCGGCGCGCAGCGCGCTGCGCTCGGCCTCACTGCCGGCGTGCAGCAGCGCGATGCCACGGCTGACGTGATCGAACACCAGCAGCGAGCGCGGCGCCACGTAGTGCAGCAGCGGCACGTCGGGCAACGGCGCGGCGAGCGAGGGCAGGCGCTCGAAGTAGCGCACGATGTCATAGGCGGCATAGCCCACCAGGCCCCCAGCCAGCGGCACCTGCCCGAGCGCCGGAGCCGGCTGCGGCGCGCGCGCAAGCGCCGCACGCAGCGCCGAGAGCAGCTGCGCCTGGCTCGTGGGCGCGGGGCTGCGCACGAGCTGCGCTCGCTGTCCGGCCGAGGCGCCGGAACTCTCGCCGACGGCCAGCCCCTCCGAGTCCAGTCGCACGTGCAGCCGATCGCCGAAGCCGATGAAGGAGTAGCGTCCCAGACGCTCACCGCCCTCGACGCTCTCGAGCAGAAAGCAGGGAGCAAACGGTTCGAGCTTGGCAAACGCCGAGACCGGGGTGTCCAGATCCCCTGCGATGTCGAAGGGAGGTTTCATCCGATCCTGAGCTTGTTTGAGTGAGGCTTCATTCGGTGGCCTGATTGCGCGAGCTCCAAACAGCAAAAAACCCATCCCGGGGTCATTCCGGAGATGGGTTCTGGTGTCTGCTCGTGCCTGGCTGTGATCAGCGCATGCAGCCGCATCCCCGGCCCACTCCGTAGGAGGGGCGCCACCACCAGGCAGCCGGGATGCGCAGAGGCATGATGGCTGCAGTATGGCGAGGCGAGCGTCGAAGCGTCAAGGCGGCAGCGGCGGCGTACCACGCGCGCGGCGCAGCAAGTCTAAGCCGAAGCCGCGGGGGCATCCTGAGGGGCGCCCTGGGCAAGCGTCGTAGACCTGAGCGCTCGGTCGCATCGATCGGGAACTTTAGCTCCAATATCGCTGCAGATAGCGGCACTTTATCGACGCATTCTCACTCCAGGGTGCGCACTGGCATGCGTATAGGCGTACCGGCGGGTGCGATTCGGAGCCCGGGAGGCCCCGGTCGCGGGCTCAGAGTTCAAGGCGCACACGCCCAGCGGGCTAGAGTGCCGGCAACGATCCCGAGTCAGCGGAGGCAGTTCCCCCATGAGAGTCACCATCACCACCCTCCTCGCGTGCTGTGCCCTGTGTGCCGCCGGCACGGCGCTGGCACAGCCGGCCGGCGGCGAATCACAGCACCGCCAGAGCACGCAACAGCGGCAGACGACGCAGGCCCACCCGGCTCCCGACCGGCAGCCCTCGCAGTCCCAGCCCTCGCAGCCGTCGCAGTCGTCCCAGTCGGCCTCGCGCTCCCACGCGACAAATCCGGCCCAGAGCGATCGGACGGCGCGCGAGACAGTCCCCGAGCGCCTCGCGCCTCCGGACACTCGGACAGCCTCCTCCCGCGCGACGACGTCCCCTCGCACCGATCGCCCCGAGCGCACGGCCCGCAACGACCGGGGCGAGCCGGCCGGACGGAGCGCGCGAGCAGCACGCGTCGCGCGTGAAAGCAGCTGCACGCGCGAGGCGGACGCGCGGCATCTGGCGGGCCATCGGCGCACGAGCTTCCTCGAGGGCTGCGATCGCGAGGCCGCACCGCGTTAGCCCCGGCGCGCTACGACAGTGCGGTCACGGCGGGAAAATCGCAGCGCACCATCAACCCTGGCTCGTTGTCCCAGAGCGCCAGGCGCCCGCGGTGCATGCGCACGACGGCGGCCACGAGACTCAGCCCCAGCCCGCTGCCGGGCGGATCGGTCGCGCTGCTGGTCCAGCGCGGCCGGGAGTGCGAGCTGGTGGCGCGTGGCGTCGCGCCGACGCTTTCCAGGGCGATGCCGGGGCCGTTGTCGCTGACGATGAGGCTCGCCAGCGTCGGGGTTGCTTCCACCGTCAGACCGATGCGCCCGCCGGCCGGGACGTACTTGATGGCGTTCTCGAGCAGGTTTGCCATCAGCTGAGCCAGCAGCTGGCGATTGCCGCTGACGCTGACGGGACCGCGGGCATGCACCGTGAGCTCCAGGCCCCGTTCACGCGCCTCGGGATCGTAGAGCTCGCCGAGCTCCTGGCCGAGGGCGGCCAGATCCACCGCCTCACCACCGCGCAGCGCATTGGCTGAGTTGGCCTGCGCAATCTGCAGCAGCGTGGCGAGCGTGCGCTGAACACGCTCGAGATCCGAAATGGTGTCCTCCACGGCCGAGCGCGCCGCGTGCTCGAGCGGCACGCGGCTGACGGCGGACTCGAGGCGCACCCGCATGCGGTGCAGTGGGGAGCGCAGGTCATGCGCGGCGCTGTTGAACGTTGCCCGCAGCGTCGTGGTCTGCTGCTCGATGCGATCGAGCATGTGATTGACCGCGCCGGCGAGCTGATCGAACTCGTTGCGCGAGCCGCTCTGTGGCAGTCGCTGCGTCAGATCATCGGAGATGATCTTCTCGCAGGTCTGGGCGACCTGCCGCACGCGGCTCGCCACGCGCCGGCTGTACCACCAGCCGATGGCGGCCGACAGCAGCGCTGCCAGAGCGATGCCCCAGAGTGTCGTGTCCCGCAGCCGCGCCGCGATGTTGCGCCGCTCCGAGACGTCTGTTCCGACCAGCAGCCGGTAGGCGCCGAGCGCATAGATCTCGGCGCGCACCGGATGATCGGTGCGCCCGCTGCGATCACGCGCGGTGATGTCGAACTCCACCCAGCCCTGAGTGACCCGCGGCTGCAGCGGCCAGCCCGACAGATTGCCGGCGATCTTGTGATTGGCGGCATCGACCAGCAGGTAGACCGCGCCGCTGCTTCCCCAGCTGTCGGTGCGCCGGTTCAGGGTCGCCACCAGGCGCGCCAGTCCGCCCTGGTCGTACTCATCCTTCAGACCGTCGAGCTCGGCTGCGATCACCAGGTCCACCTCGCGCGTGAGTCCGCGCGCGGTGAACAGGAAGCCCACCCAGAGCAGCGCGCCCACGCACAGCGCGCACAGGCCCACGTAGATGATCGCCAGGCGCGTCGAGGAGTAGTGCAGCGTGCGCTGCTTCATGTGGATTCCGCTGTCGAGGCGCTCTCGCGCACCAGGTAGCCGGCGCCGCGCACGGTGTGCAGCAGCGGTCGATCAAAGCCGCGATCCACCGCCGCGCGCAGCCGGCTCATGTGCACATCGATGAGGTTGGTCTGGGGATCGAAATGCAGGTTCCATACCGCTTCGAGCAGCATGGTGCGGGTCACCACCTGCCCGGCGCGGCGCATGAGAAATTCCAGCAGCTGGAATTCCTTGGCCGTGAGGGTGATGTCGCGACCGGCGCGCGTCACGCGTCGCGCCAGCGCATTGAGCTCCAGGTCCGCCACGCGCAGCACCGCGGGCGCGGCTCCCTCCAGCGCATGCCGGCGCAGCAGCGCCTCCACGCGCGCCAGCAGCTCCAGGAAGGCGAACGGTTTGATGAGGTAGTCATCCCCGCCGGCGCGCAGCCCGTCGACCCGGTCGCTGACCGTGCCAAGCGCGCTGAGCAGCAGCACGGGGGTGCGCTTGCCGTTCTGCCGCAGCGCCGTCACGATCGACAGACCATCCAGATGCGGCAGCATGCGGTCGATGATCAGCAGATCGAACAGCCCATCGAGCGCACGCGACAGCCCGGTGCGCCCATCCGTGGCGAGCTCGGACGCGTAGCCGCCCTGCTCCAGGCCCTGCAGCACGTGACGCGCTGCTTCGACATCATCTTCGACCAGCAGAATCTGCATACGGAGCTTCCTGCTACGGGCCACGCGGCCATCTGCCCTGACCACGCCGCCCTGGCAAGGTTCCGCTGGCGCTCACCGGATCCGGCGTGGCTTCAGCTCCCAGTGTATTCGAGCACGCCCGCCACGGCATGCACGACGGCGGCGATGCGCACGGCGCTCTGGATCGCCTCCCGCTCCGTCCCCTGCTCGCGCAGCTTGCGCTCGTGAGAGCTGATGCACAGCCCGCAGCCGTTGATGGCCGACACCGCGAGCGAGAGCAGCTCGAAGTCCCGGCGCTCGATGCCGGGGGTGCCCAGCGCGTTCATGCGCAGCCGCGCCGGCAGGCGCTGATACTCGGGGTCCTCCACCAGGTGCAGGAAACGATAGTAGATGTTGTTCATGCCCATGATCGCCGCGGCGGTACGCGCCGCGCCGAGGTGTGCCTCATCCAGATGCGCCCGTGCCTCCGCCTCCACCACACGAGTGAAGGCGGGGTTGCGGCAGGCGATGGCGCTTGCCAGCGCCACCGCCCAGATCTGCCGCGGCGAGAGGCCCGGGGCGCCCTCGGCCGTCAGCACGCTGCCGAGATTCAGCTTCAGATCGCGCGCGAACTCCGGCAGCGAGGCGCGCAGCTGTTCGAGTGAGCCCATGATCAGGCCGCCTTCAGCGTGTCCTGCCCCGGCTGCCAGTTGCAGGGGCAGAGCTCATCGGTCTGCAGTGCATCGAGCACGCGCAGCACTTCGGCGGGATTGCGGCCCACGGACAGGTCCGTCACGTAGACGAATCGCACGATGCCCTGCGGATCGATGATGTAGGTCGCCCGCTGCGCCACGCCCGCCTCGCGATCGAGGATTCCCAGCGCGCCCGTGAGCTCGCGCTTGATGTCCGAGAGCATCGGGAAGGGCAGCTCACGCAGCTCCTCGCGCTCGCGCCGCCACGCCAGGTGCACATACTCGCTGTCGGTGCTGACGCCATACAGCTCGGCGCCGCGGTCCTGGAACTCCCCGTGCAGCTTGCCGAAGGCGGCGATTTCGGTCGGGCAGACGAAGGTGAAGTCCTTCGGCCAGAAGAACAGCACCCGCCACCTGCCGGCCTGCGAGGCGCTGTCGACGCTGGTGAAGGCCCGGGCCGGATCGCTGCTGACGACGCCGGTGAGGCTGTAGGCGGGAAATTTCTCTCCGATTCCAAGCATGATGATCTCCATCAAAGTGTGGGGGGGTGAATCGATGGGGCAAATCCTGCGCCCGAGGGCGTGCAGCGTCTAATCAATTGACTTTATAATCTCGATAGACGCCATATATCGGAAAGCATGATCGACCTGAAGCTCAAGGACCTGCGATATCTCGTAGCGGTGGCCGACGAGCGGCACTTCGGCCACGCGGCGGCCAAGTGCTTCGTCAGCCAGCCGACCCTCTCGGCGCAGCTGCGCAAGCTCGAGGACGCGCTCGGTGTGCAGCTGGTGGAGCGCCGTCCGCGCCAGGTGACGCTGACCGAGGCCGGAGAGGAGATAGCCGAGCGCGCGCGCAGCATGCTCCAGAGCGGCGAGGCGATCGTGTCGCTGGCACAGGCGCGGCGAGATCCTCTCGCCGGCTCGCTGCGCATCGGCTTGCTGCCCACGGTCGGCCCCTACCTGCTGCCCCTCGTGGCTCTGAAGCTGCGCCGCGCGCTGCCGCGCCTGGAGCTGCTGCTCTACGAGTATCAGACTGCGCCGATGCTCGAGCGGCTGGCGGCCGGAGAGCTCGACCTGGGCATCCTTGCGCTGCCGGTGCCGGCCGAGAACCTCATGGTGCGCGAGCTGTATCGCGAGCCCTTCGTACTGGCGCTGCCCGAGCCGCACGCGCTCGCAGCCAGGGCGCGCGTGCGCGTGGAGGATCTGGCCGGTGAGACGCTGCTGCTGCTGGAGGATGGGCATTGTCTGCGCGAGCAGGCGCTCGCGCTCTGCAGCCGCAGCGGTGGGCGTGAGAAGCAGGATTTTCGTGCCACCAGCATCGAGACGCTGCGACAGATGGTGGCCGCCGGAGCCGGTGTGACACTGTTGCCGGCGCTGGCGACGCGCGGTGCCTATGCCAGCGCGCGCGGGGTGGCGCTGCGTGCCTTCGTGCGCCCCGAGCCCAGCCGCCTCATCGGCGCCGTCTGGCGACGAAGCAGTGCGCGCGGCGCCGCCATCGCCGCGGTGTGCGATGAGATCGTGCGCCACTGCGGGCTTCCCGCGGCCGCAGCGACCGCGCCAGCGCCACGCACCCGCTCCGCTGGCGGCTGACACCTTGGCGGCCGCGATTTCCGTCTATGACCGCATGTGCTGGCCGGCCGGCGAGCTCGAGCGCGCCCTCGCCGGCGGCGCACATCGTCGCGAGCTCATCGCCTGGTTCGGCGAGAGCGAATATCGGCGGCTCGCGGGGCTGGCGCGTGCGGCGAGCGCGGCTGCCGCGGCGGCAGGCGTGCGCGAAACGCGGCCCGTCGTCTATCTGATTCCCGGCCTGCTCGGCACCCAGCTCGGCTGGCCGCGCACGCAGCACCAGCCCTGCGATCTGCTCTGGCTCGATGCCGCCGACATCGCCCAGGGCCGCCTGCTGCAGCTTCGCTGGAGTGCCCGCCTCGCGTCACGTCGCGCGCTGCAGCCGCTGGGACTGATCCCGCACACCTACCTGGCGCTGAAGCTGCGCCTCGCGGCGGCCGGCTACAGAGTCGTGCTGTACGACTACGACTGGCGCGAGGATATCGATGCAAGTGCCGTCGGTCTGGCACGGCGGCTGGAGACCGAGCCGGCACAGCGCCTGGTACTCATCGGCCACAGCATGGGAGGCCTGGTGGCGCGCGCGGCGCTCGGGCGCTGCACCCGCAGCTGCGCACTGCGCGTCGAGCAGCTGATCGGCCTCGGCACTCCCCATGGCGGCTCGATCGGTGCCGTGCAGGCCCTGCGGGCCACCTACCCGGTGGTGCTGCGACTGGCAGCGATCGATCCGCTGCACGATGCCGACACGCTCAGCCGGCGCGTCTTTCACAGCTTTGTCAGCGTCCACCAGATGCTGCCGCGCTCGGTCGACGAGCTGGATCTGTCCCAGGTGCGCGACTGGCCGGCCACCGGACTGCGCCCGGCGCGCCGGCTGCTCCGGGCGGCCGCTCGCCTCGCAGCGAGCCTGCCGCCTGCCGACGAGCGCTTCGTCTCCATCATCGGCACCGGACGGCGCACGGTCACGGGGCTGTCCCTGCACCGCGGACAGTTCCGCTACGAGGTCAGCGAGGCCGGCGATGGGACCGTGCCCGCGGCCCGGGCGACGCTGCCTGGCGCACGCGACTACTCACTCACCTGCGAGCACAGTGAGCTGCCGCGCAGTGCGCGCGTGGCCGCTGCGCTCATCGAGCTGCTGCAGGCCCGCCACACCGGGCAGCTCAAGGCCGGCAGCCGCGCGCGCGCCGGCCGCCGCGTGTACGTGAGCGATGCGATGCTGCGCCGGGCGCTGGCCGGCAAGCTCGACTGGCAGCATCTGTCGATCGGCGCGCGCCGCCGCTATCTCAACGATCTCAATGCTCCCCCGTCGATCTACCAGCCGGTGCGGTAGCCGCTGTCACAGGGGTGTGTAACACTAGGTCGCGCGCGCGTCGTACCCTCGCGCAGTCCAAATAATTCTCCGCCGCACGCGCCGACCCGCTCTGCCCCCCGGCGCGCAGGCGCTCGTGCGACGAATCGGACAACGGGCCGGCTGATGGAACGTTTCGAACCTTTTGCCTTCGTACGCGAGCTGGCATCGAGCTGGGATGCGATCGCCCTGATCGTCGTGCTCGGCCTGCTGGCCTTCTTCGCCGAAGCCAGCCGGGGCCTGCTCGAGCCGCTCGCGCATCTGAGCGCGACGCCGCTGTCGCTCTCGCCGGCGGTGCTGCCGGTGTATGCGGCCCGCACGACGCTGCGCATGTTCGTCGCGATGGCGCTGTCGCTGCTGTTCACTTTCACCTATGGCACCTGGGCCGCCAAGAGCCCGCGCGCCGAGCGCATCCTGGTGCCGATTCTGGACATCCTGCAGTCGGTGCCGATCCTCGGCTTTCTGTCGGTCACGGTCGTGTTCTTCCTGTCGCTGGTGCCAGGGCGTGTGCTCGGCGCCGAGTTCGCGGCGATCTTCGCGATCTTCACCAGCCAGGCGTGGAACATGGCTTTCAGCTTCTATCAGTCGCTGCGCACGGTGCCCGATGAGCTGCGCGAGGCGGCCGACTCGTTTCACCTGACGCCCTGGATGCGATTCTGGCGGCTGGAAGCGCCCTTTGCGATGCCGGCATTGCTCTGGAACATGATGATGTCGATGTCCGGCAGCTGGTTCTTCGTCGTGGCCTCCGAGGCGATCAGCGTCGGACATACCAACATCGCCCTGCCGGGCATCGGCTCCTACATTGCGCTGGCGATTCATCAGCGCTCCCTGAGCGCCATCGGCTGGGCCATCGCCACGATGCTGATCGTGATCCTGGCCTACGACCAGCTGATCTTCCGGCCGCTCATCGTCTGGGGCGATCGCTTCCGCATCGATCAGGAGCAGGGCGGGCTGGTGCCCGACTCCTGGGCACTGACCATGATGCAGCGCTCGCGCCTGATCGGCGCCTTCACGGCGCTGTTCAACTCGCTGGTGCGCCGATTCAACCGCCGCGCACAGCCGGCGCGCGCCGTTGCCACGGAAACCCTGACACGCGCGACGGGCCGCACCGATGCGCTGTGGTTCACGCTGTTGATGCTGCTGGTGGCGCTGGCCGCCTGGCGCATCGCGCGCACGCTCATCGGTGAGACCACCACGCAGCAGGCACTGCAGGCGGTCGGGCTTGCCTGCCTGACGCTGCTGCGCGTCGTCGTGCTCATCGCCCTCGCCAGCGTCGTCTGGCTGCCGGTGGGTGTCTGGGTGGGTCTGCGGCCGCGCGCCGCAGCCATCGTGCAGCCGATCGCACAGTTTCTTGCCGCCTTCCCTTCGAACCTGCTGTTTCCGGTCATGGTGTTCGGCATCGTCACGTTCCGTCTGAACCCGGACCTGTGGCTCAGTCCCCTGATGATCCTCGGCACGCAGTGGTACATCCTCTTCAACGTCATTGCCGGCGCCTCGGCCATGCCCGTGGAGCTGCGCTACGCGAGCGAGAATTTCGGCGTACGCGGCCGGCTGTGGTGGCGCAAGGTCGCGCTGCCGGCCGTGCTGCCCTATTACGTGACCGGTGCGATCACGGCCTCGGGGGGCGCCTGGAACGCCTCGGTGGTCGCCGAGGTCGTGAGCTGGGGCACCACGCAGCTGCGCGCCCATGGACTGGGCGCGTATATCGCCGACGCGACCTCGGCCGGCGATTTTCATCGCGTGATGCTCGGGATCACGACCATGAGCCTGTTCGTCGTGGTGCTGAACCGCGCCTTCTGGCGGCCGCTGTACTATTACGCCGAGCGCAAATACCGGCTGACCTGACCCATGAACAGCGTCCCGCAACCCGCCCCCGTGGAGCTGCTGCACATCGAGAATGTGCGCAAGGCCTTCCCCAAGCCCGACGGTGGGGAGCTGCTGGTGCTCGATGGCGTGAACCTCACGCTCGGCGAGGGGCAGATCATCGGCCTGCTCGGCCGCTCCGGCTCAGGCAAGTCGACACTGCTGCGGCTCATCGCGGGACTGTCGGGTCCGAGCGGCGGGCGCTTGTCCTTCTCGGGACGGCCGATCGAGGGGCCCGCCTCGGGCATCGCCATGGTATTTCAGAGCTTCGCGCTGTTTCCGTGGCTCACCGTGTTCGAGAACGTCGCGCTCGGCCTGGAAGCGCAGCACATGGAGAAGGCAGAGATCCGCAAGCGCTCGCTGGCGGCGATCGATCTGATCGGGCTGGACGGATTCGAATCCGCGTACCCGCGCGAGCTCTCGGGCGGCATGCGCCAGCGCGTGGGTTTCGCGCGCGCCCTGGTGGTGCATCCGGACATTCTGCTGATGGATGAGCCGTTCTCGGCGCTCGACGTACTCACCGCCGAGACACTGCGTACGGACTTTCTGGGGCTGTGGGCCGAGCGGCAGCTGCCGATCCGGGGCGTCATTCTCGTGACCCACAATATCGAGGAGGCGGTGCTGATGTGTGACCGCATCCTGGTATTCGGCAGCAACCCCGGTCGCATCCTCGGGGAGATTCCCGTGACGCTGCCACAGCCGCGCGACCGGCTGGATGCGCGCTTTCGCGAACTGGTGGAACGCATCTACGTGGTCATGACCTCGCGCCCCGGCGCCGCGCACGGACCGCGTGCCGAGCGCTTCCCGCGCCTGACGCTCGGCTCGGTGCTGCCGCGGGTGTCCTCGAACCTGCTCTCCGGCCTGATGGAAACGCTCGCGGCCGCGCCCTTCAACGGCAAGGCGGACCTGCCGGAGATCGCCTCGGACCTGCAGATGGAGATCGATGAGCTCTTCCCCGTGGCCGAGACGCTGCAGGTCATGCACTTCGCCGAGGTCGAGGGTGGTGATATCCGCCTGACGCCCGACGGCATGGCCTTCGCCAACTCCGAGCTCGATGAGCGCAAACGCATCTTTGCACGCCACCTGCTGGCCTATGTGCCACTCGCCGAGCACATCCGGCGCGTACTCGATGAGCGCGCCTCGCACGCGGCGCGCAAGAGCCGCTTCATCGACGAGCTCGAGGACTTCATGGGCGAGGACGACGCCGAGCAGTCCCTGCGCGCCGTCGTGTCGCTCGCCCGCTATGGCGAAGTGTTCGCCTACGACGATGAGCATGAGATGTTCAGCCTGGAAAATCCGACCTGAGCTCGCCCCACCCTCACGGTCCGATCCTGATCCTGCCCGGACGCGGCAACTCCGACGCGCAGCACTGGCAGAGCCGCTGGCAGGCGATGCTGGCAGATGTTCATCGCGTTGAGCAGGACGAGTGGGAGCGCCCCCGGCGCGCCGACTGGCAGTCGCGGCTCGACGCGGCGGTCCTGGCACACGGGCCGCAGTGCGTGCTGGTGGCGCACAGTCTGGGCTGCCTGCTCACGGTGCACTGGGCGAGCACGACGCGCCTCACGGCGCGCGCTGCGTTGCTGGTCGGGGTGCCCAATCCCGACCGTCCCTCTTTTCCGCCCGAGATCAGTGACTTCTCGCCGCTGCCGATGCAGCCGCTGCCCTTTGCGAGCATCCTCGTGGCCAGCACCAATGATCCCTATGGCAGCATCGAGTTCGCGCGCGCGTGCGCCATCGCCTGGGGCAGTGAGTTCGTCAATATCGGCGCCGCTGGCCATATCAATTCGGCCAGCGGCTATGGTGAGTGGCCGGAGGGACTGCGATTACTGGCGCGATTGACAGGCAGCTGAGCCCGCCCGCTCATCGGCATCATCCGGCCATCCGCAGCCGCTGGCTGCAGTGGCGCAATGCTCTGCGGCGCCATCCTTCGCTTCATGCAGCGCTGATCATCGTGCCTGCAGCCTTCGTCTGGGCCTGCAGCCGCGCGACCGCGCGCGCGCTGATGCAGCAGACAGCGGCGCACTGGTTGCTCACGGCGATCGTATTCGCCGCCCTGTGCGCCGCCTCGGTGACGCGCGCCAGGGCGCGCGTGCGGCGGCGCCAGCTGCACGGGTGGCTGGCAGCGCTGCCGGTATCCGACTGCGTGCTGGCTGCCTCGGTGAGCGCCCCGGTGAGCGCCCTGTGCATCAGCCTCCTCGCCATCGCCGTGGCGTGGGGCGCCGGACTGTCCGCCGCGGCCGCTGGAACGCTGCTGCTGGCCCTCGGCACCGCAGCCGCGCTCGGCGTGGGCCTGGGCTGGTACTGGCCTCACAGGCAGGCGCCGCTGATCCCGCCGTCCTGGTACACCCGCATACACCGAAGTCCGCAGGCTCCCTGGCGTGCCCGAATATGGGGTCTTGGGACCTGGCCACTCGCCTGCAGCCAGGTATGGGGTCGGCCCAAGATCACATCGCGGCAGCTCGCCTTCCTGGCGCTCGGCATGCCGCTGGGCACTCCCGCCATCCGGGCGCTGCTCGTCATCGGCTCCGCCCTGATCGTCTCGCATCTATTGCGCATGCTGGCGGCCACGGCACGGGTCGCCTTTCCCGCGGCGCGCTGGCTTGCGCCCACGCCGATCGGCGTTGTTCGCCTGACGTGCGCGCTCATCTGGCTCACACTGCTGCGCCAGGCCATCGTCCTCGCCCTGCTGGTGCTGTTCGTCGGCGCTTTACCGCTCGCGCTGACGGGCACGCAGGCGCTGGCCCGCGGCGCGGACTGGTTGCTGCTGTCGCTGGTGATCAGCGTGGCGGCCTGCGCCTGGGCCTACGCTCACGGCTCGCCCGATCGCGCACCGCTGAGCGCCTGGCGCTCCTCACGCGCCCGCTTCCGTGACCAGCGGTAAGGTTGCAGCGATGCGGGAGCAGCGCGCACTGGAGATTCGTGGACTGCGCGTCGCCTTTGGCGAGCGTGGCGTGCTCGAGGGCGTGGATCTGACGTTGAACCGGGGCGAATGGTTCGCGTTGCTCGGACCGAACGGCGCGGGCAAGACGACCCTGCTGCGCGCCATCGCCGGCCTGCTGACTCCGAGCGCCGGTGAAGTGCTGGTCTGCGGCGTGCCCGTGGCCACGCGAGCCCGGGAGGCCCGGGGCCTGCTCGGCTTCGGCTG
Organism: Steroidobacteraceae bacterium; assembly: GCA_035502275.1. Classification (GTDB taxonomy): domain Bacteria; phylum Pseudomonadota; class Gammaproteobacteria; order Steroidobacterales; family Steroidobacteraceae; genus FEN-1191. The sequence goes on from DATJUN010000073.1 coordinate 78,715, forward strand.
TGCGCCCGAACAACTGCCCGGCCTGCTCACCGGGCGCCAGTGCCTGCAGATCTACGCCGCGGCCAAGGGGCTCGGGGCGCCGGAACCTCAGGTCATCGAGCTGGCGAGCTCATTCAGGCTCGACTCGCTGCTGGACGGCTACGTCGATACCTACTCGACCGGTACGCGCCAGAAGCTGGCGGTGCTTTTGTCCCTGATTGGCACTCCGGCCTTGCTCGTGCTCGATGAGGCCTTCAACGGACTGGACCCCGCCAGCTCTCTGATCCTCAAGCGCCACTTGCGCGCGGCCGTCGACAGTGGCCGCTGCAGCGTGCTGCTGGCTACCCACGCACTGGATGTCGTGGAACGCTATGCCGACCGGGCTGCGCTGCTGCTGGAAGGCCGGCTGTTGCAGGAGTGGAACGCGCAGCAGCTCGCCGAGCTGCGCTCCTCATCGCAGGGGCTGGAGACTGCCATTGCCGAGGTCGCCGCCGCCGTTGAAGCGGCGCGCGATGCGCGCGATGCCCGATGAAGTGAAGGTGGCGCTCAGCGGGCATCAGCGAGGGGTCATCAGATCGCCCGCCCCGCTGCCTGCGTCGCGCGCAGCGAGTCGCCGAGTTGCTGCAGCAGTTGCTGCAGCTGCGGCCAGAAGTGCCAGGCCAGCGCAAGAAACAGCGTCATGAACGCAAGCCACAGGAGGCTGCCCCAGAGCGCCGCCCAGGCACTGGGACCCGACCCGCGCGCGAAGTAGGCAGCGTGTCGCATGGCGCGCAGCGGGGTTGCGAGGGCGCCGTAGAGAATGCAGAGCACGACGATGCCGACCCACAGCGGCATGCCGGGCGGACGCGCCCAGCCGAAGAGCGTGCCGCGCGAGAGCAGCTGCGCGATGCCCACGAGCAGCGCAATCACGAGCACCGCATTGATGAGCGCGGCGATGGGCACGAGCACGCCGGCCAGCAGCTGCGTGGCATAGTCGGGCGCCTCCCCCGACGGCGGCTCGCCCCAGCGCATGCGATGACGCATGGCCCAGCGCTGCTGGCGCCATTGCGCCTTCCACTGGCGGCGCTGCCAGCGCCATTCCCGGTGCGAGCGGTGGCGCCGCTCGGCATTTTCCTTGAATTCCGAATACTGGCGCTTGGCCTGCTGCACCAGCTGCTGCGCCGTGAAGGGCAGCCCGTGCGCGGCGGCATGGTCCTCGGAAGTATTTGCGTACGGGATCACGAACATCAGCACCAGGTACACCAGCACCCACGCACCCCAGGTCAGCAGCGCCAGGGCCACGAAGATCACACGTACCACGATGACGTCGATGCCGAGATAGGCCCCAAGTCCATTGCACACGCCGCTGATCAGCGCACCCTCGGAGATCTGATAGAGACGCCTGGGCGCGCTGCCCGCAGGGGCCGCACCGGCGCCGGATCCCGCGCCGCCGGCGGACGCGCCGGGGGCGCCGGTGGCGCCGTACGCGCGCGATGCCTGCGCACCCTCCCCGCCCTCGACCGGGCCCATCTCGCCGAGGATGCGCTGCACGTCCTCGGTACTGACGACGTTGCGATGAGCATCCAGGCAGCGCGCACACTTCTCGCCGATCGCCTGCTCCAGATCCGCGAGGATCTCGGCGCAGTCTGGGTCGGCGCGCAGTTTTGCTTCGGCCTCATCCAGGTAGCGACGCAGCGCGTCGTACCCCGCTTCCTCGAGCTGATAGGCAGTGCCATTGAGGCTGATGGTGACGACTCTGCGCATGACTACTTCCCCATCTGCTGGATGGTTCGATTGATGGCCTTCCAGTAGTCGTTGAGCTCTTCGAGCGTAGCGCGACCCAGGGCGGTGAGCCCGTAGTACTTGCGCGGCGGCCCTGCCTCCGACTCCTGCCATTCGTAGGTGAGCAATCCCTCGCGGCGCATGCGACTGAGCAGCGGATAGAGCGTGCCTTCCTGGGTGGCGAACTGCGTATCGGCGAGCCGGCGCAGCATGTCCGCCACGTACACCTTGTCCGCCGACACGATCCTGAGGATCAGGAACTCGAGCAGTCCCTTGCGGATCGGCGTGAATTTCTCGTTGATGTCCATGCGTCGGCCATCCGACGGTGGCGCGGGCGGGGTGGTACGCCACCCAACCAGTTCCGCGGATGGTACCTTTCTATCACAAGGTACATGGACACACAACAGCCCACCTCGCGCGGGGCTGGGGCCGAGGCGGGCCCGGCCGGCGCAGCGGGGGCTTATGGGGTTCTGGCTAGAGCCGCGCCAGCTCGCGCAGCAGGCCACGCGCGGCCTGCTCGGCCAGCGTGAACACCAGCTCGAAGTCGGCCTGCACACCGTAGTAGGGATCGGGTATCTCGCGGTGGCGCAGGTGCGGCGCAAATTCCATGAACAGGCGCAGACGCCGGCGGTGCTGCGGGGGCGCCAGCGACAGAGCCGCCGCATGGTTCTGCCGATCCATCACCAGGATCCAGTCAAAGTGCCCGAAGTCCCCGACCGTCAGCTGCCGGGCACGCAGCCGCGACATGTCCACGCCGTGCGCACGCGCGACCGCCTGGGCGCGCGCATCGGGCGCATCCCCGGCATGCAGCCCGTGGGTGCCCGCCGAATCGATCTCCAGGCGCAGCTGCGGTGCGAGCTGGGAGGCGAGCGCACGCAGCACCGCCTCGGCCGTGGGCGAGCGGCAGATATTGCCGGCGCACACGAACAGCACCCGCACGGGGGCACTCGATGTCATAGCAAGCCCGCCGCGGCCGATTGCGCCCGCGCCGCGCCGGCGCTACCGTCGCGCGCCACCCTGATGCGCAGGGCAACACGGAGAGCCACCTGCATGTACATTCACTACAGCCTCGCACCCCTGGTCTCGCTGCTTGCCGGCATCCTGATTCTCGTGATGCCGCGCCTGCTGAACTACATCGTCGCGATCTACCTGATCCTGATCGGTCTCGTCGGCCTGCTGGTGCATGGGGGCACGTCGGTGTAGTGCGCCGCAGGCGCGGCTGGGTCTAACTGCTGATCGCGAGCCGCTCGGCGGCGTAGCTGCGCCGTGCGGCGAAGAACACCGCCAGCACCGCCGCCAGCGTGAACACGACCGAGAGCGTCACGGCCAGCGCTGCGATCGGCTCGCCGCGCAGCAGTCGCAGAATGATCAATTGCTGGCTCAGCAGCGGCACGACATACATCCACAGCGCCGCCTTGATCGGCGCAAAGCTCAGCACCACCGACGTGATGGCAGGCAGGATCTGCACCAGCGCCAGGTGCGCCTGCGCCTCGCGTGCGCTCTTCGCGAACGCCGTCACGAGTATCTCGGTGACCGCGATCAGCAGCACCAGCGGTAGCATGAGCGGCAGCGTGGCCCCGACTACAGCTGGCCCAAGATTGAAGGACAGGCCGATCTGGTCACCGGGCAGAAACCGTCCAGCGATCATGAATGCGAGCAAACCCAGGGTGAGGCTGGCCGAACCGAACAGCGCGGTGGCGAGCACCTTGCCAAGCAGAATGCGATCGCGTGGCACGGGGTTGATCAGCAGCGGCTCGAGCGAGCCGCGCTCGCGCTCCCCGGCGGTCGAATCAATCGCGAGCCACATGCCACCGATCAGTGCCGTGAACACCAGGAAATAGGGCAGCATCGCGAACATCAGCGCGCCGCGTCCCTGGGGGGTGGCCTGATCGCGCGGCGCCACGAGGATCGGCGCCGCGAGCGTGGGCGAGAGGCCGCGCGCCATGAGTCGCAGTGCGGCGTTGCGCTGTGAATAGGCCTGCAGCATGCCCTCGAGTCGCTGCACCTCGGCCACCACGCCCTGGCGCGAAGAATCGTAGAACAGCTCCACCTGCGCCGGGCGCCCCGCGCGCCAGGCATCCGCATAGCCTGCCGGGATGCGTAGCGCAAGATCCAGCTGCTGCGAGCGCACCGCGCCGGCCAGATCCGCCGGAGCCGCGAGCAGCTGCAGTCCCTGCTGCTCGAGGGCGCTGATGAGATTGGGCGCCTCAGCGGCGCCGGCCACGGCAACGGGCAGCGGACGGGCCGCCTGCTCGATCTGCCGGGCGACCGTCAGGCGCAGCACGATGACGAACATCAGCGGACCGAGCAGCGGCCCGATCAGCAGCGCGTTGATCAAAATGCGCCGGTCGCGCAGGCTCTCGCGGCACTCCTTCAGAAATACGATCCAGGCGGCGGAGCGGCTCAACGGCGCACCTGCTTCACGACAGCTCACCCAGTGCGCGCGCCCCGATGAGTTTCATGAAGGCCTCCTCGAGGCTCGCCTCCCCCGCCCGCTCGCGCAGTGCATCGGGGCTGCCCTCGGCGACCACGCGCCCGCGCGCGATGATGACCACCTGGTCGCAGAGCGCTGCGACCTCCTGCATGATGTGCGTGGAGAAGAGCACACACTGCCCCTCGGCACGCAGGCGGCGCAGGAATTCGCGCAGGCTGCGCGTGGACATGACGTCCAGGCCGTTGGTGGGCTCATCGAGCAGCACATTGCGTGGCTCGTGTATCAGCGCGCGCGCCAGCGCGGTCTTCAGCCGCTCTCCCTGGGAGAAGCCCTCGGTGCGCCGCCCGGCGATATCCTGCATGGACAGCATCTGGATCAGCTCATCGATGCGCGCGCGGGCCCGTGCGGGAGCCAGGCCCTGCAGCGCCCCGTAGTACTCGATGTTCTCGCGCGCCGTCAGGCGGCGGTAGAGCCCGCGCGCATCGGGCAGCACACCCAGTACGCGACGTACGGCCAGCGGATCGTGCTGCACGTCGATGCCATCGACGAGTATGCGGCCCGAATCCGGTCGCATGAGCGTGTAGAGCATGCGCAGCGTGGTGGTCTTGCCGGCCCCGTTGGCGCCCAGCAGTGCCGTGATCTGTCCGTCGCGCGCGCTGAAGGAGACCCCGTCCACCGCCCGGGTGGCGCCGAAGGTCTTGCGCAGATCCTCGACGACGATCATGGGTCGAAGCTCATGGCGGGGCGCCGTCGTAGTCGATGAACGCCGGGACCGGGCCGAGCGCGGCGAGACAGTGCGCATCGAGCTCACCGGTCTCGAGTGTCTCGACGAAGCGCCGCACCAGCCGCGGCATGCAGCCGGCGCCAATGACGCCGTGGCCCTGACCGGCGGCGATGAGCTGACGCGCGTGCGGCAGGGCGGCGACGATCTCCGCGCCGTAGGCGGGCGGCGTCACCGGATCGAGCTCGCCGTCGAGCACCAGCACCGGCAGCCGCGAGTGGAAGGGTGCGTGAAAGTCGGCCGGCCGACGGCCCTTCGGCCACAGACGGCAGGCCGCCTGAGCACGCGAGATCGCATCGTTGCCCAACAGCGTGCGCTCGTCTTCGGGGCGTGCCGCCAGCAGATCCACGTCCTCGGCGCAGAGCACCGAGAGCTCGAGCGCCCCGGTGATGTGATCGCCCAGATCGGTGGTGAACAGCGTCTTCTGGCCGAGCAGCGGCGTGTAGTTGCCGCGCTGTGCCTCATCGATCATCAGCGGCAGCAGTGCCGCCGTCAGCTCGTTGTAGGCATCGAAGCGCACGACCGCCGCCAGATCCTGCGCGCTCAGCATCAGATGCATCGGCGCGAAGGTCACCGGATCCGGCAGCGTCACGGCCACGGGCGATGCCAGCAGGCGATCGCGCAGCCGATACAGGGTGGCATAGGGATCCTGGAAGCGGGCCGCGCAGGCCGGCGTTGCGCGGCAGCGGGCAAACTGCAGCTGCAGCGCATGCTCGAGGTTGCGCGCATGCTCGCTGAGCAGCGCCAGGCGGTTGGGCACGGGACTGTCGAGCACCACGCTGCGCACGGAGTCCGGAAAACGCGCGGCGAACTGCTGCGCGACGCGCGTGCCATAGGAGATCGCGATCAGGTCCAGGCGCGGAGCGCCCAGGGCGGCTCGCACGGACTCCAGGTCGTGCACGGCCTGCGTGGTGGTGTAGAACTGCGGCGCGGCGCGTGGCTGCAGCTGCAGCAGGCATTGCTCGAGCTGCTGCGCCATGGGCGCCGGCGCGTCGGCAGCAGTCAGCTGCCGGGTGGCGTGCTGCGTCGGCGTCGTGGCGGGCTCCTGCAGCGCCGGGCAGTCGAGCGCGTTCGAGCCCCCGGTGCCGCGTTGATCCACGAGCAGGATGGTGTGGCGCTCATGCAGCGGCGCGAATGCGGCGGCGACCTGGGGATAATCCTCACGTGCCGCCCCGCCAGGGCCGCCATCGAGAAAGGTCACGATATCGGGCTCGGGCGCCGCGGCCGCCGCGGGCACGAGGGCGACGGCGAGCTCGATGTGTCGACCGCCGGGATTATCCCAGTCCTCGGGCACCGCGAAGTGCGTGCACCAGGCCGCAAGGCTTGGCAGGGCGTCGCCTTCGCGACCGCCGATACTGCAGGACGCAAGCGTCAGCTGGCCCATCTGCAGCCGGCCATCGGTCATGCGCATGGACACGCGCGGCGTGCCGCGCTCGGCGGCCGCCGCCCCCCGATGCCTCAGTCTCTGCGCCGCCAGCTGCCCGAGCAGCAGCACTACGACCACCACAGCCAGCGCGCGACGCACGGTGGCTTTCATGAGCTCTCCCCGTCGATCCGACGATAATTGCGCGTCAAGGATGCCTGCAGCGCGCCGCGCGCACCGCTCAGCGCATCACAGACTCCGGTGGCCGGCGCGCGATGCGCACCTCCTGCAACCCCTCCACCATGGAGAGAGATTGCACCAGCGCCTGCGCGGAGGCACCGGGCTTGAGCTGTACCTCGTAACTGTAATCCAGGGCGACCCCCGGCCGGCTCGTGCTCATGGCGAGCAGCGCGCGGCTGGCAAGGTATTGCCCGAGCAGCTCGGCGGCGACGCTGTCGGGTTCGCGGCCCAGGGCGACCCGCAGGCGCAGCTCGTAGATCTCGGGCATCACCACGGGACTCGCCCGCAGCGGGATCAGCAGCGCCGCGAGCGCGATGATGGCCAGACCGATGATCGCGATCCACAGGTCTGCCGCGCCGATCGCCATGCCGATGACCACCGCGAAGATCACGTAGGCGGTGTCGCGCGTGTCGCGCACTACGGTGCGAAAGCGCACGATCGCAAGGGTGCCGACCAGGCTGAAGGCGCGCGCGACGTTGTTGCCAATGACCTGCGTGACCATCGCGATGAGCACCGACAGCAGCACCAGCGTCATCGGAAAGGAAGGGCCGATGTCCGACTCGTGCCGTCGGCTGCGCAGGTAGATGCCCGCCACCAGGTATCCGAACAGCAGCGCCGCGAGCAGGCGCACGACGACCTCCGGTGTCGGGATCACCGTGGTGCGCGCCAGCCCCTCCCGCAGCCACTCCGGCACGATGACTCAGCAGGCAGCCGGTACGAGGGGGGCAAGCGCGCCGAGGGAGGCCGGCGGCGGCTCGCATTCGACAGCGCCGTCAGCGGCGGGGCCTGCCAGCCCGGCCGCCGCTCGAGCCGCGAGCAGTCCGGGCGCAAGTCCGAGCGCCTGGGCCGCCAGGCGGTACTTGGAGATGCCGGCCAGGCGCGGCGCGAACTCGCGGATGAGGCTTTTGAACACCGCCGGCATGGCATGGCCGAATTTGAGCTCCAGAATGAGCCCGGGGTGAGACAGCGCCACAGCGCCGCTACCAGCCCCGAAGGCCAGCTCGCGCGCCGGCGCTGCGCTGAGAGCCTCATCCAGTGTCAGACGCAGCGGACCGTAGCTGCTCTGACCGATGCGCGCGATGCGCTGATAATCGACGCGTGTCACGGCAGCGAGCCGGCGCGCGAGCAGCCGGCGATGAAACCAGTAGCCGCTCCATCCGCGCATCGGCTCGGCCGCGAGCAGCGCAGGCAACGCCGCAGCCGGGATGGCCGAGCGGCGCTTGAAAACGCGATAGGCACCGCGGGTCTTGCGCTCGAGGTACACCTCTGAGCCGTCCCCATAGCGTCGCACGCGGTACTTGCTGCGCGCGAAGGAGCCATGTCGCCCCAGCACATCATGCGAGGGCGTATCGAAGTAGATGCTGCTGACGCGGTAGCTGTCGCCGTGGGCACCGGTGCCATGGGGATCGGGCGCCAGCCGGCTGCGCACCCAGTGCAGCAACGCCGCAGCGCTCTGCTCGCTGACGTAAAACTTCAGCTCGTAGACGAATTCACGCGTCTCGCGCGGCTCGGATGCGGCGACGGGCAGTTCAAACGATGGGGGGCACTGCATCGCAATTGTTCCCCAACTGCTACAATACTATGCTACTCGGGTCCCGATCAGGCGCAAACGAATCAATGTGGCTGGCCTCGGAGATGTCCGCCTTCGCTCACGTCTGTGAGCTGAAGTCATTCACCGCAGCAGCGCGCGTGCTCGGCGTGCCGAAAGTAGCTGTCAGCCGCGCCATAGTAAGCCTCGAGCGACGGCTCGGCACACGTCTTTTGATCCGCACCACGCGTCGCGTGAGTCTGACACCGGCGGGGGAGCTGCTGCGACCGCATTGCCAGCGACTGCTGGTGGAGGTCGAGGCGGTGCGCACGCGCTTTGCGCCCACGGGCGGCGAGGCCAGGCGGCTGCGTCTGCTGGTGGATCCGGGCTATGGACGGCTGCTCGTGACCCCGCTGGTGCCGCGCTTCATGGAGAGCTATGGCGAGATCCAGCTGACGGTCAATGTCGTGGACTCCGTGCCGGACAGCGCATCCGAGGACTGGGATCTGCTCATCTGCAATGGCGTGGGCACCCACAGCGGCCTCAGCCGCACGCTGCTCGGCCGGCCGCCGCTGCTGCTGTGTGCGACCCCGGCGTATCTGAGTCAGCACGGCCGACCGCGCAAGCCCGCCGATCTGCTCGAGCACACCGTGCTGCGCCCCGCGACACCCGCGGCCACGCTGCTGCTGCGGCGGGATGGGCACTCGCAGGAGCTGCGGCTGCGCCCGGCGCTGCAGGTCGATGACCCGGCGCTGGTGCATTCCAGCGCCGCGGCCGGCCTGGGCATTGCAGTACTGCCCGAGTTTCTCTGCCGCCAGGGACTTGCGCTGGGCAAGCTCGAGCGCGTGTTGAGCGACTGGACGGTCGGGGAGCCGCTGGAGCTGCTCGCATTGTATGCCGCGGATCGCGAGGGCTCGGCGGCGCTGCGCCAGTTCCTCGAGTTTCTGCTGGCCAACCTGGTGCCGGTGCTGGGCGGCTCCGAGCGCACGGCCCCTGAGAAGGGTTGAGGGCGCGATGTCCACGATGCGCGCCATGGTACTCAGGCAGACCGGCAGCGCCCTGCGCATCGAGCAGCGCGCCCTGCCGGTGCCGGCCGCCGGTCAGGTGCGCGTGCGCATCCGAGCCTGCGCGGTCTGCCGCACCGACCTGCACCTGGTCGACGGCGAGCTGCCCGACCCCACGCTTCCCATCGTCCCCGGTCACCAGATCGTCGGCACCATCGATGCGATCGGAGAAGACATGCCCGCCGAGCGCGACTGGCAGCCCGGCCAGCGCGTGGGTATCCCGTGGCTCGGCTATGCCTGCGGGCGCTGCGCGTATTGCCGCCGCGGCCAGGAGAATCTGTGCGACTTCGCGCGCTTCACCGGCTATCAGATCGACGGCGGTTATGCGGATTACATGCTCGCCGATGCCCGCTTCTGTCTGGCACTGCCCGACAGGCTCGACGATGAGCATACCGCCCCGCTGCTGTGTGCAGGCCTCATCGGCTATCGATGCCTCGTCAAGGCGGGCGATGCCCGGCGCCTCGGTCTCTACGGCTTTGGCGCCGCGGCGCACCTCATCGCGCAGGTGGCGCGCCACCAGGGCCGGGAGATCTACGGCTTCGTGCGCCGGGGCGATGCACAGGGTGCGGCCTTCGCACGCTCGCTCGGCGCGCAGTGGGTAGGCGCGAGCGATGAGGCTCCGCCGCAGCCGCTGGATGCGGCCATTCTCTTCGCGCCCGTCGGCGAGCTCGTGCCGCGCGCGCTCGCAGCGGTGCGCAAGGGCGGGCGCGTGGTCTGCGGCGGCATTCACATGAGCGCGATTCCTTCGTTCTCGTACGATCTGCTCTGGGGCGAGCGCGAGCTCGTGTCGGTCGCGAATCTCACACGCGCCGATGGAGTAGAGTTCCTGCGGCTGGCCGCGCAGCTGCCCCTGAGCGTGCAGACGCATCGCTATGGGCTCGAGCAGGCACAGCAGGCCCTCGATGATCTGCGCGCCGGTCGCTACAGCGGCGCGGCCGTGCTTATCCCCTGAGCGCGCCTAGAAGAAGCGCCAGTTGACCCCGAAGGTGAACTGATCGGCGGTGAAGCCATAGCCGACGTTGGTGCCGCTGTTGAGTCGCGTCCATTCGAGTGTCAGGGCCGCATTGCCACCGACGTTGAACTGACCGCCCACGCCGAAGGACACCCCGACGTTGTTGCTGTCGTGCTCGTCGTAGTTGCGATGCCACTGCGTGCCGCCCAGACCGAGGATGCCGTAGGCCGAAAACAGCGGATTGATCGGCAGGGTGCCACGGATGTAGCCGGCATAGATGACCTGCGCATCCACGTGATAGCCAAAGTCGCGGCCACCGTTCACGCTCGTGCCAATGCGTCCCTCGACGCCCAGATAGGGATTGAACTGCTGGCCGAGGTGAAACAGCGCAATGGTCGGGCTCATCTGCGGCAGGCCGTCCTCCTTGTACAGCAGCTGCCCCGCGCTGACGCCCAGGTAGGGACCGAAGTCCGAGCCGGCGGCGCCGCCGTAGCCATAGCCATAGCGCGGCTGCGCCAGCGCGGCGGTGGATCCTGCGGCGGCCATCACCGCCAGTGACATGCCTACGAGTATCTTCTGCACGAGCATCTTCTTCACGAGTACCTCTCAAATTCAATGGATGCAGCGGTCCTACCGCTGTGACGACCGCGGCGCAGCGCAGTTCCTCGCACTGAAGAACGTCCCAGCGCTCGCGGCGCTGACCGCGGATCTGTCGCGGGATGGCGACGTGAACGGGTCGCGCTCTACGGCCGGGGCGAGAGCGTGTCGATGGCGAAGCGATGCTTCACGTCGCTGCCAAGCCTGCGGCCGCAGGCGCGAGTGATAGCGCCAGGGCTGGGGCGCCCGATATCGGAGCAGATGCCGTGCGCGGCGCAGACATCGCGCATCGTCCGTGTCTCACGAGTCCCACTGCTCGCGGATGAGTCATGGCGCGCTTGCGCGTGCCTTGTAGATACGCAATTGGACGTTGAATTTGTTTGCCACGGCCTGATCGGCATCGACGGCCTGGTTGTGGATACGATCGTGCAGATCGATGACCTGGCGAACGCCCGAGAGCGGCATGATGCGTCCGTACTGACGATTAAAGTTGTCGGCGGCGTGATCGAGACAGGCCAGATAGGTATCGGTCGCCGCATTGAAATCGGACGTGAGCTTGTGCGAGCTGAGCATCTGCTCGCGCGTGGCCACGTGGCCGTCGGGCGGATCGGGCGGCGGTGCGGGGGCCTTGCATCCATCGAAGGCCGCGCCGGCAAGCAGCACCAGATCGGCACGCGCCGGCACGCCGTTGTCCGTACCGGAAGGCGCGGCAGGGCCGGCACCGGCACCGCCAGCGGCGGGCGTGGCCGCAGGCCCAGTGGCTGGCGCGCTCGCACCCGCACCCGCAGTTGCGGTCGCGACCGCGGGTGCCGGCGCCGCCTTGGCGCTCGCTGTGGAGCGCGCGGTCGGCGCCTTGCCATGCGAACACCCGACCAGTGCGACGCCCGCAACGCCTGCCATCATCATCAGCAGCAACCACGCTCGCTTCATTCCCGTCCTCATAATCGCCACCTGTCGCCGGCAATGTCGCCGCGCACGGCCGGCGCAGTGTACTCGATTGCCCGTACGGCCGGCCCCGCTCAAACGAGATCGGCGGCTGCGTCGGCCACGCTGGCACCACCGGACTTGACGATTCGCAGCAGCGAGAGCGCCTCGGGCAGCAGGTGCTCGGCATAGAAGCGCGCGCTCTGCAGCTTGGCGCGATAGAAGCCGGCGTCGGCCGTCGCGGCCGCGACAGCTGCAGCCGCGCCAGCCGTTGTCTGCAGGTGTCTGGCGGCGATGGCAGCACTGCGAGCCATCAGGGCACCGCCGAGTACGCGACCGGCGAGCTGCAGATACGGCACGCTCACCGCATAGGCACGCGGCGCAGCCTCTCCAGCCTGCTGCAGCAGGGTCTCGGTCGCGTCACGCAGGTAGGTCAGCGCCTCGATGGTCGCGTTGCGGCTGCTGCGCAGCGCGGGCTCATCACCGCGCAGCTCGTTGAGCTCGCGCAACATGTCACGCAGCAGACTGGCCATGGCCGCGCCGCGGTCGCGCATGAGCTTGCGGCCGAGCAGATCATTGGCCTGGATGCCGGTGGTGCCCTCGTAAATGGAGGTGATACGCACATCGCGCAGCGTCTGCGCGGCCCCGGTCTCCTCGATAAAGCCCATGCCGCCGTGAATCTGCACGTTGAGGGAGGCCAGTGTCGTGGCCAGCTCCGTGCACCAGCCCTTGACGATTGGAATGAGCAGCTCCCCGCGCGTGAGTGCCGCCGCTGCGCGGGCCGGATCGGGTTCGGCGCGCGCACGATCGAGCTCGAACGCGGCATACAGCGCCAGGGCACGCATGGCCTCGACGTTGGCGCGAATCGTCAGCAGCATGCGCCGCACGTCCGGATGCTCGATGATCGGCCCGGCGGTGCGACCCGGCGCACCCACCGCGTGACCCTGCACGCGGACGTGCGCCCAGGCACGCGCCTGCTGCAGGGCGAGCTCGGAGAGCCCGATGCCCTGCACGCCGACGGACAGTCGCGCCGAGTTCATCATCACGAACATGTATTCGAGGCCGCGATTGGGCTCGCCAATGAGGTAGCCCAGCGCACCGCCCTGATCCCCGTAGGACATGACGCAGGTGGGGCTCGCGTGGATGCCGAGCTTGTGCTCGATCGAAACGCAGCGCAGGTCGTTCGCTTCCCCTGCGGCACCGTCCGCCGTCGGCAGGCGCTTGGGCACGGCGAACATCGAGATGCCATGCACGCCGGCCGGAGCGCCGTCGATGCGGGCGAGCACCATGTGCACGATGTTCTCGGCCATGTCGTGCTCGCCGTAGGTGATGAAGATCTTCTGGCCGCTGAGACGGTAATGATCTGCCTCGGGGGTGGCGCGCGTGCGGATCGCGGCCAGATCCGAGCCGGCCTGCGGCTCGGTGAGATTCATGGTCCCGGTCCACTGGCCGCTGACCAGATTCGGCAACAGCCGCGCGAGCAGCTCGCGGGTGCCATTGCGCTCGAGAGCTTCCACGGCGCCGCGCGCCAGCAGCGGACAGAGCGTGAAGGCGACATTGGCGCCTGACCAGATCTCCTCGACCGCCGCGGCGAGCACGAGCGGCTGACCCTGTCCGCCATGCTCAGCGGCGGCCGAGAGGGTCGTCCAGCCGCCCTCGACGAATTGCCGGTAGGCGGCACGAAACTGCGCGGGCATCTGCACGCGGCCATCCTGGAAGCTCGCGCCCACCTCATCGCCGAGACGGTTGATCGGCGCGAGCACCTGCTCGGCAAAGCGCGCGGCTTCCTCGAGGATCTGGCCGAGCAGCTCGACGGCGAAATCGCCGTAGCGCGGCAGGCGGCCGAGACTGCCCACCTCGAGCAGCTCCTCGAGCACGAAGCGCAGATCCGGCAGGGGCGCCTGGTACATGGGGTGCTGCAAGTTTACGCGAAGCGACCCAACGGCGGGGGCGGCGCCGGCAGGACGGTCGGTGGCGATGCTCAGGAAGAATATGACCTGCGTCACAGTTTGTGCGCCGCATGCACCAAACTGTGAGGGGGGCGCTGCGCCCGATTGCGCCAGGCACGGCACGATAGATCCATGCAGGCACTTTCCGGCAATCCGGCCCCCGAGCCGGCAGACCCGTCGCCGACGCCTGCCATCCCGCTGCGCGCAGTCGCAGCGACACGGGCTCTGCCGGCGCGCATGGACCGGCAGTTCATCCAGCAGAATCAGATCGTCGAGCGCTACCTGGCCGGGCGCTTGCCACCCAAGGGCATGCTCGACTTCGAGCAGTTCTGCCGCCGACACCCGGAACTGCTCGCCGAGCTTGGACTGGACAAGCAGCTGCAGGCTGCGTTGCGTCTGCTCGAGGCTGGCGGGCGCTCCATGCCCTGGGAAGAGAAACCGCGCCGCTGGTGGGAGCGACCGCAGGCGCTCCTGGCGGCCCTGTCCCTGTGCGTGCTGCTGGTGTTCGCCACCCTGATCACGGCGGGACGGCTGTCCGCGGCGGCAAGGCACGTGAGCGCACTCGAGCAGCAGCTCAGCACTCAGCCGCTCGATCCGGTCGAGTCGACGCGCTCCATCCTGCTGATCCCGAGCCGCAGCTCGACCGGCTCGGGTGGGGTGGTGACGATCGGCGGAGGTTCAGCGGAGCTGGCCGATCTGAAGATCGACATGACCTGGGCGAGGTACACGATCTATCAGGTCACGATTGATCGCGTGGACCAGGGACGCGTTGCCATCCTGCATAACATGACGCGCGACTCGAACGGGGATCTGCGCATGGCGCTCAACAGCTCGGCTCTCGGACCGGGCGACTATCGCATGAGCATCGCCGGACTCACCTGGAGTGGCGCTCCGGTGCCGCTGGCGTGGGTCACGATCACGATTGCGCGCTGAGCACGCGGCCCAGGGGTCGCGACTTTGAGTCCACGAGCGGTCGCAGGGGCCCTGGACCCGCGCAGCGCTTTTGCGGCCAGTTGCAACGCAGTTGGGCCTACCGGGCCGAGCGAGCGCCTCAGCGCAGGATGTGGCTGCCGACGGCGTCGGACTTTGCGACCCAGATGGACGGCGTCGGATCGATGACGACGGTAATGCGGGCGATGCGGCCCAGGGCGGGGCCTCCGGCGACGGACTGCAGCACCACGTCGAAGAAGCGCGGGCCGGGCGGCACGCGCGCGGCGGTCTTGTTCAAAAGCGGAATGAACAGCGTCCGAACCGTTTGACCCTCGTTGAAGCTGACGCGCCGGGGCTCGATGCGCTTGTAGTCAATCGCCGGAATAGCGTTGCCGCGCTCGAGCCGCCAGACGAACGGCCCCGGTGTGCGATTCGCAGGCTCGCGCGTGACCGTAATGGCGACCAGCGACTGGCGCGCGTTGATATGAATCAGCGCTGCCTTGAACGAGATGGAGCTGGAGTCGTGCGCCGAGGGCGCCGGTGCGGCTTTTGGCGACAGTGAAGGCGCGCGCTCGGACGCCGGTGCCAGCTGCGCCGGGGGCAATTGAGCTGGCGCCATCTGGGGAGTGGAAGCTTTCACGGCAATCGTCGGCGCAGCGAACGTTTCGACTCTGGCCGCCGGTAGGTTCTCGGCTCCTGTATTCCTCGACTGCACCGGCTCGAGACGGGAGAACACGACGGCACCCGCCACCGCAGCAAGCACGGCAATCACGGACACCACCGCCTTGACTGGCGCCAGGCGCCCTGCGCTGCCGAATCCTCCTAGCAGCGCAGCGACTCTGCGCGCGAGCTCTGCCATGGCAGGCGCCAGGAACGCTGGATGTGCAGAGCTCTTCTGCACGCTACTCGATGCTGCCGGACGCGACAGGCAGACATTCGCGCAGCGCCGTTGTTCGGCCTCGATCAACTCGCGGCGGAACTCGCTCACTGATGCAGGTCTTCGCGCACGGTCCGCGGACAGGCCGCGCTCGATGATCGCGAAGAGCTCAACGGGAATGGCGCGCACATAGGTGGGCGCTGATTTGGCGCGAAAGGCTTCGAACGACGGACGGCCACCGTACGGGTGCCGCCCGCCACTGAGAATGCTGTAGCTCAGACAGGCCAGACTGAAGACATCATCAAGCTGCTCCGCACGGTGTCCGGCCAGTATTTGTGGACTTGCGTACAGAGGGGTCGCGGCAATGGCTGGAGCCGATCCTGCATCCGCACGGGCATCGGCAATGGATGAGGATCCGAAATCGATCAGTCTGGCGCTGCCATCCTCACTCACCAGGACGTTCGTGGGGTTGAGATCTCCGTGTACCACACCCCTGGAATGGGCGTACTCGAGGGTCTCGCAGCAGCTATCAATGATCCTGAGCGCTTGCGAATACGATGCGCCCGTGCTCATCCATTGCGTAAGCGTCTGACCGGAAATGAGCTCCATGCTCATGAACCAGATGTCGCCGTCGCGATCGAGCTCGTAGACACGTGCGATGCCGCGATGGGACAGAGCTCGCATGGTGTGGAACTCTCGTTGCAGGCGAGCAGGCGCCGACGCCTCAGTGCTGGGCCTGCCTCGCAACAGCTTCACCGCCACGAGCTCGCTGCTCGTGTCTGAGGATGGCTCCGCGCGCAGATCCCGGGCTCTGAAGACGGTGGAAGTCCCACCGCGCCCGATGATCGCTTGCAGCCGGTAGCGGGAACCCAGCACAGTGCCAGGCTCCGGCTCAGGGGGCGACTGGCCCGCCGTCCCCTCATCCGCGCCGCCGGCGAGCTCCACGGTTAACGCATCATCCCGGGGCGGCGCACCGTGGCCACGCAACACGGAACACGCCTTGGGAGCGTGTGTTGATCGCGAGGAGGGCCCACCCGACACGGCACTCACGGCGGCGGCGTCGACGCCGGATTCAGAAGGTGCGCTCGTCACTTGGGCCTTCTCTGTCGCAGCTTATTGGGGGCTGCGCACCCTTATGCCCAGATGTCCACGAATTTGCCGTCGGCCCATGGCGCATTGGAGCTATCGCGCTGTCCCTCAACGAGTCACAGGGCGATCCGAGCCACCATGACGCAGTGCACCGCCGCGCGCAGCGCAGGGGTCGGGTGGTGGCGTGAGGACACTCCGCAGGCACCAGTGTCCTCCCGCAATGGACTGATTTTAAAGTAATATTTCGACGCGCGGCGCGACGGGCCGGCGCCGTGACACGGGTGAGCTGCGCTGACGCGCTTCAGGACAGTACGGCGCGCGGAGACACGGAGAGAATCGGACGGGTCGCGATCAGCCCTGCGATGGCGGTGATGAGCGCAGCGCCGAGCACGCCGGCAAGCCATAGCAGCGCATCAAAGCGGTAGTTCAGATCCAGCGTATGCGCGAGCCAGGCGCCGCCGAGCGCTGCGCCGGTGGCGCCGAGCAGGCCCGCCAGCGCGCCGAGCAGCGAGAATTCCACCAGCACGCTGCCGACGATCATGGGACGGCGCGCGCCGAGCACACGCAGGATCGCGATCTCCTGGCGGCGCTCCTCGCGCGTGGCCTGCACCTGCGAGAGCAGTACCGTCAGACTGGCGAGCACGGTGAACAGGAACACGCTCTGCACGGCCACGACGGCCTTGTCGATGACCGCGCGCGCCTGCGCGAGCAGATCTCCGACGTTGAAGATCGACACGCTCGGAAAGCGGCGTACGAGCTCGGCCATGGCCGCGCTGCTCGGGGTCAGATAGACACTGGTCATGTAGCTGCCGGCAGCATCATCGAGCAGACCGGGTGGAAACTCGACGAAGAAGTTCGGACGGAAGCTGTCCCATTTGACGCGCCGGAAGCTCGCGACCGTGACCGTCACGCTCTCTCCGGCAATGTCGAACTGCAGCTTGTCGCCGAGCTTCAGGTTCATGGCCTGCTGGTATTCGACTGCGAGGGAGACCAGCGGCTTGCCGAAGTCGGCACGCGTCCACCAGTGCCCGGCCACGATGTGGTTGTCATCGCCGAGGTCGGCCGTCCAGGTGAGATTCTGCTCACGATTGGCGAAGGCGCGGCCGCGCGCGGCGCCACGCACGCCGGGGAAGCTCAGCGACTCCACCGGCGCACCGTTGATCGCCACCAGCCGGCCGCGCAGCATCGGCAGCATGCGCTCGAAGCGCGCCCCCTGGGTACTGAGCAGGTGCTGAAAATCCAGGCGCTGCGCCGGTGGGATGTTGACGAAGAAATAGTTCGGTACATCCACCGGCAGACTCGCGCGCCAGTCGGTCACGAGATCGGTGCGCAGGATGGCGAGCGCCAGCAGCAGCATGGCGGCGAGCCCGAAGGCAACGATCTGGGCCATGCCGAGCCCACCGCTGCGCGCCAGGTGCGCCACGCCGTAGCGCCAGGCGGTGCCGGCCCGGCCGCGCACATGACCCGCGGCACGCATCAATAACGCGCCGGCCGCGCCGAGTGCCGCCACGGCGCCGGCGAGCCCTGCGATGAACCAGAAGCTCTCGCGCCAGGCGCCGAGCGCCGCGTAGACCACGCCGCCAACCGCCAGCAGTACCGGCAGTGCCGCCATCCACAGCGCGGGAGCCGGCGCGCCGGCATCCCGGCGCAGTACCCGCAGTGCCGGAACACGCAGCAGCTGCAGCAGCGAGGGCAGCGCAAAGCCGGCGAGCATGGCCAGCGCCACACCGAAGCCCGTCAGCAGCGGCCAGGGGCCGGCAGCGGGCAGGTCACTGCGCAGCAATCCTCGCAGCACGCGCACCAGCCAGAGCTGCGTGACGTATCCACCGAGTGCGCCGAGCAGGCTCGCCACCAGCGCCAGCGCCAGCAGCTGCCAGAGCGTCACGGCCAGCACCACGCGGCGCGTTGCTCCCAGGGTTTTCATCAGCGCGACGGCGTCCAGATGGCGGCGCACGTAGCTGCGCGCCGAGAGCGCCATCGCCACCGCACACAGCAGCACCGCGACGAGGCTTGCCAGCGCCAGGAAGCGTCCGGCGCGCCGGCTCGCATCGCCGATCTGCGGACTGGCATCGGCGATATCGTCCAGGCGCTCATCATCGGTTGCGTGCGCATCGAACCAGTCGCGATAGCGCGCCAGGCGCGCGCGTGGCCCGGCGAGCAGCAGCGCATAGTTGACACGGCTGCCCGGCTGCACGAGCCGGCTCGCGGCCAGATCCGCGGCGTTCATCAGCAGCGCCGGGGCGAATTCGACGAAGGTCGCGCTCTGATCGGGCCGCGCAATCAGAATGCGCGTGACCGTGAGGTGCGTTGCGCCCACGTCGAGCGTGCTGCCAAGGCCTGCGCCGAGCGCGGCCGCCAGGCGCGAGTCGGGCCAGGCCTGCCCGGGCGCAGGGATGCTGTGCGTGGTGTTGCCGGATGCGAACGGACGGTCCGCGACGCTCAGCGCTCCGCGCAGCGGGTAGCCGGCGGTGACGGCACGCACGTTGGCGAGCTGATTGGCGTCACCGCGAAACACGGCCGACAGCAGCGTCGTGAGGCGTGCGCTCTGCAGGCCCAGGCGCTGCGCCTCGCGCTCCTCGTCGGGCGGGATCGAATGGGGCGCCGCCACGCGCAGATCCGCGGCCAGAATCTCGCTCGCCTGCAGCGTTACGGCACGGCCGATGCGATCCACCAGAAACCCGACGCCGGTCAGCGCCGCCACGGCGATCGCCAGCGACAGCCACAGCAGCGCCAGTTCCCCCGAGTGCCATTCGCGCCGCAGGGCCCGCAGCGCCAGGCGCAGGCTACGCATGGGTGCCCGGAGCGGTCTGGGTGCTGCCCGTCGCCGCGCGCTGTGGACCGCCCCCCTCACGCAGGGTGCCGGCATCCATCCACAGCAGACGGCGGCAGCGCTGCGCCAGGGTGCGATCATGCGTCACCAGCACCAGCGTGGTGTCCGAGCCGTGGTTGAGCTCGAAGAGCAGCTCCGCGATGCGCTCGCCGGTCACCGTGTCGAGGTTGCCGGTGGGCTCATCCGCGAACAGCACCATGGGCCGGCCGACCGAGGCGCGTGCGAGCGCGACGCGCTGCTGCTCACCGCCCGAGAGCTGGCGCGGGTAGTGATGCAGGCGCGCGGCCAGCCCCACGCGCGCGAGCATGTCGCTGGCGGCGGCACGCGCATCGGCGCGCCCGGCCAGCTCCAGCGGCAGCATGACATTCTCCAGCGCGGTCAAAGAGCCGATCAGGTGGAAGGACTGGAAGACGAAGCCGACGCGGTCGGCGCGCAGCCGCGCGCGGCCGTCCTCATCGAGGCGGCTCAGGGGCTCGCCGGCCAGACGCACCTCCCCGGCGCTCGGGGAATCCAGCCCCGCCAGCAATGCCAGCAAGGTCGACTTGCCCGCACCCGAGGCCCCGACGATGGCCACGGATTCACCGCGGTTCACTTCGAAGGAAACCTCGCGCACGATGGTCAGCGGACCATCTGGACTGTTAACCTCCTTGGTGAGGCCGCGCGCTTCCAGAACGATGTCACGGATCATGGTCATCCTGCTGGTTTGGCTGGCCGCACTGGCGGCACCGCTGGCGCATGCCGCGGCCGAGGACGGTGCGTCGCCTGCGAAACGCACCGCACCGGTGATTCTCGTGTTCGGTGATAGCCTCAGCGCGGGCTACGGCGTGCCCCCCGGACACGGCTGGGTGGACCTGCTGGCGCGGAAAATTGCCCAGGAAGGGTACGATTTTAGGGTCGTCAATGCCAGCGTGAGCGGTGAGACGACGGAAGGGGGACTCGCACGCCTGCCCCGGGCGCTGGCGATGCATGCCCCGCGCATCGTGATCCTCGAGCTCGGTGCCAACGACGGACTACGGGGTTTGCCGCTGGTGCAGGCGCAGGCCAATCTCGAGCAGATGGTGACGCTGTCGCAGGCGCACGGCGCCCGGGTACTGCTGATCGGCATGCGCATGCCGCCCAATTATGGTGAACGCTATACGAGCGCCTTCTATGCCATGTATGAAGAGCTTGCACGGCGTCACGGTCTGGCACTGGTGCCCTTCCTGATGGCCGCCGTGGCGCTGAAGCCCGGTCTCATCCAGGCCGACGGCCTGCACCCCAACGAGCGCGCGCAGCCGCTGTTGCTCTCGACCGTCTGGCCAGTCCTGCAGCCGCTGCTCGGCACCCCGGGCCGGCATACCGCGCAGCATCGCGTGCATGCGCTCGGAGCGCCATGATGAGCCGCTTCTGGCTGTCCCAGTATCCATCCGGCGTGCCCGCCGAGGTCGACATCCACACCCCTGCCTCGCTCAAAGTGCTGCTCGAGGAGGCCTGCGAGCGCTACGCGGATCGCATTGCCTATCGCAGCATGGGCACAGCGATGACCTATCGGCAGCTCGAGCAGCGCTCGCGTGCCTTCGGCGCCTGGCTGCAGCAGCGCGCCGGGCTCGCGCGTGGCGATCGCGTCGCGATCATGCTGCCCAACATTCTGCAGTATCCGATCGCGCTGTACGGAGCGCTGCGCGCCGGGTTCGTCGTGGTCAACGTCAACCCGCTGTATACCGCCACTGAGCTCGAGCATCAGCTCAAGGATTCGGGCGCGAGCTGTGTGGTGGTGCTGGAAAACTTCGCCGCGACGCTCGAGCAGGCACTGCCGGACACGGCCGTGAAGCACGTCGTCGTGACCGGCGTGGGCGATCTGCTGCAGCAGCCCAAGGGGGCCCTGGTCAATCTGATACTGCGCCACGTGCAACGGCGCGTGCCCCGCTGGCTGATCCCCGGAGCGCGCGGCCTGCGCCATGTGCTTGCGGAGGGGCGCGCGCTGACACTGCAGGCGCCGGCGCTCGATGGCGATGACCTGGCCTTCCTGCAGTACACCGGTGGCACCACCGGGGTGGCCAAGGGCGCCATGCTCTCCCACGCCAACATGGTGGCGAACATCCAGCAGTGCCGCGCCTGGTTCACGCAGAAGGCGATGGACCGGGTGAACTTCGTCTGCGCGCTGCCGCTCTATCACATCTTTTCATTGACCGCGAACTGCCTGCTGTTCGGCTCGCTCGGCGGCTCGGGGATGCTGATTGCCAATCCCCGCGATTTTCACGGCTTCATCGGCGAGCTGCGCCGCCATCCGCCGATGTTCTTCATGGGCGTCAATACGCTCTTCAACGCTCTGATGCACACGCGCGGCTTCGAGTCGATCGACTTCTCCCAGCTCACCGCCACGGTGGCCGGCGGCATGGCGCTGCAGGGCGCGGTCGCCGAGCGCTGGCGGGCGGCCACGGGCTGCGACATCACGCAGGGCTGGGGCCTGACCGAAGCCTCGCCGGTGGTGTGCTGCAACCCGCTCGTGGGGGCGGACGCCCACTTCAATGGCTCTGTGGGGCTGCCGCTGCCCTCCACGGAGGTATCCATCCGCGATGAGGCGGGCGCCGAGCTGGCGCCCGGCACCGTCGGGGAGATCTGCCTGCGCGGTCCGCAGGTCATGCAGGGCTACTGGCAGCGCCCCGATGAGACCGCGCAGGTGATGTTGCCCGAGGGCTGGCTGCGCACCGGGGACATCGGTCGCATCGATGCGCGCGGCTTCGTGTTCATCGAAGACCGCAAGAAGGACATGATCATCGTGTCGGGCTTCAAGGTGTACCCGAACGAGGTCGAGGAAGTGGCCGCACGCTGCCCGGGCGTGCTGGAAGTCGCCGCGGTCGCGCAGCGGGATGAGCATTCGGGCGAGGTGGTTGCCCTCTTCGTCGTGCGCAAGGATCCGGCGCTGACGGCGCAGGCCGTGATGGACTATTGCCATCGGTTTCTGACGGCCTACAAGCGCCCGCAGGCCATTCACTTCCGCGACGAGCTGCCCAAGAGCAACGTCGGCAAGATCCTCAGGCGCGTGCTGCGCGATGAGCTGGCCGCCCAGCCCGCAAGCCGGGCGGCCTGATTGACCCACCGGGCGGTGCACCGGGCACAGCGCCGCGGCCCACCGCCCTGACCCTTACCCGGGCCGGCAGATCACGATCCCTCAGCTCAGGCGGTCACGACTGCCAAGGTCGCCGGCAGCACCGCGATAAGTAGTGCCGTAGAAGCGGTGCACGCCGGCCGCCCAGGTCGGATCGGCCATCGAGGGCCAGTGATCCTTGTCGAAGCCCGGTGCGCCCTTCAGGGTCTCCTTGTCGACATCGAGCACGAAGCGATGGTTTTCCGTGTCGAGCTTGAGCGCCTCCCAGGGCACGGCGAACAGCTTGTCGCCCATGCCCAGAAAGCCGCCGAACGAGAGCACCGCGTAGGCGATACGCCCGCTGCTCATCTCGATCATGAATTCCTTGATATCGCCCAGATCCTCGTCGGCAGTGTTGTAGACATCGTTGCCGAGCAGCGTATCGGCGCCCATCAGCGCGGGGCCGGGGCCATGGTCACTGTCAGAATAGTCGGCGTACATGCCGTACTTGTCGCGGGTCAGGTAGTCCGTGCGTGTTCCCGGGTCCGTGGCATTCATAGTTCACCTCCGTAGTGGTTTCGGCAGCGGACTGCCCGCCTGAGCGCGAGCCGCTGCATGTGTAGCGCAAGGCTCGCCGATCCGCAGATCTGCGGCAGCGGGACGGATGCGCGCGCGGCTGTAGGGAAATTACCGCACGGGCGCTGAGGGCCTGCCTACGAGAACACCGTGGCGATCTGCGACTGGATTGCCTCGGCGGCAGCACGGGGATCGGCGGCATCGCGGATCGGACGTCCGACGACGATGTAGTCCGCGCCGTTGCGAAAGGCGTCGCTGACCGACACGACGCGCTTCTGATCGTCGTCGGGTCGGTTCTCGACCGGCCGCACCCCCGGGGTCACCACCAGCAACCGCCGGTCGATGCGCTCGCGCAGTTTCGCGACCTCCAGCGCCGAGGACACCACGCCGTCGCAGCCCGCCTCAAGCGCCCGGCGCGCGCGCGAAAGCACCAGTTCCTGCACGTCGCACTGAAAACCCAGATCCGTCAGATCGCCGCGGTCCAGGCTCGTGAGCACCGTGACGGCGAGCACTTTGACATCGCCCTTGGCGGCAGCCGCCGCCTCCATGAGGGCCTGATTGCCGTGCACGGTCGTGAAGGTGACGCCGCGGCCGTTCAGCTGACGCACCGCGGAGGCCACGGTGGCGGGGATATCGAAGAACTTCAGATCGACGAAGATCTTCTTGCCGCGCGCGACCATCCAGTCGACCAGCTCGAAGTAGCCGCCGGCCATGAACAGCTCCAGGCCGAGCTTGTAGAACTGCACCGCCGCGCCCAGCCGCTCTGTGAGCGCGCGCGCCTGCGCGGTATCGGCCACGTCGAGGGCGAAGATGAGACGCTCGCGCGTCGGAATACTGCTCATGGACGCTCCTTCGGATCGAACAGCCGGCCGTGCTCGAGGATCGCGTAGCGATCGGTCATGCCGGCCACGTAGTCTGCGACGCTGCGCGCGCGGCCCGCGAGGCCCCCCTGCTCCTCGGCACCTCGTGCGCCCTCGTAGTATTCCTCGGGCATGAGCCGCGGTTCGCTCATGAAAGCCGCGAACAGCTCCCCGACGACGCGACGCGCCTTGATCGTCATGCGCAGCACGCGCTGGTGGCGATAGAGATGCTCGCCGAGGAACTGCTTGAGCTCGCGGTGCGCGGCGAGCATGCCAGGACTCATGCCGATGAGCGATCGCCGCTGCGCTCGCACGGCCTCGATGTCTGCCGGGCACGCCTCGCGCAGCTGCTCGATGCTGTGCTGGATCACGTCCACGACCATGTCGTTGACCATGCGCCGCACGGTCTCGTGCACGCGGCGGCGGCCGGCGATATCCGGATACAGCCGCGTCACCTCGGCGACCTGGCGGGCGACCAGCGGCACCTGCTCGAGCTGCTCGAGTGATAGCAGGCCGGCGCGGATGCCGTCGTCGACATCGTGGTTGTTATAGGCGATCTCGTCAGCGAGATTCGCCAGCTGGGCCTCGAGCCCCGGCTGGCGACGCGTGAGGAAGCGCTCGCCGATCTCGCCGAGCTCGCGCGCCTTGTCAGGCGCGCAGTGCTTGAGAATGCCCTCGCGGCACTCGAAGGTCAGGTTCAGGCCCGGAAAGAGCGCATAGCGCTCCTCGAGCTCATCCACGGTGCGCAGCGACTGCAGGTTGTGCTCGAAGCCGCCATAGTCGCGCATGCATTCGTTGAGCGCGTCCTGCCCGGCGTGTCCGAAGGGCGTGTGCCCCAGATCATGGGCCAGCGAGATCGCCTCGGTGAGCGTCTCATTCAGTGCCAGCGCGCGGGCGATCGAGCGCGCGATCTGTGCCACCTCGATGGAGTGCGTCACGCGCGTGCGATACAGGTCGCCCTCGTGATTGACGAACACCTGCGTCTTGTACGCGAGGCGGCGGAAGGCGTTGGAGTGAATGATGCGGTCGCGATCGCGCTGAAACTCGCTGCGATACTGGGGCGGCGGCTCGGGATAGCGGCGCCCGCGCGTGGCCAGATCATCGGCCGCGTAGGGCGCCAGCGCCGTGCCGGAGCTGGCAGGCACTGGCGTGGTGCCCGGCAGCGGATGCACGCTCATCGTGACGGCCCGGCGGCGGCGTCGCCGGCGGCGCCGGCGGCGCCTGCGGCACCATCGAACCACGCGCTCAGTGTGGCCGCCAGCGCCGCATCGGGATAGTCGGCGCTGAGCGTCGCATGGCCGATCCCCTGCATCAGGATCAGGCGCACGCGGCCGGCCTTGACCTTCTTGTCCACGCGCATGTACTCGAGGGCGCGCGCCGCGCCGATCGGCGGTGCACGCACCGGCAGGCCGGCACGCGCCAGCAGAGAGCGCAGCCGGGCAAGCTCGGCGGCCGAGACCTGCCCCAGCCGTCGCGACAGGTCCGCCGCCATCAGCAGCCCCACCGCCACGGCCTCCCCGTGCAGCCACTGCGTATAGCCGGTCGCAGACTCGATCGCATGACCAAAGGTGTGGCCCAAATTCAGCAGCGCACGCTCACCCTGCTCGCGCTCATCGCGCGCGACGATCTGTGCCTTGATCTCGCAGCAGCGGCGGATGGCGTATGAGAGCGCGGCGGCATCCAGCGCGCGCAGTGCCTCGATATGGCTCTCGAGCCAGCCGAAGAACGCCGCATCGCAGATCAGGCCGTATTTGATCACCTCGGCGAGGCCGGCGGAGAGCTCGCGCGGCGGCAGACTGGAAAGCAGCTGTGTATCGGCGACGACTCCTCGCGGCTGATGAAATGCCCCGATGAGATTCTTGCCGCCCGGATGATTCACGGCCGTCTTGCCACCCACCGAGGAATCCACGTGCGCCAGCAGCGTGGTCGGCGCCTGCACCAGATCGATGCCGCGCTGATAGCAGGCGGCCACGAAGCCGGCGATGTCCCCGACCACGCCGCCGCCCAGCGCCAGTACGGCCGCGTCGCGACCGAAGCGGTTGCCGATCAGCACGTCGAACAGGCGGCCGGCGCTCTCGAGGCTTTTGTGCTGCTCACCATCGGGCAGCACCGCGCGCACCACGCGGCGGCCCGGCAGGCCGCGTGTGAGGGTCGCTTCCAATCGCTGCGCGTACAGCGGGCCGACCACGGTGTTGGTCACCACCAGGACATCCCGGTGCGGCACGTGCTGCGCAAGCAGCTCGGCCGAGTCGATGAGCCCGGCGCCAATGACGATCGAATAGGAGCGCTCGCCGAGCCCGACGCTGAGCGTCTGGACCGGGGGCGGTGCATCCGCCACGGCGGCGGAGGTGGTTGCAGGGGAGATTGGAGAGGCCATGAGCGCGAAGCATCATTATAGGCGCTGCGCCCGGCGCGGTGTTCGGTGTGCGCTGCTTCAGCGCGCGGCAGTGGCGCTGCGGAACTCGCGGGCGATGCTCTCGGCGACTGCGGAGACCTTGCGGTAATTGGTCGATATGACCAGGTCGGCGATGGCGCGGTAGAGTGGCTCGCGCACGCGCATGAGCTCCTGCAGGCGCATGACCGGATCGGTGTCCTGCAGCAGCGGCCGGTGGCGCGTACGCCCGGCACGGGCGGCCTGCTGCGCGACCGACGCTTCGAGGTACACCACCCAGCCGTGCGCGGCCAGATCCTGACGGGTCGCGGCGTCGAGAATGGCTCCGCCGCCGGTCGCCAGCACGATGCCCTGCAACCGTGTGAGCTCCTCGAGCGCCTCGCGCTCACGTCGACGGAATCCCGCCTCCCCTTCGCGCTCGAAAATCAGCGGAATGTCCGCCCCCGTGCGCACCTCCACTTCCTGATCGCTGTCGTAAAACGGATAGTCGAGCAGGCGCGCGAGGTACCTGCCCACCGCGGACTTACCCGAACCCATCGGACCGATCAGAAAAATGTTGGATTTGCCGTGCACCGGCTCTGGCTCCCGCAGCGCGGGATGATAGACCGGCCCTGCCGGATCGTCAGCCCGGCGGCCGATGTCAGTGTCAGCGTAGCCGGAGTGGCTACGGCAAGCTCATCAGGCGGGATTGGCCCGCCGGGCGGGGCTTCAGTGCCCGCCCCAGCAGGCCTGCGTCTGATCGTTGGTGGAGCTGTCCTGGGCGGCCTGGACGCCGGCCTGCGTGATCGTGAAGACCTTGCACTGGGTGTCGGAGGCCTGCGTACCGGCGGCAGTCGCCTGCAGCATATAGGTCGTGGCAGTCAGTGTCGGCAGGCTGATGCTGTAGTAGCCGTCGGTGGTCGCCACCGGCATCCCCGGGATCTGCGCGCACCCGGTGTAGGTGAAATTCTGCGAGTAGCAGCGCTCGAGCGCCTGCTGGTAGAAGGCCAGCGCCTTGATGGCATCGGTGCGATTGCCCTGCAGGACGTAGTGCCGGTAGGAGGGCAAGGCGATGGCGGCGAGCACCGCGACGATCGCCACCGTGACCATCAGTTCGATCAGTGAAAAGCCCCGCCGGCGCGCAGGTCCGCGCTGCAGAGGGCCACGCCGGGCGGCGCGGCATGAGATGAGTGAAAGCATGCTCAGTGTCCGCCGCGCCCGGCGCCAGTGTGGGTGATATACACGACCTCGCTGGTCGCCGATCCCGCCGGCCCGTTGAGCACCAGGCCGACCGTGTCCCCGGCGCTGACCGTGTGGATGTCCTGGGCAGCGGGACTATTGGGCGCAATCAAATAAGTGGTGCCGTCGATGCGCACCGCGGTGGAACCTTCAACCGAGCTCACCTGCCCGGTCACCTGCGCCTGCAGCGGCATGCCAGCGAACGCGAGCGCCGGCATGGCTGCAAGTGCCAGCAGACCGAGCGCACGGCGTGACTTTGTGAATCGCATCATTTGATCTCCTCCCAGGCCCCGCGAGCCGACGGATCGGCATTCAGCTCGTTCTTGTCGCAGGTGGTTCCATTGCACTGTCCATCCACCTGCGCCGCACCGGTGGTGATGTAGACGATGGCCTGATCGCCGAGCGTGACCATCTTGGGCGCGGCCGCGTAGGAATTACCCAGCGAGGCGCCCGCGACGGTCTGCCCGTCGTACAGATCGGCGCTGTTGATCGTGCCGCTGCCGTACCAATCGAACTGCGGCAGCGTGGTTGCACCGCCGGTGGCGTAGTTGAACACCATGTAATAGGCGTTGCCGCCGCCCACGCAGGTGTTGGAATTCGGCTGATACGTCGTAATCTGCAAGGTGCCGTTGAACAGCGCCGGATCGGTGACGACGCGCTCCCCGGCGCTGCCGGTCACGTTCAGGTCGACGTACCAGCCCCGGCTGGCCGGCAGGTTGACCGCATTGGAGCTCAACAGGCGAATCGTCGTACTGGCCCCCGAAGAGGTCGTTGCCGTCTGGGTCGTGATGGTCTGCTGCACCAGGCTGCTGCGCGTGTAGGGAGTCGCGGGAGCCGTGCCGCTATCGAACACCCCGTACACCGACTGTACCTGGGTGGTGCTCAGATCCGGCAGACCGAGCAGCTGCCCGGTGCCGAAGTAGACCATCGCCCCCTCGAGCCTCGGCGCCAGCGGATTCATCGTCGCCTGCGGCGTCACCGTGATCGCTTGACGGTTACCGGAGGAGTCGGTGGCCTGGAACAGCACACTCACGGTCCAATCGGCGGGATTGCTGTTGGAGATGTCGATGCGCCAGAGGTTTCCCTGCAGGTCGCCGGCGTAAATGACGTTGGGATTGCCGGACAGCAGCGCACCCGAGGTACTCATCGAGGTAATGCTCGAAAGTCCGTTGGGCAGCGACAGATTGCAGGCCGTGGGCACCGCGGCGCACAGGTCGATCTTCGCCATCACGGTGCCCGCCTGCGGGTTGAGCGCATACAGGTACGGCTTTCCGGTAGGACTGTCGTAGCCGTTGCCGAACATCACCGCAAAGCCTGCGGCTGTGTACACCGCCACGGGCTCGCTGAAGGTGTCGCCCATGTTGGCGTCGGTGAACTCCCAGAGCACCTTTTGCGCGATGTTGTCCTCGCTGGTGAACTGCGAGGGGTCCGTCACGTCGATGGCAAAGATACTGTTGCCGCCACCGCGCTCGGCGCCGAGCAGCACCGTGTGCCAGGTGTTGTCGCTGAACTGAATATCAGCCGCCTGAGGCGAAGCGTCCACGTAAAAGCGGTGCTGCGGGTTGTAGTACGGACTGGCCAGATTGACGAGGTTGCTCCACACGGAGTGCGGAATGAACGCAAACACCTCATGGCCGGTGGACGCATTGATCGCATGCAGCATGCCGTCATTGGCGCCAATGTAGAGCATCGGCTGGCGGTTGAAGTAGGTATTCTCGAAGCTGAAATAGGAACTCTGCTGCCAGGGGCCGGACGGCGCGCCCACATACAGGGGGGAGCTGTCCACGATGTCGCCCAGTTTGTGCGCGCGATTGCGGAACTGGCCACCGTTGCGCTGCTCCTTGGCCGAGTTACCGCGCAGGTAATTGAGGACATCCTGGCCGTTGGTATCGCCGCTGAAGGTCTCGAGGGCCTGACCGAGTGCGGTGCTGGCGGCGATGCCGCTGGTGGCCGTGGGGTTGGTACTCCATTCGAACGCGGTGCCCTGCGAGACCACCGGGTCCCACGTGGTGATGAGCCGACCGGGGCTGGCGTAGTTCTGCGTATCCAGCTCGACCTGTGCCTGCCACAGAGCCGCCGTATAGGTCGTGTCGATGTAGCCGGTCGCCGCGTTGATGGGATAGGCCAGCAGGTTACCGGTCCAATCCTGGTAGACATCAGAGGTGGTGAAGGTGCCCTGATAGGCCACCGAGGTCGTGCTGATGCCGGTGGAGTTGATCGCCGACGCCGAGGTCGCCGCCGTCTCGGCCAGGATGTTGGCCAGAATCGCCTGCATATCGTTGGTGAGATCGACCGGACTGGTGGCGGCGAAATACGAGCCGGTACCGCCGGCTACCGCCATCGCGGTCAGGGTGTTGGCGGCCTGCGGATTGGCGGCCGTCTCCACACCGGCGCCGAGGCCGATGATGTAAGTCTTGACGCCGGCGCTCTTCAGCGCCGCCAGCTCCGCGATGGTGTCCGTCAGCGCCTGGTCGTTGGTCGAGGCGAGCGAGCCATCGGAGTTGAAGGTCACCGTGACGCCGTAGCCGTTGCCCGGCACCGTACCGAGCGGCGGCCAGGCCTTGTTGTTGTGATCAAGCGTCGGCAGACCGTCGGTGACCAGCACCACGTAGCGCGTGGCCGCGCAGCCGTTGCTCGAGTTGGTCGCCGGACGTCCGTTGAAGTAGCTCAGCGCCGTCGCCAGCACCCCGTAGATTGGCGATTGACCGGCCGACGCCTTGATCTCACTGGTGCCGACGCTGTTGGTCTCGGCCGCGAGGTACGGCGTGAAGTGCGCGATCGCTGCAGCCGTGGACGCAGCGGTAGGCACTGCACCGGAGCTCTGCATGCCTACGAGCAGGGTACCCGTGGTCGCCGACTGGTTGGCCCCGTAGCCGAAGCCGCGCTCGGCCTGATATACCTGCTTGGATGACGGGATGTAGCCCGCATTCGTCGGCACCATGTTGTTGTCGCACGTGGTGCTGGAGCCGCTCGAGCCCCATAGGGTGCCGTACCATTCGATGATCGGATAGCCGCCCCAGAATTCGACGTTGTACTGGCCCAGATTCCAGGTGGTATAGGGACTGGTGACGCTCGGGGAACCGCTCACGCACACCGGCGGCTGATAGTTGTTGGGCGCGTAGAACACGTCATTGACGGCCGGATCGTCGCTGGTATCGGCGGTGACCAGGTACTGGTCTTCGACCGAGCCGTAGCCGATGGTGTAATGCGCCAGCAATGATGCACAGGCTTTGTCGTAGGAATCGGTCAGCAGCACATTGGCACCGTAGCAGGGATTGGCGACGGTGTTGGCGCTGGCGGTGTTGCTGAAGGTGAAGTTCGAGCTCTGCTGGCTCATGTAGTACACCCAGGTCGTGTACAGCGCATTGCCCGAGGTGTTGTAATCCTCCAGCGCGAAGTCGGCATATTCCATGTAATCGTTCAGGATCGCCGTGATGCCAGCCTTGGCAACGTTGAGGCGGCTCGCGGAATTGTCGTACTGCACG
This sequence comes from Steroidobacteraceae bacterium, assembly GCA_035502275.1. Lineage (GTDB taxonomy): Bacteria > Pseudomonadota > Gammaproteobacteria > Steroidobacterales > Steroidobacteraceae > FEN-1191. The sequence goes on from DATJUN010000073.1 coordinate 109,611, forward strand.
CCACTCGTGGTGACCGTGTAGGGCGCATAGCCTCCCGAACCGGCATTGATGGGCGGCGTGAATCCTGCGGGAATCTGGTAATTCACCGGAGAGCTCGAGTTGGCGAGCCCCGCCGCGGCGTGCGTGTCCGCCAGTGCACCCGAGCCAGTCATGATGGCGCCGCTCAGATCGCCGTCCATCGACTCGGAGTTGCCCACGGCGATGAGCACCTGCGGATGCGCCGGTACGGCGACGGTCAGCGGATACTGCGCGATCGAAACGGTCGGTGTCGCAGTCGCCCGCACGGGTGCAGGCGCGCTGCCCACCCCGACCAGGATCAGCACGGCCATCAGCGCCAGCGCCAGCGCGCGGCGTGTCAATCGATGCGGATGCGCGTTCATGTCAGCACCCCTGGATGCGAACGATCTGCACGGTGGCACTGGCGGTGCCATCACCGCCGGCCGCGTGTGCGGTGATCCGGCGCAGCTTCACGTTGGTACCGGCGCCGCCGTAGGCGCCCGCGTTGCCAGCCTCACAGCCTTTGATCGACTGCTGTGGCAGGTCCTCGACCACGAACTGCGGCTGCGCGGCGGCTGGCGCCGCGGCCAGAGGCGCACCGTTGTTGGCGTAGACCATGGTATTGGTTCCGGGCGCGTCCCACTCGGCGGCGCGGTCGAGGGTGGGCCCCGGCAGTTCCTGCATCAGCGTGCCCAGGCCGGCCGTGCCGTCGGTATAACTGGCGCCCGCGAGCGGGCCACCGACGTCGTCGAAGGCCGCGTTGAGCGCCGCCTGCGCGATCTGCATCGCCAGCTGGTGGTTGTAGTCATTCTGTGCGAGGCGCTCCTCGACCGTCTGCTGGCGCGCCAGCGAGATGCCCAGCAGCGTGAGCACCAGCAGCAGGATCAGCGACATGAACAGCACCATGCCGCGCTGGGAGCGCGGGTACCGAGCGCACCGCCGGGCCTCAATCCGCCGCATTTTCCACCGCGATGGTCGTCACGAAGACCCTGCGCAGGCGCGCATCGATCGGGGCCGTGACGGTCGTGCCCAGCAGGTTGTAGGTCTGCGCCACCGCCGGCTGTGCCACGGCACGCATGCCCGGAGGGCTCGCGACCAGCAACGCCACCTGCACGCTGACGACCGAGTTGAAGTCGGGCACATGGTCCGCGGTGACGTAGCTGCCTACCTGACCGGGTGTGCCGGAGGCGATGCCGTAGAGCACCTGCATGTTTTCGACATCGGGGACCAGCTGCTCAAATTGGCCGGTCCACTCATCGTATGAATACAGCGCTGAATCCGTATCGCGTCCCGGCGCGATAAAGTAGGCCGTCATGTCCACTGCATTGATGACGGCGCCCTGGACGAAGCTCTGGCCCAGATCCCCGGGCGCCGGCCCTCCCGTATCGAGCGGTCCATCGGTGGTGATCTGTTCGGTCATGGGGTTGACGTTGTGGATCTGAAACACCGTGGCGTAGGCGCAGTTGGAGATAACCGCGTACTGCAGGGGCTGCAGGCTCTGCACATTTGCGACCGTCAGAGTCACCTGACCGGTGCCCGTGGCGTAGGAGCTGCCCATCGGCAGGTAGGCCGGCGCGCTCGACGGGATGGACTCGCGCACGGCAATGACGTCACTGCCCTGAACCACCCGATCGCTCAGCAGCGCATCGAGCGGGGCCCCTGCCGAGGTGCTCCAGTCGGTGCCCGCGCTATCGGCTGAGATGGGGGTCGCTGCCACGGTGTCGGTACCGCCAACCCCCGTTCCCGCCGCCTCGAAGCCATCCATCGCCTCGGCGTAGTTGAGCGCCAGGCCCGCGGAGTTGGTGATGATATTCGTCAACGACACGCCCGAGGGCGCGGCGCTGTTATTGACTGCGTTGCACTGCATGGCACCGCTGGTGCGCACCGAATCGGCGATAAAGTCGAGCGCGACACGGCCACTGTCCGTCACGGCACCGACCGCCGCGGTGGTCGAGGCGGTGCCGCGGCTGGCCAGGAACATGGAGATGCCCGCGTACACGACGATGCTCGAGAGCACCAGCGCGATCATCAGCTCGACCAGGGTCAGGCCGCGCTGGGATTTCACAGCATCGTCTCCGCTGTGAGGGTCTGGTTGCCGCCGGCCGAGGCACCAAAGCTCGCTTCGGCGACGGTGTCATCCCAGCGCACGGTCACGGTGGTGACGTACTCAAGGCCGCCGGTGAGCGGGTTGGTCTCCTGCACGGTCTTCACCTGGCCATCGCCGCTGGGCAGCTCGCTCTGCAGCAGACCTTTCCAGGCCGCAAGGTCCGTGGTCACGATGTCGGTGACAGCCGGGGTCACCGTGAAGTCAATGTCGTAGTTGCCCGCCACGGCCATCGCCCGGTTGGCGCGCATGTTCTCGATGATCTGCTGCATCAGCACGGTGGCCTGACTGCGCATCATCGCACTGTCATTGGCCTGCACCGTGCCGAGCGCGAGCTTCGCCACACCCAGCAGGCCGACGCTGGTGATCACCAGCGAGACCAGCATCTCCACCAGCGTGAAGCCGCCGGCGCGGCGGCGATTGTGGCGAGGGGCGTTCACGGGCAGACGAGTGCGGTGGCGCCGGTGACGTCGTAACCAGGCGTCGAGGAGGCCTGAATGCTGCCGCTGATGCTCACCTCCAGCTCGCGCGCATAGGCGGCGCCGCGGCTGTCGCACAGGGTGAACTCGACCAGCGCGTTGAGGGCCGTGGTGCCGTTGGGCTGATAGGGCACCGCCACGGTCCCGGGGTTCGTGGTCAGCGTCAGCCCGGACTGCAACGCCCCGACGGCCTCGAGCGCTGCGCCGCCGTTGGCCGAGGTGTAGACGATCCAGCCGTTGTTCCAGTTGCCCGCCGGGTCGCAGGTGGTGCCATTGGCCGAGGGGCACACGCACACGCCCGTGCCGGTGCAGTTCGCGCCCGCCACGGGCACGTCTTCCTTGATCGCCTCGCTGCGCGCGTATTGCAGCGTGGTCATGAGATTGGTCACCGCCGAGCTCTGCTGCTGGTTCTGCAGGAAGCTGCGCATGGCGGGCACCGCCATCGCCGCCAGCACGGCCGCGATGGAGCAGACGATCATCAGCTCGAAGAGCGTGAATCCCCGCTCACCGGCCCCGCAAGTGTGTGCATTTTTCATGCAGCCCACTGTAGTGGCCCGAGCTTGCAGCAAGCTGGCGATTGGTCAGGTAATTGCAGCCACGTCGGGAACTGCGCACTTCGTCACGCCAGCGCGCAGTTATGACCCGCCCGAAAGTGTGAACTGCACACGCATTCGCGCGCCGCGCAGCGCCGCCCCCGTGCCGATGCTCAGATGGCCCCCGTGCGCGCGCGCGATCTCATCGACGATGGCGAGGCCCAGGCCCACCCCCATGCCCGGGGAACCGGCACGCCGATAGAAGCGCTCGCGCACGCGGGCGCGCTCTGACTCGGGGATGCCGGGCCCATCATCCTCGACCTCCAGGTAGGGACCGGCCCCCTCCACGCCGCTGCGCACGGTCACGCGACCGCCGCGACTGGCGTACTTGAGCGCATTGTCGATGAGGTTGGTCAGCAGGTCCTCCAGCAACCAGGCGTCCCCGTAGACCTGCGCCTGTTGGGCGTCGGCGCCCAGATCGATCCCTGCCTGATCGGCACGACCGATGTGGCGCTCGACCAGCTCCTTGACCAGTGCATCGAGCGCGACCGGCTGAAACTTCTCCTGCATCGCAGAGAACGGCTCGGCGCGCGCCAGTGACAGCAGCTGATTGGCGGTGTGGGCCAGCGTCTGCGCCCCGCGCTGCACGCGCTCGAGCTCCGGCTGCAGCCGCCGCGCGCGCTCATCGGCGCGCAGCAGCTCGATCTGCGCCACCAGCCCGGCGACCGGCGTGCGCAGCTGATGGGCCGCATCGGCGACGAAGCGCCGCTGCGCGGCGGCCGCATCGTGCAGCAGCTCCAGCACCCGGTTGAAGCTCGTCACGACCGGGCGCAGCTCCGCCGGCACGCCGCTCTCATCGAAGCGCCGCAGCTCGCGCGAGCCATGGGCCTCGGCCTGCGCCCGCAGGCGTCCGACCGGCAAGAGGCCAAAGTACACCGCCAGCCACACCACCAGCAGCGTCAGATCAAGCTCGGCAAAATCCACCAGCAGCTTACCGAGCAGCATGACGTGCTGCGTGCGATCGCGCCGCTCGAGGGTCTCGGCGAGACTGAGCATCAGCGGACCGTTCCTGGACGGCAGCGCAAGGCTCACCATGCGCACCGCGCGACCGTGCAGCTGCGCATCCTGGAACAGCGCACTGCGGGTCGCGCGGTCGGCCGGATCGCGCAGCGCCGCATCCGTCGGCGCTCGCGGCATCAGCGCGGCCAGTGAGGCGTCGCCGGTGATGAGCACGCCGTCCGGACCGGTGATCGCAAGGTAGCGCTGCTCCTGTTGCAGGGCCTGCGCGATGCCATCGACGTCCTGGTCGGCCGTGGGCGCGGGGGAATCATCGACATCGATCTGGCGCAGCAGGTCGCGGGTGTGCGCTGAGAAGCGCGGCGAGGCGGCATCGGCCTGCAGGTAGGCGACGGCGGCGCGGGCCATGCCCGAGAGCGCACGATCGTACGCCTCGCGCGTGCTCGCCAGCGCGACCCAGCGATCCACCAGGGCGCCGGCCGAAAGCAGCAGCGCCAGCGAGGGCAGCAGCAGCAGCAGCAGGCGACGGCGCAGCGTCATGAGCGCCGGCGCGGGTCCGCCGCGGCAGCGGCAGGCGCAGCCGGTTCCTCCAGGCGGTAACCCAGGCCGCGGATGGCCCGGATCGACATCGCGTCCCCGAGCTTGGCACGCAGGCGCGAGATGTGCGTCTCCACTGCATTGGCCGAGAGATCCTGCTCCCAGCCTGCAAGCGCCTGCAGCAGCCGCTCCTTTGCCACGACGCGGCCGAGGTTATGCAGCAGGCTTTCGAGCACGGCCCACTCGCGCCGCGTCAGCTCGACCGGCGCCCCGTCGAGCAGCAGCTGCCGCCCGGCCAGATCTGCCGACAGGCGCCCCAGGCGCACGGTGCCGCCCGGCAGCTGGCTGGCGCGTCGAAGCAGGGCGCGGCAACGTGCGACGAGCTCGGCCTGCTCGAAGGGCTTCATGAGAAAATCGTCCGCGCCGAGCTCGAAGGCGCGCACCTTGTCCGGTAGCGTGAAGCGCGCGGTGAGCATCAGGACCGGCGTAGCGCAGCCCGCGGAGCGCAGTGCCTGCAGCAGGGAGAGCCCATCGCCATCGGGCAGTCCGATATCCAGAATGGCCAGGTCGAAGTGCTCGGCGCCGAGGGCGGCGCGCGCGTGCTGCACACCGGCCACGTGATCGACCGTGAAGCCGGCAAAGGACAGCCCGCGCACGACCGCATCGGCGACCAGCTCGTCATCTTCCACCAGCAGCAGGCGCATGGCAGTCGCGGCGGCGCAGTGGCGGTGGAGGGCGCGGCCGGCGCGCGGCAAACGCCGCCTCAGCCGGTCGCGACCGAGCCCTCGCGCAGAATCTTCGGCGTGACGAAGATCAGCAGCTCGTCCTTGTCGTCCTTGTTGTCGGTCGTCTTGAAGAGATTGCCGAGCACGGGAATGTCACCGAGGAACGGTATCTTGGTGGCGGACTTGGTCTTGTTGGTCTGCAGGATGCCGCCGAGCACGACCGTCTCGCCGTCGTTGAGCAGCACCTGCGTCTGCACGGCACGCGTATCGATCGCCGGCACGTTCACGCCGCCCGAGGCCACCACGGTCTGACCGACTTCGTCATCGGAGACCATGAGGTCCAGGATGATGCGGTTGTCCGGGGTGATGAGCGGCTTGACCTTCAGCAGCAGCACCGCATCCTTGAAGGCGATGGTGGTGGCGCCGCTCGAGGCGGACTCCTGATAGGGAATCTCCACGCCCTGCTTGATCTGCGCCTCCTGCTGGTTGGCCGTGATCACACGCGGCGAGGAGACGACGGTCGCCAGGTTCTCGGTCTGCGCGGCCGACAGCTCCAGGTCCACCAGGTAGTCGGCGCCGAGGATGCCGAAGGCAATGCTGCCCGCGGGGCTCGAGACCGGCAGGTTGACGTTGTAGCGATTGACGGCGCCGCTGCCGGTGGGAATGTTCACCGGATACACCGAGCCGTTGCTCGACAGGTTGCTGATCGCCGAGCTGACACCGGTATCGATGCCCGAGGCCGTGCCGGTGGTCTCGTAGAGGCCGTTGCTGCCGTTGGCGTGCGTGGCAGTGACCCCGAGGATCGAACCGAGCTGGCGCTCGAAGTCGTTGCTGACGACGACGATGCGCGCCTCGATCTCGACCTGCTTGACGGGAATGTCGAGCGTCGCCACCAGGCGGCGGATGTCGGCGATGTGATCCGAGGTGTCCGACACCAGCAGCGTGTTGGTGCGATCATCGACCGAGACGCTGCCGCGGGAAGAGAGCAGCGAGCTCGCGCCCTTGCCCTTGAGCAGCGAAGCGATATCAGCCGCCTTGGCGTAGTTGACCTGCAGGTATTCGGAGTGCAGCGGTTCGAGCTGCTGGATGTCCTGCTGCGAGGCCAGATCGGCCTTCTCGCGCGCCGCGAGCTCCTCGGCCGGCGCCACAATGATGACGTTGCCGTCCTGGCGCTTGCCCAGGCCCTTGGTCGTCAGCACGATGTCCAGCGCCTGGTCCCACGGCACATTCTGCAGGCGCAGTGTCACGTTGCCGTTGACCGAGTCGCTGACCACGATGTTCTGTCCGCTCGCATCGGCCAGCAGCTGCAGCACCGCGCGCGTGGAGATATTCTGGAAGTTGAGCGTCAGGCGCTCACCGTTGTAGCTCTTCTTGATCTCCGCGGGGCCGGCGGCAGCCGTCTGCTTCACCGGGTTGACCTCGACGACGTATTGATTGTCGGTCTGATAGGCGAGCTGCTCAAAGCCGCCGCTGGCATCGAGCACGATGCGCGTATTGCCATCGACACGCTCGGCCTCGAAGCCGGTCACCGGGGTGCCGAAGTCCAGCGTGTCGTAGCGGCGACTCAGGCGGCGCGGCAGCGCCGTACCGGCGAAGTCGACGATGATCTGCGTGCCCTGCTGCTTCAGGTCGATCGGCGTGTGCGGATCGGACAGGCGCACGACCAGCTGTGCGGCACCGGTGGGGCTGCGACGAAAGTCGATGCTGCGGATCTCGCGCGGCTCACTGGTCGCCGCCGTGGGAACCACGCCACGGGCCAGATTGTCCCTGGTCTCCTGAGCATGCGCGGCACCGCCGCCCGCGCCACCGACGGTCACGACGATGTCGTCGCCCTGCACGCGCGTGGCATAGGCCATGGGCTGATCCAGATCCAGCACCAGGCGCGAGCGGCCGTTGGCCTCGGCTGCGAGGATCGTGTCGACGCCCCCGGTGCCGACGTCGATGCGCCGCGAAGGCAGCGCCAGCGTCGTGTTCGGCAGATCGAACGAGATGCGCGCCGGCTTGTCGATGGCGAAGCCGAGCGGGGCGGTGGCCGGGGCGGACATGTGCAGGATCAGCTGCACCTGGGCGCCGTTGATGGACTGCACGCTGATCGACTGCAGAGAGTTGGGCGCCGTGGCCACCACCGGCACTACGCTGCCGGCGGGCACACTCGCCACGGCCGGCACCGCGGTCTGCGCCACCGTCAGCGGCGCAGCGGGTACTGCCGGCGCCAGTGCCGGCGCTGCTGCGCCGGGCGCTGCTGCCAGAACGCTGCCGCTGGCGGCGAGGCCCACGGCCCCGGATGCGAGCGCCAGCGCACACAGCGGCGCGCGCAGCGAGTGAAGAGTGGACCGTTTCATTCGTTGAATCTCCCTGCCAATCATTCGTCGAGGCCTACTGAGGGGACGTGAGCGCGAGGGCTGCGGGGCGCTCCACGTAGCCGCCCAGGCCGTCGGGAACGATCTCGGTCAATGAAATCCTGGAAGCGCTGATCTCGGTGATGGTGCCGTCGTTCTGGCCCATGTGATTGCCAATGACCACGCGATGCACGCGGCCGTCACTGGCAAGCACCAGGCCATAGTGATTACCACCCAGCGTGAGCGTGCCGACCATCTTCAAAGTATCGAGCGAGTACTGCTCGAGGAATTCGCGCACGCGATGCGCATCGGGGCGCACCGTATTGACCCCGCCCATGGTCGGCACGAACGGCGAGCGCATGTTCTGATCCGAATAGGTAAATGCCTCGTACGGCTTGATCTCCGGCAGAGGCTCCACGCGCCCGCCCGGCTCGGCCTTGACGCGCTTGATGAAGCTGTTCAGATCCGAATCCCCGCTGCTGCAGCCGGCGAGCAGCGCCACACAGGCAGCCCCTGCCACCACCAGCAGCGGCGCGCAGGCGCCGCGCGCGCGGCCGGGGCGCGCTGCGGTCAGCCGGGATTTCTTGCACAGTAAAGGCATTGGTGTCCGTGCTCTCAGTGTCGCCGCGGTGGGCCCTTGGTCTTGCTCTTGGCGGCGGCCTCGGCGGCGATCTCCGAGTCGTCCAGGTAGCGATAGGTCTTGGCGGTCAGATCAAGCTGCAGCTGCCCACTGCTGGAATTCTTGTCGACCGGTGTGATCTCGATATCGTGCAGCGTCACGATGCGCGGCAAGGCGGCGATGCCGCTCACGAACTCGCCGAACTCGTGATAGGTACCGGTCAGGCGGATCTTGATGGGCAGCTCGGCATAGAAGTCCTGCTTGACCTCCTGGCCGGGCTGAAAGAGCTTCTCCTGCAGGGCGGCGGCCAGACCCGTCTGGGAGATGTCCACCAGCAGGTTCGGCACTTCGGTCTTGCTCGGCAGCTGCCGCAGCATCGCACCGAAGGAGCGCTCGATGTCGGCGAGCTGCTGCTTGTAGAGCGCCAGGTTCACGGCCTTGGAGTGCTTGGTGCGAAACTCGGTGCGCAGCGTCTGCTCCTGGTCCTCGCGCTGCTGCAGCAGCGGCATCTGGTTCTGCCACACCGCGAAGTAGATCAGCGCGACCGAGGCGGCCATGAAGCACACCAGGATGACCGCGGCGCGCACCGGCAGCGGCCAGCGCCCCGGATCGCGCGGGTCGAGCGAGCGCATCTCCTGAATCAGATTCATCGTGTCAGCCCCGTGATGACGGGCGCGTTGCCCGAGCGGCGCACGGTACCGGGAGGGGGCCCGCCATGCGGCGCCACATCGTCGGTCTGGCTGTCGGCCAGATTGATCTGCTGTGCATCGAGTACGAAGTCGCTGCCCACGGAATCCTTCTTGGTCTCGACCACCTCGAGCTCCGGATCGCGCAGCCACTGCGAGTCGGCAATGTTGCGCATGAGCGTGGACACGCGCGTGGAGGACTGCGCGACGCCCTCGAGCTTGAGCGCATTGCCGCTCTGCTTGACGGAGGTCAGGTAGGTGCCGTCGGGCATGACCTTGACCAGCTGGTCGAACAGGTGCACGACCTCGGGACGCGAGCGCTGCAGCTTCTCGATGATCTGCATGCGCGAGATGAAGTTCTGCTTCTGCTGCTCGAGGTC
>DATJUN010000074.1:0-6950 GCA_035502275.1 Steroidobacteraceae bacterium
AACCGAAGCGACGCGCTCGCTCATCGAGCCGGCACCCGCCAAGGCGCAGCGGCCTCACGCGCGCGCGTTCTGAACTCCCGTTCGCTGTCGCTTGCCGGCCACGCAATCAGCGCCGCCGTCGCGAATTCGCGACGCGGCGCAGCCCACGCCTGGCGCCCGAGCTCTCCCGCGAGTTGCAGCCATGGCCGGCGTGGCGGCACCAATTTGGCTGTTTTTTTCTGAAAGTTCATACGCTTACATATATGACTGCGCCGCCGCACCGGCGGTCGATGCAACCGGGACCGTTCGTTATCGCCAGGTAATGTACAGGTAACAAATGGTTCACTTTACAAACGAAAATTCTGCTGTATATTTGTCTCCAGGGTGAGGCGGACGCCAGTTCGCCAAGCCCCAAAAGCCGCGGAACAAGACCCCCCCGTTTCCGCGCAACACCTTAAAGCCCCGCTCTGCGGGGCTTTTTTTTGCTGCGCCGGGCAGGGCGCACGCTCCTGGCGCCCCCACGGTGCCTGTGCGCACTATGCCGCATCCTGGGCTTCACGTAAGTTGCTGCGCATGAACAGAGCGGAGGCCACGCGACCGGAGGATGCGCTCGCCCGTCTCGCCGAGCGTTCACCGGCTGCGGCGAGCGCGCTGGCGGCTGCGCACCCGCTGCTGCGCGATTCGGCCGCCCTGGTGCTCGGCTGCAGCGAGTTCGTTCTGGATGCCCTGGCGCGCGATTCAGCGCTGAGCGCAGCGCTGGCGGCCCAGGCACCCACGCGGCTGGCAGGGCCGGCCTGGCCGCTGCCCGAGCCATTGCCGGCGCTCGAGACGCGAGCGGCGGGCATTGCCCGGCCGCCACCGGCCGAATCCGAAGTCATGAGGGCGCTGCGCCGCTGGCGGCGCGCCGAGCTGGTGCGCATTGCCTGGCGCGATCTTGCAGGGTGGGCAGACCTGACCGAGACGCTGCAGGCACTGTCGGCCACGGCCGAACGCGCAGTGCGCCTGGCGCATGAATTCGCGCTGCACGCGCTGATTGCCAGACACGGCTTCCCGCGCTCGGCCGCCGGCGTCGTGCAGCGGCTCATGGTCGTGGCCATGGGCAAGCTCGGGGGTGAGGAGCTGAACTTTTCCTCGGACATCGATCTGGTGCTGCTGTACGCCGAGGAGGGCGAGAGCGACGGCGCACGGCGCCTGAGCAACCAGGAATTCTTCACGCGCCTGGCGCAATCGATGATCCGCCTGCTGGCGCAGGTCACCGAGGACGGGTTCGTGTTTCGCGTCGACCTGCGGCTGCGCCCCTTCGGCGAGAGCGGACCGACGGTCTCGAGCATTGGGGCGCTTGAGGATTATCTGCAGATCCACGGACGCGACTGGGAGCGTTATGCCTGGGTGAAGGCGCGCGCGATCACCGAGACGCAGGCCTGGGCGCCTCTCTATCAGAACACGGTGCAGCCATTCGTTTACCGGCGCTACCTGGACTTTGGCATCTTCGAGTCGCTGCGCGAGATGAAAGCGCTGATCGAGCGCGAGGTGCAGCGACGCGACCTGGCCGAGGACATCAAGCTCGGTGACGGCGGCATTCGCGAGATCGAATTCATCGTGCAGTCCTTCCAGCTGATCCGCGGCGGTCAGGATCGGCGGCTGCAGGCGAGTTCCCTGCGCAAGGCCCTGGCGCTGCTGCAGGGGGGGAAGCTGCTGCCGGCCGCGGCCGTCGCCGAGCTGGATGAGGGCTACGTGTTTCTGCGGCGCCTGGAAAATCGCCTGCAGATGCAGGCCGACCGGCAGATTCATCGCCTGCCCGAGGAGCCCGCCGCGCGCGAGCAGCTGGCGGTGAGCATGGGCGAGTCCTCATGGGCGGCGCTGCGCCTGCAGATCGATCGACACCGCGGACGCATCGCGCAGCACTTTCGCGCCGTGGTGTTTGCCACTCGCGCAGCGCACGCGCCATCGGCCCTGTGGACGGCGGCACTGCCCATCGGGGCCGATCAGGCCGGGCCGCTGGAGGCCCAGCTCGCCGCATTCGGTTTTGCCGACCCGCGGGCCGCGGCACGCTGTGTGCTGGACTTTCAGCAGAGCATCGCCGCGCGGCGGCTGGATGAGATCGGCAGCCGCCGGCTCGCCGAGCTGCTGCCGGTGCTGGCGACTGAGGCGGCCCGGACCGCCGATGGGCTCGCGACGCTGCGCCGGCTGCTGAAACTGCTCGAGGCGATCGGCTCGCGCTCGGCATATTTTGCGCTGCTGCTGCACCATGCCCGGCCGCGTGCGCGGCTGGTAGAGCTCGCCTCGCACGGCGAATTTCTGGCTGCGCAGATTGCCGCACATCCGCTGCTGCTCGATGAGCTGATCGATGAGCAGCTGCTCGAGCAGACGCCGGATCGGGCAGCGCTCGCGGCAGATCTGGCACAGCGCCTGGCGGGCACCGATCCCGACGACGAGGAGCAGCTGCTCGAGCGGTTGCGGCAGTTTCAGCGAGCCGCTCTGTTTCGCATCGCCGTGGCGGACCTGTTTGCACGCCTGCCGGTCATGCGCGTCAGCGATCGGCTCACGGAGGTGGCGGAGCTCATCGTCGAGCAGGCGCTCGCGCTCGCCTGGCAGCATCTGACGCGGCGGCTGGGCACGCCGATGTGCGGGGAGGGCAGCGCGCGCCGGCCCGTACGCATCATCGTCGTCGGTTACGGCAAGCTGGGCGGGCTCGAGCTCGGCTATGCCTCGGACCTGGACCTGGTGTTCGTGCACGACTCGACAGGGGCGCGGCAGGAGACGCAAGGGGAGCGCAGCATCGACAACCAGGTGTTCTTCGTGCGCTTCGCGCAGCGGCTGGTACATCTGCTGACGGTGCATTCTGCGGCGGGCCGCCTGTATGAGGTGGATATGCGGCTGCGCCCGAGCGGCAAGGCCGGCATGCTGATCACCGGGATCGACGCCTTTGCCGACTATCAGCGCCACGAGGCCTGGACGTTCGAGCACCAGGCGCTGTTGCATGCGCGCACCGTGGCGGGGGCGGCGCAGCTGCGCGAGCGCTTCGAGACCCTGCGCCTGACGGTGCTGGCCGAGTGTGTGCATCGCGATCGGCTGCGCGAGGACGTGCGCCACATGCGTTCACGCATGCGCAACGAGCTCTCGCGCGCCGGGGCCGGCGAGGTGGATCTGAAGCAGGACCCCGGCGGCATCGCCGATATCGAATTTCTCGCCCAGTATTGGGCGCTCAAGTGGGCGCAGCAGTATCCGCCCGTGGCCCGATTCTCGGACACCATCCGCCAGCTCGAGTCGGTGGCCTCGGCGGATCTGATTCCCCAGGCGACGATCGATGTGCTCACGCATGCCTACCGCAGCTACCGTGCCTGCCTGCATCACCGTGCGCTCGATGGGCTTCCCGCCGTGCTGCCCGCCGCCGCGCTCGCGGCCGAGCGGGCCGCGGTGCTGGCGATCTGGAACCGCTATCTGGGCGAGGGCCCGGAGCCGCCGGCGCAGCAGCAGGCGCAGCAGCAGCAGGCGCAGCCGCCGGCCTAAGAGCCCTGGTCGCTGCCGCCCTCGGCGCGCACCAGATGCATGATCGCGCGTGTGCGCGTGCTTTCCTGGCCCGAGGTAAAGGTCTCGACACGATTGCCGCCGTGGTGCTTGGCGCGATAAAGCGCGGCGTCCGCGGCGCGCTGCAGCGTCTCCAGGGTGCTGAGGCGGCGGCTGAGGCTGGCGACACCGAAGCTCGCCGTGACGGCGCGCTGCTCGGGGCCGGCGCGCAGGCCCGCGTGCAGATGCGCGCGCAACTGCTCGGCGATCTGCGCGGCGCGCTCGCTCGGGGCGGACACCAGCAGCAGAAACTCCTCGCCCCCGACACGTCCGAGCAGGTCCTGCGGATGGATCAGCTGACGCGTCATCTGCACCAGCTGACAGAGCACCCGATCACCCTCGGCGTGGCCGAAATCATCGTTGATGCGCTTGAACTGATCCACGTCGAAGCTGATCAATGACACCGGGGCGCCCAGGCGCACGCTACGCTCGATCGCTTCCTGTCCGCGCGGCAGCATGCCCCGCCGGTTGTAGACGCCGGTCAGTACATCGATCGTGGCGAGGTGCTCGGCGCGGCGGCGCGCCTCCTCGAGCTCGCGGGTACGCTCCTCACTGCGCTGCAGGTCCTGCTGCCGCGTCGAGAGTGCCTGGCGCGTGGCGTCCTGCGCGTCGCGTGTCGCGCGCTGCAGGGCGCGGATCTGATCTGCGAGGGCCAGCGAGAGCAGCAGCGCCTGCAGCACGACGCCTCCCATGATCGCCTCGCGCGGGGCGAAGGAGTATGGCAGTGCCCCGCTGGCGGTCACGCCGAACATCAGCGTGCCGCTCGCGGCCGCGAGCTGCGCAAGCAGGTAGAAGCGTGCCTGGGGATGTCCACGGCGAGCGCACACCACGCCCGTCAGCAGGCCGACCAGCGGAGTGATGAAGACGAGGCTGAAGAGAATCGGATAGACCCTGCCGTCCGGGGCCAGCGGGGTCGCCAGACACATCAGCGCCGCCATTGCCGCGCAGCCCAGCAGCAGCCGGTCGATCCACGCAATGCCAGCCGTGGCCAGCAGGTGACGCGTAAACTGCACCGACGCCAGAAATGCACCCCCCGCGAGCAGGACCAATCCCTGATTGGCAAGCCAGGGCAGGTTCGGGTACAGCAGCCAGGGACCAAAGCCATCGAGCGCCGTGAACAGCAGAAATGCCAGCGGCACGAGCAGGACGTAATAGAAATATGCCCTGCGGCGCAGTGACAGCCACAGCAGCAGGTTGTAGACCAGCAGGACGGCGACGGCGCCCATGAACATGCCATTGATCAGCAGTGTGGTTCGCGTGGCATGTTCGAGCTGCGCGGCACTCTGCAGCTGCATGGGCAGCTGCATGACGCCCATGCGGCTGGCGGCGCGCAGGTAGATCTGGTAGGACGCGCCCGGCAGCAGCTGAATCGGCAGGATCGGGTAGCTGCCCGGCACGCTGTGCTGGCGCTGAGGCAGCTCATCGCCGGCGCGTGCCAGCTGCACGGCGCCCTGCGGACCGATGGCATAGAGCCGCACGTCATCCAGTGTCGGCTGCGAGATCGTCAGATAGACCGTCGTTGGCCCGGTGGCGCGACTTTGCAGTGAGAAATGCAGCCAATAGGCGGCGCGACTGAAGCCGAAGTTCAGCAGCCGTCCGTTCGCCGGCAGGAAGCGGCTGCGCGCCGCCTGCGCCGCCGCCAGATCCATGCTCCCACCCGGATCCTTCAGCCAGCCGATATCGGCGGGAGCACCGACCGGCAGCCCTGGAGCGGAGTCGATGGTGGCGGCCGCGGCAAGCAGCGGCAAAGCCAGCAGGCCGAGCAGGTAGAGCAGCGGCCGGAACCGATCCCAATTCAACGAGGCAGGCTCCTGCGACGGACGGACGCGTGGCCTCCCGGGGGGCCGGACACGATGGCTACATCTTGCGGTCGGCGCTACCGGCGTGCATCCACATCGCTATAATTCTGTGCATGACGTCACGCGCGGAACTCCGAACGGCGAATGCCCAGAACCAGTACACGGTGACCCCCCGTGACCTGCCGCTGGCCTGCCCGATGCCCGACATGACGCTGTGGAACTCCCACCCACGCGTCTACCTGCCGATCGAGACCACCGGCTTTGCCAAGTGCCCCTACTGCGGGGCCGAATACACGCTGCAGCGCTAGCCGGGCGGGCGGCCGCCGGCCCCGTACGGGCGGTAGGATTTTTCCTCGATGAGCGCCGAGCCGAGCGCCAGGTTGAGGCGCCGCTTGATGGCGGCGCGCTCGTCGTTGCGCAGGTACACCGCGCGCGCCAGCTCGATGAACGCGGCATCGAAGCGGCCGGTCGCCTCATGCTCGCGGATTCGATCCTCGATGTCCCACAGCGATGCGTTGACCTGCTCGAGCGCAGCGATCTCCTCTGCCACCCGGCCCGCGCGGGCGCCCAGCTGCTCTCCCAGCGCCTCGCCGCAGGTGCGCTCGAGCGCTTCGAGTTCGCGGCGCACGTTGGCGAGCTTGCCGGCGTCGTGCATACGACGGCTCTTGATGCGCAGAATCGTTATCTTGTCGAGCAACTCGCCGGCGGAGATCGGTACCAGAATGTCATTCATGTGCAGCTATGTTAGCAGGCGAGCGCATCAGGGCATCGAGCCGCTCGAGCACATCGGCGACCTCGATCAGATCCATGACGCCCGGCCGCTCGATCTTTTTCGTCCAGGGCAGCTGCGCGGCGCTGCGGCCGCAGTAGCGGCGCGCAGCCTGCTCATAGCGGTCCACGCACCAGGCGCGTGACAGATAGGGCCCGCAGCGCGCGCTGCGTGTGGCCGCATACAGTCCGATGACCGGTGTGCCGACCATGGTGGCCATGTGAGCGGGTCCGGAATCCGGGCTCAGCAGCACCTGCGCGCGTGAGAGCAGGGCCAGCATCTGCGGCAGCGTGTCGCGGCCGATCTGGTTGACGAGCGGCACAGCGCAGGCGCGCTCGATCGCCGCGCCCATGGCGCGCTCGGTCTCGCTCGAACCGCCACAGAGGATCACGCGCATGCCGTGCGCGTCGCTCGCATGGCGTGCAACCGCGGCGTAGCGCTCGGGCCGCCAGTTACGCAGTACGTGGCTCGAGCAGGGACTGATCACGAGGGTGGCCGGGGCGCCGGCCGTGAGCTCTTCGGCGTAGCGCTGTGCCTCGAGCGGCAGGGGCAGATTCCATTGCAGCGGGCCGCGCGGCACGCCGAGCGCATCCAGAAAGCCCTGAAAACTGTCGAGCACGTGTTCATTGACCCGCGGGGCGATCGCGGCATTGGTGAACAGCCACTGCAGCTCGCGCGCGCGCGCGCGATCGAAGCCGAGCTTCACCGGCGCGCGCACGTGACGCGCGACGCGGCTCGCGCGCAGCGCCAGCTGCAGATGCAGCAGCAGATCCCAGGATCGGCTCGCGAGCTCATGATCGAACGCGCGGCGTCGCGCGCGATCGGCGCGCTTGTCG
>DATJUN010000075.1:0-20059 GCA_035502275.1 Steroidobacteraceae bacterium
CCTGTCGCGCCGCTTGGGTATCAGAAAGATCAGCCGCAGCTCCTGCGGCTGTTGAAACGTCTCATCGGTACCCTCACCGAGTTCCCCCTCTTCCGCGTATATTCGAACGAGGCACCCGTGGCTGTTGAGTGCAGCCACTCAGCGGGTAATTGTTTTCCGCATTTTTGATGAGTGCGATGGACCGAGCGGGCACAGGTGATGAATCCAATGTGGCGGCCGGCCATCCCGGCCCCCTGCCTGGACTCATCGCGGCGAATGCGGAGGCGGAAAGCGACCTGCCCGCGGGCCTCACACGCGATGAAGCTCGTCAGCGGCTGCAGGAGCAGGGCCCCAACGCGATCCCCGAGACGACGGCAAGGGTGTGGGAGCAGGCGCTTGGGAAATTATGGGCACCCATTCCGTGGATGCTCGAAGCGGCCGTCATCCTTCAATTCATGCTGCATGAGTACGTGGAAGCGGGGGTCATCGCCGTTCTGCTGCTGTTCAACGCAGCCTTGGGGCTGTTCCAGGAGCAGCGTGCACAGGCGACGCTCACGGCACTGAAATCCCAGCTCGCATTGCTGTCGGTCGTGCGCCGCGATGGCATTTGGCGGACGGTGGCGGCGACCGGGCTGGTAGCGGGCGACATCGTGAAGCTCACCCTCGGCAGCATCGTTCCGGCCGACGTGCAGCTGCTCGCTGGCAGTGTCCTTCTCGATCAATCGATGCTGACCGGCGAATCCCTGCCCAGCGAGGGCTCGCCTGGGACGCGTACCTACGCGGGCTCCGTGGTGCGTCGGGGCGAGGCGGTAGCCGAGGTGACCGCGACCGGCGGCCACACGCGTTTCGGCAAGACGGCACAGCTGGTGAGCATCGCCCGTGGGCCGAGCTCGCAGCAGCAGACGGTGTTGCGTGTGGTGCGCAATCTCGCCGTGTTCAGTGCCACCATGGTGCTGGCGCAGCTGATTTACGCCACCGTAACCGGGATGTCGGCAGTCGAGATGATTCCGCTGGCACTCACCGCGGTCCTGGCTGCCATTCCTGTGGCGCTGCCCGCCACATTTACACTTGCCTCGGCGATCGCCGCACGCGTGCTGGCGTCTCGGGGTGTCCTGCCGACACGCCTGTCGGCGATTGATGAGGCCGCGACCATGGATGTGCTGTGCTCGGACAAAACCGGGACATTGACCCGGAACGAGCTGGCCGTCACAGGGACGTACGCGGTCGGCGGCGGTGACGAAGCCGGGGTGCTTTTGCTTGCGGCGCTCGCCAGTGCGGATGGAGGGGCTGATCCGGTGGATGTAGCCATACGCAGGGCCGCGGCGCATGCCGGACCGGTGGACGCCCTGCCGCGTCCGCTTCGATTCGTGCCATTTGACCCCGGTCGGAAAATGTCCGAGGCCTATGCGGTCGACGGCCGGGGCCGCCAGATTCGGGTCGTCAAGGGGGCGGTTGAGGCCGTTGGGCAGCTCGCGCCGGCGCCGGCGGGCGCTGCAGCCGCCGCAGCCGAATTCCAGGGTCAGGGCTATCGGGTACTGGCAGTGGCTTCAGGAACCAACGCCTCACTCGCCTGGGCAGGTCTGCTTGCGCTGAGCGATCCGCCTCGGCCGGACGCGAAACAACTGATTGACCATCTCAGGCAGCTCGGCGTCGCCACCGTTATGGTGACCGGCGATGCTGCGCCCACTGCGCGCGTGGTGGCGAAGGCCGTGGGACTGGACGGCCCGGTTTTCGCGGCTGCATCGCTCCCCCAGCGAGCGCAGCCGCAGGACTTTGCCGTCTTTGCCGGCATATTTCCCGAAGACAAGTTTCACATCGTGCAGGCTTTCCAGAGCGGTGGGCACACGGTCGGTATGTGTGGTGACGGCGCCAATGATGCGCCAGCGCTGCGGCAGGCGCAGATGGGCATTGCTGTTTCGACCGCAACTGATGTGGCAAAGTCCGCCGCCGGCATGGTACTCACTCAACCGGGTCTCGCTGGCATCGTTGAGGCCGTCAGCGCCGGCCGTGCGACCTATCAGCGCATTCTCACCTATACGCTGCGCTCGCTGACTACCAAGATCACCCAAATGCTTTTTCTGACCGTGGGGCTGATTCTCACGGGACACGCGATTCTTACGCCAATGCTGATGGTGTTGTTGATGATAGGCGGCGACTTCCTCGCAATGTCCGCAACTACCGATCGGGTACGCCCGTCGAGGGCACCGAATGCCTGGCGCATTGGACGGGTTACTCTCGCTGCGGCTGCTCTGGGAGTATTCGGCGTCGCTTTCTGTGTCTCAGTGCTTCTCACGGGTGTGCATTTTGGACTGGTCTATGGCAGTGGGCTGCGCACGCTCGCAGCGCTGACGCTCGTGTGCTGCAGTCAGGCAATTTTCTATGTCGTTCGGGACCGCCGGCATCTCTGGAGTTCCCGACCGGGCAATTGGGTCATTCTGTCTTCCATCCTCGATATCTGCCTCATAGCGCTTTTCGCCGGGGTTGGCTTCCTCATGCACCCGTTGGCGTGGCCGATCATCGGCATGGTTGTGCTGGCTGCAGCCCTTTTCATGCTGCTGCTCGAAGCTGTCAAATCACTGGTTTTCGCAAAGCTGGCGATCGCCTAGCCGAATTCTTCGCTCGCACCAGCCAGCTGCGCACCACTGTGGTTTGAGCCAGTACGCATTGTTCACGACTGCGGGGAGAGCCTGCCGGGTCCAAGATGCACCCAGAGGACGGACATGAGCTATTACATTTCGAAAACGGTGGATAAACCATTCGACGCCGTGGTTGCCAACCTCACGGCGCGGTTGAAAGAGCAGGGATTTGGCGTGCTGACCGATATCGATATACAGGCAACGCTCAAATCCAAGCTCGGCGCTGAGATGGGCCGCTACCGGATACTCGGTGCCTGCAATCCGCGCTTCGCTCACGAGGCACTGAAGATGGAAGACAAACTGGGTGTGCTTCTGCCCTGCAATGTGATCGTACGGGAGGCCTCCGACGGCCGGGTTGAGGTCGCGAGCGTCGATCCGGTCAGCGCGATGGAGCGCACGGGCAATCCCGCCCTCAAATCAACCGCCGAAGAGGTTCGCAGACTGCTTGCAAAGGCCCTATCGGGGCTGGGTACCTGACGTGATGCATCCCTACCCCCACAGCTATACCGCGTCCGCTCATGCGGCGGATACGGGCAGTGTCACCGTGCGTTCCCCGGAGCTGCCCGCTGTGCAGACGGCCCCACCGCCGCAGTTCGGCGGACCGCCGGGTGTCTGGTCACCCGAGACGCTACTCTGTGCGTCCGTCGCGGACTGTTTCGTGCTGACATTCCGCTCCGTGGCGCGCGCCGCGGGCCTTGAGTGGAAAGAGCTTGAATGCCGAGTGGAAGGCCGGCTGGAGCGCCGCGAAGGCCAATCGCTGTTCACTCGATTCACCACGAATGCGCGGCTCAGCATTGCATCGGGCCAGGACACGGCCAAGGCACGTCAGCTGCTGGAGCAGGCCGAGCACGGCTGCCTCGTGGCCAACTCCCTGCGCGCTGCCAGTGAACTCACAATGGAGGTCAGTGTGGCAGAAGGAGCGGCCGTTGCATCTGGATGATTGCAGCTGTTGGCGCTGGGCCACTGCCTGTCATCAGGAAAGCGGCACACGCCAGGACAACGGCCAAGCCCTTGCGATCCACAACTCGGACTGACACACAATCGGCTCAGCCGGAATCTGGCTGAAGATTTCGCCTGATCAGCTGCATCGCCATTCAGTAGCTGGTGCGCCTTGCCGCAACGGGCGGGCTTTGCTAGGGTCTTTACCCACCGGATCTCGTCGACACGCTCGATGAGCAGACGGCACCGATAGATGCCGACCCGTCCCGGAGATAGTTTCCCATGATCGATCTTCACTGCCGTCCGTGAATGGTGCCGTCGCGCTTGGGGTCCTGGCCATCGTGGTGGCCGGCGTGGCTGCGCAGTGGCTTGCCTGGCGCTCTCGCCTGCCCGCGATCGTACTGCTGTTTATGGTGGGATTGCTCCTGGGCCCAGGGCTTCAGGTGCTGCATCCCGCTTCGACCTTCGGGCGGCTTCTGCATCCCCTGATTGGCCTTGGGGTTGCCATAATTGTTTTCGAGGGCGGTTTAGGCCTCGACTTTCGCGAGCTACGCGCGGCAGGTGAGGGCATCGTGAGGCTGACGGCCGTCGCCTTACCCATCAGCCTTCTGCTTGCGGCCATCGCCGCTCACGCTCTGACGCGCATGAGCTGGCCGGTGGCCATGCTATTTGGTGCCATTACAGTGGTCACCGGACCCACCGTGGTGTTACCGCTGTTGCGGCAGACGCGTCTGCAGCGTCGCGCAGCGTCATTTCTCAAATGGGAAGCCATCGTCAATGATCCGGTCGGAGCCCTTCTGGGCGCGCTTACGCTGGCCGCGTTGGCGGCCCACGGCGGCAGCGACCATGGATGGCTCATCATAAGGCTTCTCGGTGGGATAACGCTGGCGAGCGGGCTGGGAATTTGCGCCGCCTTGATGGTGCGCTGGCTCTTTACCCGCGACCTGGCCCCGGAAGTGCTGAAAACGCCCATCCTTTTGGCGCTGGCGCTGGGCGTTTATGCCGTCAGCAATGTGGTCATCGATGAGGCGGGGCTCGCTGCGGCGACGCTGTTCGGCATCATGCTGGCGAATCTGCGCATCCCCGGCCTGGCTGAACTGGCGCGCTTCAAAGAGGCCCTGGTGGTTCTGCTGGTTTCAGCGCTATTCATCATTCTGAGCGCCAGCCTTGACCGTCACGTCTTGAGCCAGCTTTCCTGGCCAATCCTCTCCCTGACCGGTGCGATGTTGCTGCTGGTAAGACCGCTCGCCATCGGCCTCGCTACGCTGAAAACCAACCTGACCTGGCGCGAACGTGCGCTGGCAGGCTGGACTGCGCCCCGGGGCATCGTCGCAGCCGCGGTTGCGGGAGTTGCCGGGTCGCAGCTGGGATCCTCACCCTATGCCGGCAGCGAGCTCCTCATGCCCTCGGTCTTCGCATTGATCGCCGCCACCATGGTGCTACATGGCTTTACCCTCGGTCCGCTGGCGAGGCGGCTGGAGCTGACGCTCGGGGACGCACCGACGGTGGCGATCGTCGGCACCAGTGCCTGGACGATCGATCTTGCGACGGTGCTATCCGGAGCTGGCGTCGCGACGCTATTGGTCGACACCTTTCCGGGCGCGCTCGAACCAGCGCGGCAGCGTAACCTGTCGGTCCTTCAGGCGGAGCTGCTGTCCGAGCACGGCGCCGATGCCCTCGGGGACTGGCGTGTGGATTACCTTTTTGCGGCAACGCCTGACTACATCTATAACAGTCTGCTCAGCACTCGCCTGGCGCCGCAAATCGGCAGGCATCGCGTGGTGCAACTGGCCCCCGTCGGCAGCGACATCGACGACTGGGTTGGCTTGAGCCGCGAGTGGCGTGGCCAATTTGTCGGACAGCCGCCCATGAGTTTCTCGCAGATGCGGGAGCGATTCAAACAAGGTTGGCGCTTCGCGCTCGCTGGACCCGCAGGGGAGTCGCAGGCTGATACCGCAGCGGCGCAGCGAGTCGTTCTGCTCTTCATCCATGCAAACAAAGAGATTACGTTCGCCTCACCCGAAGGCGCCGCTCCCTCCAATGGCGATCAGGACCGCTTGCTCGTATTCGAGGACCCGCGCGACAAACTGGCCAGCACCTGAACAGCCTGGGCTCGTGCGGTGCCGCTGAGCCTTTCGATGTAGGTGTCAACCTATTCAACTCAGCTGCATTTCGGTGTTGCCGGAGTAAACCCACGGTCTGCATAGTTCCACCATCCCGCCGCTGAAGCAGCAGCGGGGAACGGTCAACCCTCTGTCCTCATTTCACCCGCCGCGCCCATTGGATGGGCGGCCTATGCGGGGCTATACCCATCAGGCGCATGGGATTTAAGCACCCAGCCGCAGGAGATTGCTTGTGAAAGACACCCAGCTACAGGAGCTCATGCTGCAGTCGCTTGAGCAAGAGCGGGGCGGCGTGCAGATCTACCGAATGGCACTGCAGTGTGCCGTGAACGCGCAACTGCGCAAAGAATGGACGAGGTATCTGGCCCAGACGGAGCACCACGTGCAGGTGCTCACGGAGGCCTGCATGCGACTGGGATTGGATCCGGGCATGCGCACGCCCGGGTGCCGCGTGGTGCGCGAAAAGGGCCTCTGTCTCATTCGCTCCATGGAGATGGCGCTCGCCAATGGCGATCGCAAGACGGCCGAGCTCGTCGCTTGCGAAGCGGTTGTCGATGCCGAGACCAAGGACCTGGCCGACTGGGAACTGATCGGCTCGGCAGCCAAAGGCGCGCAGGGTGCCATGGGTAAAGTCCTTCAGGCGGCATATGACGAGGTGAAGCAGGACGAGGACGAGCACCGTTACCACTCGCAGGGCTGGTGCCGGGAGTTGTGGCTGGCATCGCTCGGACTTGCGGCCCGGCTGCCGCCTCCTGAAGAGACAGGGCGTGCGAATACGGCCGTGCAGGCCGCCCACGTGAAGCAATCCCGGACGGAGAGATAATCGTGGCGAACAGGAAAGCACCCTCCCGGACCCCAGGCCGCAGACCCGCGGCGAAGCCTCCTGGCAGGACGCGTACACCCCCCCGTCAGCCACCGGTAGAGGTCAGGGCAGCGCGCGCGCTCGCTCCGGCCGCTGCCGACGCCGAATCGCCTCCCGCAGCACTCTCCAGCGCGCGCTCCACGATCAGTGGACCTTCGGCGCCGATTCCCGGAGTTCCCCGCGATGCGCCGGCCCGAAAGCTCGCCTCGATCAACGAGCTCGCCATGTCCATGCCTCATAACGCCAACAAGGCGAGCGAATATGGCCCTGCGTCGGCAGAACCGCCGATCGGTGTTGCGATCGTCCCCCCCAATGAGGAAGTCGGGGCCAGTACTCTCACCGAGTCCAACGCCTCTGAAAAACTCGGAGGCGGGGTACCACCGCTGAGCTTTAATCCCACGGTCGGTCCGCTGACCCGCGTGCGGGTGGATTCCAGCGAGCAGACGCTCACGACCAACCAGGGGGTGCCGATTGCGGACAACCAGCACTCGCTCAAGGGTGGTTATCGGGGTCCGGCGCTTCTCGAGGACTTTATTCTGCGTGAAAAAATCACGCACTTCGATCACGAGCGCATTCCGGAGCGCGTCGTGCATGCACGCGGCTCTGCAGCGCATGGGTTTTTCGAGTGCTACGAGCCGTTGACCGATATCACCTGCGCGTCAATTTTCGCTGAAGCCGGCAAGCGCACGCCGCTCTTCGTGCGTTTCTCGACCGTTGCGGGTGAGCGCGGCTCGCCCGACACCGTGCGCGATGCGCGAGGCTTCGCGGTCAAGTTCTACACGGATCAGGGCAACTGGGATCTGGTGGGAAACAACATTCCGGTGTTCTTCATCCAGGATGCCATCAAATTCCCCGATCTGGTCCATGCCCTCAAACCCGAGCCGCATTTCGCGATGCCCCAGGCCTCCACTGCCCACGACACCTTCTGGGATTTCGTCTCACTGATGCCCGAGTCAGTGCACATGCAGATGTGGATCATGTCGGATCGGGCGGTTCCCAGGAGCTTCCGGATGATGCAGGGATTCGGCGTGCATACCTTCCGCCTGGTCAATCAGGCCGGCGCCGCCGTATTCGTGAAATTCCACTGGTCCCCCATTCTGGGCACGCACTCCCTGGACTGGGATGAAGCCGTCAAGATTTGCGGTGCGGACCCCGACTTTCACCGCCGTGACCTGTGGGAGGCCATCGAAGCGGGGGAATATCCGGAATGGGAGCTGGGCCTGCAGATCTTCACCGAAGCGCAGGCAGACCGATTTAGCTTCGATGTGCTCGATGCGACAAAAATCGTGCCCGAGGAGCTGGTGCCGATCCGGGTGGTAGGACGAATGGTCCTCAATCGCAATCCCGATAACTTCTTTGCCGAGACCGAGCAGGTCGCCTTCTGCACCGCCCACATCGTGCCTGGTATCGATTTCTCCAGTGACCCGCTGCTAGCCGGCAGAATCCATTCATATACCGATACTCAGCTCACGCGCCTGGGCGGCCCGAACTTCCATGAGATACCGATCAACACGCCGGTGGCGCAGCTCCATAACAACCAGCGTGATGGGTTTCATCGCCAGGCGATCAATCGGGGTCGCGTCGCCTACGAGCCGAATTCTCTGGCAGGCGGCTGCCCGGCGCAGGCGGGCATCGGTAAGGGCTTTACCTCCTTCCCTGAGCCGGTGCGCGAAGAGAAGGTTCGAGGCAACCCGGAAAAATTTGCCGACCACTACAGTCAGGCCACGCTCTTCTATAACAGTCAAAGCCCGATCGAACAGGCGCACATTATCCGGGCATTCCGTTTCGAGCTGACGCGGGTGCAGACGCCCGCCATTCGCGCGCGCGTGGTGTCTCAACTTCTCAACGTCGATGCGCGCCTTGCACAGGCGGTCGCGGAGGGCTTGGGCATTGAATTGCCGCAGCCGCAGCCTCTCGCAACGTCTCGGCTGGTGAAGTCCGAAGTCCAGTCCTCCAAGGCACTGTCGCTCTTGGCGCGTCCCGGAAATGGAACCATCAGGACCCGCCGCGTGGCGATCCTTGTTGCCCCCGGCACTGATGTGCCGCCCCTGCTGGCGCTGCATCGCCAGCTCCTGGATCTGGGGGCCGTGCCCCGCTTCGTGAGCTCCCGCTTGGGGCGCATCGGCACGGGCAAAGGCGAGGGCATCGATGTCGAAGTCACCATCGAGGCGGCTCCGTCCGTGCTCTGGGATGGCCTGGTCATTCCCGATGGGGCATCCAAGGCCGAAGGGCTCGCTTCGGATGGCCAGGCGCTCGAATTCGTCAAGGATCAGTACCGCCATTGCAAGACCATCCTTGCCATCGGCACCGGCGCCGACCTGCTGAAAGCGGCGCAAATTCCTGCCGAACTTGTCGATGGCAAGCCGGACCCCGGATTGCTTCGCCTTAGCGGCGGGAAGATCGAGGAGGTGGGGAGGGCGTTTGCAGCGGCGCTGGCGCTTCATCGCCATTTCATCAGACAAACCGATCCGCCTCGGGTCTGATGACTGACTTGTGACAATTGGGGAACATGGATTCGTTGCGCGTACGCACCTAGCTGGGTTGTGAGACGCTTGGGTACTCTGCGGCGTGAAGCCGGCGCTCATTTGCCTCAGGAGAAGGCACCGCCCATGGCTGTTGGCAAATCTGCTCCTGATGCCACGCAATCACGCGACACGCGGCCTGTGCACTTGTCAGGCCTCGTGGTACAGCCGCCCATCGCCCCCATGCTCGCCAAACTGGCCGATGAGGTACCGACGGGTGATTATCTCTACGAGCCCAAATGGGACGGGTTTCGAGCCATTGTGTTTCGAGGCACTGACGAGCTGTACATCCAAAGTCGCGACAGCCGGCCGTTCGACCGCTATTTTCCCGAGCTGCACGCAGCGCTGCTCAAGCGGCTACCGAAAAACGTCGTCATCGATGGTGAGATCGTCATCGCCACCGCCAGAGGGCTGGACTTCGATGCGCTGCAGCTGCGCCTGCATCCGGCCGAGTCGCGCGTGCGCAAGCTTGCCGAAGCGACCCCGTCCGCTCTGGTCGCCTTCGACCTGTTGGCACACGGCAAGCTCAAGCTGATGGGGACACCTCAGGCCGAGCGGCGCGCCGCCCTGGAAGAGCTTCTGCGCAAGGTCGCGCCCCCTGTCTATCTGACTCCAATGACGCGCGACCGGACGGTGGCGCTCGATTGGCTGACTCGCTTCGAGGGCGCAGGTCTCGACGGGATCGTAGCAAAACAGGTTTCCGCCACCTATCAGCCGGATAAGCGCGCGATGATCAAAGTGAAGCATGCGCGAACCGCTGAGTGCGTGGTAGCGGGTTTTCGCTGGCACAAGGGCGGGGAGGGCCTGGTGGGCTCGTTGCTGCTCGGCCTCTACGATGACGCAGGCGTGCTCCAGCATGTCGGGGTCACCTCATCTTTCACGATGCAGATGCGGCGCCAGCTCGCAAAGGAGCTTGCACCCCTGCGTCGAGGCGCCATGCGCGATCACCCGTGGAAGGAATGGGCAGGGGCAGCCGCCGAATCGAGCCGTATGCCAGGAGCGCAAAGTCGCTGGAGCGCCGGCAAGGATCTGTCCTGGGAACCGTTGCGGATTGAACTGGTGTGTGAGGTCAAATATGACCACATGCAGGGTGACCGCTTTCGACACGCGGCCACTTTTCTGCGCTGGCGTCCGGACAAGCTGCCGGAAAGCTGCCGCTACGATCAGCTCGAAGTAACCAAGCCCTACGAGCTCGAATCGATCTTCTCATCCGGATCGAGCCGCTCCTGAGCGGGGCGCTTCGCCTCCGGCACATGCTGCAGATGCAACCGGATCCGTGTTCCGGGCGGGCGCTGTCCTACCAGTTGCCGTTACTGATTAGCGTCGGTCCCGATCAAACCGCGGTCCCTGAGCATCGGCTGCACGCTGGGCTCACCACCCAGCCAGCGGTCGTACATCTGTTGCAGATCCTCCGTGTTGCCGCGTGATAGGACCATGCGGCGGAAGCGCTCGCCATTGGCCCGGGTCATGCCACCGTGGTCCTGGAACCACTGGAACGCCTGATCGTCGAGCATCTCTGTCCAGAGGTAGGCGTAATAGCCCGCCGCGTAACCGTTGGCCCAGATGTGCAAGAAATAACTGGAGCGATAGCGCGGGGGCACCGTCCGCAGGTCCATGTGCACGCGCTCGAGCGCCCGCTTCTCGAAAGTGTCGACGTTCTGCAGCGGTGCGCTCGCCGGCAGCGTGTGCCACTCCATGTCGAGCAGGGCTGCTTCGAGGATTTCGCCGAGCGCGTAACCCTCATTAAATTTCGCGGCACGCATGACCTTTGCCTTGAGTGCAGCCGGCATCGGTTGACCCGTCTTGTAGTTGATTGCGTAATGATCGAATACTTGCGGGTAGCTGGCCCAGTGCTCGTTGAACTGGGAGGGAAATTCCACGAAATCGCGCGGCACGCTGGTGCCCGATAGGCTCGGATAGACCGTATCGGCGAACATGCCGTGCAGCGCATGGCCGAACTCGTGGAACATCGTCGTGACCTCGTCAAAGCTGATCAGCGCCGGCTGTCCGGGCGCGGGTTTGGGGAAGTTGGCGACGTTGTAAATCACCGGCAGCGTTCCAAGCAGCGTCGACTCGTTTACCAGGTTGTCCATCCAGGCACCCCCGGATTTGTTATCGCGCTTGAAGTAATCGCAATACCAAAGGGCAAGCGGCTTGCCGTTAGCGTCGTAGACTTCAAACGCGCGCACGTCGGATTGATAGACGGGAATGTCGTGACGCTCCTTGAAAGTGAGACCATAGAGCTGATGCGCCGCGTAGAAGACGCCGTCCGTTAGCACGCGGTTGAGCTCGAAGTAAGGCATCACATCCTTTTCGTCCAGGTCGTAGCGCATTTTGCGGACCTGCTCGGCGTAAAAGTTCCAGTCCCAGGGTTGTAGCCGAAAGCCGCCGTGCTGCTTGTCGATCAGCGCCTGGATGTCGGCGGCCTCGGCATCGGCTTTCGCGACGGTGGCAGGCACCAGCGCGTTCATGAACTTGAAGGCGGCATCCGGGGTCCTGGCCATCTGATCCTGCAGTGCCCACGCCGCATAGTTCGGATAACCGAGTAGCTGCGCCTCCTGCGCACGCAACTGCGCCAGCCGCGCAATGGTCGCGCGTGTGTCGTTGGATCCTCCGCGCTCGGTTCGGGTCCAGGAGTCCCCGAATAACTTTTCGCGCGTGGTTCGATCGGAGAGCTCGGCCAGATCCGGCTGCTGCGTGGTGTTCTCCAGAGGAATCAGGTAACCGGCGACCCCGCGCTCTTTCGCGGCGTTGGCGGCCGCTTCTATCTGCTCTGCGCTCAGGCCGACCAGCGTCGATCGGTCGGTGGTCTGATACGCCGCCGCCTTGGCGGCGGCAAGCAGCTTGTTGGTGAAAACCGTCTCCAGCGTCGCCTCTTCCTGGTTGAGCTGCTTTAGCCTGGCTTTGTCGGCCTCGTGGAGACGGGCACCGCCCTTGACGAACTCCTGGTAGTCATAGGCCACCAGTCGCTTCTGCTCCGGCGTAAGGTTGAGCGAGGAACGCGTGTCGTAAATCGCCGCGACGCGCGCGAACAGTTTCCGATTGAGATACTCTGCATCGGACAGAGCGGCCAATCTGGGCGCTTCGATCTCCTGCACATGCTCCAGCGTGGGGTTGGTGTTGGCGGAGGTGACGGCATTGAAGACAAGATTGACGCGAGTAAGCAACTGCCCGCTACGCTCGAGAGCCACGATGGTGTTGTCGAAGGTGGGCCGGTCCTTCTGGTCGGCGATAGCCTGGAACTGCCTTGTCTGCTCGGCAATTCCGGCCTCGATTGCCGGTTGGTAGTCGGTATCGCGTATATGGTCGAATGGTGGCGCCTGGAACGGCAGGGAGCTGGAGGCGTAAAAGGGGTTGCTGGGTCCGAACGCCTCCGCGGGTTTGGCTTGATCCGCAGCCTGCACTGTGCCTATTGCCACCGATATAGCCCAGCCTGCCGCCAGCAAAAGGGTTGCGCGCTTCACCTGCTTCTCCTTCATTTCACTGGCTGGTAGTCGGAATGTCAGGATACGCCCCTCGATTTCCTGGCGCATGCAGATCCGGCTCTACCACCGAACCTGCGTAATAATTTCCGAGGCTTGTATGAAAGCACTCATCTTCGATCTTGATGGCACCTTGATCGACTCGGTGTACCCCCACGCCCTGGCCTGGCAGCAGACCCTCAATGAGGCGGCCTTGCCAGTGCCGGCCTGGGAGCTCCAGCGCCACATCGGCATCAGCGGCAAACTTCTGGTGCGCACGGTAGCGCGGGCGCGGGCACACCGCTTTGACGCGCAGACGATCGAGCGGCTCGAGGCGAGACACGACGAGATCTTCCGCGGCTATCAAGCCCTGCAGCAGCCCTTACCCGGGGCCATCGAGCTGCTGCGCTTCGTGGTCGAACACCACATCGCGCACGGCATTGCTACCACCGGTCGCCGCTCTGAAGTCGAAGGATCGCTGCGCAAACTGGGGATCGGTGCGGAAACGATCGTCATTGACGGAGACAGCGGCAGTCCCAAACCAGAGCCTGACCTGTTCGTCGTCTGCCAGGAGCGCCTGGGCGTGGCTCGCGCCGACTGCCTGGTGGTCGGCGATTCCGTCTGGGACATCCACTCAGCTCGGCGGGCCGGCATTCTCGCGGTCGGAGTACTGACCGGCGGCTTCGGCGAGCAGGAGCTCTACAACGCCGGTGCAATGCGCGTGTATCGCGATGCTGCGCAGATGCTCGCGGGTATTGACGAGCTTGGTCTGCAGATCGACTGAAGGGTGAGCGGGCTGCCCGATAACGGCGCAGTGGTCGCGTACATTCCGTTCGATCAACAAAACCGTGGCGTGCGCGCCGAAGCCTTCACGGGACGATCCGCTCTGGAGGGTAATCGCCTTGGCTGATCGACCCTGGGATTTGCACCTGTCTGGTGCCCGCAATGCGCCCGGTCACGTTGGCGATCGTTACGAGCAGTTCCGTCGCATCGACTGGCTTTGTCAGATGGATCTGGAAACCAGCCAGCATTGCGCGCGTGCGATCCTCCAGCCGTGCGAACGCGGTCAGTGCAATCGCCGGCACTGCACCACCATCGCCGAGCATGCGCACTTTGCGGATGAGTTCATAGCCGTTTTCTTGCGGCATGCCGATGTCGCTGATCAGTACATTGGGACGAAAGGATCCAAAGGCTTGCAAGGCTTCGAAAGCGGAAGCTGTACTTAGTACCTCTGCGCCGCTTTTCGATATGACTTTGGTCATTATTTCCCGCGTATCCTGATCATCATCCGCCAGTAAGACTCGGATTCCCGACAGGTCTATCGGCCCCGTACGCGAAGGGCTCGCGGTGAAGACGTCTTCGGGATGCACACGCTCCTCACCAGCCCCCGAACGCAGCACGGCCACCGGAAGACGGACGATGAATTCTGAGCCACGGCCCTCGCCGGCGCTGCTTGCTTCCACTGTGCCGCCGTGCATCTCGACCAGAGTTCTGACGAGCGAGAGGCCCAGTCCCAACCCATTGGTGGATTGCGTGGCGGCTGACACGGATTGCCTGAAACGCTCGAAAATGTGAGGCACGAGCTCTGCACGCATCCCTTGTCCGCTGTCGATGACTTTCACTTCGATATGCGAATTGACCCGCTGCATGACAATCTGAACCGAACCGCCTGGTGGAGTGAATTTGATCGCGTTGCTGAGCAGATTCCAGAACACCTGCTGCAGGCGTCCTGGATCGCCGGAGACGATCACCGTCGGGTCGTTAATCACCTTGAGGCGTATATTGCGTGCCTCAGCGGCCAGGTGGGCTGTCTCGAGCGCCGCCTCGATGACTCGCGCGAGCTCTACATCCTGCACGTCCAGGCGGAGCTTCCCCGATACGATCCGCCCCATATCCAGGAGGTCATCGACGAGCTTGACCTGCAAGCGGGTGTTGCGCTCGATGACATCGAGACCTTGCTCGCTCTGCGGAGCACTACCGATGTTCTTGCGCAGGATTTGCGTCCAGCCGAGTATTGCCGCGAGCGGTGTGCGCAGCTCATGGGACACAAGCGTCAGAAATTCATCCTTGGCGCGATTGGCCCGATCGCTCTCTTCACGGGCGGCGCGCTCGGTTTCAACTGCCTGCTCGGCGGCTCGTCGTGCCAGCAGCAGCTCCTTTTCGTATTGCCGCCGATCGGTGGCATCGAACAGCGTGATCCGAATCAGCGGCGGGCGGTCCGCCGAGCGCTTCTGGACGAAATTTGCCAACACGGGCATCGCATTCTGCGCGGGACGGGCGATATCGAACGCTACTTCGCGAACGTAGGATTGCATCTGCAGCAGTGGCGCGATATGGGTATCGTAGTAGATCCGGCCCGGCACGGTCAGAAGGTCTCTGAACCTCCGGCGTGCAACCAGGCCGTCGCGCCTGTAGCCCGTCCAGGTCAGGAAGGTCTGGTTAACCTTGACAATGCGGCCATCAGCGAGCGTCGTGAGGTAGCCGCAGGGGGCCTGCTCGAACAGGTCCTCGGCGCTCTCGTCCAGAATGAGCTTGTCTAGCTCCACGAGGGGCGGGACTCGCGCCGTGGATAGCTGTTCACGAAGGCACGCATCGCCGCTATCGTGTCGGCGGGATCACTGAGATGCGGGCAGTGACCGGTCGCATTCAGCAGCACGTAATGACTGTTCCGAATATGCTGGTGCACGTACTCGCCCACCGCTTGCGGGGCAATCACGTCTTCACGACATTGCAGCACGAGGCAGGGTTGACTGACCTTTTCGAGGTCGTTGCGGTTATCGGCCAGGAATGTGACGCGGGCAAAATGCTTTGCGACTTCTGGCGCCGTGCGGCAAAAGCTATTCTGCAGTTCCGCACTCAATTCAGGTCGATCCGCATTTCCCATGATGATCGGCGCCATCGTGCTCGACCAGCCCAAGTGATTCGAGTCCAGGAACTCCAGTAGGCCCTCAATATCCTCACGCGTGAAGCCGCCAACGTAGTCCCCCTCGTTGATGTAGCGCGGGGAAGGGCCCACCAGGATCAGCGACTCGAAGCGACTGGGGTCCTTCTGGGCTGCGAGTACCCCGATCATGGCACTCACGGAATGACCGACAAAGACGGCATCACGAACTGCAAGGACCGCACAAATGTCCAGAATATCGGTCGCGTAACCTTCGAGCGATGCGTAGAGGGACGCCTTGAAGGCAGTAGCATCCGACTGGCCATGGCCCACGTAGTCGAAAAGGATGATCCGAAACTCCTCTTCGAACGCGGGGGTAATCAGGCGCCACATATTCTGGTCACAGCCGAATCCGTGAGCCAGCATCATGGTGCGAGGTCCGCGACCTAGGATCTTCACATTATTGCGTTTCAGCACATCCACGTTCGGTCCGACTGGTTAAAGGGCGGGGAGTATAAATGCATTGATTTTCAATGGCGCCCCTTCCGGCGTCACGGCACCTTATCCGCGATGACCTCGAGCTTGAAGATCTGAGGGGGCTCGGCAAACAGATCTCCGGCCCTTGCTCTCTCCATGAGCGCGGCCGCCACCTTGCCATTAAGGTGAGCGTTACGCCCCGCTTCATCTTCGAAAGTATCAAATATCGCAAACGAGTTGGGGCCTTCCTGAATGGCATACCAGGTTGTTGTTCCCTGCTCGGCATTAACTAACGGCAATGCTGATCGCAGGAAATCGGCAACCGCCTGCTCCTTTCCCGGCTTTGCCTTCAACGGAACGTACAACGCGAGTTTAGCCATCACATCCTCCTAATTTCGGGACAATGTAAGCGTACGAGCGACTGGTCGGAATGAGCGGCGTAAGGGTCCTCCACAGGGGCAACGTGATGCCAGCTGTCACCGAAATCGTAGATGTAATTCGAGCTGCTCAAGTTCGTCGGAGAAATCCGGGTCATGGGTGCCATAACGCTTACCTCCGAGGACGGACTTCGTGCAGATAGCTATGTGTCCACCCTGCCTGCAGGGCGTGGTGCGGCTTGCAGACGTGAGATCTTCGGGGATGAGAAGACGTCGCCAGACTTTGGAGGATCAGTCCCGGCATTGCAAGACTTTCCTTGCCATCGGCACCGGCACGGACCTGCTGGAAGCTGCGCAAATTCCTGCCGGACTTGTCGATGGCAAGCCGGATCCCGGATTGCTTCGGATTTCCGTCGGGAAGATCGAGCAGACGGGGAGGGCCTTGCAGCGGCCTTGGCGCTTCAGCGCCACCTCATCAGACAAACCGATCCACCGCGGATCTGAGGGCAGATCTCGCGACACCGCGCTCTGCAAAGCGGCAATGCAGCGGCTCGGTTCGAGGTCCACTGATATCGTGAGCCGGGCAGGGCACGGGAGGAGCCTGGCGGAGGCGCCTGGACGCTTTTTTCAAAGATCGGCGCCACACTGCGATACTTGTGTCCGAGCGATCACCCATGGGTGTCCGCGGACAGCTGCTGGCGACATCGCGGCTTAATTCGCGGCGGAAGTAGCGCCTTAACCGACAAATCCTCTCGGCATGGCACTTGCTTGTGATCGGCGCCTCCAGCACGGACTAACGGCATGTTTGCTTACTACCTGACTCTCGCGCTGCGCAGCCTGATACGTAATCCCGGTCTGACGCTGTTGATGGTGGCGTCGATCGGCGTAGGCATCGGCGCATCGATGACGATTTTCGCGGTGTTTCGCGCAATGGACGCCGACCCTATCGCGTACAAGGCAACGCAGCTTTACGTTCCCCAGATCGAGAACTGGGACCCCGCAGTTCATTCGCTCAGCAGCTCGGCGCACGCAGACGGGTTAAGCGACCAGCTCAGCTATATCGATGCGGTCGGATTGATGCGCGCGCATGCGGCGCCCCATCAGACCGCGCTGTATGAGACGCGGTTCGCGGTGACTCCCCCCGATCCCCAGCTGTTGCCGTTCCAGGCGGCCGCTCGCGCCGGCTACGCGGATCTGTTTACCATGTTCGATGTGCCGTTTGCCTACGGGGGACCCTGGAGCGCAGCCGATGACCAGGCGCATGCGCCCGTCGCGGTGATCAGCCGTGCACTGAATGACAAGCTATTCGGCGGCGGCGACAGCGTCGGCAAGGTTCTGCGGCTCGACGGCCAGGACTACCGGGTGGTCGGCGTACTGGGCGCCTGGAACCCTGTGCCACGCTATTACGATCTACAGGATGCGTTCGGCGTGATCCCCGATGATGTGTTCGTGCCGTTTACGCGCGCGATCGATCAACACAAATTCACTGGCGAGAGCAGCAATTGCGGCGGTGGCCAGCAGCCTCGTCCCGGCTGGAACGGGCTGCTGCAATCTGAATGCGTGTGGCTGCAGTTCTGGGTGCAACTGCCGAGCAGTGCGGACGCCATTCGTTACCGCTCGTTTTTGCATCACTACGCCCAGGACCAACAGCGCTTGGGGCGCTTGCATTGGACGGTACGCACGCGCCTGCGCGATCTGCGGCATTGGCTGTCCTACGAGCACGTTGTGTCGAACGAGGTGCGCATGCTGGTCGCAGTGGGGTTTGGCTTCCTGTTTGTCTGTCTGGTCAATGCGATGGGATTGATGCTTGCCCGGGTACTGTTCCGCTCGGCCGACATCGGCGTGCGCCGCGCCCTGGGCGCGGACCGCGCAGCTGTGTTCGCGCAGGGTTTGATGGAGGCAGCCGTGGTCGGTGCCGCAGGAGCGGTCCTGGGAGTAGCGCTGACCGAGCTGGGGCTAGGGGGTTTGCGCGCGCTGCTCTCCGGGGAGGCGATGGTGCTGGCGCGTATGGATCTACCCGAGGTCGGAATGGCTGTCGCACTGGCAGTCGCGGCGGCGATCGTGGCAGGGCTCTATCCGACCTGGCGCGCGACTCGGGTGCAGCCGGCCTGGCAGCTAGGGGCCCGGTGAGCCGCCATATGCAGCTGCATCCGATCTTCTCGGCAATGCGTCACAATCGGATGGGCGCGACAGTGATCGCGGTGCAGATCGCGCTCACGCTGGCGATTCTGTGCAACGCCCTGTTCATCATTCAGCAGCGTCTGGCGCTCAGTACACGACCCAGCGGAACCGATGAACCGGACCTGTTCGCGATCGCCAATGAATGGGTCGGGCCCGCCGGAGATCCCGTGGCGCGCGTACAGACAGATTTGGCACTACTGCGATCGCTTCCGGAAGTCGCCGGTGCGTACGTCACCAATGCCTACCCACTCACCAATAGCGGCAGTACCGAGATCCTCGGTCTCGATCCCGAACAGCGGCAGGGCGCACCGGCGGCACAGTACTTTGGCGATGAACAGACCCTGCGTACGCTGGGACTGAAGCTCATCGCCGGCCGCAATTTTCGCCCGGAAGAAATCGTCAATCTTGGATCGTTCGACAATCCGCATCCCGCGGGGCTGATCATCACGCAGGGACTGGCGCGCAGGCTCTTTCCTGGCGGCAACGCACTCGGGCGCGGAGTTTATCTGGGAGGTCAGCGCACCAAAATACCGATCATCGGCGTCGTCGCCACACTGCAGGTGCCGTGGACCTCAATCAACGGTTGGGGCAGCGCCTGGAGCGACAGCTCCATGGTGGTGCCATTCCGGGACGTGACCCAGAGAACCTATTACATAGTGCGCTCCAAGCCAGGTCGACTGTCGGCGCTGATGAAGTCAGCCCCGCGGCGGCTGGTCGCCCTCAACCACGATCGCGTCATCGATCGCGTGCAATCCTTTCGGCAGGCGCGCCAGGAAGTGTACCGCGATGACCGCGGGCTGGCGGTTATCCTCGTCATTGTGTGCGCAGTACTGCTGGTCGTGACCGCGTTTGGCATCGTCGGCCTGACCAGCTACTGGGTCGCGCAGCGGCGCCGTCAGATCGGCATTCGGCGGGCGCTCGGGGCCACACGCGTGCAGATCGTGCGGCATTTTCAGATCGAGAATCTCGTCATTGCCGGAGCCGGCGGGATCGCTGGGATTGCTCTCGGCGTCGGCGCCAACCTATGGATGGTTTCCAGCTTTGCGACAGCGCGGCTGCCGACAAGCTATCTGCTTATTGGCCTGATCCTCGTGCTCGGGCTCGGGCAATTGTCCGCGTTACGGCCGTCGTTGCGCGCTGCCTGGGTCCCGCCGGCGGAAGCGACACGGACAGTGTGAAGGAGAGGAAGGGAGAAAGGGTCGCCGGGCCAAGGCCCCTTAATCTCACACTTAATTTAACATAATATACCTTATGCGAAGTACGCTAGCGCGTTACACTTGACAAACCAATGATGTAAGTCCATGATTCGGCCATCAAGGAGCCGGTAATGAACTCGAATCTCAACGCCCCCCACTTCAAAGACGAAGCCGCCGCCTACGAATACGTTGAGGCGTATCTGTGGCCAACGGGTCCGGTTTGCCCGCACTGTGGCAACTGCGATCCGACCCGTATCCGCAAGCTCGCCGGCAAGTCCACGCGGCCCGGATTGCGTAAGTGCAACGAGTGCCGCAAGCAGTTCACCGTCAAGGTCGGGACCATCTTCGAAGACAGCCATGTCCCGATGACCCATTGGCTGCAGGCGATTTACCTGATATGTTCGTCCAAGAAAGGCATCAGCACC
>DATJUN010000076.1:0-79118 GCA_035502275.1 Steroidobacteraceae bacterium
TTGCCTGCTCGCCGCACCCGCTTCTTTTTGCACCCGTTTTGTGCGTCCGACGGGTTACTCCTACCGTGCCGCGCGCCTGGCGCTGGTGCCGCCACCTAACAAAGAGCGCGAGGATGCCGTGGGGTCCTTAACAGGAGATGACTCGTGGAAAATAGGAACGCGAACAATAACCAGCAGAACGCTTCGGGCAACAACTCGGGCAATCGCAACCAGAATGACGAAGGGGCTCAGAAATTCGGCCAATCGCAGAGCGGACAGTCCAAAGGCGGTGGCTCTCAGCAGAATCGTGATCAGCAGAATCGCGATAAGCCACAGTCGAACTTCGGCGCTTCGAACAGCACCGACGACGACCAGGACGATCAGGGCAACAATGCCAACCGCAGCAGCGGCGGCCAGTCCTCATCGGGTAAGTCCGGTGGCTCCAGTCAGCCCGGGAATCAGTCGAGATAGTTGAAAGTCCTATTCGGGTATCGGAGGGTGAGACACCCTCCGATACCCGACAGTCGGTACGCGCACTGCTCGTGCACTGGGCTATTGAATATCAAAAGCTAGCGCTCAGTGCGGCGCCGTTTAATTTGGCAGCGGGAAGCTGGCGGGTAGCGGACGCAATGGTCAAACAGGTGCGTGATGGCGGATGAGAAGTGGCACGACTTTACCGAGGCTCCTCCCGAGCATGGCCATATCGTGAGCGGGGACCGGCGTCCCGATGGTACTTGGCGCATCACCGGAATCCATCCACCTGGCACGGGTCGCGACAACCGAATGCGGGGCGAGCACTGGGCGAGCCTACCGGACTGGGTCATCCAGGGACCACCTCGATGAGGTCGCTTTGCGCACGCTCAGGCGGCGCCAACCCCACCACCTGAAGCCAGCCAACGCGCATCCGCTGAGCCGCCTTCAGAGGCAGCGAAAGAGCAGTAGAACGTGCTGCTCGCATAAGACTTTGATATTGATGGTCGGGGTGACAGGATTTGAACCTGCGACACCTACGTCCCGAACGTAGTGCTCTACCAGGCTGAGCTACACCCCGAATTTGCCGCTGCCGGCCGCTTGGAGCCGCGCAGTCTACGGAAAGGGTCCAGCGGGTTCAACGCGCTTTCCGGTCTCCCCGCTGCGGGGACGGGGGTGCTGGCGTGAGGTACCTCCTCAGGTACTGCGCTTGGTGCCCAGATCCTGCACCCGGCCTTTCCAGCTTCCGCCGCGGCCGGCGGCGTATCGCAGCGCGGAGTGCAGGGTGGCGCCGGCGTAAAACACCGCGACGACGGGCAGGCCGACGCACCAGGCGGGACTCAGACCATAAAAGCGCACCATCGGCAGGTAGCACAGGCTCATGAGCAGCCAGGCGAGGGCGCCGAAGGACACGGACAGCGGATCGTGGCTGAACAGCAGCAATGGCGGCAGCAGGTAGGTGATGGCCAGTCCGAGCAGCGTTGCGAGCAGCAGCAGCCAGGAGTGACGCAGCTGATTGAACGCCGTGCGCGAGATCATGCTGCCGATCTCGGCGAACGAGCCGTACCGGCGCAGACTCCAGGCGCTTTGGGTCAGCCCGAGCCAGAGCTTGCCGCCACTGCGCTTGACTGCGGCGGCGAGTGCACAATCATCGATGATCTCACTGCGGATGGCCGCCAGTCCTCCGATGCGCAGCAGCGCTGAGGGACGCAGCAGCACGCAGCCGCCGGCGGCCGCCGCGACGCTCGAGCGTGCTGATGCCGCCCAGCGCGGCGGGTAGAGCTTGAAGAAAAAGAACACGAACGCCGGGATGAGGCAGCGCTCGGCAAAGCTGTCGGTCGACAGTTTCACCATGTACGACACCAGGTCGCGCTGCTCGGCCTCGGCGTTGGCCACCAGGCCCGCCACACTGGTGCGCTCGTGGTAGATATCCGCATCGGTGAGCAGCAGATAATCGGGCTCGAGCAGGCCCGCGGCCTGCACACCCTGACGCAGCGCCCAGAGCTTGCCGGTCCAGCCGCGAAACAGTGGCGCACCGCGCAGCACGCTCAGCCGCGCCGAGGCCCCCAGGCCTTCGGCGGCGGCGACGGCGAGCGCCACGGTGTCATCGGTGCTGCCGTCATCCACGACGATGAGATGCAGCGAGCCATCGAAATCCTGCCGCAGCAAGGACAACACGGTATCGCCGATCGATGCGGCCTCGTTGCGCGCCGGGATGATCGCGACGACGTGCCGGGCCTGACCGCTGCGGCGCAAGGGCGGGGAATCAGCCGCGGGCTGGTAGGGATTGAGCAGCCGCGCGACGCGCCAGAACCCGCCGCGGGCCGTCAGCAGATAGATCCAGATCAGCAGCGGCAGCGCCGCAACGCCGCGGCGCGCCCAGAGCAGCCAGTGAGAGGCGGGCATCCCGTGGGCGAGCGTGAGAAGGGCGGCGGGCATGGGCGTAAGGGGTGCGCGTTCGGGGGGGCGGTTCGGGGGCGCGGCTCAAGCCGTCAGGCAGCCCGCTGCGGTGATTCGAGCACGAAGGCGAGCGCGGCCGCGCAGGGTCGGGCGATCTTGAGGGCCAGTAGCCCATCGGCGCGCGTGCGTCCGAGGTTGATCGCAGCGATCGGCTTGCCGAGCTGCGTGGCCTGCTGGGCGAAGCGATAGCCGGAATAGAGCATCAGCGAGGAGCCGACCACCAGCACGGCATCGGCGCGTTGCAGATGCTCGCTCGCGGTGGCGACACGCGCGGGCGGTACGTTCTCACCGAAGAAGACGACATCGGGCTTGAGGATGCCGCCGCAGTGGCGGCAGGCGGGCACGACGAAATCGCCGGTCTCGGACGCGCTCAGCTCGGCATCACCGTCCGGCTGCTGGCGCGCGAGCTCTGCCTGCCCTGCGCGCTGCGAGAGGCGTGCCGCCCAGGGCGGATTTTGGCGCAGCAATGAGTGCTGATGCTCGAGGCGCTCGCTGCGTCGCTCGCAGCCCATGCAGCGCACGCGATCCAGCCGTCCGTGCAGGTCGATTACGTCGCGACTCCCGGCGGCCTGATGCAGACCATCGACGTTCTGTGTGACCAGACCCTCGATGCGGCCCTGCTGCTGCAGATGTGCCAGGGCGCGATGCGCATCATTGGGTCGGGCTGCGGCCAGGCGCGGCCAGCCGACGAGACTGCGCGCCCAGTAATGCCGACGCGCGCGCTCATCGCCCATGAAGGCCTGCAACGTCATCGGCTGTGCGCTGCGCTTCCAGTTGCCCTCGGCATCGCGGTAGTCGGGGATGCCTGATTCGGTACTGCAGCCTGCGCCCGTGAGCACGAACAGGCGCGGATAGGAGTCGATGAAGCGGCTCAGCAGCACGCTGGGAATGGGGCCTGCGGCTCGCGGGAGGTCCATCAGTGCCGTCGCGCCACCGTGAAGCGCACCAGTGCCGCGAGCGCCTGCCGATAGGGTGTATCCGGAAGCGCTTCCAGGGCCCCGAGCGCAAGCTCGGCCTGTGACTGCGCCAGGGAGGTGGTGTAGGCCAGGCTCCCCGTGCTTTCGATGGCGTGAACGATCTCCTCGAGCCGCTCGCGCCCGCCGTTGCGGATGCCCTCGCGGATGAGGCTCGCCTGCGGCTCGGTGCAGTGGCGCAGGGCGTGGATCAGCGGCAGCGTGGGCTTGCCCTCGGCGAGGTCCTCGCCCAGGTTCTTGCCTCGCGTCTGGGGGTCGGACTGGAAATCCAGTACATCATCGATGAGCTGATAGGCCGTGCCCAGGTGGCGCCCGTAGACCGCCAGTGCCTGCTGCGCCGGCTCGCCCGCACCGCTGACCACGGCAGCCACCTCGCCGCCGGCCTGGAACAGCCGGGCGGTCTTGCGATCGATGACCTCCAGATAGCGCGCCTCCGTGGTTTCCGGATCGTGCGCGTTCATCAGCTGCAGCACCTCGCCCTCGGCAATCATGTTGGTGGCATCGGCCATGATCTCGATGACCCGTTGCGATCGTGTGGCAGCCATGAGCTGAAAGGCGCGCGAGTAGACAAAATCTCCGACCAGCACGCTCGCCTGATTGCCGTAGATCTCATTGGCGGTGTCACGCCCGCGTCGGCGCGCCGACATGTCCACCACATCATCGTGCAGCAGCGTTGCGGCATGGATGAATTCGATGAAGGCCGCCGCGAGAATGCAGTCGCTGCGTCCCCCGTCGCAGGCACGGCCGGCCAGCACCACCATGAGCGGACGCAGGCGCTTGCCACCCCCGTCGATGATGTGCTGGGCGATCTGGTCGACGAGGCTGACAGAGCTGCGAAAGCGCTCCCGGATGGTGCAATCTACAGCCGACAGCTCCGCCTGCACGAGCTCACGGATATGCTCGAGTGCGAGAGGACTCCCGTGATCTATACTCAACTCTCTGTTTCTCCAAGAGAATGTGCCGTTGACCGGCTCGCGCTCCATCGCTAGAATGCGCGGCCTTTCGCCTTCCCAATCGCGCCGGCGACGGCCTCGCGCGGCGGCGCCGGCCTCGCAGCCCTCAAACTGCGATGCAGCGACAACACGGAGTTCTGACAATGTACGCGGTCATCGCCACAGGCGGCAAACAATATCGGGTGGAAAAGGGCGGCTTACTGCGCGTCGAGAAGCTCGCCGCGGAGGCTGGTAGCACGGTCGAATTCGACCAGGTGCTGCTGATCGCCGACGGCGACCAGGTGCGTCTGGGCTCACCGCTGCTGAACGGGGGGAAGGTCCTCGCCACGGTCCAGCGCCACGCCAAGGGCGATAAGGTCACTATCGTGAAATTCCGCCGCCGCAAGCACTATCTGCGGCAGGGCACCCACCGCCAGCCCTTCACCGAAGTGCGCATCACGGACATCAGCGTTCCCTGACGCGTCAGCGACAGCGGCAAGCAGTATCGGAGTCGACTCATGGCACACAAAAAAGCAGGCGGCAGCACCCGCAATGGACGCGAATCCCACAGCAAGCGCCTGGGCGTGAAGCGCTTCGGCGGTGAGCAGGTACTCGCTGGCAACATCCTGGTGCGCCAGCGCGGCACCCGCGTGCGCGCCGGCGAGAACGTCGGTATCGGCACGGACCACACCCTGTATGCACGGGTCAGCGGCCGCGTGCAGTTCCGGATGCGCGGTGAGGAGCAGAGGCTGTTCGTCAGCGTGCAGCCGCAAGCCGCGTCTGCGGCAGCGGCAGGCGCTGCGACGGCGACGACGGGCCCGTCCGAGGCCTGATCGCCCGGCGGGCGGCCGCGGCGGGTCGCCCCTCCCATGAAATTCGTCGATGAGGCGGTGCTGCGCGTGCAGGCCGGCAACGGCGGCCGCGGCAGCATCAGCTTTCGGCGCGAGAAGTTCGTCCCCTTCGGTGGTCCTGACGGCGGCGACGGCGGTCGGGGCGCGGACGTGTACCTGCGGGCCGCCGAGGGCATCAATACGCTGGCCGATTTTCGCATCGAGCGTACCTTCCGGGCGGCGAACGGCGAGGGTGGCTCGGGCAATGGCTGTACCGGCAGGAGCGGTGAGGACCTCTACATCACCGTGCCCGTCGGTACCACAGTGCGCGATACCGAAACCGGCGAGGAGCTGGGCGACCTGACCGCCGCCGGGCAGGTGCTCAAGGTCGCGCAGGGAGGCAAGGGCGGCTTCGGCAATGTGCGCTTCAAGTCCAGCACCAACCGGGCGCCGCGTCAGTTCGGCCCCGGACTGCCCGGTGAGCGCCGCACGTTGGGGCTCGAGCTCAAGGTCATCGCCGATGTCGGGTTGCTGGGGCTGCCCAACGCCGGCAAATCGACGCTGATTCGCGCTTTGTCGGCTGCGCGGCCCAAGGTCGCCGACTACCCTTTCACGACATTGATTCCGAACCTCGGCGTGGTGGACTGCGGCGAGCAGCGCAGTTTCGTCATGGCCGACATTCCCGGCCTCATCGAGGGCGCGGCCGAGGGGGCGGGTCTGGGCATCCGCTTCCTGCGTCACCTGCAGCGCACGCGTGTGCTGCTTCACATCGTGGATCTGGCACCGCTGGATCCCGCTGCCGATCCGGTGCAGGACGCACGCGCCATCGTCGCGGAGCTGCGCAAGTTCAGCCGTGCGCTGGCCACCAAGCCGCGCTGGCTGGTCTTGAACAAGCGCGACCTGCTGCCCGACGCTGAGGCCGAGCAGCGCGCCGCCGACATTGCGCGCCGCCTGCGCTACCGCGGCCCGCGATTCCTGATCTCCGCGGCGACCGGCCGCGGCACGCGCGAGCTCGCCCAGGCGGTGATGCAATTCCTCGAACAGCGCTGAGAGCGCCCGGCAGCGCTCGCCTGCTCGCCGGTCGCAGCGGCTGCGCTGAAGGGGCGCGGTTTTTCAGCGACAATGGCACATGCGCAACAGCAAGGTTCGCGCGCGAATTGCCGCCGGCAAGCTCCGGCTGCGCATCCGGGATCTGCGCAATCTCGGCAGCCGCTCGGAAGGCATGCTCGGACAGATCGGCGTGCACAGCGTCGAGCAGCTGCGCGACCGCGGCGCCGTGCGCACCTTTCATGAGCTGCGTCAGGCCGGGGTGACCGCCTCGTTGAACATGCTCTGGGCGCTGGCCGGCGCATTGGAGCCCTGGCCGGAGGGACGGCACTGGCGCGAGGTCGCGCGCGGCGACGACCGGCTCTCGCTGCTGCTGGCGCTGGATGACTTCGAACGCGGGGATCGCCGCTGAGCGGCGCGCGGCTCAGGCGCCGCTGGCGCTGCTGCCGTTGCCGCCCAAGGCCTTGATGCGTGCGGCCAGACGGCTCTTGTGACGATCGGCTTTATTGCGGTGGACGATGCGCTTGTTGACCAGCGTATCGATCATCGGCATGGCGGCGCGATAGATGGCGCGCGCCTCCTCCGGGTTGCCCTTCTCGATCGCGTCGTTGACCTTGCGCACGGCGGTGCGCATGCGCGAGCGCAGCGCGACGTTGCGTGCGCGGTGCTTCTCGGCCTGACGGGCCGCCTTTTCCGCCGATTTCGTGTTCGCCAAGCGATGCTCCCGCACCGGTTCGTGCCTGAAGGGCGGCGAAGTCTGCCGAGGCGTCCCGGCCTTGTCAATCGCCGCGCCCGCCCCCGTGCCGCCATGACCCCGGCAGCAGCAGCCAATCCGCTATAATTTTCTGTTTAATGGCGTGTTTTCGAGGACATGGAGCTCATCCGAGGACCGGCGGCCCAGGGAAGCGCGCAGTGTGTCGTGACCATCGGCAGCTTCGATGGCATCCACCTGGGCCATCAGGCACTGATCGAGCGGCTCAAGTGGCATGGTCGGCGCCTGCGGCTGCCGACCATGATGCTGAGCTTCGAGCCGCTGCCACGCGAGTTTCTGCAGCCTTCGGACCCGCCGGCGCGCCTGACGAATTTTCGTGAGCGCTGGCGGCTGCTGGCCGACTTTGGACTTGACCGGCTCTGGCTGCTGCGCTTCGATGAGGCGCTGCGCCTGTCCTCCGGCAGCGAATTCATGCAGCTGCTCGCCGCCGCGCAGACGCGCGTGATCGTCGTCGGTCACGACTTTCATTTTGGGCGTGGAGGGGAGGCCAGCGCCGACTGGTGCGCCGCCCGTGCGGGCGCCTTCGGCTTCGAAGTGGACGTGGTGGCCCCGGTTCAGGTGCTGGCAGAGCGTGTCAGCAGCGGGCGCGTGCGCGGTGCGCTGCAGGCGAGCGACTTTTCGGCCGCGGCGCAGCTGCTGGGACGGGACTATTGCATGCGCGGACGCGTGCGCAGCGGTAATCGCCTCGGGCGCACGCTCGGCTTTCCGACGGCCAACATCGCGGTCAAACGCCGCCGCGTGCCCCTGCAGGGCGTCTTCGCCGTGCGCGTGCATGGCATCGGTGGGGAGGGCAGCGGTGGCGGCCGGGGTGCGGCCGGTGTCCGGCGCGGCGTGGCCGGCGTTGCCAATCTCGGCACCCGCC
This sequence comes from Steroidobacteraceae bacterium, assembly GCA_035502275.1. Lineage (GTDB taxonomy): Bacteria > Pseudomonadota > Gammaproteobacteria > Steroidobacterales > Steroidobacteraceae > FEN-1191. Next base: position 7,827 of record DATJUN010000076.1, read on the forward strand.
CCATGGTTGACGGAGCTCAGATGCTGCTCGAGGTGCACCTGTTCGATTTCGATGGCGATCTGTATGGGCGAGAGCTCGAGGTGCAGTTCGTCGCGCGCTTGCGCGATGAGCTGAAGTTCGAGTCCATGGCAGCGATGGTCGAGCAGATGCATCGCGATGCCGCGCAAGCGCGCGTGCTGCTGCACGCCCAGTGACCCCAAGGATGTGCGAGTGACCGATTACAAGCAGACCGTGAACCTGCCCCGGACCGAGTTCCCCATGAAGGCGGATCTGGCGCGGCGCGAGCCCGAACAGCTCTCGCGCTGGCAGCAGCAGGACATCTATCAGCGCATGCGCGAGGTTGCGCGCGCGCGCCCGCCCTTCGTCCTGCACGATGGGCCGCCCTATGCCAACGGCGCCATTCATCTGGGACACGCGGTCAACAAAATCCTCAAGGACATCATCGTCAAGTCGCAGTCGATGGATGGGCGGGATGCGCCCTACGTGCCAGGCTGGGACTGTCATGGGCTGCCGATCGAGCTGGCGGTTGAGAAGAAGCACGGCAAGCCGGGCGCCAAGCTCAATGCGGCACAGTTCCGCGCCGCCTGCCGCACCTTTGCGCAGGCGCAGATCGATGCGCAGCGCGCGGACTTTCAACGCCTGGGTGTGTTCGGCGACTGGGCACATCCCTATCTGACGATGGATCCGCGCTATGAGGCGCAGCAGATCCGCTCGCTCGGCCAAATCATTCGCAACGGCCACCTTTATCGCGGCGCCAAGCCCGTGCATTGGTGCCTGGACTGCCGCTCGGCGCTCGCCGAAGCCGAGGTCGAATACGAGGACCACGTCTCCCCGGCGATCGACGTGGCCTTCGCGGTGCATGAGATCGCCGAGTTCGCGCGTCGCGCGGATCTGCCGCCCGCGCGCCTCGGGTCGCGAGTGGCGCTGGTGATCTGGACCACCACGCCCTGGACGCTGCCTGCCAACGAGGCCGTCGCGTTGCGTGAAGACTTCGACTACGTCGCGGTCGCGCTGCCTGCGGATGGCGCCCGCGGGACCGCCTTCGCCGAGTCGCGGGTCATCGTGGTGGCGGCCGGGCTGCTCGAGGCGACACTGGCGCGCTATGGCATTCAGGCCGGGTCGGGCGCGCAGACGCTCGGCAGCTTCAAGGGGCATGCGCTCGAAGGCCTCATGCTCGAGCATCCCTTCCTGCCGCGGCAGGTGCCGGTCGTGCTTGGCGAGCATGTGACGCTCGACGCCGGCACCGGTGCCGTGCACACCGCGCCCGCGCATGGCCAGGAGGACTACCTCGTCGGCCAGCGCTACGGGCTGCCGGTGGTCAATCCGGTGGGACCGGACGGGCGCTTCGCGCCGGACATCCCGCTGGTGGGGGGACTGCCCATCCAGAAAGCCAATGACGTGCTCATCGCGGAGCTCGAGCATCGCGGAGCGTTGCTGCATCGCGAGAAGCTGCGTCACAGCTACCCGCACTGCTGGCGGCATCATTCCCCGGTCATCTTCCGGGCTACCCCGCAATGGTTCATCAGCATGGATCAGCGCGGGCTGCGAGCGCATGCGCTGCGCGATATCCGCGCGGTGCGCTGGACGCCCGCCTGGGGCGAGCAGCGCATCACCAGCATGATTGCCGATCGGCCCGACTGGTGCATTTCCCGTCAGCGCACCTGGGGGGTGCCCCTGGCGCTGTTCGTGCATCGGCAAAGCGGCGCATTGCATCCGCGCACCGAAGAGTTGCTGGAGGCGGTCGCCGCGCGGGTCGAGCGCGCCGGTATCGATGCCTGGTTCGAACTTGATCCTGCCGAGCTGCTGGGCGAGGAGGCTGCGCAGTACGAGAAGCTGCAGGACGTCATGGATGTCTGGGCCGACTCGGGCCTGTCGTTCGAATGTGTGGCGGCGCTGCGCGAGGATTTTCACGCACCGGTTGATCTGTATCTGGAAGGCTCAGACCAGCATCGCGGCTGGTTCCACAGCTCACTGCTGATGTCCGAGGCGCTCTATGCGCGCGCCCCCTACCGCGGGGTGCTCACGCACGGCTTCACCGTCGATGAGCAGGGCCGCAAGATGTCCAAGTCGCTCGGCAACGGTATCGAGCCGCAGGACATCCTGCGCACGCTCGGTGCCGATGTGCTGCGACTGTGGGTCGCGGCGACCGACTACGCCCATGAGATGAGCCTCTCGCAGGAGATCCTCCGCCGCATCACCGACTCCTACCGCCGCATGCGCAATACCATGCGCTTCCTGCTCGGCAATCTGCATGACTTCGACCCCGCGCGCGACGCGGTGGCGCTGGATGAGCTCGTGGAGCTCGACCGCTGGGCGATCGCGCGCACGCGCACGCTGCAGGAGGAGATCGTCGCGCACTATCGCAGCTATGCCTTCCACCTCATCTACCAGAAGGTGCACAACTTCTGTGTCGTCGACCTGGGCGGACTGTATCTGGAGATCGTGCGCGATCGGCTCTACACCACCCCGGCGGCCAGCCACGCGCGCCGCTCGGCGCAGACGGCGCTGTGGCACACCGCGGAGGCGATGGTGCGCTGGCTTGCGCCCATCCTGGCGTTCACGGCGGAAGAAATGTGGCGGTATCTTTCTGGAGAAAGGCCCGAGTCGGTTTTTCTCTCCACCTGGCACGTACTGCCGCCCCCGGCCGCCGACCCCGTCGATTGGGAGCTGCTCTTCGGGCTGCGCAAGGACGTAGCGCGCGAGCTCGAGCGGCTGCGCGTCGCCGGGCAGATCGGCGCGCCGCTGGATGCGCAGCTGACGATCTGGTGCGTGCCCGAACAGCACGAGCGCATCGCCGCACTCGGAGCGGAGCTGCGCTTCTTCACGATCACTTCCGACGCGAGCCTGCATCGCGTTTCTGCCGAGAGCGTCACGCAGCTCTCCGCCGATGTCGCGCGCTCGCCGGCGGGGGTTCCAGCCGATGCCGTGCCCTGCGCGAGCATGCCGGGTGTGTGGCTCGCGGTACGTCCCAGTGAGGCCGCAAAGTGCGTACGCTGCTGGCATCACCGCACCGACGTCGGTGCCGATGCTGCGCATCCGGAGCTTTGCGCACGCTGCGTGGGCAACCTCTCCATGCCCGGCGAGACGCGGAGGCATTGTTGATGTCCACGCGTGGCAGTCTGCCCTACGTCTGGCTGTCGCTTGCGATCGTGCTGCTCGACCAGCTGAGCAAGGCGTGGATCGTCGCCAGAATCGGACTGTTTCAGGCGGTCAATGTGCTGCCGGTACTGCAGATCACCCACGTCTACAATCGTGGTGCCGCCTTCAGCTTCCTCAACGACGCTTCCGGGTGGCAGCGCTGGGCATTCGCGGCGTTGGCGCTCATCGTCAGCGTGCTGCTGCTCGGCTGGCTGCGTCAGATCGATCGGCGCGAGGTGGCGCTTGCCAGCGGCGTGGCGCTGGTGCTCGGTGGGGCCATCGGCAACCTGATCGATCGGCTGCGACTCGGGCGCGTCGTCGACTTCGTGGCCGCCCACTGGGGTTCCCACTACTTTCCGACCTTCAACCTTGCCGATTCGGCCATCACCATCGGGGTCATCCTGTGGCTGGCGGACGCCTGGCTCGAAGCGCGGCACAAAGCCCGGTAAGATCGGCCGCATGAAAATGCTGCTCGCCAATCCCCGCGGCTTCTGTGCCGGCGTCGACCGCGCCATCGAGATCGTGGAACGGGCGCTGCGCATGTTTGGTGCGCCCATCTATGTACGCCACGAGGTGGTGCACAACCGCCACGTCGTCGACCGGCTGCGCGATATGGGTGCAGTGTTCGTCGAGGAGCTCGAGGAGGTGCCGGCCGGCGCCACCGTCATCTTCTCGGCGCATGGCGTGTCGACCGCAGTGGAGCGCGAGGCCGCGCAGCGCGGTCTGCAGATCTTCGATGCCACCTGCCCGCTGGTCAGCAAGGTGCACATGGAAGTGGCGCGCTATGCGCGCGAGGGGCGCGATGTCATTCTCATCGGTCATCACGGCCACCCGGAGGTCGAGGGCACCATGGGCCGCTTCGACACCAGCCAGGGCGGGCGTATGCACCTGGTCGAAAATCTCGAGGATGTCGCGCGCCTCAGCGTGCGCGATCCGGACAGGCTGGCGTTTGTCACGCAGACCACGCTGTCCGTCGACGATACCGCGGCGATGGTGGCGGCGCTGCGCGAGCGCTTTCCGAGTCTGCAGGCCCCGCGGCGCGAGGATATCTGCTACGCCACGCAGAACCGTCAGGATGCGGTCAAGGAGCTGCTCTCGCAGTGCGATCTGCTCATCGTGGTGGGTTCGCGTGCCAGCAGCAATTCCAATCGGTTGCGGGAGTTGGCCGACCGGGCCGGCATTCCGGGATACCTGGTCGACGATGCGCGCGACCTCAAGCGCGAGTGGCTCGAGGGCCGCAGGGCGGTGGGCGTCACGGCCGGCGCATCCGCGCCGGAAGTGCTGGTTCAGCAGGTCATCGATCAGCTGCGCGGCTGGGGCGTCGAGGCCCCCGCCGAGCTGTCCGGGATCGAGGAAAAGGTCATTTTTGGCCTGCCCCGGGCGCTGCGCGCGGCAGTCTGACCCCCCCCCGCCGCCCGTGCGCGCCCCCCGCGGAAAACCGCTGGGAGCTGTGGCGCTATAATGGCGCCATGACTTACGAGGCCGTCCTAGCGGACCCGCCGGTGGCGTCGGCTGCCCAGCGCCTCGCGGCCTGCGGCATCCGTGCGACCCCGCAGCGGCTGCAGGTCGCAAGCCTGCTGTTGTCGGCTCCCCAGCACCTGTCGGCCGAGCAGATCACCGAGGCGCTGCGCCAGAACGGCACCCGCGTCTCCAAGGCGACCGTCTATAACACCCTGAACCTGTTCGCCGCCCGCGGCCTCATCCGTCAGGTCAATCTCGACGGCAACTGCGCCTGGTTCGATTCGAACGTCGCGCCGCACTATCACTTCCACGACCAGCAAACCGGCGCACTGCTGGATGTGGAACCACGCGATGTGCAGTTCAGCCGCCTGCCCGCGCCGCCTTCGGGCATGGAGGTGGCCGGCATCGACGTGGTCATTCGCCTGCGCCGGCGCAGCGAGTAGCCGGGTCGCGGGTAGCCGCAACGCGTCGCGGCCGCTACCATAGCCGCCCTGTCCGCCCGCCCGATCGCCCGTGCCGGAGTAGCTCAGTTGGTAGAGCGGCGCATTCGTAATGCGTAGGTCGTAGGTTCGACTCCTATCTCCGGCAAAACCCCCTGTTCCAAGAACCTCCAGACTTCCGGTATCGTCCGCCAAGCGACTGTTTCTAGAGACTTTCGCGTCTATTGACGTCCGGGGTCGTCGGTTGACAGCCAAAGGTCGATACGGGTACGCGAGGGATGAGGAAGCCGTGCGCTGGCGCGTGCTCGATCAGACGGTGGCGGCCGCGATCACCTGTCTCCGGTGAGGCGTTAGTCAGTGGAGCTGGTCGAACACCCCGCCATCCGAAAAGAACTCAGCCTGCGCCTTGGGCCAGCCACCGAAGGCACGGATGTTTACCCGGTTGACCTTCGGGAACTCGTTAGCGTGTCGGGCAGCGACCTGCGGGTCGATAGGTCGATAGAAGTTCTCAGCGATAATCTCCTGAGCTTGCGGTGTATATAAGAAGCGCAAATAGGCCTCGGCGAGCTTGGTGGTCCCATGTGCCTTCGCGTACTTATCGACCACCGCCACCGGCGGCTGCGCGAGCATCGAAATCGATGGCACCACGATCTGGAGCTTGTCGGCGCCAGACTCCTTGATCGCCAGCAACGCCTCATTTTCCCATGCTAGCAGGACGTCACCAAGCTGCTGGTGCGTAAACACATCGGTCGCGCCGCGGGCGCCCGTGCTCAGAAGTGGCACGTTCTTATAGAGCGCTTTGACGAAAGCCTTTGACTTTGCCGGGTCGTTGCCATTGTGATTCAGCGCATACGCATACGCGGCCAGGAAATTCCAGCGCCCTCCGCTGGAGGTCTCGGGATTCGGGGTGATTACCGAGACCCCAGGCCTGACGAGGTCGTCCCAGTCCTTGAGGTGCTTAGGGTTGCCATGGCGCACTAGAAACACGACGGTGGACGTATACGGGGTGCTCTGGTCCGGCAAGCGGCTTTGCCAGTTCTCAGGCAACAAGTCTGCCTGATCGTGTAAGGCGTCGATGTCGGAGGCCGCGCCCAGAGTCACAACGTCGGCTTCGAGCCCATTGATGACAGCGCGCGCCTGTGCCCCAGAACCCCCGTGCGACATGTGTATGGTGATGGATTCGCCGGTCTTCGCCTTCCAATAGGTCTCGAATTTGGCGTTGATTTGCTCATACAGCTCACGCGTTGGATCGTAGGACACATTCAAAAGCGTTTGTGCCGCTGACGCGAGCACCGGCGCACACAAGAGCATGACGAGCACCACGGCCCGCATCGATCGCTGACTCACAGAAGACATTGACGATCTCCGAATGGGTGACCACGGAACACTGTAAGCACTTCCGAGTCATCATTTCGGTCACGACGCAGTGACATCGAAGTCACATGGCGAGCTGGCAATAGTTCATGCAGTGTTGCGGGGTCTTGGCATCACTTCAGGGAGATACAGCAATGGTTAGACTTAAAGTCATAGCAGCTGCTTGCCTGATCGTACCCGTCGCCACGCTTGCGCAGACCACCTACGACTACAGCGGGGAGCTGATGAACGGAACTCAATCGTATGTCGGGATTAATCCGTACGTGCCGATCATTACCACGACTCCGATCGACCTCGCGGTCTCTGGGGCGCTCACCCTCGCTGAACCGCTTGGCGCGAACCTGCACAAGGTTTCCGTCAACCCATTGTCCTTTGCGTTTCAAGTGAACGGCGCAGGGTTCGATGCGGCGGGGCCGTCGGCGCCGATGTATCCTCCACAGAACACAGGCGACAGTTTTATCTTCAGCACGAACGCCATTGGCGCGATCACCAACTGGAGCGTGTCGTTGAGCTCCTCTCTGGAACAGGTAAGGGGTCCGCTGACCATCAATTTCCAGAGTAGCCCTGATGGGGATTCCTACATCGCTCAGGAGGGGGGGTTCCCCGGCGGGGCACTCAGCTCCGAGGCAATGGTCAGCAACACCATCGCTGGTGTCTGGAGCGGGCCTCCTTCAGCCGCCCCTGAGATCGACCCTGCTGACACGATGTCGGGCCTCACTATCCTGGCAGGACTGCTGCTGGTCTCGCGAGGTCGACGGTCGGCTTCGGCCACCAGTACGCTCGCCGCAGGGAAATCGTAGACTCCAAAGCCGCGAGAGAATCTGTGGCCGGGTATTGCCGATCCTGGCGGGGAATCTCATCGGCGCGAATGAATGCAAGAACCATTGTTGCCATTGCTTAGCATCCGTAGCTTGTTCGCTGTCGCATCCGCGAGCTTGGCTATCTTGGGCCTCGCTTACGTCGATCTCGCGCCGATTGGTCAGGCATTCCCTGCCTGGATTCCCTGGCGAGAAGCTTGGGTATACGGATCCGGGCTACTCCTCCTGGCCGCCAGCGCTGGTCTTTGCTTCTCGCGCACAGCAGTGTCGAGCGCCTTTACGATAGGAGCGTATCAGGCGCTCTGGGCGGGGACCAATGCACCCCCAATCTTCTCCAAACCACTCAATCTTGGCGCATGGTATGGTTTTTGCGAAGCACTGACGTCGCTTGCGGGCGCCTGGATCCTTTACGCCATGTTGCGACAGCAGCTGAGAGCAACGGATATGCCGATCGCCAGTGAGCGCGCCGTACGCGCGGCACAAATTGTGTTTGGCCTCACTTGTATGTTCTACGGATGGTCCCACTTTGCCTACGCCGAATACACCGCCAGCATGGTGCCAAGCTGGCTGCCAAGTCCCTTGGGATTCGCTTACTTCACGGGGCTCGGTCACCTCGCCGCGGGAATTGGCATCGTTGTCGGGATTCTTCCGCGTCTAGCAGCCATCTCCGAAGCAATCATGATGAGCTTGTTTGGCCTTATGGTCTGGGTGCCGAGCTTTTGGGCGCATCCCCGACCCGAATGGGCCACGCCGCCCGAAAATCAATGGTCGGAGCTCGTCGTGAGCATCCTGCTGGCGGCTTCCGCGTGGATGGTGGCGGCATCTTTGCGAAATCGCCCCTGGCGCTCCTCTCCGCCGCATTCAATCTTGTGAGCTGGCGCCGCTTCGGACGCCGATGTCAGCCCCATTGTTGCCGTCACGCCCCGTAATCCAATTTAGCCGGAGGAATGCATGATTAAAGTAAGTGTGATGTATGCGAATAAGCCGGGTGCAAGATTTGATCATTCGTACTACCGTGACAACCACATGCCGTTAGTAAAAGCGCGCATGGGAGATAATTGCAAGTTCTACACCGTTGACAAGGGTCTCGCCGGTATGGCACCAGGCCAAGCGGCCACGTACGTCGCGATGTGCCACATCTATTGCGATTCGGTTGAAGCATTCCAGGCTGGGTTTGGACCGCACGCGCAGGAGATCATCGCCGATATTCCGAATTACACGGATCAGGAACCCATAGTTCAAATTAGTGAGGTGATTGTCGGTCAGCCTTAGTGCTGCGATAGCGTATTCCCCTCGGAGCCTGAGGCGTCGCTGTTCGACCCTTTTTTGCCAGTCATCACCGATGGCTTTCGGGCCGCCCGATTCACCAGGCCGCCGCTGTCATATGTCATCCGGTAGGATTGCGGTAAATCACCGAAGCTAAGGAGATAGCAATGGCACCGACAAGCATACCCCCGCTGCCGGACTTTCTGGGTCGAACCGTACCGAAACTAGCCGAGCTCACTCAGCAGGTTCTTTTCGGTGATATCTGGGAGCGCGAGGGGCTTTCCAAGCGCGACCGGAGTCTTGTGACGTGCGCCGTGCTCACCGCGCTGTATCGTTCCGACCAATTGCGCTTCCATCTAAAATTGGCACTCACGAATGGACTGACACCAGAGGAGCTCTCCGAGATGGTCACACATGCGGCCTTCTATGCGGGCTGGCCCGCCGCCGTTCAGGCGGCACAGTTGGCGGACGAGATATTTAATGCCGCGTCGTAAGCAATCGGTCTCGGGGTGGCGCTCTCTCTAATCTCGCCCCTGACCCGCTCCGGCCGTTCACCAATGGCGGCTATCGGGCGAGCAGTCTCTACTTTCTAGCTTCCGAATGCCCTGGCTTTGAGCTTTTCAATGTAGTCCCTTGCGAATTTTTCGGTTGCCTCGGGATCGGGAGGAAGGCCACCTTGCTCCTTTGAGGTCCGACTCAGTTCGTCGCGGCTGTTGACTCGTGGAAAAGCCTCATCGGGCACCGGGACACCAAGGAAGGAGCACAGCGGTTCCCAGCCTTGCCGGGGTGCATAGACTAGAAGTCGTTCCGGGGGCAGCGTGTCGATCACTTGCTGATTCCGGCACTCGAACCAGTTAGTCATGAAACTCCGGTCCTTAACCCGATCACCGAAGGCGTTGAAGATAGTGCCCTTCATCACCGCCTCGAGCGGTGAGCCTGCAAGCGATACATTCATTTGATCGGAGAAGATAGTCTCACTGACGGAATCAAACCAACTGGCGGCATCGCGGACGGTGAGCACCACCTTTGCGTCCGGGTAGTAGTCAGCCAACTCGCGCCAATAGCTGCATGCGGGATAGTCGGTAGTGGACTGGTAGCCATCGAATAGCGTGTCCCAGTCGGGCTTACCGCCAACGACATCAAGCCAGAGCGGAATATTCCTCCGCGCGCCAGCGAAGACTTCCGACATGTGGTAGCACGGGCCAAATCCGAGATGTTCGAGAGCAAACTTCACCGAAAACGTCGCCGTCCGTCCGAGACCGGCTCCAATTACTCTCAATGGCATAAATCACCCCGCCTTACTATTCTCGAAGATGTTGGACTCACCCGAATCGTGCACGGGAGTGGCCCTTGATTTTGTTGGAATAGACTAAGTCGGCTGCCACTGTAGCACCGCATTGGGCATTCGCGTCAATCATCGCATCGGGCGTGCTGGGTCCCGCTGAACCGCTTAATTTTCACGCATGGTTCGCAAGTGGAGGGTCCAATCGTCGCTCACGATCCAACTCGATCGGCCGTGACCGACAGCTATATGGAAGGATAGAATCCGAAGAATCGCGCGCAGCTGCGAGCACCACTCAGTCTGGGGTGGGGGGCCTCAACGGAGCTGCGACTCGGAGACGATACAAGAAGGGGCTATCTGTGAGTAAGGAACGCATCAATCTCAAGCGCGCTTGCATGGTGGCCTTGATGGCCTGGATTGGCACGAGCGCGCACGCATCGCAGTTCTTGGTGCCTACGGATCAGCAAGCCATTGTGCAGACCGGTAATGGGGCCCCGGCTACGCTGAAGCTGGAAACCATCCCGGTTCGCAAACCTGGTGAAGGCCAAATACTGATTCGTATCTACGCTGCATCGGTCAATCCGGCGGATTGGGCGCAGCTCAGGCAACCGAGGGCCGTCCCGGGCCTCGACGTATCGGGCGTAGTTGCCGCGGTCGGACCGGGTGTGAAGGATCGGCTAGTCGGTACGCCCGTCTTTGGTATGGTCGACCGTACCGGAGGGGACGGGGGCTACGCTCACTATGCGCTCGCAAATGCAACCAGCACGGCGCCAAAGCCCCGGAGTGTGAGCTACGCATCGGCGGCGGGACTCGGCGTCGTGGGAGTTACGGCGCTGGGTGCCCTCGATGAGGGTCAAGTGCACGCGGGTGCTCGCGTGCTTATCACGGGAGTTGCGGGTGGGGTGGGCAGTGCCGCCGCGCAGATTGCCCTGGCCCGTGGTGCCACCGTGCTTGGCACCGCCTCGGCGCGTCATACGACGTACCTACACCGGATTGGTGTCAACGAGATCATTGATTACACGAAGGGCGATATTGCCGGCCGAGCCGGGATGGTAAACGTGGTCATCGATACGGTCGGAGGCAGAGAAGCGCTCGAGGCATTTCGGGCGTTGCAGCCCGGTGGCCGCTTCGTCAGCACTGCCCGGGCCGCCGTCACGCCAGAGCAATGCGCGAGCGCGCACGTGCGGTGCTTCGGCTCGCCCGGGCACGCCGCGAGCGCACCGGTGAGCATGCTATTGCAGGTAGCGAAATTGGCCGGCGATGGGAATCTACGCATTCACGTGGACCGAATCTATCCTCTAGTGCAGGCGGCCAAGGCGCTCCAATATAGTCACGGCGGTCACGCGGAGGGCAAGATCATCCTCGCAGTCACGCCTCAGGGAGGGGCTCACTAGCCGCGGCTACGCGCAGAAATTCATCGGGGACTGCCGCAGTACGCCGCACTCGCCTATCGCCGACTTGGGTCGGGAGGATCCGCCCAGTACTTCAACGTCGGCTTTCCCGGGACCTGCATCTTTCTCGGGCTTCTCGGAATGTTCGGCGCGGTGTTTTTTTGGACGACAAATGCTCACATAAGAGCACAGACGATCGTCCTTCATGCGATTGGAATCGTTGGAATATGGCGTCTCTTGTCGATGCGTTGGGCATGTTCAGATCCGGCGTACCTGTATACAGCTTCGTCGACGTTATTGCTCTGTGAGGGTGCCCTCATCGACTTCTGGGGCAACGTTGGAACCCGTTACGGAGCAGGTTCGCACGGCGCTTTCGGTGTTCGGTGCACGAATGGATCATGATCACCGGCGCTAAGACCCCGACCGGCCTTCGCGCACGTCCGCTTTGCGCCTAGGGAGGCTCAGCGTTGGTCCAAAGCGCAGTAAATGCTGGTCTGTAGAACCAGCCCAATGCGGCAATCCAGACCAAATTCAAAGTTCCCCATGGCCAGTTACCAGTCAGGACAAGGTGAAACAAGAAGATCACAACCACGACGGGCGCCAATATCACGATTCCCAGCGGCGCTGTTCGGCGAACAAGCAACGCCGCACCGCCGACGAGACACGTAACCGCGAGCAAAGGATCCATAAAGTGGCTCGCTGTAAGTGCGTGCTGGAAGGCAATCGCGCCGGCCGCTACCTCGCGGCGGGTGGCGTCCCGTCCTAACGCGTGGCTTACGAGCCATACTCCGCCGGTGAGTACGTACCAGAGGGCAAATACCCATCGGCCCGTGATGCCAACATACTTCGACAGCATAAGAAAGTCTCGCTCTGGGGACTAGATCACAAAGCTTATCGTAGGATGTCGACGACCGCTTTTAGGCACCCAATTCTCCAGGCTGACCGACCGCAGATGGTCCGTTTGCCGACGGCCGGGCTTGGAGTACACCTCGCTACCTACCCCGGGTCCGCCGCTGGCTATCTTGATGCTGCGGTTACAGACACGGGTACGATCTTTCGAAGCAAAATGCGAAATCACTTCTCGTATATAACACTTAGACAAGCCAGTTTCCTCCCCAACTCCACCGTCAATCAGCCTGATATTTGACAGCGCCGCGGGCTCGCGCGCACAGTTCCCCGCGCATACAGATGCTCACAAGGAATGTGGGTCGCTTCAGCCGAAGCCAACAAAAAAAGGAGGGTCTCCATGTATCGCAATACTCTGCTCAGAGCCATGGCGGCCGTGACGCTCGGCGTCGCGGTGATCGGCGCCAGCGCTGTCGCCGCCGGGACTTCCCCGTTTCTGGGCACCTGGGTTTTGAATATTTCCCAGTCCCCGAACTCCGGATATACCAGTGAAACCTTGACGGTGACAGACGCCGCGGGTGGCAGCCTGCACGTGACCATCGATGGCACCCGGGTGAATGGGGCGACGTCGCGTATGGAATACACCGCGGCGGGTGATAACAAGTCCGTGCCCGTGACCGGCAGTGCCGATGTGGATGCGGCAAAAATCAAATTGAACGGCAATGCCGTGACCTATGCCTTCCTTAAAGCGGGCAAGCGGCTTCGGTGGGGCACGCTGACCGTCTCCGCCAACGGCAAAAGCATGCACGGCTCCGTGACGACCGCGATGGCAGATGGCAAGCGGGTGAAGTCACCCATGGTGTTTGATCGACAATAGCGAAGCTCGCAGGCTCGGCCGCCGGTTAGCGCTCGCTGTCCATGTGCGCCAGCTGCGCCTCGGGATAACGCGCGCCGGCTGCGGCGTCGGGCGGTACGGCGCGTTCGATGTCCGCCATCTGTGCCATCGATAGCGTCACCTTGAGCGCACCCAGCGCCTCGCTGAGCTGATCGCGCCGGCGCGCACCCACGAGGGGCACGATGCTCATCTGCTGATCGGAGGCGCGCGCGAGCACCCATGCGATGGCGACCTGTGCGACGGATGCGCCCAGCTGCTGCGCAACCACGCGTAGCCTCTCGACCAGCGCCAGGTTCGCGTCGAGGTTCTCGCCCTGGAAGCGCGGCGCGCGGGAGCGAAAATCACCCGTGGCGCGCTGGCCGGTCCAGTGGCCACTGATCAGTCCACGCGACAACACCCCGTAGGCCGTGATGGCGATACCAAGCTCGCGGCAGGCCGGCAGGATCTCGCGTTCGATGCCGCGCGAGATCAGGGAATACTCGATCTGCAGATCCGCGATGGGGTGCACCGCCTGCGCTCGTCGCAGCGTTGCGGCACCGACCTCGGACAGGCCGATATAGCGTACGTAGCCCTGCTGGATCAGCTCGGCGATGGCGCCGATCGTCTCCTCGATCGGCACGCTGGGGTCGAGGCGGGCAGGTCGATAAATGTCGATGCAGTCCACGCCGAGCCGCTTGAGCGAATAGGCGACGAAATTGCGGACGGCGGCCGGTCGGGAATCGTAGCCGTTGAACTCACCGGGTCGGGGACCGCGCAGCGCGCCGAACTTCACGCTGATCAGCACCCGTTCGCGCCGCACGCCCTGCAGCGCCTGCCCGACGAGCAGCTCGTTGTGCCCCATGCCGTAGAAATCGCCGGTGTCCAGCAGGGTGATGCCCTGCTCGAGCGCGGCGTGGATCGTCGCGATGCTCTCGGAGCGATCAGCCGGGCCGTACATATCGGACATGCCCATTGTGCCCAGACCCAGCAGCGAGACTCGCGGGCCATGACGACCGAGCGACTCGTATTCCATGCAGCTCTCCCCCGGCAGCCTCCGGCGGCAGTGTCCGCGCCGGCAGTGGTGAATTCAACTGCCGCGGTGCTTAAGGGAGAGTGCCTGTGCGCTGCTCATGCTCCGTGGCGCGCGGTCGCCGCAGCAGCGTGCGGCTGCGAAGCCGGGCGCAGGCGCGCACCCAGGGGTGGGGAGGGCAGTGCGGGACGGTCATGCTCGAGCCAGCCCGTGATGTCAGGCTGCGGCAGTTCGCGCGAGCCAATGAAGTAGAGCACGACGAGCAGCACGATCGAGGCGATGGCCAGCAGCATCAGGATCCACAGCCCGTGCTCGATGCCCAGGACGTTCAGGCTCGAGCTGACGGAGGCCTTTCGTGCCACCTGCAGCATGACGGGGCCGAGCAGGAAATCGGCGACGGAGCGCACCAGCTCCACCAGGGCCAGCAGCCGGCCGAGGATCTTGACGGACAGGGCAAACCCCGTGACGAACAACGCCGGGGAGACAGTCGCTCCCGCTCCCAGTCCGAGCAGGCCGATGCCAGCGAGGTTCGCGATCGAAAGCGCCGCTTCGTGGGCGCCGCGCATCAGCAGCCATCCGCCGGCGACCAGCGTGAGCATCCCGGCGAGAATCAGCGGCGGCAGGTAGCGGGTACGCAGCAGCGCGCGCAGCAGCAGCGCCGCAAGGCCCACACCCAGAAGCTGCGGCCAGAACAGGCTCACCGCCGCGAGCGCCGGGCGATGCTGCACCTCCAGCAGCAGCGGGATGCGCAGCTCAATGAATCCGACATAGATGGCGCCTGCGAGCATCGCCACCAGCGTGCCGATCACCGGATAGGTGGACCACATCAGCTTGACGGGCGAGAGCGGCTCGCGCTTGTGGTATTCGATCAGAAGCAGCAGTACCAGGCTCGCCAGTCCGACGCAGAGCGGCACGAGAAAGCGTACCGAGCCGAAACCTCCGGTGCCCAACTCTCCGACCGCCCAGAAAGGCAGCACCGTTGCCATCAATCCAAGCAGCAGGCCCACGGCATCGACAGGAAGATCCGGGTTCTGCGGTGACTGCTCGGGCAGCGTCAGGGTTGCAAGCGCGAGCACGGCGGAGCCGATCAGCGCGAGCCCGCCATACATCCAGCGCCACCCATCGATTGCCGAGACCCAGCCTCCCAGCAGCGGTCCGGCTGTCACGGCGCCGAAAAAGCCGATGTTGATGAAGGCTGCGCTCAGGGGCATGCGCTCGGCGGGGAAGCGCCGGATGACGGGCGGCAGCGCGATGACCAGCAGCAGCCCGGTGGCCAGGCCTTCCAGCACGCGGCCCAAGCCATAGACGAACACCGCGGGGGCCAGCGCCGCAATCAGCGAGCCGAGGATGAATGCCGCCTCGGCGAAAAAGAACAGACGTCGCGGCGTGAAACGATTGGTGAGATCACCGCCCAGCAGAGCGCCGAAGGCGTAGCCAGCGGTGGAGATGCCGGCGACGATCTCGAGCGCGCGGCGACTCGCCGAGAGCGCCCTCATCAGCTCGGGCTGGTAGAGCGAATCGGCGGTGGTCAGCACCACGTAGGGTGCAAGGGCCAGCACGGCGACGGCCAGAGAGATTCCGTAGTTCTTTTCGAGGGGGTAGCGCATGCCCGCCACCCTGGGGCCGCAGCAATGGCGCTGCAGCAGGCGCCAATGCCCTCTGGTGGATAGGCGCGGTGCTGCGGGCCATCAGCGCCGTCCGATGAAAAAAATTCCGCGCATTGCAATTTGCCCGTACGACAAAGTTGCTTCGGCGCTGCCGCAGCGCTGCGACGGCACATGGCGGACAAGCAACGATCGGCAGCCGCGGCGGGCGCAGATCAGCCCGTTTCGGAACCCCGACCCTGTCCCACTGTTGCGCTCCGAATCGGGAGTGCGTGTGTGGTATGTCGATTGCAACGTCAGTCTATTTTTCCGCACAGGCGGTCCATGCGAGGAAGCCCCTATGGCGAACGCAGGCAGTGACAGCTGGGATGAAGGGCGCACACGACAGCTCGCAGCACGATCCGGCAACGTTCCGCGATCCAGCAATACTGCGCGATCCAGCGACGATGCGGTGCGACTGGCGCGCGCGCTCGGATGGTTCAGTATCGGACTCGGTGCCGCTGAGCTGGTGGTGCCGCGCGCGCTGGGCAGGGTCGTCGGCATTCAACGCCCCGGGACGATGCGCGCGCTGGGACTGCGCGAGCTGGCCGCGGGGGCGGCCATCCTCACGCGACCGCGCGAGCCGGCGTTCCTGTGGTCGCGCGTCGCGGGCGATGCGCTGGATCTCGCTCTGCTTGGGGCCGCTTTCGGAGCGCGCGATGCACGGCGTGGACGCCTGACCGCGGCGCTGGGCACCGTCGCCGCGGTGACCGCCGTGGACGTCGTCGCGAGCCGGCGCCTCAGCGCCGCGAGCCTGGACCGGCAGGCCGCGCCGGTGGAGATTTCCCTGTCGGTGGCGGTTGATCGAGGGGCCGAGGAGCTCTACCGCTTCTGGCGCAACCTGGCCAATCTGCCGCGCTTCATGAGCTCGGTGCGCGAGGTGCGGCCGCTGGATGGCCTGGCTCCCGAACAGGCGCGACGCTGGCACTGGGTGGGACTGGCCCCGGTGGGCTCGCTGGAGTGGGAGTCCGAGATCACCGACGAGCGTCCCGGTGAGCTGATCGCATGGCGCTCGAGCTCCGTGACACCGCTGGCCTTCGAAGGCACCGTGCATTTCGCAGCGGCGCCCAACGGCGAGGGCACGCTGGTGCGGCTGCGCATGCGCTATGCCGGCGGCGGGGGTGCGGCCACGGCCGCCGTGGCGCGGATGCTGCGTCAACTGCCGCGTCAGCAGATGAAAGCGGAGCTGCGCCGTTTCAAGCAACTCATCGAGACCGGGGAGATCGCCACCATCGACGGTCAGCCCTCGGGCGCGCGCGGCCCCACGGTGAGGTGGTTCCAGCGCCTCATCCCGCCGACGAAAAAGAGCCGGCTGGCCGGCTCTGGCGACCAGGATGCGTCGCATTCGAGGCAGCCATCGGCGCGAGCAGGTGGCGCCCCGAGCGCCGAGCGATATACCACCGCGGAGGGTGCGCAATCATGAAGGCGAACTGCTGGTATGGAACCACGGACGTGCGTGTCGAGAACGTAGCCGACCCGCACATCATCAATCCACGCGACGCGATTGTGCGCATCACCTCCACTGCGATCTGCGGTTCGGACCTGCATCTGTACGATGGATACATTCCGACCATGCAGCAGGGCGACATCCTCGGCCATGAGTTCATGGGCGAGGTCATGGAAGTCGGGCCCGGTGTCAGCAATCTGAAAGTCGGCGACCGCGTGGTCGTGCCATTTCCGATCGCCTGCGGCGCCTGCTTCTTCTGCAAGCGCAATCTCTGGTCGCTGTGCGAGAACACCAACCCCAATGCCGTGCTCGCCGAGAAGCTCTGGGGCCGCTCACCCTGCGGCATCTTCGGCTACTCGCACCTGGTGGGCGGATATGCCGGCGGACAGGCCGAGTACGCGCGCGTGCCATTCGCCGATGTGGGACCGATCAAGATCGAGGATGGCCTCTCGGACGAGCAGGTCCTGTTCCTGTCCGACATCCTTCCGACCGGCTACATGGCGGCCGAGAATTGTCGCATTCAGCGGGGCGACACCGTCGCGGTGTGGGGGTGCGGTCCTGTCGGGCAGTTCGCCATCGTCAGCGCCAAGCTGCTGGGCGCAGAGCGCGTCATTGCGATCGATCGCTTCGAGGAGCGGTTGCGAATGGCGCGCGAGCGAGCGGGCGCCGACCTGACGCTCGACTACTCCGCGGTGGACATCAACGAGGTGCTCGACGATCTGACCGGTGGCCGCGGGCCGGACGCCTGCATCGATGCCGTGGGCATGGAGGCTCATCTGCCGGGCGTGTGGGGTCTGTACGATCGTGCGAAGAAGGCCATGCGCCTCGAGACCGATCGGGGCGGTGCGCTGCGCCAGGCCATTCAGGCCTGTCGCAATGGCGGTGTAGTGTCGGTTCCCGGTGTCTACGGTGGCCTGATCGATTCGATGCCGATGGGAGCGTTCGTCAACAAGGCCCTCACGCTGGTGTCGGGGCAAACCCATGTGCACCGCTACCTGCGTCCGCTGCTCGAGCGCATCCAGAAAGGTGAGCTCGATCCGAGCTTCATCATCACGCACCGGCTGGCGCTCGATGAGGCGCCGCAGGCTTACGAGATCTTCAAGCACAAACAGCAGGAGTGCGTGAAGGTCGTGCTCAAGCCCGCAGAACGCTCTGCCCGCGCGCCCAGCGAACGCCATGACAACGTCTTCGGCAGCGGCAATGGCCGCAGCGCCAATGGCGGCAGCAATGGCGGCGGCACGGAACAAGTCGGCGGCGCTGCTGCCGGCGCAGCGGCTACCGGTCGCACCACCACGCACTGATTGGCTTGCGGGGCACGGCAGAGGGTTCCTATCACATGTAGGTCGCGCCGTGCGCGAGGCAGGAGCCGTGCCTACAGTCAGGATCGGCGCGCTCCCGCTGCCGGCAGCGGGGCGCTTCTTCATGCTCTGCCCATTCCGAGGAGGAAACCATGGAACAGGCGCAACTGAAAGAACTGCTGCTGCAATCTCTGGAGCATGAGCGCGGTGGCATCCACGTCTATGAGACCGCATTGAAGTGCGTGCTCAACGAGGACCTGAAGGAAGAATTCGAAGAGTATCTGGGTGAGACGCGCCAGCACGAGCAGTTGCTGCTGGGTGTCTGCCGCAATCTCGGCATCGATCCGGAAGAGGGCAGTCCCGGCCGACAGATCGTCCGGCAACTGGGCGGCTCACTGGTCAAGGCCATGCAGGCGGCCCTGGAGGCGGGCAATCCGGCCGCCGCCGAGCTCGTCGCCTGCGAATGCGTGGTGCTGGCGGAGACCAAGGATCACGCGGACTGGGAGCTCATCAATCAATGCGCCGAGCACGGCGGCGCCAAGGCTGGCAAGGCGCTGCGCGAGGCGGCTGAAGAAGTCGAGCCGCAGGAGGACCGTCACCTGTACCACTCCAGGGGCTGGGCCCGGGAGCTCTGGCTGCAATCACTGGGGCTCAAGGCGGTGCTGCCCCCGCCCGAGGAGCGGCGGCATGTGACCTCCGCGATCGGTGCGGCCCGCGCGAAGCAGGAAAGCGAGAAGCAACGCTAGCGAGGGGTCTGCCCCCGCGCCGGTGAGCTGAAGGGCGCCAACGCCCGCGCTATGATGCGCGGTCGTGGCGCCCTGGTGCGCGCGTGAAAGGGGGATCCTATGCATCTGACCAAACTGGTGGGCGCCGCCGCGGCGCTGGCTTTCCTGGCGCTGTGGGCGGTGCCGGCCTCGGCGGAGCCTCAGGCCGATCAGCTGCCGACACATCATGGCGGAGACCTGACGATCCAGCCCATCCATCATGCAACGCTGCTGCTGAGCTGGAATGGGCGCAGCGTGCTGGTGGATCCGGCCCCCCTTGGCAATGCGACCGCCGTCGGGCCGGAGTTCACCTCGCTGGCCAAGCCCGACATCATTCTCATCACGCACATTCACGCGGATCACTTCAGCCCGCCGGTGCTCGAGGCGGTCAGCGCTGATCACACGGTGATCCTCGCACCGCGTAACGTCTACGAGAAGCTGCCGCCCGATCTGCAGAAGCATGCGCGCGCACTCGCCAACGGGGCGCACACGGTGGTGGACGGCATTCCGATCGAGGTGGTGCCGATGTACAACACCACGGCCGAACGGCAGAACTTTCATCCCAAGGGTCAGGGCAACGGCTACATCCTGACCTTCGGTGGTGAGCGCGTGTACATCGCCGGAGATACCGAGGAGGCGCCGGAGCTCGCGCATCTGCGCAATATCGACGTGGCCTTCATTCCGATGAATCTGCCCTTCACTCAGACTCCGCAGGCCGCGGCCAAATGGGTACGCGACTTTCGCCCGCGCATCGTCTATCCCTATCACTATCGCAACCGCGACGGCTCCAAGAGTGATATCCAGTGGTTCAAGACACTGGTGGGCAATGCCAGCGAGGTGCGCCTGCGCGACTGGTATCAGCCCTGAGGCAGTCATCGTCTTGCATTCGGGCGGCGTCGCCGCTGCGGACGCGGGAACTCTTCAACGCGGCGCCGGGCGGCGCCAGAGCGCGCCGTTGTCCTACAGGGGCGTTTGCATCCGACTGGTTAAGGTGGGGCTCTCACGAACAACTGGAGCCAATCATGAGCCAAGACGGCAAGGTACCGATGGAGCAGCACAAGAAGATGGAGCAGGGCCAGTCCCAGGCCGGTGCTTCCCGTAATCAGGGCGAGGGCAATCGCGAAGCAGCCGCCAATTTCAACCGGGCGGAGCGCGAGTACGTGCAGTCCCCCGGCGGGCAGCAGAAGATTCGCGAAGGCACCCACGTGTCCCCCGGCGAAGAGGCTGAGCTCAGCGAGGCGGAGCGTCGCGCCAAGGAGCGCGCCAAGGCTCAGGATTCGAACCACATGTAGCCCGGACCGTTGGGGGGGGCCGGGAGCCGTACCGGGGCTCGGCCCCCCCCAGGTGTCGCCATCGGGCGTCAGGTCCGCGGGCGTGCGCCCTCCAATGACACGGCGGTGACACATCCTGTGCCGGCCGCGCTAGCCTGCCGGCGTGGAACTGAACGACCTCATCGTCCTGCATTGGCGCGGTGCACACCATGCGGCCGCCCCGGCGCCTGAGCCCGTCTCCGGGCAGGACCTCTTCCTCATCGATACCTGTCAGCGCCGCGTTGCTGTGCTGGCCAGCCGCGCTGCGCACGCAGCGGCAGTGCGTGAATTTCCCGCCGACGGCGGCCTGGAGAGCTTTTCCGGCAGTGACGCGTACGCCTTCCTGCTGCGCTTTGCCTGCGGCCTGGAGAGCAAGCTGGTCGCTGAGACCGAGATCTTCGGGCAGATCAAGCAGGCCTGGCGCATCTTCAGCGAGCGCGGCTCGGGGCTCGCGCGCCAGCTCTCTCCCTGGATCCAGCTGCTGTTTCAGGACGCCAAGGGCATTCGCGCGCAGTATCTGGGCCATCTGGGCAGCGCTTCCTACGGCTCGCAGGTGCGCCGACTGCTCGGTGATGAGCCGGCACGAGGGGCGACACTGCTGATCGGTGCCGGCCACCTGGCGCAGTCCGTAGCGCCCTGGCTTTCCGGCTCCGAGCTGTGGCTCTACAACCGTACCGCCGAACGCGCGCTCGAGCTGTCGCGCGAAGTCGCCAAGCGCGATCCGGCGCGTCCCATCCGCGTCATCCATGGTGGTCTGGAAGCGGAGCTCAGCGCGTGGCGCAGCGCCCAGCACGTCGTGGTATGCATTCCCGGCGACTGCGACCTCGATGCCATGCGCGTCGCCGCGCGGCGTGAGTATCTTGCGGCCGCGCCAGATGCCGGCCCGGGGCGCGTCATCCATCTGGGTCTGGGCGCAGCCCCGCTGGCGCCCTGGAGCGATCTGCCCGGCGTCGTGAGCCTCGGCAGTCTGTTCGACATGCTGCGCTCGCACTCACAGCTGCGTGCCCGGGCCCTGCAGCGCGCACAGCATGCCTGCCTCGAAAAGGCGGTGCTGCGCTCGCTGGGCGCGAGCACCTCACATCCGCACAGCTGGGAAGACCTCGCCGCCTTCCAAACCCTGTAGTCATCGCACGGCCATGACCCTGCGGGCATTGAAGCTCGGCACGCGCCGCTCGGCGCTGGCGCGCGCGCAGAGCACTGCCGTGGCGCACGAGCTGCAGCGCCGGCATCCCGGAGTGCGCGTCGAGCTGGTAGGCATCGACACGCGTGGGGACAAGATCCTAGATCAGCCGCTCTCGGCAGTGCAGGGGAAGGAATTCTTCACCGCCGAGATCGATGCAGCCCTGCTGCGCGGGGACATCGATCTGACCGTGCACTCGTACAAGGACCTTGCCCTGCAGCGTGATGCGCGCCTGGCGCTGGCGGCGGTGCCGCGCCGCCAGCAGCCGCACGACATCGTGATCTTTGCCGCGGACGTCGGGCAGCGGCTGGCGGTCGGTGAAGCCCTGCGCATCGGCAGCTCCTCGCCACGCCGGGCGAGCTTCGTACCCCCTTTTCTGGATCGCGTACTGCCGCGGCCCGCCCATGCGGCCGCTGCCGGTCGGGTTGCCGGCGCGCGCGTGCAGCTGGTCGAGCTGCGCGGCAATGTGGATTCGCGGCTGCGCCGTCTGCATGAGCCGCGCACCTCGGCCCGTCAGCTCGACGGGGTGGTGCTGGCCTTTGCGGGCCTTGCGCGGCTCTGGGCCGACGAGACCATGCGGCCGCAGCTGCAGCAGCTGCTGCTGGGCCTGCCGCGCATGATTCTGCCGCTGTCGGTCTGTCCGCCGGCGCCCGCGCAGGGTGCCCTTGCCATCGAGTGCCGTCGGGACGATGCCGCCACCGGCGAGCTGCTTGCGACGCTGGACGATGCACCGACGCGCGAGTCCGTTGCTCGCGAGCGCGCACTGCTGGATGCGCGCGGCGGGGGCTGTCAGCAACGCTTCGGCGCGGTCCACTTCACCGTGCCGCGCCTCGGTGCGCTCTGCTATACGCGCGCCGCCGAGGAGCATGCCGGTACGCTGCAGATCGGCGAGCCGCAACTGGACTGGACGCCGGCACAACCGCTGCCCGCCCCGGCATCGCCGGTGCGCGCCTGGGACGGCAGCCGCGTGCCGGCCCCGGCTGCGATGCCGAGCGAGGAGGGCGTCGCGCGTGCGGGGCAGCGACTGCGCGAGGGCCGGCCGCTGTTCGTGGCGCATCGGCGCGCGTGGCCCGCGTCAGGGCTGCAGGTTGGGCTCGCCACCCCCGTCTGGGTCCCGGGGCCCTCCACCTGGTTCGCCCTCGCCGACGCCGGGGTCTGGGTTCAGGGATGCGCCGAGGGGCTGGGTATTGGAGCGGTCGCGGGGTTGCTGGCCGAGCCGTGGCTGCAGCTGCCGCCGCTGCCCGAGTGGCTCGTGCTCACGCATGCCGGGGCCAGCGAGGGATGGGCCGCCGGCAGCGCGGTTGCCACCTATTCACTCGGAGAGCCGCTGGAGCTGCCTCCGGCGGATGCCACGCACATCTGGTGGGCGAGCGCGGCGCAGTTCGCGCAATGGCGCGCGCGCGGTGCGCACGGCGCCGGCGATCGCATCGACGCCGTCGCGCACGCCTGTGGCCCGGGCAAGACCTACGAGCAGCTGCGCGCCGCCGGGGTGCAGAATCTGCGCATCTTCCCGCAGTCGCGGCAATGGCGAGAATGGTTACAGCAATGAAGCGACTGCAAGGCAGCGCCGGGCGCGGCGGGCTGGGCGTGCTGCCGGCACGCCGTACGGTCCTCATCGCGCTGGCGGTATGCGTGTGGCTCGGGCTGCAGCTGGCGCTGGTAGGCTGGTGGGCCACGGTGATCGGCCAGCAGGCGCGGCGCATCGCTGCGCTCGAGGCACTGCGCGGCGCCGACGGTGCCGCGGCGGAGTGGTCACGCACGCGATTGATGCTGGTCGGGGAATCCACCAGCTTCCTGGCGCTGCTGCTGGCGGTCTCATTGCTGCTGGCGTGGCTGTACTGGCGCGAGCACCAGCGCACGCGCGCCATCCAGGGGTTCTTTGCCGCCGTGACGCATGAGCTGCGCACACCCCTCACCAGCATTCGCCTGCAGGCCGAGGCGATCGCCGAGGGAGAGCAGGGCGCACAGCTTGCGCAGCGGCTGCTGGAGGATTCGCATCGGCTGGAATCGCAGATCGATAAGACGCTCGAGCTCGCGCGCATCGAGGGCGGTGGTCCGCTCTCCGAACAGGCGATTCCTCTGCACGCCTGGCTCGCGCGCGTGCTGCCAGACCTGGCGCTCGCGCACGGTTCGCGGCTCGATCTGCGCGCGCATGTGGACGCGGGGCTGCCGCCCATCCAGGCCGACGCCGGCGCGCTGCAGATGATTCTGCGCAACCTCATCGAGAACTCGGTGCGTCATGGGCGCATGGATCCGGTGAAGGTGCGGCTGACCGCGGCGCAGCGCGGCGACCGGCTGGTGCTGGAGTACCAGGACAATGGACGCGGCGTACCGCCGGGCACCGGACGGCTCGGGCGGCTGTTTGGCCGCGGCACCGGCTCGAGCGGTGCCGGCGTGGGGCTCTACCTGGTGCGACGGCTCATGCAGCGCATGGGCGGCACGGTGCAGTTCGCGAGCGCCCCGGGCGAGGGTTTTCGCGCCGAGCTGAATTTCTGGGTGAGCGCATGAGTGCACGGCTGCTCATGGTCGAGGATGAGCGCAACGTCGCCGAGACCCTGATGGAGCGCCTGCGCTCGGCGGGCTATGAGGTCGTGCGTGCCGAGTCCGTACTGGTCGCGCGCCGCGCGATCGCCGAGTCGGGCCCGTTCCAGCTGGCGCTGCTGGACGTCGGCCTGCCCGATGGCAATGGCTTCGAGCTCGCGCGCCTGCTGCGCGAGCGCGCGCCGGCCACGGCCGTCATCTTCCTGACGGCGCATGCCAGTCCCGAGGACCGCGTGCGGGGCCTGGAGCTCGGCGCCGACGACTACGTGGGCAAGCCCTTTCTGTTCCGCGAGCTGCTGCTGCGCGTTCAGAACTGTCTCAAGCGCGCGCAGGATCTTGCGCAGGTGCCGGGCGAGATGCGCGGCCAGGTACGCATCGGGCGCGCGCTGGTCGATTTCGAGCGCTTCTGCGCCACGGTCGAGGGCGAGAACCGCTCGCTCACGCACAAGGAATGTTCGGTGCTGCGACTGCTGGCCGAGCGTGTCGGCAAGGCCGTCAGTCGCGACGAGATTCTCGACCGGGCCTGGTCGGCCGATGAGTTTCCGACCTCGCGCACCGTGGATAATTTCATCGTGCGCCTGCGCAAGCTGGTCGAAACCGACCCCACCGATCCACGGGTGATCCGCAGCATTCGCGGCGTCGGCTACCTGCTCACCGAGCTGCATCGCGAGTGAGCCTGGCCAGCGACAAGCCGCTGCTGCGTGCCCTGGCGCGGACCAACCACGCCCGCCCGCCTGTCTGGTTCATGCGCCAGGCAGGCCGGTATCACAGTCACTATCAGCGCCTGCGCGCGCGCCACGAATTCATGCAGCTGTGCAAGCAGCCGCAGCTGGCCGCCGAGGTCACCCTCGGTCCCATCGAAGCGTTCGGCTTCGATGCGGCGATCCTGTTCTCCGATCTGCTGTTTCCGCTCGAGGCGATGGGAATGGGGCTGCGCTATGCGCCCGGGCCGCTGCTCGACTGGCACCTGTCGCGACCGGAGGATCTGGCGCGTCTGACCGGCGGCGCCGAGCGCGTCGCAGAGCTTGCCTTTCAGGCCGAGGCGCTCGCACTGCTGCGTCCGCGATTGCCGCCCGCCTGCGCGCTGATCGGCTTCGTCGGCGGCCCATTGACGCTGTATGCGTATGCCGCCGCGGGCTCGCACGAGGGCTTCTCGGCCGCCCTGCCTGGCCTGACGAATGGTCTCTATGAGGGTTTTCTCGATCAGCTGCTGCCGCTGCTGGCAGCCAACATGGCGTTGCAGGTCGAAGGCGGCGCGGACTGCGTGGCGATCTTTGACACAGCCGCCGGTACACTCGAGCCAACCTTGTTTGCAGAGGCAGCCGCCAGGCCGCTGGCCCGGCTGCTGGACCTGTTTCGCGTGCGCTGTCCGCGCACACCGGTGATCTACTACTCACGGGATACCGGACCGGCGCACTGGCAGGCGCTCGAGGGCATGGCCCTTACGTGCCTGGCCATCGACTGGCGCACGGACCTGGTGCAGACGCTGCGCACGCACGCGGATCGTTGCAGCGTGCAGGGCAATATCGATCCGCACTGGCTGCTGCTGGGCGCCGATGAGCTGGAAAGCCGCGTGCGTGCGCTGTTCACGCGGCTGCTGGCCGAGCCGAACTCGCTGCGCCGCGGATGGATCTGCGGCCTGGGGCACGGAGTGCTGCAGCAGACGCCGGAGGCGAATGTTGCGCTGGTGCTGCGCTTGCAGCGGGAGATGTTCGGATGAATGCGGTGCTGGCCGGTCCCGGTTCACTGCTCGCCAAATACGACGTTGCGGGACCGCGCTATACGAGCTACCCGACCGTGCCCTACTGGGAGAGCACCCCGAGCGAGGGGCAGTGGCTCGAGCACCTCGATGCCGCGCTCGGCGCGGGCGCGCAGCACGGGGCTGCCCTGTACGTGCATGTGCCCTTCTGCCGCGCGCTCTGCACCTTCTGCGGCTGCAATACGCGCATCACGCGCAGCCACAGCTTCGTCCCACTCTATACCCAGGCCCTGCTCGGGGAGCTGGATCTGTACCTGACGCGACTCGGGCGCTCCGGGCTCGAGTTCGGTGAGCTGCACCTGGGCGGCGGTACCCCCACGTTTCTGTCCACCGAGGAGCTCGAGGTGCTGCTGGCCGGCCTGTTCGGGCGTGTGCGCGCCCGCCCCGGGGCGAGCGCCTCGATCGAGGTGGATCCGCGCGTCACCAGCCGCGAACAGCTGCAGGTGCTCGTGCGCTACGGGTTCAGGCGCATGAGCCTCGGCGTGCAGGACTTCGACCCGCGCGTACAGGACATCGTCAATCGTGTGCAGAGCGAACAGCAGGTGCGCGAGATCCGTGACAGCGCGCGCGAGCTTGGTTTCGACAGCGTCAACTTTGATCTGATCTACGGGCTGCCGCTGCAGACGCGCTCGAGTATCGAGGCCACGATGGATGCGGTCTGCCGCCTGCGGCCCGATCGCATCGCACTCTACGGCTATGCGCACGTGCCCTGGATCAAGCCCGGACAACGCCGCTTTACCGAGGCGGATCTGCCCGCCGGCGCGGACAAGCGCGCGCTCTATGAGCTCGGGCGCGAGCGCCTGGAACGTGAGGGCTACCGCGAGATCGGCCTGGATCAGTTCGCACTCGAGAGCGATGGACTCTGGCAGGCGCTGCGTAGCGGCGCCCTGCATCGCAATTTCATGGGCTACGCCACGGGGTTCACACGTCCGCTGATCGGCCTGGGCGTCTCGGCGATCGGCGATGCCGGGGATGCGTTCGCACAGAACGAAAAGGACCTGCAGCGCTACCAGGAGCGCGTCGGGCGCGCAGAGCTGCCGATCCAGCGCGGCCACCTGCTCAATGCCGAGGACATGGTGCTGCGCACCCACATCCTGCGACTCATGACGCGTCTTTCCACGCGCTGGGAATCACCCGCGGATCGCACCGCCTGGCTGCAGTCGGCCGTCGAGCGGCTGGCGGAGCCCGCGGCCGACGGACTCGTGGAGCTCGATGCGGGCGGTTGTCGCGTCACCGAGCTCGGCCGGGGCTTCCTGCGCAATATCTGCATGGCTTTTGATGCGCGGCTGGCGCGGCGCATGCCGGACAAGGCGCTCTTCAGCCGCACCGTCTGACGGGCGGGCAGCGCAGTCTAGAAAGGCTTGACCACGGCCAGCAGAATGATGGGCACGACCAGCAGCAGGGCGCCCTCGTTGAACAGCCGCAGCCGGCCCGCGCTGGGCATGGGCTCCCCGCGCTTGAGCCGGGCGACGAGGCTCCGGCAGGCAAGGTGATATCCGATAAGCCCGAGCACAAACAGCAGCTTGACCATCAGCCAGCGCCCGCTGTCGTGAAAGCCCAGCCACAGCGTCAGGCCGAAGGCCAGGGCGAATACGGCCATGAGGGTCATGAAGCCGAACAGGCGCCTGGCCATGATGACCAGCCGCCGCACGTCCTCTCCCCGGGACTGGCCTTCCGCGTAGTGCACAAAAATGCGCGGCAGGTAGAAGATCCCGGCCAGCCAGGCGATGACGGCGAGCACGTGCAGTGCCTTGATCCAGAGCATGGGTTTGCGATGGGTGCCTGAAGTTTGCCGGAGCGTGCACGATTCACTATCCGTGGCGCCCGGCAACTCGTTAGACTCGACAATAGATGGGGAATCATAATCCAACCAGCCTGCCAGCGGTCAGCACCCCGGAGGTGACCCCTATCACCGGCGCGGCCAGTGCGTGGTGGATCCGTCTGCTCTCGCACCTGCCCTGGGGGGCGATCTATGGGCTGAGCACGCTGCTCATCTGGTGCGTACGCCACGTCTTCCGCTACCGCGTGCGCGTCGCGCGCGAGAACCTGCGGCGCTGTTTTCCGGCCTGCTCCGAGGCGCAGATCGATCGGCTGCTGTCGCAGAACTACCACCACCTGGCGCAGGTCGTGGCGGAGTTCTTCAAGACCGCGACGATGTCGGCCGAGGAGCTGCGCTCGCGCGTCACGCTGGTGAACCTCGAGCGGGTGCACGCCGAGACGCGCGCTGGCCGCTCGGTGCTGCTGCTCGGAGCTCATCAGTGCAACTGGGAGTGGTCGCTGCACGCGGTCGCCCTGCAGGTTGGGGCGCCGATGGAGGCGGCCTACAAGCCGCTGCACGCGGCGGGCGCTGATCGCGAGCTGCGCAAACTGCGTTGCCGCTTCGGCGCGCGGCTGATCGCCGCCAAAAAGCTGCTGCGCGAGATCGCGCGCCGGCGCGACATGGTGCGTGCGGTGGCACTGATCGCCGATCAGGTACCGGCCTCGAGTGACGGGCGGCTGTGGCTGAACTTCCTCGGCTGCGACACGGCCTTCTACCCCGGTCCCGGGGAGATCGCGCGGTCCACGGGCTACGCCGCTTTTTTCGCGGCCATGTCACGCACCCGGCGCGGCCACTACCGGATCGACTTTCAGCCGATCTGCGCCGCCAACGAGCGGCTGGACCCCAATGCCTTCACGGCGCGCTACGCGCGCCTGCTCGAAGCGCTGATCCGCCAGCATCCGGCCGACTGGACCTGGACCCATCGGCGCTGGAAGATCTCCTGTCCCTATCAGCTGTCGGCCGCGCAGCCAGCCCCGCAGTAGTTCGCGCCCCGCCGGCATCTGCGGCGGTCGCGGATTGTTATGATCGCCGCCCCCATCGTTTCAGGAGTGCGTCATGCAGGCAGCTCCGGTCGAGCCCGGTGTGCTGGGCGCGCGTCTGCGCCAGCAGCAGCTGATCGAAGATCCACAGCACGGTGAGCGCAAGCCCCTGGAGCTCGAGGCGACGAGTCTGCTGTGGCCGCACACCGCGCAGTGGGCCCTGATCGAGCTGGTGCAGGTGACCGACAGTGCCGCACGCCGGCTGGAGGAGTATCGCTTCGTGCCTGCACGGGCGATGCCCGAGCTGCCGGCATTCCAGGGGCCCGGGTTGCCCGTGGCGCTGTGGTTCGAGCGCACGCCCAATGGCGCCTCGCGGGCGCGCATGTACTCCGCGCCGGCGCTGCGCGCGTCGCATCCACGCTCCCTGCCGATCGATCCGCACGCCGCGCCCGGCCGCGATGGGGCGGATGTGCTGACACGGCTGGCCCGCACGCTGCATGAGCGGGATGTGGCGGCGAGCACAGCGCTGTTCGAGCGTGATGCCTCCTTGCAGCATGCCGACGGCGCGCTGCACAGAGGGAGCGCCCAGATTCGCGCGGCGCTCGAGCGGCTGCTGCAAGCCGGCGCAGTCGATCCCGGCTACTGCACACGCCTGGATGAGGCGGTACGCAGCGCGCTGGAGCTGCAGCTCGGGGAGCGCCCGGCGCTGCTGGTGTGCGAACGTGGGGCGGGCGGGCTGCTTCGCGCCGTGCGCCTCTACGGCTAGAGATACATGGGCTAGAGATACATGCCGCCGTTGATGGAGATGACCTGGCCGGTGATGTAGCCGGCGGCCTCGCTGGCGAGAAAGCCCGCAAGCTCGGCCACCTCTTCGCTGCTGCCCGCGCGCTGCATGGGCACCAGCCGCTCGATGGCCGCCGCATCGAAGCTCGGCGCGCTCATCGGCGTGGCGATGATCCCGGGCGCCACGGCGTTCACGGTGATGCCGCGTGTGGCCACCTCCAGTGCCAGCGCGCGCGTCGCTGCATTGATGGCGCCCTTGGCGGCTGCGTAGTTGACCTGGCCGCGGTTGCCCTTCAGCGCCGCCACTGAGCTCATACTGATGATGCGCCCCCAGCGCGTGCGGATCATCGGCAGCAGCACGGTGCGGGTGACGTGAAAGAAACCCAGCAGCGATACATCCAGCACGCGCTGCCACTGCTGCGGCTGCATGGCCGGAAACGCTGCATCGTCGTGCACGGCGGCGTTGTTCACCAGCACCTGCACGGGACCGGCGCAGAGAGCCTGCGCGAGCACGTGCTCGCAGGCCCCCGCGTCGGTCAGATCGAACGCCAGCAGCTCGGCACCGGCGCCCAGGCTCTGCAGCTCGTGCACCAGCGCGTGAGCTTCCTCCCGGGCCTCGCGCACCTGCACGTACACGAACAGCCCGTCGCGCGCCAGGCGGCGGCAGATGGCGCTGCCGATCGCCCCGGCGCCGCCGGTCACGAGCGCACGACGCGGCTCCAGGCTCATGGGAGCGGCAAGCTCATTGCAAGCGGCAAGGTCACTGCAAGCGGCAAGCTCACTGCAAGCGGCAAGCTCACTGCAAGCGGCGGGGTCACTGCAAGCGGCGGGGTCATGCGAGCAGCAGGCTCAGCCGCCCGCGCGCCAGCGGTGCCCCGGCGAGCAGCTCGAACTCATAGAGCGCACCACCGCCCTCGGCGTGCAGCCGGCGCACCTCGATGATGAGCGCTTGCGAAAGCCCGTCGAGCCGCAGTCCCAGCAGCGTCAGTCCGCGTCCGCTGGCCAGCAGAGCGGTGCGGCCAGTGCGCACATCCTGTGCCGACCCCAGGGCACCGAGCAGCGCGCCGTGTGCCGCGGCCGCCTGCGCAGCGTATTCCAGCGCGGCGGCACTGCCGAGCCGTTGGTGCGATCGCAGCGGATGGGTTGGGGCGAGCGGATCGGAACCGCGCGCGCGCAGGTGCTGGGCATCCCACTCGAGGATCCTGTCGAGCAGGCACATCGCGCCCTGCTGTGGGAGGAGACGCAGAATCTGCGTGCGTTCGATGATGGCGCTCATGGCGTGAGCTGCAGCTGCAGGCTCTGCTCGGGCAGGTAATCGAGCACCACGCAGCCTTGCAGCCGATGCGACAGCAACTGCAGCAGCGGCAGCGAGCGCGCGGCGGGGATCGCCCCTCGCAGTGCCTCCAGCGCCGGGTCGCTCAAGCGGCTGGCGGGCTCCTGTGTGAATGCCAGCTGCAGCCCGGTGCCCCCCTTCGGGGCAGCCCCGAGCACCAGCGCGACGCCGAAAGCGTCGGGGATCGGCCGATGCTCGCGCAGCGGCGGAGGATAATCCACATCGTACGCCGCGAGCAGCACGGCCTCGGCGCCGCAGCGCAGCTGCAGCAGCGCCTCGAGCAGCCCCGCGCCGAAGCTCGCATCGAGGGCGCACAGCGCCGTGGAGGGCGCCTGGCAGCCGTGTGCGATGCTCCAGTAACCTGCGGCGGCGTTGTGCACGGAATTGTGAAAGCGCGTCGGGGAGATCGCAGGCTCGGCGCCGGCCAGTGCCAGGCAGATCTCGTGGCAGGTGTCCCCATCGCCGCTCGAGGATGCGAACACGGCAGTGAGAGTGGCAGCCGGAACGCCCGCATCCGCTACCGCTTGCGCGCCAACTCCGAGCGCCAGGCGCACCATGCGGCCGGCACGCCGCCGTTCTGCGGGCGGCAGGGCCGCCGGGGGCGGCAGCACGCTCGGGGCCGCAGTGTAGGGGGCCTCGCCACGCAGCACCGCGGCGGTTGACTGCCAATCGGACAGCCCCGGTCCGAGCACCCCCACGCCGAGGATCTGCGCCGACAGCACGCGCAAACGGCTCAGCCGCTGCGCGCGGCATCGGCGCGCGCGAACAGCAGCGCGCAGTTGGCGCCACCGAAGCCGAAGGAGTTGCTGAGCACGCGCGCAAGCGGCGCGCGCTGGTTAGCCGTGAGGTAATGGACCGGAAGGCTTTCGTCCGGCTCGCGCGTGTTCAGACCGCCCGGCATCAGGCCCGCCTGCAGCGCGAGTGCGCAGATGACCGCCTCGAGCGCACCCGCAGCGCCCAGGGCATGGCCGCTGGCACCCTTGGTGGAGCTGCATGGCACCGCGGAGCCGAACAGCGCATGCACGGCGCGCGCCTCGGCCGCATCGTTGCTCGGTGTGCCGGTACCATGCAGATTGATGTAGTCGACGTCGCGCGCATCCAGCTGCGCTGCCTGCAGGGCCGCCTGCATCGCGCGGCGCGCGCCGGCGCCCTCGGGATGCGGGCTCGACATGTGGTGCGCATCGCTCGACTCGCCGGCGCCGAGCAGCAGAATATCGCTGCCCTCGGATTGATCGCCAGCTCGCTCGAGCCAGGCAAAGCCAGCCGCCTCGCTGATGGAGAGCCCGTCGCGGCTGCGATCGAAGGGACGGCACGGCCCCGGTGCGGTGAGCTGCAGGGATTGAAAGCCATAGAGCGTGGTCAGGCACAGCGAATCCACGCCGCCCACCACGGCCGCATCGATCAGGTCCGCTGCCAGCATGCGCTGGGCGGCCGCGAATACCTTGGCGCTCGAGGAGCAGGCCGTGCAGATGGTGACCGCGGGGCCCAGGGTACCGAGCGCACGGCGCACGTAGTCGGTCAGCGCGAAGGCGTTGTGCACGCGGCGATACTCGAAGCCCGGCGGCAGCGCGCCAGTCTGTGTGTCGCGCTGGCGATAGGCGATCTCGGTCTCACGCACCCCCGAGGTGCTGGTGCCCATGAAAACCCCCACGCGCCGCGCGCCCCAGCGGGCAATGCGCTCGCGCGCGAGCTCGGCGAAACCATCCTGCGACAGGGCAAGCTGGGCCAGACGATTGTTGCGGCAGTCGTAGTCAGCGAGGGCGGCGGGCAGGCGTACGGCGTCGACGCCCGCGACCTCACCGACCCAGGTGCGCAGCTGTGCCCCCTGGAAGCTGCAGGGAGCGAGTGCGCTGCGGCCGCTCTGGAGGGCAGCGCGGGTGGCCTCACATCCCAGTCCCAGGGCGCTGGCAGCGGTGAAGTGCCTGATCCAGAGCGCATCCATTGCGGGTCATGCTGCCTGAGCGGCCTGGCAGGCGCCAGCTCAGGCCCGCGCCTGCGGCAGTGCGTCGCGCAGGGTGACGGTGCGCAGGTGCCGCTCGGCAATCAGCTCGAGCAAGCGAGGTAATACCTGCAGCACGACGGGCTCTCCCAGAGCGCTGCGTGCGGCGTGTCCATCGTGCAGCACCAGGATGTCTCCGGCATGCAGATCGCGCGACAGACGCGCGAGCACCGTGTCGGCATCGGCGCTGACCGTGTCGAACCCGCGTCGCGTCCAGCTGGCCAGCTGCAGTCCCAGCTGCTGCAGCAGCGGGTCGAGCAATGGATTGCGCAAGCCGGCCGGGGCGCGAAAGAAACGCGGCGTGACTCCGGCGAGCTCTCCGAGGCGTCGCTGCGCCTGCTCGAGCTCGCGGCGCAGGCGCCACCATCCCATCAGGGCGAAGGCATGGCGGTGGTGGTAGCTGTGATTTTCCACCGCATGCCCGGCCTGCACGCAGGCGCGCACCAGCGCCGGGTAGCGCTCGGCGCGCTCGCCGATGCAGAAAAAAGTCGCCTGGGCCCCATGCGCGGCGAGGATACGCAGCACCCCGGGTGTGACTTCCGGATCGGGTCCGTCGTCGATGGTGATGGCGATGCCGCCGCCGCCGGCAGCTGCCTGCGGCAGGCGCGTCCAGTTGACACCGAGCGCGCCGCTGCGCGGAATCAGCCCGACGGTGAACAGCAGCACGTGATCGGCCAGCAGCAGCCCGAGTGCCCACGGCCACAGCGGCCAGTGCACCAGCACCAGCGCCAGCATCGCCACATGCGCCAGCAGCGATAGCTGCATCAGTGGCGTCGGCCGCCAGCGATGCGGCACGGGGGCCACCGGTTGCGGTTCAGCGTTCATCGGCATGGACAGCGGATCCAGGCGCCGCCAGCAGCTCACGGGGCGCCAGTGCCGCGGCCAGCAGCAGCGCCAGCAACGTCCCGGGCGCCACGGTGCGCCCGAGCGCATTGAGCACCGGGACGCTCGAGAAGGCCAGCACGCAGAAGCCGAGCACCGTGCTGGCATTGGCCAGCAGCAGCGAGGCGAGCATGCGCGGCAGCTCGGCACGCTCGTGCATGACGGCGCTACGATCGAAGAACAGCGCATAGTTGGAGCCCACCGCTACGATCAGCAGCAGCCCGATCAGATGCAGCAGTGTCAGCGGCACCTGCAGCACGGCGAAACCCGCCGTGACGGCGAGCACCGCCAGCAGCAGCGGCGCCAGCACGCGCAGCACGCGGCGGGCGCTGCGCAGCGTGAGGGCCAGCAGCACCACGATGGCTGCAAGACCCAGCCCCGACAGACGCAGTGCCGCGTTCAGATACTCTTCATACATCGCATCACTCTGCTCACGCGTGTTGAAGACCTGCACGCGCGCGCCGCCGCTGGCGCCGGCGAGCGCCGCACGCACCCGCGACAGATCGATGTCATGCCCGGGTGGCGGGTGCAGCGGCAGCACGGCGCGCCACTGGTCCCCCTGCGACCAGAGGGTTGCATCCACGGTGAGTCCCAGGGCGCTGTCGCCCAACGACTGCCGTGTAATGGGGCCGGCACGACGTGCCGCCTCGACGTCCTGCACGAAGCCGTCGAGCGCGTGCGGCGCGAGCCCAAGGTCCGCCGTCGCAGCAGCCAGCCGGCTCTTCAGGGTCGCCGCGTCCGGCAGGCTCGTCAGGCGTGCCTGCTGGGTCGTGAGACTTGGCAGAAAGCGAGCGGGACTGTCGTAGCCGGCGATGACGCCGGCATCGACCAGCCTGTCCAGGCGAGCGCTCACGGCCTCCACGGCCTCGAGCGTCGGCTGCTCGCCGTCAGACTCGATGAGCACCAGGTCGCTGACATCCGGCGCGCCCAGATCCGCACGCATCTGGCCGTCCAGGCGCAGCGCCGCGGCCGGAATGGGACTGAGGGCGGCCAGATCACGATTCCAGAGCACTGCGCGCTGATGCACCAGGATCACCACCGCCAGCACGACCAGTGCGCCGGCGACACCCCAGGGCAGGCGCAGGTGCGAGAGGGCGCGCGCGGCGCGCGCCCCGATCGCCGCCAGATCGGCCATCGACAGGCGCGCCGGCAGCAGCAGGGGCAGCACCCAGCGCGTGATCGCCGCAGCCACCGCCAGACCACAGATCGAGTACAGCCCGAGCTGCGCGAGTCCCACGAAGGCCGAGGGCAGCAGGGAGGCAAAACCGCAGATGGAGGTGAGTGCGCCGAGCGTGATCGTCGGCCAGAGCACCGCATGCAGGTCATGGCCTCGCGACTGTACGAACAGATAGACCGGATAGTCCACCGACTCACCGATGAGCGTGATGCCGAAGCCCAGGGTGATGCCATGGACGACCCCGAAGCCGACCGATACCGCTGCGATCCCCGCCAGCGCTCCACAGAGCACCGGCAGCAGTCCCAGCAGCAGGGTAGTGACCGAGCGGTAGGCTGCCAGCAGCAGCGTTGCGATCAGCACCGTGCTGATCAGCGACAGACGCACGGCCTCACCCTTGATCGTGGCGCGCGCCTGCACCGAAAAAACCCCCGGTCCGCTCATGATCAGGTGCAGCGGCGTACCGTGCGGCGTGGCGGCTGTGGCTGCCGAGGCCGTGAAGGCCGCTCTGATCAGCGACAGATCGCGCTCCTGCGCATCGGTGTCGGCACCGCTGGCGCGCGTCTCGGCGAGCAGCAGGGCCTGATCGCCGGTGCGCGAGCTCCACACGCCCTGCTCACGGTGCGGCTGATAGCCACTGGTCAGCTGATCGACGACCTGCAGGGTCTCGCCCGTGGGATCACGCTCGAACAGCGGTCGCAGCAGCAGACCTGCGGGGGAGGCCATGAGCGCAAGGCTTGCCTCGATGGCCTGACGCAGCCCGGCGCTGCTGAAGCGCGCGGCATCCACCTCATCACTGAGCAGGTAGCGATGCTCGAAGGCGAAGCGCTGCTCGCGCTGGGAGCTGCCCTCGGTGCCATTCTGCACCAGCACGAAGGCGGGTGAGCCTGCCAGGCGCATCGCCAGGGCGCGTGAGGCGGCGGCACGGGTCTCACGCGTGCCCCCGCCGATGCCGATCAGTATCAGGCGCGAGGCGACGCCGCTGCTGAGCTGGCGTACCAGCAGCTGCTGGATCGGGGAGGGAGAGCGCGGCAGGAAGGCGGACAGGTCGGCGCGGTAGTGCGCCCGCGCCACGAGCAGGGCCGACACGGCCAGCAGCGCCGCCCAGACGCCCAGGATGATGCCGCGCCGTGGGCTCGCGCGATTCATGGCGCCGGCTCGATGTGCATGTCCGAATGATCACCATCGCGCTGTGCGAGCTGCACTTCGAGGATCTGCGCCTGCTCGCCACGCACGCGGATGTCGCGCAGCTGCTGCTGCAGAGCGCCTGCGCGCGGTGTCAGCAGCAGTTGCCAGTGCGACAGAGGACCTTGCAGCTGCAGATCGAAGCGTTGCTGCAGGGTGGCCAGGTCCCCGGCGAGCAGCGCGCGCAGGCTGTCGAGCAGCGGGGCCAGCTGCGGGTAGTCCGCCAGCGCCACGCTGCGCCGATGCCTGCCGAGCTGCAGGCTCAGCATCCCGTGGTCGAGCACCAGCAGCTGCGGCCGTGGCTTTTCGATGTGCTGCTCGAGATGGTCGGGCGCGCGGTAGGAAAGCGTGCCGCTGCTCTGCAGGGGCCGCTTCAGTGCCGCCAGGTATTGGGATTGCTCGAATCGCGCCTGCGCCTGCGTGCGCTGGCCCAGCCGCTGCAGCAGCTGCTGCAGCTCGCTGGCGCTGCCGGCTGGGCTGTCGGCGCAGTGCGCAGCTGCGCTCGCGCCCAGCAGGCACAGCAGCAGCACGGCCGCGCGCGGGCGCGTGGGTCGGCCGAGGCAGCGCCTCATGGACTGCTCTGGCCGGCGGCGGCGGCAGCTGCGGTCGCGGGCCGCGGCTGCGCGACTGACCAGAAATCGAAAAAGTTGAACCAGTTGTAGGGATCGCTGCGGCAACGCTGCTCGAGCAGCTGCGCGAAGCACTGCACGGCCGCCTCGATGGCCGCCTGCCGATTCGCCGGGGTGACCTGCGAGAAGTCGGCCAGTGGCTCGAAGATCACGTGATAGCGATTGGAGCCGCGATACAGCCCGAGCATGAACACCACACGGGTGCGCAGGATGGCCGCCAGGCGCATGGGGTTGATGGGAAAGCGCGCCGTCGCGCCGAGGAAGCGAATGGACAGGGTGGGCTCTGAGCCGAACAGCCGATCGGCCAGGACGCCCACCAGGTGTCCTGCCTCCAGCGATGAGCGCAGGCGCAGCATCGAATCCACACGACCCACCGGGATGACCTCCAGCGCCTCGCTGGGGGCGAGGGCACTGAGCATAGTATTGAGCCGCTGCGCCTGCGCCTCGTACATGGAGATCGCCACCGTGAAGCCCTGGCGCCGCCCGACCAGGCGCAGCACCTCGAAGCTGCCCACGTGAGCGCCCATGAGGAAAGCGCCGCCACGCGTGACGGCCTCGCGCACCACCGCTTCGCCTTCCAGCGTGATATCGAACATATCGGCGCGCTCGCGCAGCAACCAGAGTCGATCGTGGATCGTGCTGGCAAAGCTCAGAATGAGGCGCATGCGATCGCGCGCGCGGGGTTTGCGGCCCAGCACGCGGCGCAGATAGGTTCGCATCGCCGCCGCGGCCCGCGGCGCGAAGCAAAAGAAATAGGCCGCGACCGGATACAGCAGCACCCGTCCGGCCGGCCGACCCAGGCGCAGCGACATGTGGGCCATCCAGCGCATCAGCATGGCATTGCCACGCTCCGGTCGGTCACGCCAGCCCGGGTCGCTGGGGGGCTGCCCGAGTGCGCCGCCTGCCCCCACGCTCGGGGCCCCCGCGGACGGATCGCACTGATGCGTCGGCAGCGGCGATGCGCACGCCGCTACGCGCCCGCGCACGACCGGCTGCCCCGCAGTGCTGATCTGGAACGCATAGCGCGCGCTGCCGGGGCCTGGCTCGGCGCGCAGCGTCAGCTGCAGCGGCTCGGCGGCGCGCGCGGGACGCAGAAATTTCACCACGTCGATCTGCCAGCCCTGCGGCGGCGCTGCGCCCTCGGCCTGCTCGATCGCGTGCAGCACCTCATCGAGCAGCAGTGCACCGGGAATGAGTGGATTGCCCGGAAAATGGCCCGCCAGGGCCGGATGATCGGCACCGATCAGCAGCGTGCGCCGCAGCTCGTTCATGCATCGCTCCCGGAGGAGCCGGCCGCGAGCTGCGCGGCCAGTGCCTGCAGCGCCTCCTGCGGCAGCTTGCCGGTG
The DNA here is from genome assembly GCA_035502275.1 of Steroidobacteraceae bacterium. GTDB lineage: Bacteria > Pseudomonadota > Gammaproteobacteria > Steroidobacterales > Steroidobacteraceae > FEN-1191. Next base: position 45,819 of record DATJUN010000076.1, read on the forward strand.
GCGTTGCGCGGCAGGCACGGCACGAGCCACAGCGGCCGCGGCAGAAACACCGCGTCGATGCGCTCGCGCAGCGCCTGGAGAATCTTCCCACGCGTCAGGCCCGGGGCGACCACCATCGCGGCAAGGCGTGACACACCGGTGATTGATCCACGCGCCGGCTCGTACACGAAGAAGGCACCGTCGAGCACGCCCGCGATGGCGAGCAGCTGCTGGGACAGATGGGAGAGGGAGCTGCGCTTGCCGGCCACATTGACCAGATCGGCGCTGCGCCCATGCAGAATGAAGTGCGCCTCATCGAGCGGCTCGAACACATCGGCGAGCAGCGTCGGGGCGCGTACGTGTCCGCCCTGCGCCCACCAGCGATCCTCGGCGCAGCTCAGGCGCACCTGCGGCCACAGATGCCAGGCGCGTTCACGCGCCGTGCGGCGGCTGGCGATCTGGCCGGTTTCCGTCGAGCCGAAGATCTCCAGCAGCTGCGTGCCGCAGCGTGCCTCCACCTCCCGCGCCAGCGATTCGGACAACGCTGCCGTCGCACACAGCACCAGATCGAGCGGCGGCAGGGCTACCCCGCCATCGAGCAGGGCGCGCAGGTGCACGGGTGTGGAGACCAGCGCGCGCGGACGCGGCAGGGCGCGCAGCGCTGCGACGATGTCCGCCGGAAAGAACGGCCGCTCGGCGCAGAGCACGCCGCCGCTCTGCAGCGGCAGCATGACGGTGGATTCCAGCCCGAACATGTGCTGTGCCGGCACCGTGCCGAGCAGTGCGTAGCCGGCGCTGGCATCGTGCGGGGGCAGGCGCGTCATCTGTACGCGCGCGGCGCTCACCAGCTGGCCGAAGCTCTTGACGTGCGGCAGCGGTGCGCCCGTGGAACCGGAGGTGAAGATCACCACAGCCGCTGCTTCCGCATCGATCTGCGGCACGACGAAGCCCTGCGCAGGATCGCTCGCAGCCATCTCCTCGCTGCCCTCGAGGCTGAGCCAGCGCGAGCCCAGCTGCGCGAGCGCCGCGGGTGCCTCGGGCCGATCGCCCAGTGCCACCAGCGGTGCGGCAAGCGCGTGCACACGACGCAGGACTTCGGGTGCCTGGGTCGGGGGCAGCAGGGTGCTGCGGCCGGCAATCAGACCGGCCGCGAGCCCCACGGCGAAGTGATAACGATCCTCGCACAGATTCAGCAGCTGCGCTCCGGCGGGCAGCTGCTGCGCCAGCCGCATCGCCTGCTGCACAAAGCGGCGCGCACTGATGCGCTCATTTCCCCGCCGCGCGACCACGGCCTCGGGCGATGAGCTGGCGATGATCGGCAGCGTGGACATCCGCGTGCTAGGGACGACGCGTGCCGCGGGGCTCGGCGAGGTAGGCGGCGAGCATCTGCCCGAGCGTCGCGCGCGGCATCGTCGGCAGGCGGTGCCGGCGCAGCCGATATTCGATCGCGAACAGCACCGCCGCGAGCGGCAGCACCGCGAAGTTGCCGAACGCCGACCAGAGACTGCGCTCGACGCTGACGTAGAGGGCGAGGCTGCCGACGGCGGCGGCAATGAAGAACAGCATCCACACCCAGGTGACGCCGCGCGTATAGCGCAGCGCCGCGCCGTCGAGCGCTCCATGCACGCGCAGCGCCCACTGCGTGCACAGCGGCGTGTATCCGGGAAGCAGGGTGCGGCCGAAGACGGCCGCAAACGTGAGGAACAGCCCGCACTGCTGCACCAGGTACAGCCGCGCATAGTGCTGCGTCAGGGGCGGCCAGAGCAGCACCAGCAGCAGTGTGGCCGCGGCGGCAAGCCCCATCAGCGCCCAGGCCGGGCGTGCCGTGCGCATGGCAAGCAGCCCCAGCGCCAGCAGCAGCGGACTCACGGCGAGCAGCGCCCCCAGCGCGGGTGGGGCGTGGGCCGTGTTGCTGTATTGCTCCAGCAGGGCGTAGGCGAGCAGCGTCAGGATAATCAGAACCTGCCGCGGCCGGCGGGCGTTCACTTGGTTCTCTGGGCCGCCACGTACTGCGCAAACTGGCGCAGCGATCGGAAGATGCGCTGGTTGTCCTCGTGGTCCGTGCGCAGCTGGATGCCGTACTGCTTGGAGACGATGAGCGCGATCTCCAGGATATCGATCGAGTCGAGGCCAAGGCCCTCGCCGTAGAGCGGTGCCTCCGGATCGATCTGGTTCGGGGCGAGCGGCAGGTTCAGTCCCTGCACGATCAGTGCGGCCAGTTCCGGTTCAAGGGCGCGCGCATCTTCCGCGCGCGCCTGCTGTGGGGGCATCGCTTGCTCGGGCATTCCCATGAGGTCCTGAGGTTGTGCGCCCGCACGCCAGGATTCCATGGCAGGCGAGGCGGCCGCAACCGTGATTATAGTCGATGACCGCGACCGCGGCGCCGAAACAGCAGGGTCGGCCAGTGGACCGGCGCCTCCAGCAGCAGGCGCGTATGCATCCAGGCGAGCAGCATGTTGTCGCGCAGATAGTTGAAATGCGAGACGCCCCCTTCATCGCGGCGCAGGTAGCGCACCGGCGCGGGCAGATTGATCAGCGGTATGCCCCTCCAGCACAGCCGTACGGCGCTTTCCGCGTCGAAATCAAACCGCCGCATCCAGCGATGGCGGCCCATGACGGCCAGCAGCGGCTCGAGGGGGTAGATGCGAAAGCCGAACAGCGAATCACCGATGCCTGCCCAGAGCGTCTCGAGATTGACCCACCAATTGCAAATTTTACGACCCCGCACGCGCAGCGCCGGTGCGCTGGCATCAAACTGTGGCAGCCCCAGAATGAGTGCCTCGGGGTGGGCGACCGACAGCGCCATGAACGACTCGATGCACTGGGGGGGATGCTGGGCATCGGAGTCCATTGTCAGCGCGTGTGTATAGCCGGCTTCGCGCGCCAGCTGGGCCCCCAGGCGCAGCGCGGCGCCCTTGCCCCGATTGCGCGGCAGGGCCAGGACACGCACACCCGTATCCGTGTCGGCGAGCCGTTCGAGCTCGGCAAGGCTCCCATCCGTGCTGCCATCGACGACGATCCAGACCGGATTCCAGCGCTCGCGCGCGGCGCGTACCGTGCGCGCGGCGAGTGCACCGGCGTTGTAGCTGGGGATGAGAACCAGATGGGTCGATGAGACGGCGGGTGCAGAGCTGTGGGTCCCCACCGCAGCGAGAGCTGTCATCGCGCCAATTCTAGCCTGCGCGCGCTTTGGACTGGATCAGCCGTGCGAGCTCGCGAATGCTCGGGTGCTCGAAGATCTCGGTGACGTCGATCGCGCCAGGCCAGTCCTGTTCCATGCGCTCGTGGATGGCGATCAGCTTCAGGGAGCTTGCCCCCAGATCGAACAGGCTCTCGTCGACATCCAGCGTGCGTCCCTCGAGCTCTGCCTCGCAGATGGCGCGCAGTCGCTCCTCGATGGCATCGGCGGATAGCGATGCGGGGGCGGCGGCCGCGAGCGCGTGCCGCAGGGCTGCGAGCTCGGCGAGCTCGGCATCGAAGGCCCCGCCCAGATACTCCTGCTCGAGCAGATGTCGCTGCACCTTGCCACTGGTGGTTTTGGGAATGCGTCGCACCGGCACCACGGCGTCGATCTCGACGCCGGCATGCTCGGCGATGCGGCGCGAGAGCTCCTGGGCCAGCGGCAGAAACTCGGCCAGATCGCCCCGGTGCAGCACGAAGGCGAGGACGGTATCGGTCTCTGCCCCCGCGGGCCGCACGCCGGCAATCACGACCTTGCCAAGCTCCAGGCCTGCGACCGCTTCACTCATGCGCTCCAGATCATGCGGGTAGTAGTTCTGGCCGTGGACGAACAGGATCTCCTTATGGCGGCCGGTGACGTACAGATCGTCCGTGAGCACGACCCCAAGATCCCCGGTGCGCAACCAGCCGTCGCTCGTGAAAGCCTCTGCATTGGCCGCGGCATCCTCGAAATAGCCCGCCGTGACGTTCTGTCCCCGGATCTGAATATGACCGACGACGCCGGCGGGGCTGGCAGCGTCGCTCGCATCGGCGATGCGCAGCTCGCAGTAGGGAATCGCGCGCCCGACGCTCGCCAGCCGCAGCCCTTCGGGCGAATCCGCAGCCAGCGGCTGCGCCTGTGCGCCCACACCGAGATGGCCGCGGTGCAGGCTCTGCGCCTTGAGCGGCGCACCGGGCACGGGGAAGCTCACCGCCAGCGAGGCCTCCGCGAGCCCGTAGACGGGAAACATGCTTTGCGCCGACAGCCCGGCGGGCGCCAGGCGTGCGAGGAACTGCTCACACAGCTGCACGCTGATGGGCTCGGCACCGTTGAAGATGAGCCTCACCGCCGAGAGGTCCAGCCCCTCGGGCACGCGATCCCCGAGCACCTTCAGATAATGGCGATAGCCGAAGTTCGGCGAGCACAGGATGCTGGCATGCACGCGGCTCGCGAGCTGCAGCCACAGCAGTGGCCGGCGCACGAAGAGGTCGGTGGGCATCAGGTGCGCATGCACGCGGTTGGCGAACATCACCAGATGAAAGCCGATCAGCCCCATGTCGTGGGTCAGCGGCATCCACGAGAGGCTCACGTCCTGCGGACCGAAATGCGCCACTTCGGTGGAGCCACGCACGTTGGCCATCAGGTTGGCGTGCGTGAGCACCACGCCCTTGGGCTCGCTGGTGGAGCCCGAGGAGAACTGGATGAAGGCCACATCCGCCGGCGCGGCGCGGTACGGCCGCCCGCTGCGTCCGAGTTCCGACAGATCATCGACCAGGAAGGTGCGCGCGGCGAGCGCGCGAAAGGCGCTCTGTTCCTCGGGTGTGGCGTGCTCGGCCGCGAATGCGCCGATGCGCTCGAGCAGGCGCTGCTCGGTGTACAGGAACGGCTGCTTCAGCCGGCGTGCGATGCGCAGCAGCTTGTGCCGGTGCTCATCGCTGATACCCGGCGCAATGGGCACGGGCACGATGCCCCCGAGGATCGCCGCCCAGAACGCATCGATGAAGGGCTCGTTTGCGCCGAGCAGCAGGATCAGCGGATCGCCGGGGCGCGCGCCGAGCTGCTGCAGGTGATGCAGGATCGCAAGCGCGCGCTCGTACAGCTCGGCATAGACGATCGTGTGACTCTCGCGCTCGCCGCTGACGTAGGTCAGCCGCCCCGCGTAGCTGCGCTGCGATTCCATCAGCGACGTGAGAGTCGGTGCGCTGATGGCGGGACTGATCGGGGGGCTCGGGCTCATGTGAGCGCGCGATTCTAGCGATGTATGGCGCGCATTAAAATGTGAACGCGTATCGACAAACTCCAATAAATCACGGGGCTTAGCTTGTCTTTCGGTGACTGTATGCGACAATCCGACGCCAAATGTCAAAGCCGCCGGGTGCAAGCAGCGATTATTCGGCGTCCGACGTCCTTGCCCCGCAATTCTGGACGGGGAAGACTGAGCGGCTGTCCCCGGGCATCGACGTCGCCTGTACCAAGATCGCGGTCGATCTGCAGAATTTGACGCGCGACGGCGCCGAGGAGTGCATCGGCCGCTGCCTCGACGTGCTGCGCGATGCGGCCTCGGCCGATGCGGCCTTCACGGCCTTCTTCAACGCCGAGGGTACGCACATCGAGTCGGTGCTGTGCGCGCGCGGGCATTTCGCGCAGTGCCATCCTGAAGCACTCAAGGGCGCTGCAGTCACGAGCCTGCCCTGGCTTGCGCAGCGCTCCGAGCACCTGCGCCTGTCCGAATATCGCGATACGGCCTCTCCGCGCCCCGAGCAGGCCGAGGATGCGGGCAGTCTCGCCGAGCTTGCCATCGGTGCGGCGCTGCTGGTGTCGTTCCGCATCCGCGAGCAGCCCGCCGGCTTCCTCGCCCTGGGCTATGGCCTGCCGCGCGGGGCATTCGACGTCAACCTGCAGCTGCTGATGAAACTGCTCGGCAGCAGTCTTGCGACGGGCCTTGCGCTCGTTCGCCAGGCGGTGCAGCTCGCCCGGCTCTCCGAGCGCAATGCCCTGGCCGAGCGCGCGGCCAACGATGGGCTGTGGGATTTCGACGTCGAGAACAACGACGTCTACTTCTCACCGCGCTGGCGCGCGATGCTCGGCTACGACGAGGCGGACCTCAAGGGTAGTTTCGACTGGCGCAGCCTCGTGCATCCGGACGACATCTCGCGCGTGCAGATCTCGATCCGGGATCACGTCGCCGGCAAGAGCCCGATCTTCGAGAGCGTGCATCGCATGCGCCATCGCAACGGCGAGTGGCGCTGGGTCATCAGTCGCGCCCAGGCGCAGCTCGATGCGCACGGGCGGCTGGTGCGCCTGGTGGGCGTGGAGCTCGACATCACCGAGCGCAAGCTCTACGAGGAGGCGCTGTTCCGAGAAAAGGAGAGCGCCCAGATCACGCTGCAGTCGATCGGCGATGGCGTCATCACCACCGATGCGGCCTCGGTCATCGACTACATCAACCCGGTGGCCGAGCAGCTCACGGGCTGGCGGCTCGAGGACGCCATGGGCCGGGCGGTCGAGGAGATCTTCCGTGCCTTCCACGAAGAGACCTGCGAGCCGCTGGAGAATCCGCTGACGGTCTCGATCCGCCGCGCCCGGCCGATCAAGTCGGTGCGTCCGATGCTGCTGATCCGCCGCGACGGCAACGAGCTGTACGTCGAGAGCACCGCCTCGCCGATCCGCGCCGGCAACGGCAAGGTCGGCGGCGGGGTGCTGGTGTTTCACGACGTCAGTGAGTCGCGCGAGCTCAACCGGCGCCTCTCCTACCATGCGAGTCACGACCTGCTCACCGGGCTCGTGAACCGGCGCGAGTTCGAGAACCGCCTGGAACGCGCGCTCAAGAGCGCCAAGGCGCGCGAGAGTTCCTACGCCCTGTGCTATCTGGATCTGGATCAGTTCAAGATCGTCAACGACACCTGCGGCCACAGCGCCGGGGATGCGCTGCTCGGTCAGGTCGGCGCGCTGCTGAAATCCAAAGTGCGCTGGCGCGACACGCTCTCGAGGCTCGGTGGCGATGAGTTCGGCATCTTGCTCGAGAGCTGCTCGCTCGATGAGGCCATGCGCATGGCCGAGACACTGCGCGAGGCGGTGCGCGCGTTTCGCTTCAGCTGGGAGGAGCGCGTGTTCCGGCTCGGCGCGAGCATCGGGGTCGTGCCGATCACGGCCGACAACGAGGACGTCGCCGCCATTCTGTCGGCCGCCGATGCCGCCTGCGCCGCCGCGAAGGAGCAGGGACGCAATCGCGTGCACTCCTTTGCCGAGAACGACATCGAGCTCATGCGCCGCCGGCGCGAGATGCAATGGGCCGCGCGCATCAACGCGGCGCTGGAGGAAGGGCGCTTCGAGCTGTTTCGCATGCCGATCCAGCCGCTGCAGAAACCCGAGAGCGGCGCGCACTATGAGCTGCTGCTGCGCATGCGCGATGAGAACGGGCGCATCGTCGCACCCGACACCTTCATCGCGGCGGCCGAGCGCTATGGCATCACCCCCAACATCGATCGCTGGGTCATCGAGAATGCGCTGCGCTGGCTGGTCTCCGAGGCCGATGAGCGCGAACGGCTCGCCCTGTGCTCCATCAATCTGTCGGGCCAGAGCCTCGGCGATGACAAATTCCTGCCGTTCGTCATCGAGCAGTTCCACAAGAGCGGCTTGGACGCCTCCAAGATCTGCTTCGAGATCACCGAGACCGCGGCCGTGCAGAGCTTCTCGCAGGCCAACCGCTTCATTCAGGCGCTGCGCGAGCTCGGCTGCAAATTCGCGCTCGATGACTTCGGCACCGGGCTGTCCTCGTTCGGCTACCTCAAGCACTTCCCGGTGGATTTCCTCAAGATCGACGGTAGTTTCGTGCGCGAGATCCTGCACGACCCGATCGACCGCGAGATGGTGCGCTCCATCAATGAGATCGGGCATCTGACCGGCAAGCAGACCATTGCCGAGTTCGCCGAGAACGCCGAGATCATCCAGATGCTCACCAACATCGGCATCGACTATGCGCAGGGCTATGGCGTCGCCCAGCCCCAGCGGCTGCTGAAGTCGGTCAGCGCGGCGCCCACGGTCCCGGCCCCCGCGACACCCTCCACGACCTGACCCTCGCAGTCCCGCAGGCCCGGGGGACCGCTCCCCCTGGGTTTCGTCAGTCGGGCAGGGCGTAGGGCAGGGGCAGGGGGTCGACCTGGAGGCGCAGGGATGGGCGGGATGGCGGCGCCAGCAGCGATTCGGGGGCATCCCCCTGGGCGTTGGCAGACTCGACGCCGCGGCTCATCTGGCCTGTTGGAGTGCGCAGTGCGGTCACGGCTAGAAGCTCGCAACGGCCGTCGGCGTGCAGCACGCTGTCGACCAGGCGGAAGCTGCCGCCCTCGGACAGTTCGCCCTCGTTCCCGGGAGCGATCGTGAGCTGCAGCGGATCACGGGTGATGAAGCGCTGCATGCGTCGTTTGACGCGCCCGCGGTAGTGAGCGCGCGCGATGACCTCCTGTCCGGTATAGCAACCCTTGGTAAAGGAGATCGCGCCAATGCAGTCGAGATTGAGCATCTGCGCGACGAACTGTCCCGAGGTCGCCGCATAGACCTGTGGCAGTCCCGCGGCCACGTCCGCCGCATGCCAGGCCTCATAAGGTAGGACTGCACCCGCGGGAGCCGGCGCGGCGGCGCTCAGGACGAGCAGCCGTCGTGCGCCCTCGTAGCGCACGCTGATCCCGCCGGCTGTGCGGCGGCCGTCGTCGCCACCGGCGCCACCCGTCAGGCCATAGAGCCGATAGGCTTCGCTCTCATCGGTAAGGGTGACTTTGGAGCGCAGCACGTAGCGCTGCAGCGTTGCGCGCGTGACGCCGACCAGCTCGCGCGGCAGAACGGCCAGCACCTCATCGGGCCCGGCAGCGCACAGGCCGAGCACCGCCAGCGTGCGTCCCTGGGGACTGTGCAGGCCGGCGCGCAGCAGCGCCGGCGCATCGGCGGGCGCGGGGCGCGCCGCGGCCTCGGCCAGCGCGCCGACGTCGTTGGACAGCTGGCCCTGCAGGAAGGGCAGCGTGTCGGGGCCGCGGATGCCGAGCAGTCCCAGCGACTGCAGCAGACAGACCGATCCATCGCTCGTGCTCATCGCTGATTGGTGGCTCGTGGGGATTCGCGCCGGTGGCCGCAACGGCGCAATTCTGGCACACTTGGCGTATGCCGGTTCCCGTCCCCGATACGCTCGCGAGCCCCGAGCCCGCGAGCCGTTGCGATGAGCCGTGTCCGCAGGATTCAGTAGCACCGGGCGTTGCGGCGCCGGGCAGCGCCGATGCTCAGATCGCCCCAGCGCGCGAGATCGATGGGCCAGGCGGCCTGGAGCCGACACGCTACGGGGATTGGGAGCGACGCGGGCGCTGCATTGATTTCTGAGCGGCCACGGCATCGACCCATAGCAAGCGATCCATAGAGAGAGCAGGGAGTCTGCATGCCCGAGCGGCCGCTGTCACCGCACTTCACCGTGTACCGCTGGGCGTACACGATGACGCTGTCGATCCTTCACCGTGCCACGGGCATCGCGCTGTCGCTGGCGCTGATTGCATTGGTGCTCTGGCTGGTGGCGATTGGACTGGGGCCGGCGAGCTATACGGCCTGGGTGCCGTGGCTGGCATCCTGGCCGGCGATGGTGCTCTATGGGTTGGCGATCATCGCGCTGGTCTATCACTTCTGTAACGGCCTGCGCCATCTCGTCTGGGACCTGGGCTTCGGCTACGAGCGGCGTGAAGCGCGCACCAGCGCCTGGGTGGTCATCGTTGTCACCATCGTGGCCTCACTGGTTTGTCTCTACTTCCTCATCCGCCACGGGAGTGCGCCATGACACTGCGCTCCCCGCTCGCGCGCGTGCTCAGTCACGGCGCGGCTCACGACGGCGTGGGTCACTGGATCGTCGAGCGCGTCACGGCCCTCGCGCTCGCTCCGCTGTCGCTGTGGTTGCTCATCGCGCTGCTGTCGTTACCGCACCTGGATTACATCAGCGTCAGCGCCTGGATCGGCTCGGGCTGGAACCCGGTGTGGTTGTCACTGCTGGTGCTGCTGTCCGCCTGGCATTCGTGGCTCGGCATTCAGATGGTCGTGGAGGATTACGTGCACGGCTTCGCGGCCAGGACCGCGACGCTGCTGCTGTCCACTTTCGTGCATGCGCTGCTGGCGCTGAGCGGTGTCTACGCCATCCTGCGCACCGTGTTTCGGGGAGTGCCATGAGCGCCTACGACATCGTCGATCATTCCTACGATGTCATCGTCGTGGGCGCGGGCGGCGCGGGCCTGCGCGCAACGCTCGGCCTCGCCGAGGCGGGGCTGTCCACCGCCTGCATCACCAAGGTATTTCCCACCCGCAGCCACACGGTGGCCGCGCAGGGTGGCATCAGCGCCTCGCTCGGCAACATGGGAGAGGACGACTGGCGCTGGCACATGTACGACACCGTGAAGGGCTCGGATTGGCTCGGTGATCAGGACGCCATCGAGTTCATGTGCAAGCAGGCACCGGCGGCGGTGCTCGAGCTCGAGCACTACGGGCTGCCCTTCTCGCGCACCGAGGATGGGCGTATCTATCAGCGCCCCTTCGGCGGCATGACCACGCAGTTCGGCAAGGGCATCGCACAGCGCACCTGCGCGGCCGCGGACCGTACCGGACATGCGATGCTGCATACGCTCTACCAGCAGTCGCTCAAACACCAGGCCGAGTTCTTCGTCGAGTTCTTCGCCATCGATCTGATCATGCAGGATGGCGAGTGCCGCGGCGTCGTGGCGCTCGATCTGGCCGATGGCAAGGTGCACCGCTTTCGCGGCCAGACGACGATCCTGGCCACCGGCGGCTATGGACGTGCGTATTTTTCCTGCACCTCGGCGCACACCTGCACCGGCGATGGCGGCGGCATGGCACTGCGCGCCGGGCTGCCGCTGCAGGACATGGAATTCGTGCAGTTTCATCCCACCGGCATCTACGGCTCGGGGTGTCTGATCACGGAAGGGGCACGCGGTGAGGGCGGCTATCTGACCAATTCGGGCGGCGAGCGCTTCATGGAGCGCTATGCTCCCAATGCCAAGGATCTGGCCTCACGCGACGTCGTCAGCCGCGCCTCCACGATCGAGATTCGCGAGGGGCGTGGTGTCGGAGAGCACAAGGACCACATCTATCTGCACCTCGAGCACCTGGGCGCCGAGGTCATCCACGAGCGCCTGCCGGGCATCGCGGAGACCGCGAAGATCTTCGCCGGCGTGGATGTGACGCGCGAGCCGATTCCGATCCTGCCGACCGTGCACTACAACATGGGCGGCATACCCTGCAATATTCACGGCGAGGTCGTCACGCTGCGTGACGGCAAGCCCGACAGCGTGGTGCGCGGGCTCATGGCCGTGGGCGAGGCGGCCTGCGTCTCGGTGCACGGCGCCAACCGTCTGGGCTCCAATTCGCTGCTGGATCTGGTGGTGTTCGGCCGCGAAGCGGCGCATCACTGTGCCGGCGCACTTCGGCGCGGCGAGCGACAGCGGCCGCTGCCCGCGGACGCCGCGGACCTGGCGCTCTCGCGTCTGGACCGCCTGCGCCACGCGCGCGGCTCGCGCCCCACAGCGCAGATCCGTCTGGAGATGCAGAAGACCATGCAGGCCGACGCGGCGGTCTTTCGCACCGGTCAGACCCTGGCCCAGGGTATCCAGAAGCTCTCGGGCACCATCGCTTCCTTCGCCGACGTGCACGTCACCGACACCGGCCTGATCTGGAACACCGACCTGGTGGAGACGATGGAGCTGGAGAATCTGCTGCTGCAGGCCGCGGCGACCATCCAGTCGGCCGCCAACCGCCTCGAGAGCCGTGGCGCGCACGCCCGCGAGGACTATCCGGCGCGCGATGACGCCAACTGGCTCAAGCACACGCTCTGCTGGGTGGATGCGCAGGGACGCACGCGCATCGAATATCGGCCGGTGCATCTCAATACGCTGACCGACGAGGTGCAGAGCATCCCGCCGAAGACGCGCACCTACTGACCTGCGCCCCTACTGACCTACAGGAACAGAAAGCATGGTCGAGTTCTCACTGCCGCCCAACTCGCGCATCGACACGCGCGCCGGCAAGGTCTTTCGTGCCCCTGCGGGTGCCAGGCGTGTGCGCACCTTCCGCATCTATCGCTTCGATCCCAACAGCGGCGAGCGTCCGCGCGTGGATCGTTACGAGGTGGACATGGCGCAGTGCGGTCCCATGGTTCTGGATGCGCTGCTGAAGATCAAGAACGAGGTCGATGCGACGCTGTCACTGCGACGCTCGTGCCGCGAGGGCATCTGCGGCTCGTGCGCCATGAACATCAACGGCGTGAACACGCTCGCCTGCACGCGCGCCTGCAACGACGTGGGCAGCGGCGACATCGCCATCTACCCGCTGCCGCACATGCCGGTCATCAAGGATCTGGTCACCGACCTGACCAATTTCTACGCGCAGTACGCAGCCATCAAACCCTGGCTGCAGACACGCACGCCAGCGCCCCCGGATCGCGAGCGCCTGCAGAGCAAGCAGGACCAGCAGCGTATCGATCGGCCCGCCGCCTGCATCCTGTGCGCCTGCTGCTCGACTTCCTGCCCGAGCTACTGGTGGAACTCGGAGCGCTATCTGGGCCCTGCGGCACTGCTGGCGGCCTATCGCTGGATCGTCGACAGCCGCGATGAGTCACAGGGCGAGCGGCTCGATGCGCTCGAGGATCCGTTCCGCCTCTACCGCTGCCATACCATCATGAACTGTACCGAGGCGTGCCCGAAGGATCTGAATCCGGCCAAGGCCATCGGCGCCATCAAGCAGATGCTGGCCGAGCGGGCGCACTGAGGGGGCATGGCCGAGCCCGCCGCGCAGCCCGCCGATCCCACCGATCCCACCGATCCCACCGATCCCGCCGGTCCGACCGGGGGTGCCGGTGCGGCGCAGGCCGCCCGCGCCGCCCGTGCGCGCCTCGCCTGGCACTGCCGCCGCGGCACCCGCGAGCTCGATCTGCTGCTGCAGCGCTGGCTGGCGCAGCGCTATGAGGATTGCGATGCCGCCCGGCGTGAACACTTCGCCGCGCTGCTGGAGATGCCCGACCCGCTGCTGGCGGCCTACCTGCTGGCGGGTGAGCGTCCGGCGCAACCGGAGCTGGCCGAGCTCGTCGAAGCCATACGCACGCTCGCAGCCGCCACGCGGACCATGAGCCCGACCGCCCCGCCGCCAGCTCCGCAGCCCGCAGCCCGCTCTGAGCAGTTATAACCAATCCGATAAGTGGGCCGCGCCCGCGGAGTCCTACTTGCCGCGTGCCGCGCCGCCACGGTAAAGCGGCCGCGGCGGCGATGCCCGGCCGGGCGTCGCCAGCGGTATTATGTCGTAGGAGTCATCGGAACCTCGGACCCCTCGCCCGGTCAAACCGCTGTCTGCACGGCGTGGCGAACGGGTGGGACCAATCCGGTGACTGCATCAACTGTTAGACTCGACCCGACGGCGAACTTTCGGGTTCGTGTCGAGTCCCAGACCGCACAACGGCGGTCTGGCAATCAGGAAGCAGAGCTGCCGATGGGCCCCGATGCAAGTGACCTGGGCTTGGTTCGACGGGTGCAGCGCGGAGAGCGCGGCGCCTACGACCTGCTGGTGCTCAAATACCAGCACAAGGTCGTCAAGCTCGTCATGCGCTATCTGCGCGATCCTGCCGATGCCGAGGATGTCGCGCAGGAGGCCTTCATCAAAGCCTATCGCGCTCTGCCACAGTTTCGCGGCGACAGCGCCTTCTACACCTGGCTGTACCGCATCGCCATCAATACCGCGAAGAATGCACTGGCAGCGCGAGATCGCAACCCCGTGACCTATGATCTGGACCTGCAGGGGAACGACGAGTCGACGGACATGGTCGGACGACTGAAGGATCCGGAAACCCCCGAAGGCCTGGCGCTCACCGAAGAGATTCGCGCGACGGTCAATGCCGCGATCGGCGAGCTGCCCGAGGATCTGCGCACCGCGATCGTGCTGCGGGAGCTGGAGGGGATGAGCTACGAGGAGATCGCCCAATCGATGGACTGTCCCGTCGGCACCGTGCGCTCGCGCATCTTTCGCGCGCGTGAAGCCATCGATCGGCGCCTGCGGGAAGTGTTTGACGCTGGGCTCGGTCGTGCCGAGGAACTGGTCTAGTTGCCGTGGATGATGTCGTGAAGCAGGACGAAGTCGAAAGCCAGCTCTCCGCCATGTTCGATGGTGAGTTGCCCGCCGCGGAATGCGAGCTGCTCTCGCGCCGGATCGATCGGGACGAAAAGCTGCGGGGCCGCTGGTCACGCTACGCGCTGATCGGCGCGGCCATGCGCTGCGAGCCGGTGGCCACGGCGGGCAGCGACTTCGCCAGCCGCGTCAGTCGCGCCGTTGACAGCACCGTGGCAGCGCAGGCGCTCGACCTGCGCCGCCGCCGCCGCAATCGCTACGTGTGGCAGTCAGCCCTGGCAGCCTCGCTGGTCACCGCGGTGGCAGGCTTCTCGCTGGTGATGCTGCGGCAGGTGGCCTCTCAATCCGTTCTCCCGGGCATGCGGGACGCGGCACTCGGGGCAGCTGCGCTGGCGGTACCGGCGGCGCACGGGTCCGCACAGCTCGCGGCCGTCGCCCTGCGTCACGGAATGGCCAGTCCAGGCGCCGCTGCCGACCCGCATCCGGCAGCGACCAACAGCAGCGCACGCGAGCCCTTCAGCTACGTGACCCCCTCCAACGATGCCTCGGATCCGACGGCACTGCGCACCGAGCTGGTGGACTACATCGTCGCGCACAGCGAGTATTCCACCCCCTTGATGCGTCCGGATCTGCTGTCGGCCCTGATCAGCGGCGAAGATGCCGCGGATGATGCAGTCCATGGGCCTGACGCTGCCAGCCCTTCCGCGGCCGACCCTGCCGCTCATTCCACCGCGACGGCGGGTGATGCGGATGCGCCGACCGCGGCTTCTGCTGCCGGCCGCTGAGCTGTTCGGCGCCGCGGCGCTGCTGTGGAGCGTCGCGCTTGTGGGTGCCGCTGCTGCCGGCACGCAGGCCGGCGCGCACGCCGCTGCGGGCGCTGCGTCCCCAGTCACCGCGGTGTCTGCCGATGATCCGCGCAGCTGGCTGGCACGCACCGACCGCGCCCTGGCGACACGCAATTATCGCGGCGTGTTCGTGCACGAGCACGGCGGGGAAACCGAAACGCTGCGGGTCGTGCAGCGCGTCGGACCGGAGGGCCTCTCCGAGCGGCTGCAGTCAATGGACGGATCGGGCCGCGAATTCATCCGCCGGGGCAATCAGCTGCTGTGCTATCTGCCCGACCGGCACATGGTGCTGGTGGAGCGCAGCGCCGGCACGGGGCTGCTGTTTGGCGGCCTGCCGAGCCTGGAAGCCGCGCTGGCTGGCGAGTACATCGTGACCCAGGTAGCCCGTACGCGTGTCTCCGGACGCACCGCGCGTGTCATCGGCATCGAGCCGCGCGATCAGTTGCGCTATGGCTACCGCGTATGGATCGATGAGGCCACGGCGATGCCGCTGCGCATGCAGCTGCGTGACTCCAAGGGCCACACGCTCGAGCAGATCGTTTTCACCGACCTGGTCCTGCCGTCGCATATTTCACCCGCCGAGCTCGCCCCCGGCCTGGACGCACGCAACTACCGCTGGGTGCAGCAGGACATCCCCGCGTCCCCGAGCGCCAACGCCCCCGACCTGGACATCGCATGGCAGGCGAGCTCCCTGCCGCCTGGCTTTCGCCTGACGGCGAGCGCCCGGCAGATGCTGCCCGGCGGACCTGCGGAACATCTGGTATTCACCGATGGGTTGGCCTCGGTGTCCGTGTTCGTCCAGGCGCGGCGCAGTAATGGCGGGCCGGCGCTGGCGAGCTCGCACGATGACGCGGCGAGCCTGGGCACCTCCTCGGCGTACGCCACGGCCGTGCAGGGCTATCGCATCACCGTGGTCGGGGAAGTCCCCCCCGATACCGTGCGGCAGATCGCGCAGGCGATGCGCACTGCCGTGCCGCCGGCGGCCCTGGGAGAATCGAGCCTGGGCGTGCCCGCGGCCGACGCGGTGGGCCCCACGGCAGCGCATGCCGCCGGGCCCCTGGACAGCCCCGGCGCGGGCCACGGCGGCGGCGCGGATGCGCCGGGCCAGATACCGTTGCCCGTTCCGGTGCACGCCGGCGGTTTCGACGGGTCCGCGGGGGCATTGGGCTTCGGCGGCGGCGGGTTGCGGGGTGGGCACTTCGCACCGGGTGGCGGAGCACACCGGCGTTGAGCGAGACCGCAGCTGCCGCGCGCGGTCTCACGCTGCTGACGCGCGAGGAATGCGAGCTGTGCGAGCAGATGTGCGCGGCCCTGAGTGCGCTCGCGCGGCGCGTGGCGCTGCCCCCGGTGAGCCGTGCGGACGTGGACAGCGACCCGGACTGGCAGCGCCGCTTTGGCCTGAAGGTTCCGGTACTGCTGCTGGATGGCACTCCAGTGTGCCGCACACGCCTTGACGAGGCCGAGTTGCTTGGCGCCCTGCGACGGCGGGGCGACCAGCTATAATCCGCCGCCCCTGACCCCGAGGCGCGGGCCTGCCCGCCGCGCCACGCAAGGCCCCAAGCTCCCCGATGCAACGCATACGCAACTTCTCCATCATTGCGCACGTCGATCATGGAAAGTCCACACTCGCCGACCGGCTGATTCAGCTCTGCGGGGGGCTGGCGGAGCGGGAAATGCAAGCGCAGGTCCTCGACTCGATGGATCTGGAGCGCGAACGCGGCATCACCATCAAGGCCCAGAGCGTCACGCTCAACTATGAGGCGAAGGACGGGCAACGCTACCAGCTCAATCTCATCGACACCCCGGGGCATGTGGACTTCTCGTACGAGGTGTCCAGGAGCCTTGCGGCCTGCGACGGCGCGCTGCTGGTCGTGGATGCCTCGCAGGGCGTGGAGGCCCAGAGCGTCGCCAACTGCTATACCGCCATCGAGCAGAACGTCACCGTGCTGCCGGTCATCAACAAGATCGATCTGCCCTCCGCGGACCCTGTGCGCGTCATCGAGGAGATCGAGCAGATCATCGGCATCCCGGCCGATGATGCCGTACTGGTCAGCGCCAAGACCGGTCAGGGGGTGCCCGAGCTGCTCGAGGCGATCATCGAGCGTATCCCGCCGCCCAAGGGCGATGCACAGGCGCCGCTGCAGGCGCTGATCATCGACTCCTGGTTCGACAACTACTCGGGCGTGGTGTCCCTGGTGCGCGTGGTCAACGGTACGGTGTCGCGCGGTGATCGCGTGCGCATCATGTCCACCGGCAGGAGCTTTCACGTCGACCGGCTCGGCCGCTTCACGCCCAAATCCCTGCCGCTGGAGAGTCTCGGCGCCGGCGAGGTCGGCTTCCTGATCGCCGGCATCAAGCAGATCGATGGCGCCCCGGTGGGCGACACCATCACGCTGGAGGCGCGCCCCTCCGCCGCGCCGCTGCCGGGCTTCAAGCAGATCCAGCCACGCGTCTTCGCCGGGCTCTTTCCGGTCAATGCCGAGGATTACGAGGCCTTTCGCGATGCTCTGGCCAAGCTCAAGCTCAACGACTCGGCGCTGCATTACGAGCCGGAAGTCTCCACTGCGCTCGGCTTCGGCTTTCGCTGCGGTTTTCTCGGGCTGCTGCACATGGACATCGTGCAGGAGCGTCTGGAGCGCGAGTATTCGCTCGATCTGGTCACCAGCGCCCCCACCGTGGTCTACGAGCTGGCACGTACCGACGGCACCGTCGAGTACGTGGACAATCCAGCCAAGCTGCCGGCCGTCAACGAGATCGCGGAGCTGCGCGAGCCCATCATCTCCGCGAGCATCCTGGTGCCACCCGACTACGTCGGCGGCGTGCTCGGCCTGTGCAGCGAGAAGCGCGGCGTGCAGAAGAAAATGCTCTATCTTGGCACGCAGGTGTCACTGCAGTACGAGCTGCCGCTCGCCGAGGTGGTGCTGGACTTCTTCGACCGCCTGAAATCCGTGAGCCGCGGTTACGCGTCCTTCGATTACCACTTCAGCCATTTCCAGGCGGCGCCTCTGGTGAAGCTCGATATCCTCATCAATGGCGATCGCGTGGATGCGCTCTCGATGATCGTGCACCGGGATAACGCCTATGCGCACGGCCGCGAGCTCGTGGACAAGATGCAGGAACTGATTCCCCGCCAGATGTTCGAAGTGGCGGTGCAGGCTGCGATCGGCAGCCATATCATTGCGCGCGCCACGGTCAAGGCGCTGCGCAAGAACGTGCTTGCGAAGTGCTACGGCGGAGACATCACGCGCAAACGCAAGCTTCTGGAAAAACAGAAAGAAGGCAAGCGTCGCATGAAGCAAGTCGGACAGGTCGAGATTCCCCAGGAAGCCTTTCTCGCCGTGCTGAAAGTCGGCCGCAAGTAACCCACCATGTTTGCTCAACTGATCACCATCCTGGCGTGGTTGGCGCTGCCCGCGCTCATCATCGCCATCATCGATGACTGGTTCCTGCGCCCGCGCCGGCGCCTCAGGCGACGCAGCGACGGCGGGGCACTGCCACCCGATCCGCGCCTGATCGCGGCCGTCTATTACCTGCTGCCGGTGCTGCTGATCGCCGGCATCGTGCATCTGCTCGGCTCCGAGCGGCTGGATTTCAGCCTGCTGCTGTTCGCCGTCGTGGTGCTCGCCGGGCTCATCTGGGGCCTGGACGCCTGGGTGCTGGCGCCGCGGCGGCGGCGCGCTGCGGCCGCGGCCGGGGCCGCGGTCCCCGAGCCCCTGACCGTGGACTACGCCCGCAGCTTCTTCCCCGTGGCCCTGATCGTGCTGCTGGTACGTGCCTTCGTGTTCGAGCCCTTCCGCATCCCCTCCGACTCCATGATGCCCACGCTCGAGGACGGGGACTTCATCATCGTGAACAAGTTCGACTACGGCCTGCGCCTGCCGGTGCTGGACCGCAAAATCGTGCCCATTGGCGAGCCCCAGCGCGGAGATGTGGTGGTATTTCGCTTTCCACCTGATCCGAGCGTGAACTACATCAAGCGGCTGGCGGGCCTGCCGGGCGATCATGTGCAGGTGTACAACGACCAGCTCATCATCAACGGCACCCCGGTGCCCATGCGCCTGGACCGCCGCTACGACGACGGCTGTTATCACAACATGCGCCTGTCGACCGAGGTGCTGGGCCGGCACACGCACCAGATGCTCTCGTGTCTGACCCCGTACGAGATCGATGCGCCGGTCACCGCCAGCTGCCATCGCAAGATGGACCGCAATTATGTCTGCGTCGAGCCGGACGCGCCGGGGCAGCCCGATCACGGCGACTCCAACGTCCTGGTCGTGCCGCCGCATGAATACCTGATGATCGGCGACAACCGCGACAACAGCTACGACGGGCGTTACTGGGGCTTCGTGCCGGAGGCCAACCTGGTCGGCAAGGCGACCTATATCTGGTTCAACTGGGATTGGGGGCGCTCGGGCGGCCCCAACTGGAGCCGCATCGGGCGGCGTATCCAGTAGGCCTTTCGATCGGGAGTTGAGCATGCGGCACGCACAGCGAGGCGTCACTTTCCTGGGTTGGGTGGTGCTGCTGATTCCGGTGGCGATCGTGGTGTACGCCGGCATTCGCCTGGCGCCGGTGTACCTGAACTACATGCGCGTTGCGCGCTCGCTCGAGCGGCTCTCCGAGCAGCAGACCGATCCGCAGAGCATCACGGCGCAGAGCCTGCGCTCCTCGCTCGACAAGAGCTTCGACATCGAGACCATCGAGTTTCCGACCACCAAGGACATCGACATCCACCGCGACGGGGACCACTGGGCGGCCATTGCCGACTATCAGGACGTCGCCCCGCTGTTCGGCGACCTCTCCGTGCTGGTGCAATTCCACAAAGAGGTCGATCTGCCCTAAGCTTGCGGTCCCATGGATCGCATCGAGCGGCTGTGTGTGTGGCTGCGCGAGACACTCGACTACACCCCTCGCGATGGGGGCCTGTTCGAGCGCGCACTGACCCACCGCAGCGCCGGCACACCCAATAACGAGCGGCTGGAGTTCCTCGGCGATGCCGTGCTCGGGCTGATCGCCGCGCAGTACCTGTGCGAGCAGTTCGACGCGGCCGACGAGGGACAGCTGAGCCGTCTGCGCGCGCGCGTGGTCAGCGGCGACTCGCTCGCCGAGCTCGCCGCCGCCCTGGGGCTGTCCGACTGGCTGGTGCTCGGGCCCGGAGAGCTCAAGAGCGGCGGGGCGAGCCGCCAGTCGATCCTCGCCGACTCGCTCGAGGCGCTGTGTGGCGCGATCTACCTCGACGGGGGGCTCGCGGCCGCCCGCAGTGTCATGCTGCGGGTGCTGGCGCCGGTCCTGCAGCTGCAGACTCCGTCGCTGCTGAAAGATCCGAAGACGCGCCTGCAGGAGCTGCTGCAGGGGCGCGGGCTCGCCCTGCCACGCTACAGTGTCCAGAGCGTGGAGGGTGCATTGCATGCGCAGGTGTTTCGCGTAACCTGTGACGTTGCGCCGATGGCCGCTTCGGCAAGCGCCACCGGCTCGAGCCGTCGGCGCGCCGAGCAGGCCGCCGCCGCGCTGGTGCTGGCGCAGATCGGAGAGCCATGAGGTCGTGAGGTATCGGTGAGCGAGTTTCGCAGCGGCTACGTGGTGCTCGCGGGTCGCCCCAACGTCGGCAAGTCCACGCTGCTGAACACTCTCGTCGGACACAAGCTGAGCATCGTCACGCCGCGGCCGCAGACCACGCGACACCGGCTGATCGGCCTGAAAAACCTCCCCGACGCCCAGATCGCCTTCATCGATACACCGGGGCTGCATCACGGCCCGCGGCGTGGACTGAACCGCGCCATGAACCGCACGGCCTCGGCGGCACTGGGCGATGCCGACGTGCTGCTGTTCCTGGTCGAGGCGCTGAAGTGGACGGCCGAGGATGCCATGGCACTTGCGCGCATTGCCGAGGCGGCGAGGCCCGAGACCCGGCGCAGCGTCATCGCGGTGGTCAACAAGGTCGATCGTGTGCGGCCGCGCGAGCGACTGCTGCCCTATCTGGCCGAGCTCGCCGCCCGCCACCCATTCGCCGACATCGTGCCGGTGTCGGCGCAGAAGGGCGCTAATCTGCCCGAGCTCACACGCCTGATCGTGCAGGCGCTGCCGGTCGGGGAGGCCATGTTTCCTGCCGACCAGCTCACCGATCGCAGCAAGAATTTTCGCATCGCCGAGGCCATCCGCGAGAAGCTCAGCCTGGAGCTGGTCGAGGAGCTGCCCTATGGCATCGCCGTGGAGGTCGAGAGCCTGACGCCGACCGAGGATGGCCGCACCGAGGTATCGGCGGTCATCTGGGTGGACCGTCGCGGCCAGAAGCCGATCGTCATCGGCGCGCAGGGCGAGCGGCTGCGGCGCGTCGGGCGTGCCGCGCGCCTGGAGCTCAACCGCGCCTTCGGCGAGCGCTTTCACCTGACGCTGTGGGTCAAGGTGCGCGAGGACTGGGCCGACGATGCACGCGCCCTGCGGCAGCTGGGAATGGAATGAGACTGCAGGGGGCAACTCGGGCATGACACGCTCGGCGCAGCGTACGCAGCTGGCGCGTGCCTACGTGCTGCATCAGCGTCCCTTTCGGGACAGCAGCCTGATCCTGGAGGTGTTCGCGCGCGAGCATGGCCGGCTGACGCTGTTTGCGCACGGCGCACGCGGCCTGCGCTCGCGCTTCCCGGCCCTGCAACCGTTCCGGCCACTGCTGCTGTCCTGGAGCGGCCGCTCCGAGTCCCCCTCACTGAGCGGCGCGGAGCGCGCCGATGCCGCCTTGGCTGCATTGCCGGCCGCCCAGCTCATGAGCGGCTTCTATCTCAACGAGCTGCTGCTGAAGCTGCTGGCGCGTCACGACCCCTACCCGGCGCTGTTCGACGTCTACGAGTCGACGCTGGTGCAGCTGCAATCAGGGCTCGCGCCCGATGCGCCGCTGCGGCGCTTCGAGACGCAGCTGCTGCAGTTCCTGGGCTACGGACTCAACCTTTCGGCCGAAGCCGACACCGGCGAGCCGGTACGCGCCGACAGCTACTATCAGTTCCAGCCCGGCGTGCACGGCTTCGTGGTCGCCGAGCCGGAAAGTCCAGGGGCGATCGCGGGCCACGTGCTGCACGACCTGGCTGCCGGTGCGGCGCCGGGCGCCGAGCAGTCACAGCGCCAGGCACGCGCACTGATGCGCGCGGCGCTGGACCATTGCCTGGAGGGTCGCGAGCTCGCCAGTCGCGGTGTCGCCCGCTCGCTGCATGCCTGGTCGCGACGGGAGCGTCGCGCATGAGGCACGACATCGCTCTGGGGGTGAACATCGATCATGTGGCAACCCTGCGCCAGCAGCGCCACACGCGCTTTCCCGAGCCGCTGCAGGCCGCGCTCGTAGCCGAGCAGTCCGGCGCCGACAGCATCACCCTGCATCTGCGCGAGGATCGCCGCCACATCCAGGAGCGCGACGTGCGTCTTCTGGCTGCGATGATCAGCACGCGCATGAATCTCGAGATGGCCGCGACCGATGCGATGATCGAGCTCGCCTGCGAGATCGCACCGGCCGACTGCTGCCTGGTGCCCGAGCGGCGCGCCGAGCTCACGACCGAAGGTGGGCTGGATGTCGTGGCCGGTGGCGCGGCGCTGGCCGAACGCTGTGCCCGACTGGCCGCGCGCGGCATACGGGTCTCGCTGTTCATCGACCCGGATGCCGAACAGATTGCGGCCGCGGCAGCCTCGGGCGCCCCGGTGGTGGAGCTGCACACCGGCACCTACGCCGACGCCCACGGCGCTGCCCAGGCCCAGGAGCTCGCGCGCCTCGCGCAGGCGGCCCGCCTGGCCGCCTCCCATGGGCTGATCGTGCACGCGGGCCATGGCCTGCACTATCACAACGTCCAGCCCGTGGCGGCCCTGGCGCAGATCGTGGAGCTCAACATCGGCCATGCCATCGTGGCCCGGGCGGTGTTTTCGGGCCTGGCGAGCGCGGTCGCCGACATGAAGCGGGAGATGCGCCTGGCCCGAGCCAGCGCCGGCGGTGCGCCGGGTGCGGTGGGTGCCTCCTACCCATGATCTTCGGCATCGGCATCGACGTGCTCGAGGCGCGGCGCATCCACGAGACCTATGCGCGCTTCGGGGCGCATCTGGTCGAGCGGCTGCTGATGCCCGAGGAGCGCGTGCAGTTCGAGCGCACGCAGCGCCCCGAGCGCTTCCTGGCGATGCGCTTTGCCGGCAAGGAGGCCATCGTCAAGGCGATGGGGACGGGCTTCGCGCACGGCATCTGGCTGCGCGATGTGGGTGTGGTGCAGAACGCCTGGGGACGCCCGGAGGTGGTCTATTCGCCGCGCGGGCAGGCACTGCGAGCGCAGCTCGGCATCGGCGAGGGACACCTGACCCTGACCGATGAGGCAGGCCTGGTGGTGGCCGTAGCCGTGCTGCTGCGCGCGCCCGAGGCCGTGGCGCCCGCATGAACTGTCTGGTGTTCGACATCGAGACGGTGCCCGACGTGGAGCTCGGACGGCGCCTCTACGGCCTCACGGACCTGGACGATGCCGCCGTCGCCAAGGCGATGTTCTCGCGCCAGCGGGCTGCCACGGGTCACGAGTTTCTGCCGCATCTCCAGCAGCGTGTGGTGGCCATCGCCTGTGCGCTGCGCACGCGCGAGCAGCTGGTGCTCTGGAGCCTGGGTGACCCGGATTCCAGCGAGGCGGAGCTGCTGCGGCGCTTCTTCGAGGGCATCGAAAAGTATTCTCCCGAGATCATCTCCTGGAATGGCGGGGGCTTCGACCTGCCCGTGCTGCACTACCGGGCACTGAAGGCCGGCGTGCAGGCGCCGCGCTACTGGGAGACCGGCGAGGAGGACGGCAGCTTCCGCTATAACAACTATCTGAGCCGCTTTCACTGGCGGCACCTGGACCTGATGGATGTGCTGTCCGGATTTCAGGCGCGCTCGCGCGCCAGCCTGGCGGACGTGGCCGCGCTGCTGGGTTTTCCAGGCAAACTCGGCTTCTCGGGCGAGCGCGTCTGGCAGGCGTATCTGGATGGGCAGATCGTGGCCGTGCGCCGCTACTGCGAGACCGATGTGCTGAACACCTACCTGATCTACCTGCGCTTCCAGCACATGCGCGGGCGCATGAACGCCGAGACGCTGGCGGCAGAGCTCGAGCGCGTCCGCCGTCTGCTCAAGGACTCCGGCGAGCCGCATCATGCGGAATTCCTGCAGGCCTGGCAGCGCGATGGGACATCAGCGGGCGAAGCGAGGGCGGACTGAGATGGCCGTGGAGATCGAGCGCAAGTTTCGCGTCACCGGGGACGCCTGGCGAGCCCAGGCGCACAGCCGGCGCTTGCTGCGCCAGGGGTACCTCGCCAACACGGCGCGTGCCTCCGTGCGCGTGCGGCTGGACGATCAGCAGGGCTGGCTGTCGGTCAAATCCATGCGCGGCGGGATGACGCGCGATGAATACGAGGTGGAGATCGCGCGCACCGATGCGCAGGAGATGCTCGAGCGGCTGTGCGAGGGATTCACCATCGAGAAGTGGCGTCACCTGGTGGACTACGCCGGCCACACCTGGGAGGTGGACGAGTTCCTGGCCGAAAATGCCGGACTGATCATCGCCGAGCTGGAGCTGCCGGCGGAGGACACCCCCTTCGAGCGCCCGGCCTGGCTGGGGGCGGAGATCACCGACGAGGAGCGCTTCTACAACGTCCGGCTGTCTCAGAAGCCGTTTCGGCACTGGCCGCAGAACCTCCTGGCGTCAGGGTAGCCCCGCCGGCCACCCGGTCCTTGACATTTGAGAACCTCGCCGCATCCTCGCGCCGGTCAGGCGGGGGAGAATGCGGGGCGCGCCCGGGAGGCGCAGGATTCGCATGGGTCCGATGGGTGAATGGTCGCTGGAGATGCTGCGATCCGTGCTCGACACGGCGCCAGAGGGCATCGTCGTCTGCGAGGCGCGGGGTCCCGACTACCCGCTGGTCTACGCCAATGCGGCCTTCTGTCGCATGAGCGGCTACGCTGCCGAGGAGCTTGCCGGCCAGGACCTGCGTCGACTGCAGTCCTGGGACCGCGAGCAGGAGGCACGCGGGCGGCTGCGCGCGGCGCTCGCCACCGGAGAGAGCTGTCGGGTTCTGCTGCGAAATTACCGCAAGGACGGCACGCAGTTCTGGAACGAGCTGCTGGTGCAGCCGCTGAAGGTGCCGCCGGGTCAGGCCCCGGCGGGTGAGGCCCCGGCGGGTGTCAGCCACTATGTCGGCTTCTGCCACGACGTGTCCGAGCGCGAGCGCTCCGCGACGCGGCGCATGCCCGCTGCCATCAGTCGCATGCGCGAGGACCGCCTCTCGGGCCTGCACACGCGCGCACACTTCGAGGAACTGCTACAGCATGATTGGCAGGTGGGACTGCGCGAGCGGCGCATGCTCTCGATCCTGGCGCTGGACATCAATGAGCTCGGCGGCTACAACGACACCTTCGGACGCGCCGCGGGCGATGCATGCATCCGGCGTGTCGCGGGCGTCATCGCCGCGAGTTTCCGCCGCGGCTCGGATGTCGTGGCCCGTTGGGACGGCGGCTGCATCGTCGCCATGATCCGCAATTCCGATCCGGCGACGCTGCGTGACTTTGCCGTGGCAATTGCCCAGCGCGTGCTCGAGCAGCACATCCACCACCCGCGCGCGCAGCGCGAGAAATTCGTATCGATCAGCGTCGGCGCGGCGAGCCTGGAGCCCACGGGCGAGCGCGCCCCGCAGTCGCTGGTGCAGGCCGCACTGCGCGCCCTGCAACGGGCCAAGCAGGAGCGGCAGGGCGCAGTGGCCGTGGCCGAGACGCGCGAGATCGTCTGAGCGCACAGCTCGCTCAAGGAGTCCACCATGCGTCGGATCATGCGAGTGCCCGTCCTGACGGCGCTGATTGCGCTGTGCGCGCTGGGCGCGCTGGGTGCGCTGGGCTCACTGGGCGCCGATGAGGCGCATGCCGCGG
Organism: Steroidobacteraceae bacterium; assembly: GCA_035502275.1. Lineage (GTDB taxonomy): Bacteria > Pseudomonadota > Gammaproteobacteria > Steroidobacterales > Steroidobacteraceae > FEN-1191. The sequence continues at coordinate 71,626 of DATJUN010000076.1, forward strand.
ACGCGGCCCGGGCGAGCGAGGATGCGCGTTCGATGCAGATCCTCGGTAACTGGCTCACCGAGAAGCGCGACGGCATCATCCAGATCAGCCGCACGAGCGAGGGGCTCTACCAGGGCAAGATCGTCGGCGGCGATGATCCGCAGCGCACCGATGCGCACAATCCCGACCCCGCCCTGCGCCAGCGCAGTCTGCTCGGCCAGATCATCCTTCAGGACATGCAGTATGACGGCGGCGGGCGCTGGTCCGCAGGCACCATTTATGACCCCGACAGCGGGCACACCTACCGCTGCCGCCTGGAGCTGCGCGGCGCGGACCAGCTGCACGTGCGGGGCTTTCTGGGAGTCTCGCTGCTCGGTCGGTCGCAGACCTGGACGCGCTATCGCGGCAGCTCGATGCAGCTGCCGCCGCCCTCCGGGCGCTGAGCCTCGAATGAGTCCTCAGCGCCCCGTGCGCTTGAGCGGATAAACCGCAGCGATGATGCCGAAGGCGGGGTGATCGAAGTACTGCTTCTCATTCGGACGGACGTTGCGCATCTCGTCGATGTGGTAGGGCGCCCCCGCGTCGAGCGTCACGTCGAAGCCCAGCTGCAGGTAATGCTGCGAGTGCTCCAGGTACACCGTACCGGTCAGTCCCGGGGCATCGACGCCGAGCTGCGAGAGCGGCACGCCGGTGTGTGACCCCCAGGGCGGGGCAGTCTGCACCCAGGCCACGTGCGCCACCGGCCGCCACGAGCCACTGCGCGCGAGCCCGCGCACGACGCCGTCCAGGCGGAAGTCAGCCGGGGAGAGCGTATGCACCATCTGCGGCATCTCCGCGCCGCTGCCGAGAGGCGTCCCGAAGCCACGTCCCGGCAGCACACTGCTCCAGTCCTCCTGGTCGCCGACCAGAGTCGCCCGAAAGATCACCATTTCGACCTGGTAGAGCGGCGCATCCGCGGCGGGGGTGCTTGCCGGGGCGGCCGCCACGGCGGGGTCGGCCGCACGTGCCGCCGGCGCAGGCCCCAGCCCGAGCAGTGAGGCCAGCAGGGTGGCCGCGCACAGGTGCAGCGAGGCGCGGCAGATGGGGGCGATCAGGCGCATGGCCCTATCCTAGCAGGCAGGACCGCTCAGGCATTGAGCTCGCGCGAGCCGAGCTGCCCGAGCAGCCGCTGCGCATAGGCGAAGCGCTGCTCGGGCTGTGCCAGGGCGCGCGTCAAGCGCAGCTTGAGCGGGCCCTCGAGGCGAAATTCGCGCGGCTGGGTGCGCAGCAGCTCGATGACGCGGGCGCTGTCGACCTGGTTGGTGGCCTCGAACTGCACGCTGCCGCCCGTGGGACCGAGCTCCAGGCGGCGCACGCCGAGCGCGCGCGCGGCGAGTCGCAGACGCGCGAGGCGCAGCAGATTGTCCGCCGGCGCAGGCAGCGCCCCGAAGCGGTCGATGAGCTCGGCAGTCATATCGCGCAGCACCGCAGCGTCGGCGGCAGCGATGCGCTGGTAGAGGGCCAGGCGCAGATGCACATCCGCCACGTAGGCCTCCGGCAGCAGTGCCGGTACCTGCAGCTCGATCTCCGAGACTGCCGCCAGCGGTCGCTCGGCGTCAGGGTCGCCCCGCCGGCGACCCGAGCGCAGCGTGCGTACTGCCTGCTCGAGCATGTCCAGATACATCGTCAGGCCCACTTCCGAGAGCTCCCCGCTCTGGCGCTCGCCGAGGAACTCGCCGGCGCCGCGGATCTCCAGATCATGCGTCGCCAGCGCAAAGCCGGCGCCCAGGTCCTCCAGCGCGGCGAGGGCCTCGAGCCGCTTGGCGGCATCGCCCACCAATGCGCGACGCGAGGGCACGATCAGATAGGCGTAGGCGCGATGATGCGAGCGGCCGACGCGCCCGCGCAGCTGATGCAGCTGCGCCAGCCCGAAGCGATCGGCGCGATTGATCAGGATGGTATTGGCGGTGGGCACGTCGATGCCGCTCTCGATGATGGTGGTACAGAGCAGCACATCGAAGCGGCGGTGATAGAAATCCACCATGAGCCGCTCGAGCTCGCGCTCGCGCATCTGGCCGTGGCCGACGCGCAGGTTCGCCTCCGGCAACAGTGCGGTGAGCTCGGCGGCGATCTTCTCGATGCTCGAGATCTCGTTGTGCACGAAGTACACCTGGCCGCCACGGCGCAGCTCGCGCAGCACCGCCTCGCGCAGCGTCGGACCATGCCATTCGGTGATGAAGGTCTTGATCGCCAGACGCGCAGCCGGAGGCGTGGCGATGAGCGAGAGCTCGCGCAGGCCGCCAAGCGCCATGTTGAGCGTGCGCGGGATCGGCGTTGCGGTCAGGGTCAGCACGTGTACCTCGGCGCGCAGCGTCTTCAGCCGCTCCTTGTCGCGCACGCCGAAGCGATGCTCCTCATCGATGATGACGAGGCCGAGATTCTTGAAGCGCGCCTGCGCGTGCAGCAGCCGGTGTGTCGCGATGACGATGTCGACGCTGCCGCGCTCAAGGCCATCGAGCACCGCCTGCGTCTCACCGCCGGAGCGAAAGCGCGACAGCGCCTCGATGCGCACCGGCCAGTCCGCGAAGCGATCACGAAAGCTCTGCAGGTGCTGCTGTGCCAGCAGCGTCGTCGGCACCAGCAGCGCCACCTGCCGTCCGGCCTGCACGGCCACGAAGGCGGCGCGCATGGCCACTTCGGTCTTGCCAAAGCCCACATCGCCGCACACCACACGGTCCATCGGCGTCGCGCCCGACAGATCCTGCAGCACCTGTCGGATCGCCTCGGCCTGATCGGCGGTCTCCTCGAAGGGAAACCCATTGGCGAAGCTCTGGTATTCGAGCTCGCGCGCTGCGAGTGGCTGCGCCTGACGTGCCGCGCGGCGCGCATGCAGATCGAGCAGCTCCGCGGCCACGTCGCGCACGGCCTCGGCGGCGCGCCGGCGGGCGCGCTCCCATTGATCGGTGCCGAGCTTGTGCAGCGGAGCGCTCTCGGGGGCGCCGCCGGTGTAGCGATTGATCAGGTGCAGCGCATGCACCGGCACGTAGATGCGATCGCCGTCGCGGTACTCGAGTGCGACGAACTCGGCGGGCTGGCCGCCGATCTCCATGATCTGCAGTCCCACGTAGCGGCCCACGCCGTAGGTTTCGTGCACCACCGGGGCACCGGGCTCCAGGCTCGTCAGGTCGCGCAGAATCGCGGCCGGGTCCGACACGGCGCTGCGCCGTCGGCGTCGCTCCTGCCGCGCGCGTGTGCCGAACAGTTGCGTCTCCCCGAGCAGCAGCAGCGGGGGCTCGACCAGTGCCAGGCCCGCGATGTCTTCGGCAACACAGATGGCCAGTTGCGCATCCCCGGCCGCAAACGCCTGCCAGCCCGGCAGCGCGCGCGGGGAGCGCCCGTGCGCTGCGAGCATCTCCACGATGACCTCGCGCCGGCCGGGGGAATCGGCGGCGATTAGCACGCGGCCGGCGTAACCCTGGAGGAAGAGAGTCAGCGGCGCCAGCGGCTCGGCGGCGCGCGCATCCAGGCGAAACTCCGGCGCCGGAGCGGTATGAAACTCATGCGCCGTGGGTTGGGGCTCAGGGTCGGGCGCGCCAAAGCGCTCCATGTCCACCTGCGGGTAGGCGGCAAGGGCAGCGAGCGCGGTCGGCGGATCGACGAAGGCCTCCGCCGGCGCGAGCAGCGGGCGCTCGATGTCATGGCGTCGCTCCTCGTAGCGCTCGAGGATGCTCTGCCAGGTACGCCCCAGCGCCTCGGGCAGATCCAGATCCGTGGCGATCACCGCCTCGCGCGGCAGGTAGCCGCCGATGTGGGAGGTGGACTCGAAGAACAGCGGCAGGTAGAACTCGATGCCCGGCGGCGCCAGGCCCTCGCTGACGCCCCGATAGATGGGCATGCGCGTGACGTCGCCCTCGAAACGCTCACGGTAGCGACGACGAAAGTCGCGCACGGCCGCGGCATCCAGCGGCAGCTCACGCGCGGGCAGCAGCTCCAGGGACGTAAGGGCTTCGAGCGAGCGCTGCGACTCCGGATCGAAGCGGCGGATCGAGTCGATGCGATCGTCGAGCAGGTCCACGCGCACCGGCTGTTCGACGCCCATCGGAAAGACATCGAACAGCGAGCCGCGCAGCGCGAATTCGCCCGGACCGGTGACCTGGCTGACGCTGACGTAACCGGACTGCACCAGACGTTCGCGCAGCGGGTCGATGGCCAGCAGCTGTCCCTGCTGCAGATGGAAGCTGCGTGCGTGCACATAGCTGGCCGGCGGCAGTCGGGCGAGCAGGTTGTCAGCGCTCAGCAGCAGCAGGCCATGGCTGAAGGCGGCCAGGTGCGAGAGCGTGCGCAGCCGCTCCGAGACGATGTCGGGGTGCGGGGAGAACACATCGTAGGGCAGCACTTCCCAATCCGGCAGCGTCAGCACCGGCAGGGCGTCCTGGGCGAAAAAGTACAGCTCCGAGCGCAGGCGCTCGAGCTCGCGCACATCGGCTGCGATGAAGATCCAGGGACGCGCATCCTGGCTCGCCGCCTCGGCGAGTGCCAGCGCACGGGCGCTGCCCGACAGCCCGCGCCACTGCCAGTGGGCGGCGCCCGAAGCGGGCAGCGGCGGATTGAGAAGTCGCTTCATGGGACTGGCGAGCACGCAAACACCCACGCCGTGCTCGCACGCGCGGGAATGGTCAGTGAGGATTGCGCACTATAGCCTAAGGGCGCTGTCAGCCTTCGCCGCAGCGATCAGGCAGCGCTCAGGCGGTGCTGAGGCAGTGCAGGGCGGCGCGCCGCCCGGGCTCAGTGGTGCAGCGAGACGTCCGAGAGCGGCACGTCGCCCTTGGATTTGCCATTCGCCTTCTGCGAAGCGGCGGAGGCGGACTCGGACGCAGGCGCGCTGGTCGCTGCAGCGGCCGCAGCCGGTGCGGGCGCCGTGGGCTGCGCATCTGCCGACTGCACTGCCGGCGCGGCGCCAGCCGGTGCTGCCACCGGAATGGGGTCAGCATCGGGTGTGCCGGACGGGGTGCTCGGAGCGGCGGGGCTGGCGGCGCCCGGCACGACCGCATCGATCACCAGATCCTTCTCGAAGAACACTGCGAAGTTGGGGTAATCCCAGCGCGTGATCGGCGGCGTGCCGACGGTCGGGTGCCGCTCACGCGGGTCGCCAAAGTGCTTCTGAACCTCGGCCATGGACATGCCGCGCTTGGGATGCGGCACTTCGGTTTGTCTCACCATGACCTGATCGCCGACAACGACGGTCTCGGCAGACACCGGTGGGGCGGGGAGGCTCGCCGCGAGCGTTGCGGCTGCGGCCGCCGCTACCCAGGGCCGGTAGGGTTTGGACATGAGACCACCTGCATCCTCAAGAGGCTGGCGGACAAAATAACCCACGCGAGGGTGCAGGGCGGCGCAGCGCCGCACGATTCTGTGACGCAGTTCCGCTCCGCCATGCTTTAATCACCAATCCATGTTCCAGCCGCTGCCTTTGTTCATCGGCCTGCGCTATGTGCGCTCGCGCCAGCACAAATTCTTCGTCTCTCTGATCAGTTGGGTCTCGCTGCTGGGCCTCGCCCTCGGTGTGGCGGCACTGATCGTCGTACTCTCGGTGATGAACGGGTTTGCGGCGGAGCTGCGCGACCGGCTGCTGACCTTCAATGCCGATGCGCGCGTGGTGAATCCGGGCACGGCACCGGCCGATGCCGATCGCGCGCTGGCCGCGCGCCTGCGGCGCCTGCCGGGCGTGGTCGGCGTCGCGCCCTACATCGAGCTCACGGCACTGGCCGTGCACCTGCCGGACATGGTGCCGGTGCTGTTGCGGGGGATCGATCCCGCACTCGAGCAGCACATCGCCGACGTGCGCCCGCTCATCGTGCAGGGCAGTCTCGAGGCGCTGAAGCCAGGCAGCAACGCGCTGCTGGTCGGACAGAACATCGCCGATCAGCTCGGCCTGCATCGCGGTGACGCCCTCACGCTGCTCGTGGCGATGAGCGGACCGGACGGCGTGCCCAGCCAGGATCTGCGCCGCTTCCAGGTGGCAGGGGTGTTCGAGGCCGGCATCGAAGACGACGACAATGCGCTGCTCGCGAGCCTGGCGGACGTGCGCGCCTTTGCCCCGCTGGCGCAGGGCGACAGCGGACTGCGCCTGCGCTTCGACGATGTGCTGCGCACGGTGCAATACATGCCCGCCGTGCGGGCGGCGGTGGGTGCGGGCTATCGAGTGCACGACTGGACGCAGGACAACGCCGACTACTTTCGCGCCATCCGTATCGAGAAGACGATGATGGCGCTGATCCTGATGCTGGTCGTGGCGGTGGCGGCGTTCAGCATCGTGGCGATGCTGGTCATGGTGGTCAACGACAAGCGCACCGACATCGCGATCCTGCGCACGCTCGGCGCCCCGCCGCGCGCGATCCTGCAGACCTTCATGACGCAGGGGCTCGCGATCGGCTGGGCAGGGGTGGCCTTCGGGTCGGTGCTCGGGGTGCTGCTGGCGCTGAACGTCAGCAGCATCGCGCCCTTCCTGGAGCGGCTGTTTCACTTCCAGATCTTCAGCGCGCAGGTCTACTACGAGACCGCGATTCCCTCGGACCTGCACTGGCCTGAGGTCGGCTGGATCGCCGTGGCGGCACTGCTGCTCACGCTCGCCTCCACCATCTACCCGGCGCTGCGCGCGGCGGCCACGCCGCCGGCCGATGCGCTGCGCTATGAATAGGCGATGAGCGCACCGTTCGAGTGGCTCATCGGCATGCGCTATGTGCGCGGCGCAGGCGCGCGTGGCTTTCTGTCCTTCATCTCCGTGGTGTCCATGCTGGGGCTCGCGATCGGCGTGGCGGTGCTCATCGTGGTGCTGTCGGTGATGAATGGCTTCGCGCGCGAGCTGCAGACGCGGATCCTCAGCGTCATCGCGCACGCACAGATCGAAGCGATCGACGGCCGCCTGGGGGACTGGCGGCACGTACAGGCCCAGGCGCTCGCCATGCCGGGGGTGCTGGCTGCGGCGCCATACATCCAGACGCAGGCACTGCTGCTGCATGGGCAGCGCAGTGCGGGCAGCGCCATCCGCGGCGTGCTGCCGGCCGAGGAGCGGCGCGCCGTGGGGATCGCTGATCGCATCCAGGGTGGCAGCATCGATGAGCTGTCGGCCGGCAGCTATCGCATCGTGCTCGGCGATGCGCTCGCCGCGCAGCTCGACGTCCACGTCGGCGACTCGGTGGTGCTGGTCACGCCGATTGCGGATGTCACGCCAGCGGGGCCGCTGCCGCGCATGCGCCGCTTCGTGGTCAGCGGGCTGTTTCACTCGGGCATGTACGAGTACGACTCGGCACTGGCGATGATCAATCTGACCGATGCGGCGCGGCTCTACCAGATGGGGCAGGCGGTCACCGGTGTGCGCCTGGCGCTGGCCGATCCGTTGCAGGCGCCGCACCTGGTGTATCAGCTCGCCATCAACCTCGGCGGCGGTTTCGACGTCAGCGACTGGACACGCTCACATGCAAACTTCTTCAGCTCCATCCAGACCACCAAGTCGATCCTGTTCGTGATCCTGCTGC
>DATJUN010000077.1:0-6786 GCA_035502275.1 Steroidobacteraceae bacterium
TCGGCGGTGCGATGCACGCCGGGTAGTCGCTCACTTACCGGGCGTCATCAGTGAGGGGGCGCCGCGTCAGAGCGCTGCTGCCGTCAGGGCGCGCTCCAGCAGGTTGCGCGGCCGTCTTCAGCCCCAGATGCTCGGCGAGGAACACATACGAGAGCGCCCAGTATCCGGCCTCCTCGGCATGCGTGGCTCCGGCGCCGTGACCACCTTCCAGCGCCTCGCTGAACAGCACCGAGTGACCCTGCGCCAGCATCTTTGCGGCCATCATGCGGGCGAAGACTGGAGTGACACGGTCGTCACTGGTTTCGGTGATGAACAGCACAGGCGGATAGCGCACGGCGGCGCTCACGTTCTGGTACGGAGAGTAGCCGCGCAGATACGCGGCCATGCGCGGGTCGGCGGGATTGCCATATTCGGCGATCCAGGATGCGCCGGCGCCGTACTGTGTGTATCGCAGCATGTCGATGAGTGGACGCTGACACACCACAGCGGCAAACAGCGCCGGTCTCTGGACCATTGCAGTGCTGACCAGCAGACCGCCGTTGGAGGCGCCGAGGATGCCCAGGTGGGCGGCCGAGGTCAGGTGACGCGCCTCGATGTCGGCGGCGACGGCTTCGAAATCATCAAATGCGCGCTGGCGATGCACGGTGAGCGCTGCCTCGTGCCAGGCAGGCCCGAATTCTCCACCGCCACGGATATTGGCGATCGCGATGGCGCCACCGTGCTCGAGCCAGATCTCCCCGGCATCGAGAGGTCGATGGGGATCGTCCCAATACCAGGGCGTTATTGATTCCTGGAAGCCGCCGTAGCCGTAGAGAATCGTGGGTGTGTCGGATTTCGCGTCCCGCGGTCCGACCAGAAAATAGGGAATACGCACACCGTCGGCCGAGGTCGCCCAATACTGATGCACCGCCAGGCCGCGCGTCGGGAAGCGGGCCGGCTGCTGTTTGATCGGCCGCGGCACGCCGCTCCCGTCGAACTGGTACAGCGTCGGGGGAGTCAGAAAACTCTCGAACGAGAAGTAGGCCTCGGGGCCGCGGTCATTGACCGTCACGATGGAGGTGGAGCCGCCTGCGGGCAGCGGCAGACGGCGTCGCTGCCAGCCGGCCGGCCCGTCACGGAATTCCTCGATCGCGCCGGTAACATCGTGATACACCGAGGCGTAAACGGCGTCTCGACCTGCCGCGACCTCATCGATCATCGTGTGATTGCCCGGCGTATAGAGCACGCTGGCGGCGGGAGCCTGCCCCGTGGCGCGGTAGCGCAGCAGATCGAAGCTGATCAGCGAGCCCGCGGGTACCAGGTCGGCGCGACGGTGCCAATCGCGCTGCAGGGTTGCGATCAGCATGCCACCCGTCATGCCCTGGACCTGTGCATCCTCGGGCAACGGCAACTGCTGCAGCGTGCCGTCTGCGCGCAGCACGTAGTAGTCGGTGTGGAAAAAGTCGGGTTGACGCAGCACCAGCCCGACGCCGCCGTCTGGCCCCTGGAATACCTGCGGGGCCGCCTGCACATCCTGGGGACGTGCGACGAACAAGGTCCGCGCTGCGCTCAGGCGCTGTCCGCGTCTCCAGAGCTTGACGATGCGCGGGTACGAGGAACTGGTGAGCGATCCGCGGCCGAAGACACTTGCGAACAGAATCGTGTCGTCATCGAGGTAGCTGGCAGTGGACTTGGCCAGAGGCAGCGAGAAGCCACGCAGCATGAACTGGTGGCGCTGCAGGTCGTATTCCTGAACGATGACGGCATCACCGCCGCCCGGCGACAGACTGATCAGGCAGCGGCGCAGGTCCGGTGCACACTCGGCGCCCTGCCAGACCCAGTCGTGCCGCATGCGCTGATCCAGCTCGTCCAGATCCAGCAGCGTCTGCCAATGAGGCTGGCGCTGGGCGTAGTCCTGCACGGTGGTTCGACGCCACACGCCGCGTGGATGCCCGGCTCCCTGCCAGAAGTTGAACACCCACTGCTGCTGCACGGCGCCGAAGGGAATGCGGTCCTGGGCATTGAGCGCCGCCAGGATGCGCGCGCGCCAGCGTGCATAGCGCGGATCCTGCGCGAACTGGGTCTCGGTCCGTGTGTTCTGCTGGCGCACCCACTCGAGTGCGCGCTTGCCGTGTATCTGCGCCAGCCAGAGGTATGGATCCTGGTCGCCGGCAGCAGCAGCGCGGCGCGGTGCCGCCCCGTCCGATGCGGCGTTTGCCAGGCCGATGAGCGCAAAGGCCGCCAGCAATGCAGAGAGTGCGCGCATGCGGCTGAAGCGCAAGCGCGGGAATGCTACAATCATCGCGAGGTATCTGGATGAACGCCGTGATGTTGAAGAGCAAGGGTTTTTATTGGTTCGTGGTGATTGCATCATCGCTGCTGTTGCTGTGGGGCTGGTCGGTTGCGCTGAAAAATCTGGTCAACGGCACCACCGTCGTTTCCTGAAGTCAGCGTGCGAGCTGGCCGCGTCAATCGGCGCGGCCAATGGGGCTGCGCCTCGACGCTCAACTCCGATGATAACTGTCGCGGGGCGCTTCGGTGACTGCGGACAGCTGCGGGTTGCTGTGCGGCTCGTCCGACCCGCTTCAGGCAGCGCGTACGACGGCCCAGAGTCGCTGCAGCTTTTTGAGCAGCGGGGTCGTCGCGGCAGCTTCGGCCGCCTGGCGGGTGAGGCGCGTCCAGTGCCCCCGCTGTCGGGGCGGCATCATGCTGATGGCTGCCTGTCGCAGGTTTCGTTCGGCTACGGCATCGTGCGCGCGCCGCTCGTGCGCGACGCGTACAGCAGCCGCGGCGCTCTCGGCCGCGGTTACCAGCGTGGGGTTTGCACCGTGGCTGACGAACAGTCTGCCCACCCGCTGCTCGGCCGACTCGTAGAACTCTCGCTCGTCGGGAGTGAAGGCCATGCCCGAGGTGCACACGTCGGTCAGCTCGAAGCCCTCGCCGAGAAGGTCCGCGAGCTGCTGCGCGCAGGCGCGGTTGTCGGCTGCGCTGACGGTGATCTGATCGACGCTGATGGAGATATCGGCCACAGCGCGTAAGGCCAGCCAGGCGTGCAGCCAGACGCCGTAATAGAGCGCGTAGTCCTGCTGCGCGGACAGTGTCGCGGCCGCAGCATTGGCGAGCGAATGCCGATGCAGCTGCACCAGGGGCGCCGGCAGGGCCGGTGCTTCGTAGATCCGCTGGGTGACGCTGTCGAAGTAGTCCCCGACCTTGTATGACCACCATTGCGCCCGCGGCTCGCGCCACAGATGCAGATGGACGCCGCCAAATGCCGCATGCAGCGCAGCAGCGCGTCCGGCGCTGCGACAGAACTGCAGTACCGCGCGACCCTGAGCATGCGCGAGCAGCGCCGAAATCCAGCGCTGCTGTGCCATTGGCAATGCGGGCGCGGCGAAATATTCCTGGTAGGCAAAGGTGCGACGATACAGACCCTTCAACTGCTGCCGTCGCAGCCAGAATTCGTAGAAGTACGGCTTATCCAGTGGCGGATGGCGCAGCGGAGAGCCCTCGGGGGAGGCGAGCAGCCGCGCATGTCGCGCCGATCGGTTCAGTGCCTCGAGCGATTCGTTGAAGGGTTCCTGGTAGCAGGTGAAGTTCGCGCCGAGGGTGCGGAACTTCTGGAAGAAAAAGGTGCTGGCACACCGGAACAGTGAATGAATGAATATCGGTCCAGTCTGCGCCATTGGCGCGCCGCTCCCGGCATGCTGGGGCGGCCAGAGCTTTTCCGGCTGTGGCCATGCTCCCTTCGTCCATCCGACGCCGGTCCTGGCTTCGACCTGCCGACAGCGTAACGGGCCGCGACGGGCTGGATAACAACTCTGGAAATTAAATCTTGCTAATGCCTGTCGGCCTCAGCGGTGGTGCTGTTTCCATAGCAGATAGGATTTCACGGTCACTCCAAGCGCCAGTGCCAGGATCACCGGCAGGGTGAGCGCCGCTGCCGGCGTGGCTTGAGGGGCTGCAAACCCGGCCACCAGCAACAAGGCTCCCGCGGCCACGAATGCCCAGCCGCCGAAGCGATGTGTCTGGTCCCACACGTGCTCGTCAGCCAGTGTCCAGGGGGTACGAATGCCCAGGAAGTAGTTGGGTCGGATCTTGCCGAGCACGTTGCCGATGACGATGAACAGTGCGCCGATCATGGCGGCGTGCACACGAGCCACCGGCAATTCGATGTGCTGGCTGCGTGCGATCAGCGACCCCTGCTGTACGCATAGAAATGCAATGATGGCGATCCAGAGGGTGCCGTAGGCCGCCGCGGACCGCGCCAGATTGTCCCCGCGCGGATCGATCCGGGGTAACAGCGCCATTACACCCCAGATCACGGCGGCAAGCACGGGCAGCGTGAAGAATGCGCGCACGCCATTGCTCCAGCCGTCCGCATGTCCGGCAGCATCGAAGTGAACGGCAACCCGAGCGCCGGCGGGGATAATCAACAGCGCCCAGATACCTGCCGCGCACATCACGAGGATGAGGACAGCGGAGATTACCGCCGCTCGACGATTGATCATGGCGACACTGCCGGCAGAACTAGCCCGCTGCCTCGTTGGAACGGCGCCGGGCCCCGGAGCGCTCGCGCCCGATGCCGAAGGCTTCCGCAAATTCCAGCAGCGCCTCCTGCAGAACCGAAATGTTCAGGCGGTAAATGATGGTCGAGCCTCTCTTCGTCGAGTCGATCAAGTCCGCCGCGCGCAGCACCGAGAAATGACCGGAGAGGGTTGCCTTTGCCAGCGTGAAGCGAGCGGCGATTTCCCCTGCACTCATCGCGCGAGTGCGCAGCAACTGCAGAATACGGCGCCGCGTCGGATCGGCCAGCGCCTTGAAAACCGCTTCCATACGGTATTTAGGCAAATACCGAAATTCAAGTCAACCGGACGCGATGCAGTTGGCCGCGGTCAGCGACCCGCAGGGGCTGGCAGGGAGGCCGGCGGCCGTCGGCGCACGGCGGGCCGCAACAGAGGCAACTGCCGGCAGATCCAGGCTGCCGGCAGTTGCGGAGTGGTGGAGGCGGCGGGAATTACATTGCCGCGATAACGCCATGATTGGGCAGGCATTCTAAAAGCGCGATACGCGCTCATACCCGCTTTCGTACCCGCATTTCTGTCCCGCTGACGGCGGACGTCTACAGCGGCCGAAAACCGATGCGTCCACATCGGCTCCGGCCTGACCGCAACCGTCATGAGGTGACAGCTATGGCTACGAACAATTCTACGGCTCCAGGTCCTCGCGGCCGCCACATTCGCCAGGCAGCTGCTCGAGACGCAGCGCACCGTGCGTTCTCAACGGCGTTTCGCAGAGCTTTCGAGACAGAGGCTCGGGACAACCCCAACGGCCACAGCGGCCACACGGTGGAGCGCTTCCTCGCTGCGATGCGCGAAGAGCTCGAGGCGCGCGAGCTCGCCTGGCGGCGTCAGCATCCGCAGGCGGTGCGTTCATGAGCGCCGCGATCGCGCCGCCGTGCTCCCGCCCACCGCCGAGCGGCCGGAGACAGCTCGCCCAGGCGCTTCTGGCGCTGACCTGGTGGGCAGAGCTGTCCGAACCTGAGCGCGTGTTCTGGATGCGCCTGGCAGGCTCCGCAGAGCCCTCGGACGCCTTCGAGGAATACCAGGCGCGGGCGGTGCAGTCATGAGCTCCCCTCGAACCCTGGTTGCCGTGGCGATCGCCGCGCTGGGGCTGGGCGGCTGTGCGCAGCTCGTGCCGCCGGCGCAGGAGCTCACGTACGACGTGCCGGCGGCCGATGAGGCTACGTGCGCCAGTGAGGCGCAGTGCCAGCGAGAATGGCAGATCGCCGAACGATGGATCATCGAGAACGTGCCCGAGCCCGTGACGCGCGACGTCTACGGCTATCTCGCCACGGCGGTCCGGCGGGACTCTGATCAGCTGGGGGCTGAGGTGCGCATGCAGAGGCTCGCCGATGGCAGCTACCGGGTTGTAGCGCTGTTCGGCTGCTTTCACGCGCTCGAGCTGACCCGCTGGCAACGCTGCCAGCCAATGAGCCCCGGCGAGGCGCGGCGGGCCTTTGATGCGGCAGTGAAGGCTCCGCCGCTGGTCCCGGCAGCGCCGGCGGATCAGAGCACCGCGGCGGAGCGACGCGCGCAGTAGGTCCAGCACCGCCGACCCCTTGACCCCGGCTACGCGCCGGGGTTTTCTTTTTGCGCAGGGAGGGGACTTCAATGCCCATGACGCTGACGTGCCGAGCGCGTTCGCCAGCAGCGCCGGTGCCAGATGAACCGCTATTCGGCAGCGCGCGATCGGCGGTGCGATTTGCGCTTCATGTTGGCGGCTCGCCCGCGCGACCGCTGATGAACCGCATGACAGACCGCGGCTCATCCTACCGGCGGCGGATAGGCGGCGGATTCGACGCGATCGCTCAGGCCGGCATGATCTTGAATGTGGTGCGCGCTTTGGGACCTTTGCAGGGCGCCTGCGTCAGAGCCTCCTGTCGCGCTTGGCGTGTGCCGTGCGAGTGCGGCCATCCCTGTTGCTCAGGTTTCCTCCCGGCAGACGAGTGGAAGGCCGATGTGCGTGTAATCGCCGCTGAGGCCGCCAGGGCGCCAATCGACCGCGGCAATATCCTGCCAGAGACCGACATCGAAGGCTTACACGCGGCCATCGTGGGCACGTTGTTCGGCATGGACAGGACCCAGGTCGAGCTCGCGCGATCGCTCGGCTGCTCGACTGACACGGTTTCACGACATCGCGTGCCGATCACGCGCTGGATCCGAGGTGCGCGGGCACGCGGCGAGCTCGAGGCCGTCGAGGGCATCGAGTCGCGCGCGTTTTCCGAGCTCGAGAGTCGGCTGCGCGAGC
>DATJUN010000078.1:0-49358 GCA_035502275.1 Steroidobacteraceae bacterium
CCGCCGCGCGCCTATCCATTGGAGCGACCTTTACGCGCAGACTGTATGGATGTACAGTTCCGGCATGGAACGCTATCGCGGTCGCGGCGCGCTCAGTAATCCCCCGCCTCGCTATCTTGCGGGGAGCACCGAGGACGTCGACGACGGCTGGTATCGGGAGGAATTGCCGGATTCCATCGCGACGCAGGTGCGACCCGAACCGGCGCGCACCATCATCACGCGTAACGACTCGCCCGACATCTCCTTCGAACAGTCGATCAATCCCTACCGCGGCTGCGAGCATGGGTGCCCCTACTGCTTCGCCAGGCCGAGCCACGCCTATATGGACCTCTCGCCTGGCATCGATTTCGAGACGAAGATCTTCTACAAGGCTGATGCCGCCCGACGCCTCGAGGAGGAACTGGCGCGACCTGGCTACGTACCCAAACAGATCACCCTCGGGGCGAACACCGATCCGTACCAGCCGCTCGAGCGGCAGCTGCGCGTCACACGCTCGGTGCTGGAAGTGCTCGAGCGCACGCGCCATCCGTTGAGCATCGTCACCAAGGGCGCGCTGATTCTGCGCGACCTGGACCTGTTGACCTCTCTGGCGAAAGACAGGCTCGTCAACGTGTTCGTGAGCGTCACGACGCTGGATGTGGAGCTCAAGCGCCTGCTCGAGCCGCGCGCCGCCTCACCCGCCGCGCGCCTGCGCATCGTGCGCGAGCTGTGTGCCGCGGGAGTCCCGACGGGCGTGCTCGTCGCGCCGATCATTCCGGCCGTCAACGACAGCGAGCTCGAGCGCATCGTCGCGACCGTGGCGGCCGCCGGTGCCGGCAGCGCCGGCTATGTGCTGCTGCGTCTGCCGCACGAGCTCAAGGAGATCTTTCGCCAGTGGCTCGAGACGCATCTGCCCGATCGCGCCGAGCACGTCATGGCGCTGGTGCGTGACGCGCGTGGTGGTCGCGAGAACGACCCGCGCTTCGGCACCCGCATGGTGGGCACCGGCGCCTGGGCAGATCTGCTGCGCGATCGCTTCGCACTTGCCTGCAAGCGCCATGGCATGCAGCGCCGCCTGCCCTCGCCCTCCACGACCCGCTTTCGTCCACCTGGCCGCGGCGGACAGATGACTCTGCCGCTCTGAGCGGTCTCTGCAATCGCTGCGTATCCGGTCGTTGCAAATTCAGCGGCGTTGCGTCAATTTGCGCCGCGCATGAACGCCAACGCAGGGAGTGTCGTCAAGCCGGGACCAGTGCCCGCCAGCCGGATAGCGCTCGTGGCGGGCGGCAGTGGCCTGATTGGCCGCCAGCTGCTGCCACTGCTGCTCGCGGCGCCGGAATATGCGCGCGTGCAGGCGATCTCGCGCCGCCCATTACCGATCGAGCATGCGCGCCTCGCCAACCGTGTGCTGCGCTTCAATACGCCTCTGGAGCCTCAACTCAAGGGTCTGTCCGTACAGGATGCCTTCTGCTGTTTGGGTACGACGCTGCGCGCGGCGGGCAGTCAGGCAGCCTTTCGCGCCGTCGATCACGATCTGGTGCTGGCGTTTGCGCGCGCCGCCAAGGGGGCCGGCGCTGAGCGGCTGGTGGTCGTTTCCTCCGTCGGTGCCGACGCTGAGTCAAACAATTTTTACCTGCGCGTCAAGGGAGAGACCGAGCGCGATCTGGAGGCACTGAAGCTGCGCTCGCTCGATCTCCTGCAACCCTCGCTGCTGCTCGGCACACGCCCCGAATGGCGCACGCTGGAGCTGGCAGGGCAGATCGCGGGCTGGACATTGGGTCCGCTTCTGATGGGACGCTGGTTGCGCTATCGGCCCATCGAGGCATCGATGGTCGCCGCCGCCATGTGCGGCGCGGCACGCAGCGGGCGACTGGGCGTCACGCGACACACCTATCAGGCTTTGCGCCGCCTGGCCGGCCACGGGAGCGCCCGCAGCGCTTCTGCATGACCCGGGGGCGTGTCTGAGCCCGAGGCGCTGATCCTGCTGATTGCGCTGCTGAAGGGCGAGATTTGACAGATTGCATCGACGCAATCACCGACTGTGCGCAGTGTGATTGGTGTCGATATTGCGAGCCTTGATTTGTAGCGCGGCACTGGCACACTCGTGGCGTGACTTAAAGGGCAAACCTGTCGTGAGACAGGGACGCAAAGCCACCGGTCCCGGAGACAGAGGGATAGCGGGGTTGCCACAGCATCGCGGCGGTTCGGCCGGGATGATGGTGCTGCTTCGCGAAGGTTCTCCGGCGACTGCGGATCGCTACCGTTGCTGGGGAAGCCATAATGTCATCAGCCAGTCTCGCGAAGATGCCGACGCCGACCCCGACCCCGACACCAACACCGGGGGCAGGCGCAGCTACAAGCACGGGCAACGCGCCCAACGCCTTCGTCATCAATCTGGTTTCTTCAACCACGCCGGTGGCACTGACGCGTCCGGATCACGCGGGACTCAAGCGTTTCACCTTCTTTGTTTCACGTCGTCGCGAGGAAGGCCGTGAGCGCTTCCGCCTGCACATGGGCTACTTCGATACGCAGGAAGAGGCCGAGCAGCTGCTCGATATCGTGCGCACGATCTACCCTGGTGCGTGGGCCGGGCTGGCGCCCGGTCGTCGTCTGGCCGCTGCGGCTGCCGCTGCGGCTGCCGCAGCTGCGGAGGCCGAGTCCGCAGCCGCGGAAACCAAGGCGCCGGCCTCGCCGGCCGCAACAGTCACGACCGCCGCCTCGTCCGCAGCGACTGCCCCGCTGCCTGCTGCGAAGACCACTGCGGCGGAGATGACCGTCAGTCGCCTGGCGCTGGTGCCGGACGAGGCCCGGCGCCCGCTGGCAGATGTCGACGATGTACTGACCGTCGCGACGCCAGCTGCGGCACCTGCGGCGTCATCCGGCAAGGCCGCCCCGCCCGCGGCGAGCGTGCGACGCACCGCGGCTGCCTCTGGCGAAGAGCATCGGGCCGCGCGTCATTCGCTGCGCAATATTCGGGATGCGATCGCGAGCCTCGAAGACAGCGGCATTCACTCGCCCGTGCTTGATTCACTGCCCACGCTCTCCGCGGCGGTCATTCCCGTCGCGCAACCGGCGCAGGCAGGTCGGCCGGCGCAACCGGCGCAGCCCGCGCGGTCGGCCGAAGCCATCGATCCGGCCAGCACGCTGAGCAACACCGCGACACTGCGCCTGCTCGAAGCCGGTGCTGCGATACGCGAGCCGTCAACGCCTTCAGGGGCCGTGCCCGTGGTCGCCTCCGCGACCGGCACGCCGTCCGGCGCAGCCGCGGTGCCGCCCAAGGCGGCTGCCGCGAATACGCCGCGAGCTGAAAAGCCCTGCTACGCAGTGCAGCTGGTATGGTCGGTGCAGCCGATCGACATGGCACAGATTCCGCAGCTGGCGATCTTCAGCGCCTATTCCCTCTATGGCGCGGAGGGAAATCGCGACGGTCGGCGCTGGTATGGGCTGCGGCTCGGATTCTTCACCGACGCTGTCTCCGCCAAGCAGGTCGCGCAGTACGTGCGCAGTGACTTCGCAACGGTCTCAGTGGTGCCTGTCACGGCGCGCGAGCGCGACCAGGCGCTCAAGAGCGCGGGTGGTGCGGCCGCGGTGAACGCTGGCGACCCTTCCCCTTCAAAGGCGGGCAACGCCTCGCTCACGGCAGCGGACACGGTACGCGCGGTGCGTGCACAGGCAGCTCCGGCCCAGAAAGCGCGCGGTCCTTCACGAGCAGCTCCCAAGCAGCCGGAGTTCGCGTTCATCGAGGGCACAGACTCCCCGACGTCCAAAGCCGGCAGTCCAAAGCCGGCGGTGACGCCGGCCACTGCTGTGGCGACACGCATAATTGGCGGACGACCGACGCGCGGTGCGCCTGGTAAGCGTGCCAAACTGCGCAAGCCTGGACAGGTCAATGCGAGTACGCCCGTGAAACCGAAGACGCTCGAGGAGACGCTGGAAATTCTCGGGGCGAATCAACTGCAGGTGGACGATGAGGCGCGTGCTTCCATCAATGACTCCGGCGTGCGACATCTGAGCCTGCAGAGTGGCAAGGCGCGTCCCTCGAAGCTGTCGCGCCTGATCGGCCGGCTCTCCGAGCGAATGGGCAGCTGAGCGACTGCCCGCATCTCAGGGGCGCGCAGTGAGAATGTCGTCCAGTCGCGCAGGCTGACCCGGATCGCGCTCCAGGTGCGGGTAGCGCAATCCGCCGTGATAGTCGATGCGCGCGACGCGATAGTCGTCGCCGGTCCTGACGATGAGCTCGATGGGTGAGGCGTTACCCCGCGCGGCACGCACTGCTTCGTTCATCAGCTCAGCACTGTAGCTCTTGCCATTCACGGCGATGATGCGTCCGCCGGTGGTCAGACCGGCCTTCCAGGCCGGGCCGCCCCACAGCACTTCCTGGATGGCCCCGGGTTCGTCGCGATCGTCCAGATAGAAGCCCAGCGAGTAAAACAGATCGATGCGGTGCGCATCCTCCTGCGCATCGTGCTGGTAGGCCCCCTGGGTGTCCGTGTACACCAGGCGATAGCCGCCGCGCGTGAGCCCATCGAGCAGCCAGGCAGGACTCACCCCGTTCAGGCGCCGGCGCAGAAAGGAGGCCCAGTCGTAGGGCTGCACGGCAGTGAGGGCTTTGACCAGCTCATCGAATGTATAGGTGACGGTGACGATGCTGCCGTTGTCGATGCCAAAGAAGCGGCGGGCGAAATCGTCCAGCGAGCGCTTGCCACCCGACTGCTCGCGAATCAGCGTGTCGGCATCCAGCCAGATCAGCGCCCCCTCGTTGTAGTAGCTTTCGTAGAGCTCCCAGTCGCGCCAGGACAGCGGACGACGCGGATTGATGATCTCATCGTTCGTGGTGTCCTGCAGCGGGCGCCACTGGTGGCCCGGTTCGGCCTGCTGGTAGGCCGCGATCATCGCCAGCTGCTCGAGTGACTGCGCGCGCGTGCGCAGCCCGGAGCGCGCCGCGAGCACGTGGCCCCAGTACTGTGTCTGACCTTCGTAGACCCACAACAGGCTGTCCTGCATCGGCACGTTGAAATTGGGTGTCCACAGATCCCAGGGGCGGCGGAATTTGCCATTCCAGGAGTGGGTGTATTCGTGCGGCAGCAGGTCGCGCTCGGGCGCATTCCTGGCCCACTCGGTGAACGAATCCGCAGCACTGCCATTTTCGCTCGACTGGTGGTGCTCGAGGCCGCTCTGCTGGATCTGATCGCTGAGAGAGTAGAGAAAGTCGTAATGCGAGTAGTGATGCGAGCCGAACAGCCGGTACGCCTGCTGAATCAGCGAGCGGTACGCCTGCAGCGCCGCCGGTGGTACGGACAGCTGATCGGGTCGATCCGCAAACAGATTCAGGTGTACCGGCACGCTGGCGCCCGGGTCGAGGTCCAGCCGCTCCGAGTAGCGTCCCGCGTAGAGCGGGCTGTCCACGAGGGTCGCAAGGGTCGTGGACCTGAAAAGCGTGTGCGCGCCCTGGCGCTGCCCGATCTCGAGTGCCGTGCCGAAGCCCCAGCCCGCCGGCAGCGTGATCTGCGGCTGGATGGGAATCTGACGCGAGTAGTAGCCGGCCGGATAGAGTACGACCTCATTCCACTCGATCATCAGCAGATCGGGACTGATCTCCAGATCGCCGACCTCGGCGCTCGTGGGCGAGAGGTAGTCGAAGTCGATCTGCAGCGTGGTCACACCACGCGGTATCCGTACGTGGAAGGCAAATACATTGGCGGGGTCGCGCGTCCACTGCAGCGGCGCGCCGTTCGCGCTGATGCGCAGCGCCGCGAGCCGGTCGATTGTGCCCTCCGGCGCATGTGCGCCGGGCAACCACTGCGGATAGAGCAGTATCAGGTCCGGAGTGACGCCGCTGAGTGTCTCGTGTACGTGTTCGACACGGCGTAGTACGTCGCTGGCATCCACGGCGAGCTGGATCTGGCCCCGATAGGGGCGATCGCGCGGCGCCGGGATGGCGGGTTCGGGGGCGATGATGCTCGGTCCCGGGCTGGCCGGCGCCGCCGCACCCACCCACGCGCAGGTCAGCGTCCCGACGACGCTCCAGGCAACTGCTCGCTCCCGCACCCGCGCGAGCACCCGCGCCGCCGGCGAAGCACTCATCGCTGACCCTGCAGTCTGGGCTGAGCCGCGAGGTAGGCATCCGTCGCGGCTACCAGGCTGGCCTTCTCGTGCACGCGGAAGTGGACTGCCTGCATGCCGCGCGCCAGCGCCGGCAGCAATTCCGGCGGGAGGCGCGAGCGAATCCAGGCCTCCAGCTGTTCGGGCGGCAATGCATTCCAGAACCACGTGGGAACATACTGGGCCATGTACAGGGGCACGAATGTGCCCATGGGACTCATGAGCTCGGCGCTGTGCGCGCTGAACGCGTGCCAGCCGAGTGCCGGATGACGCTGCGCCAGCGTCACCACCAGTCCCAGACGCAGTTGTGCATCCTGCGGAGGAATTTCGCCGGACAGTGCGATCTTCACAGCCTCGGCCGCGAGCGCCGGATCGCGCACGCTGATCAGCGCGTCATAGTAGCGCTGCCGTTCGGGCTCATCGTGCGCCCCTCTGGCCAGCGCGTGCAGCTGCTCGAACGTGTGCGCGTCGGCGTCGAGCCCAGCCAGGGCCAGGACGGTCTGCTGCAGATCGGGATTGATGCCGTCCGGATCGGACAGGAAGCGCTCGAAACGACGGTGCGCCTCGTGCAGCACCTCGCCGTCGCCCCAGCTGCCCAGATCCAGCAGCACCAGGGCGCGCAGCTGTGCGGACTCCGGCGCCTCACCGGGACGAGAGTCCCAACCCAGGGCGCGCGCCGGCGCTGCGAGCAAAGAGCGTGCGTAGGCTGCGAATGCGTCGTGACCGGCCGTGCCGCGCTCGTCGAATTCGATGCGATTCAGCGCCGAGCTGATCTGTGTCCAGGCGCGAATGTCCAGATCAGCTCCCATGCGGGGCGGCAGCGCCAGATAGTTCGCGAGCGCGTCGCGATTGGATTCGACCAGCGCCCACTGATCATCGAGCAGCGCAATTCGATCGGCGTCCGGCAGGTTGCCGAAAGCGCCGGTGTCGAGCGCCAGCGTCGGTGCGTCGTAGTGCACGCGATAGAAGCCGATCGCATCGGCATCCAGGCTCAGCGGCTGATCGCACCGTCCCGCCGGCAGCCTCTGCCCATCCTGCGTCAGCAGCACCGATTGCGCGCGGCCCGTGGCGCCGATGCGCACCTGCAGTGGCACCTGCCAGTGGCCCGGCGCGTGTCCCTGCAGCAAAAAGCGCTCCTGCGTCAGCCCAACGCTGCGCGTCCCGTCGGGGGCGCAGTAGCTGCGCGCATTCAGCAGCGGAAAGCCCGGACGCTGCGTCCAGGGTGCCGCGATCGCCCCCAGATCCTGGCCACTCGCCGCCCGCAGCGCCGTCCATAGGTCCGCCGCCGTGGCGTTGGAATAGGCGCGCGCGCGGATGTAGCGACGCACCCCGTCGCGGAACACTGTTGGCCCCAGATAGGCCTCGAACATGCGCAGCACCGCCTGTCCCTTGCTGTAGGTGATGTCCGGATCAAATGCGCTGCTGGCCTGCAGCTCATCGGCGACGTGCTGCTCGATGGCGGGCGACTTGCTCTGCGCATCCGCACGCATGGCGGCTTCCCGATCCGCATCCTCCGCCTCCCACCACTTCCACTCCGGATGGCGCAGCGCCGTCTCCTTCGCCGACATCCACGAGGCGAAGCTTTCATTGAGCCACAGGTCATCCCACCATCCCATGGTCACCAGGTCGCCGTTCCACTGGTGCGCCATCTCATGAGCCTGCGTGGAATAGACCTGCTGGCGATCACCGAGGGTCGAGCCCGCCGGCAGCAACAGCAGGCTGTCCTGATAGGTGATGGCGCCCCAGTTCTCCATCGCACCGCTGAAGCCTCCGGGGATCGCGATGGAGTCGAGCTTGGTCAGGGGATAGCGATAATCGAAATATTCGTTGTAGTCGGCGAGGATCTGCTGCGCATTGGCGAGCGCGGTGGTGCCATCCGACTCACGCCCATTGACAGCCCAGACGCCGAAATCCACGCCGCCGGATCTGGCTTCGAGATGACGCAGGTCTCCGGCCGAGAACTCCACCAGGTAGGAAGGCATGGACGGGGTGAGGCCAAAGGTGGTGGTCATCAGCTGTCCGCTGCGCACCTGATGCGCCACCGGCATGTTGGAAACCACGGACCATGCGGCCGGCACACTGACGGTCAGGCGAAACCTGGCACGAAAGGCCGGCTCGTCCCAGCATGGAAACATGCGTCGCGCATCGGTGGCTTCCATCTGCGTCGAGAGCATGGTGTGCGAGCGGCCGTGCGCATCGCTGTAGGGCTGCAGGAACAGGCCCACCGCACCCTGCTCGATGCGCGCGGTGTACGCGAACGTCAGCCGGTGCGTGCCGGCGGACGCCGGGCTTGCGAGCAGGATCGTCGTGAGCTGCGCCTTGTCGTCGCTGTCAACCGCACGTACCGCGTGGTCGTCCAGTCGCACATCGCGCAGCGTCTCGTTCAGGGAGTTCAGTACGATGCGATCGCTCGCGCTGCGAAAACGCAGCATCACCGACTCGCTGCCGGCAATGCGCCGTTGCTCGACATCGGGCGCGATGTCGATGTCGTAGGTGAGCGGTACGATGTTCTTGGGCAGCCGTCCCGCCGCCGCATCGAAGGAGAACGGCGCCTGCGCATCGGCCTCGCGCGCAGTCAGGCTCGCGGTCAGGACGACGAGGGTGACGAGGGTGGCAGAGAGCGTCAGCCACCCCGTGAGGCCGTGCGCGCCGTGGGCGCTCATGCAGGCTAGCCCTTGCCGCCGAAGAGCCGCTCGAGCTCGCTGCGTGCGCGCGTGGCCGCGGCGGTGTCGGCAGGCAGGTACGCGCCCGGCCGCGGCTTGAAGAAGTCACAGAAATTAGCGGCCGTCTTGTCCGAGACTTCCTCGGCGGTGGGCTCGCGGCATTTCTTGGCGAGCTGCTCGGCGTAGTCGACGCACATGCGGCACACGTGCAGTTCCGCCCGGCACTTTGGACACTCGTCACGGCGCGACAGCGGCAAGGTAAGGGCCGCGAGGTCGGCGCCGCATTTCCAGCACACCAGGTTGTGCCCCATGGAGCTTCTGGGCCTCGTGCGGTCCGCTACGCTGCACGCTCGGCGAGGAAGCGGGCGAGCGCGGCGCCAGTATGCGAGCGGCCCCGTCGCGCCGCAATGGTCGCCGGGGTGCCGGCCGCGACCACGCGACCACCGCCGCCGCCAGCCTCCGGTCCGAGGTCGATGATCCAATCGGCCTCGGCAATGACGTCGAGGTTATGCTCGATCAGCACGATCGAATGTCCGGCGTCCACCAGGCGATGCAGCACGGTGATGAGTTTCTCCACGTCAGCCATGTGCAGACCCACCGTCGGCTCATCGAGTACGTACAGAGTATGAGCCGGGCGTCCGCGCGCGCTCTCCGCCAGCCGCGCCAGCTCGGCGACCAGCTTGATGCGCTGGGCCTCGCCGCCTGAGAGGGTGGGGCTCGGCTGGCCGAGCGTCAGATAGCCGAGACCAACGTCCGACAGCAGCCGCAGCGGTCGTGCGATGCGCGGATGTGCGGCAAAGAAGGACCCGGCCTCCTCGACGTTCATGGCGAGCACATCGCCGATCGAGCGGCCGCGCCACTGGATCTCGAGCGTCTCACGGTCGAAGCGTCGCCCGCCACAGCGCTCGCAGAGCACTTTCACATCGGGCAGAAAGCTCATCTCGATGGTGCGGATGCCCGCACCCTCGCACTCGCTGCAGCGACCGCCGCTGGTGTTGAACGAGAAACGGCTCGCCTGATAGCCGCGTACACGCGCCTCGTGCGTGCCGGCGAACACGCGGCGGATCTCGTCCCAGAAACCCACATAGGTTGCCGGACAGGAGCGCGGCGTGCGCCCGATGGGCGTCTGATCGACTTCCAGCACACGATCGATGAGCTCCACGCCGTGCATCGCCCGCGCACCGACCGGCCTCACCGCGGCACGGGCACCCACCATGACGCGCAGATTGGCGTAGAGCACATCGCGCGCCAGGGAGGATTTGCCCGAGCCCGACACGCCGGTCACGACGACGAGGCGCCCGAGCGGCACGCGCACGTCCACGTCACGCAGATTGTGCAGGTGGGCCGACTCGATCTGCAGTGCGGGCGTGCGCGGTCCGGTCGCGCGACGCGGTGCTGCGGGATGATGCAGCGGCCGCGCCAGAAAGCGCCCGGTCACGGAGGCGGGGTTGGCCTGCAGCGCGCGCGCCGTGCCGGCCGCCACCACCTGGCCGCCGCGGACGCCGGCACCCGGACCGAGATCGATGATGTGATCGGCGCGTCGGATGGTGTCCTCATCATGCTCCACCACCACCAACGTATTACCGGCGGAGGAGAGCTGATCGAGCGCATCGAGCAGCACGGCGTTATCGCGCGGATGCAGGCCGATGGTGGGCTCGTCGAGGACGTAACACACCCCCTGCAGATTGGAACCGAGCTGTGCGGCGAGGCGGATGCGCTGCGCTTCACCGCCCGAGAGACTGGGAGCGGCACGGTCGAGCGCGAGGTATCCCAGCCCGACGCGGGCGAGAAAGCCCAGGCGCGAGCGGATCTCCTCGAGCGCGTCGCGCGCGACGGCCTGCTCGCGCACGTTCAGTCGCAGGGAGTCGAAGAATCCGGCCAGCTCATCCACGGAGCGCGCCGTGAGCTCCCCGATCGACTGATCGCGAAATCGCAGATGCAGCGCCAGAGGGTTCAGTCGCGCTCCCTGACAGCCTTCACAGACCAGCGCGGCGTCCGCGTCCGCGCCGCCCTCGTTGCTGGTGCCATTTTCCCAGGAGCGCGCCTCGTGCTCGTGTTCGTGCTCGTCGGACTCCTCGCCGCTGAGGTCCTGAACGCCGGTGCCGTGACACTGCTCGCACCAGCCCTGGCTGGAATTAAAGGAGAGCAGGCGCGGGTCGGGTTCCGGAAATCCGCGTCCGCACTGCGGGCAGGCGCGGCGGCTGGAGAAAACAGCGGCCGTGCCGTCGCCAGCGAGCACATGCAGCACATCCTTGCCGAGCTCGAGCGCCTCATCGACCTTCTGGCGCAGGCTCGCCTCCTCGCGCGCCGTGCACTCCACCTGTGCCACGGGCAGCTCGATGTCGTGCTCCACGAAGCGCTTCAGCGATGGGAAGGGCTCGCATGGCACGAAGCGACCATCCACGCGCAGCTGCGTGGCGCCGCGCGCGCCCGCCCAGCGCGCCAGCTCCCGATAGTGACCCTTGCGATGAGTCACCAGCGGCGCGAGCAGCTGAATACGCTGGCCCGGATAGTCGCGTAGCAGCGAGGCGACGATGGAGTCGGCGCTCTGCGGGGCGATGGCGACCTCGCAGTCCGGGCAGTGCTGCGTGCCGAGGCGCACGTACAGCAGCCGCAGAAAGTGATAAATCTCGGTGAGCGTCGCCACCGTGCTTTTGAGTCCGCCGCGGCTCGCGCGCTGCTCGATGGCCACGGTGGGGGGAATGCCGTAGATGGCATCCACATCGGGCCGCGACGCCGGCTGCACGAACTGGCGTGCATAAGCGTTGAGTGACTCGAGATAGCGGCGCTGTCCTTCGTTGAAGAGGATGTCGAAGGCAAGCGTGGACTTGCCCGAGCCGGAGACGCCGGTGATCACGCTGAAGCGATTGCGTGGGATGTCGACGTCGACGTCCTTGAGATTGTGCTCGCGTGCGCCACGCACCACGACGGCTTCGGTGGGCGGCGGGGCCGGCGGCTCGGCGACGCGCGCAACGGTGGCGGCGGCCGATGGCGCGGCGGCCGATGGCGCGGCGGCCGATGGCGCGGCGGCCGATGCCGCGGCGGCCGATGGCGCGGCGGCCGTGTAGTCGCGCAGCGCGCGGCCGGTGTGCGAGTGGGGCAGCTGCATCAGGGCCTCGGGGGTCGCGGCTGCGATGAGCTGGCCGCCGTGAACGCCCCCCTCGGGTCCCAGATCGATGATCCAATCTGCCGCGCGGATCACGTCCAGGTTGTGCTCGATGACCAGCAGTGAGTGTCCGGCGGCGAGCAGCAGGCCGAAGGCCTGTACCAGGCGAGCGATGTCCTCGAAGTGCAGGCCGGTCGTGGGCTCATCGAAGATCAGCAGCTTGCCGAGTGCGTCAGGGGCCGTGCCGCGCCGCTTGCGTGCGGGCTGCTCGACGGCGGCCAGGTGGCCGGCGAGCTTCAGGCGCTGCGCTTCGCCGCCGGAGAGGGTAGGCACGGGCTGCCCCAGTCGCACGTAGTCCAGGCCGACATCCCCGAGGGGTTTCAGGCGCTGCCGGACGGCGGGCACGTCGGCGAAGAAGGCCAGCGCCTCGGTGACCGTCAGATCGAGCACCTCGGCGATGTTGGCACGCCGCCCGTCGGCCCCCGTGATGCGGATCTGCAGCGTTTCGGGCCGATAGCGCCGGCCCTGGCAATCCCCACAGCGCAGGTACACGTCCGAGAGGAACTGCATCTCGATGTGCTCGAAGCCATTGCCGCTGCAGGTCGGGCAGCGCCCCTTGCCGGAGTTGAAGCTGAAGGTGCCGGCCGTGTAGCGACGCAGCTTCGATTCCGGCTCGGCCGCGAAGCGTGCACGGATCTCATCGAATGCGCCCACATAGCTCGCCGGATTGGAGCGCGTGGTGCGCCCGATCGGCGACTGGTCGATCAGCACGGCTGACTCGATCAGCTCGGCACCCTCGAGCCGCCGGTACCGGCCGGGCGCCTCGGTGGGCCGCCCATGTGCCTTGAGCAGCGCGGGATAGAGCACATCCTGCACCAGCGTGGATTTACCCGAGCCCGACACGCCCGTCAGGCACACGAGCCGGTGCAGCGGGATGTCAACGTCCAGATCGCGCAGGTTGTGCTCGGCGGCACCGCGCAGCCGGATGCACGCGTGAGCGGCCGCGGCGCGGCCCATCGCGACCGGCGGGGTGGCGTGGCGTGCCGGTGCGGCAAGCTTGCGCCGTCCCGACAACCACGCGCCGGTGGCCGACTCCCCGTGCGCCATGACTTCGCGCGGCGTGCCGTTGCAGACGATGCGTCCGCCATGCTCGCCGGCACCAGGTCCCAGATCGATGATGCGATCGGCTTCGAGCATGATTTGCGGATCGTGCTCGACGACCAGCAGCGTGTTGCCCGCATCGCGCAGCCGCTGCATCACACCGATGACGCGCTGCATGTCGCGCGGATGCAGCCCGATCGAGGGCTCATCGAGCACGAACAGCGTATTGACCAGCGAGGTGCCGAGTGCCGTCGTCAGATTGATCCGTTGCACCTCGCCGCCCGAGAGCGTGCGTGACTGACGGTCGAGCGTGAGATAACCGAGGCCGACATCACACAGGTAGCGCAGCCGGGTGCGCAACTCGCCGAGCAGCAGCAGCCCGGCCTCATCGAGCGTGCCACCGAACTGCAGTGTGTCGAAGAAATCGCGGCACTCCTCGATCGGCAGCTGCATGACCTCGTGAATGGCGAGCGTGCGCTGGCCGTGCATTCCGAGCCGCCACAGCAACGCGTCGGGCTTCAGCCGCGCGCCCGCGCAGCTCTCACAGACCGTGTAACTGCGGTACTTGGACAGCAGCACGCGAATGTGCATCTTGTAGGCGCGGCTCTCGAGCCAGGCGAAAAAGCGCCGTGCGCCATACCAGACCTTT
The DNA here is from genome assembly GCA_035502275.1 of Steroidobacteraceae bacterium. Lineage (GTDB taxonomy): Bacteria > Pseudomonadota > Gammaproteobacteria > Steroidobacterales > Steroidobacteraceae > FEN-1191. The sequence continues at coordinate 13,601 of DATJUN010000078.1, forward strand.
TTCTCCCAGGAGCCCTCGCCCTCAATGACCCAGCGGCGCTGCTCGTCGCTGAGCTTGCGCCAGGGCACATCCGTGGGAATGCCACGCCGCGCCGCGAACCGCAGCATGTCGTCCTGGCACTCCTGATAGGAAGGCGTCTGCCAGGGACGGATGGCGCCCTGCGCCAGCGACTTGGCGTCATCGGGCACCACCAGGCCGTAATCGATGCCGATGACGCGGCCGAAGCCACGGCAGGTATCGCAGGCGCCGATGGGGGAGTTGAAGGAAAACAGTCCCTGCGTCGCGTCCTGGTAGTGCAGGTCGCACTCGGCGCAATGCAGGTCGCCCGAGAAGCGCAGCGTGCGCAGCTCGCGGCCGTCTGCATCGAGCGCATGCAGGCTCACACGGCCGTGGCCGCTCCTGAGCGCAGACTCCAGCGCCTCCACCAGACGGCTGCGTTCTTCGGTGGCCCCGGGCAGGCGCAGGCGATCCTGCACCATGGTGAGCAGCTTGGGCTCTTCACGATGGATGCGGACATAGCCGAGCTTGCCGAGCTCGGCCTTGAGCTCGGCGAGCGTCAGGTTGGCCGGCACGGGGACCGGAAAGCACACCAGCAGCAGCGGCTGCGACAGATCCGCGAGCAGCGCTGGCAGCGCCGCGCAGATGCTCTGCGCGTCATCGCGCCGCACCTCGCGGCCGCAGCCACGGCAATGCAGGTGCGCGAGGCGTGCGTACAGCAGTTTCAGATGATCGTTGATCTCCGTCATCGTGCCCACGGTGGAACGCGAGGTGCGCACCGGGTTGACCTGATCGATGGCGATGGCCGGCGGAATACGCTCGATGCGATCCACCTGCGGCTTATCCATGCGATCCAGGAACTGCCGCGCGTAGGGCGAGAAAGTCTCGACGTAGCGGCGCTGACCTTCGGCATACAGGGTGTCGAAGACCAGGGACGACTTGCCCGAGCCCGACACACCCGTGACAACGATCAGCTCGTTGAGGGGAAGATCGAGGTCGAGATTTCGCAGGTTGTTCTGACGCGCGCCGCGCACGACGATCGCGTCATGCGCATTGCGGGGCATGATCGGCACGATTTTACCGTATGAATGTCATCGCACTGCCACCGTACCGGCGACGCAATTGTCCGCCCCGGGGGTGGGGTCCCGGGTCGCAGACCCTATAATGACCGGATGCCCCACGCGATGACCCCAGCCCGCGACCTGCGCAGCTTTGGCGTGCCCGCTGCGGTGCTGGCTGCGGTGCCGGCTGCGACCGGTGCTGGTTTGCTGCAGGACGGCGCAGCGCCGCCGCAGTCGGCCGGCATGCCCGCGCCCTTTCTGCCGACCAGTGCCGAGGAGATGCGCGCGCTCGGCTGGTCCGAATGCGACGTGATCATCGTGACCGGCGATGCCTACGTGGACCATCCGAGCTTCGGCATGGCCATCATCGGCCGCGTTCTCGAGGCGCAGGGGCTGCGCGTGGGCATCATTGCGCAGCCCGACTGGCACAGTGCTGAGCCGTTCCGGGCGCTCGGGCGCCCGCGCCTGTTCTTCGGCGTCACGGCCGGCAATATGGACTCGATGGTCAACCGCTACACCGCCGACCGGCGCCGCCGCAGCGATGACGCCTACACGCCCGCAGCTGCCGCCGACCAGCGGCCGGACCGGGCCGTGATCGTCTATGCGCAGCGCGTGCGCGAGGCCTACGCCGAGGTGCCGCTGATCATCGGCGGCATCGAGGCCTCACTGCGACGGATCGCGCACTTCGATTACTGGTCCGAGAAGGTACGCCGCTCGGTGCTGGTGGACGCGCGCGCGGATCTGCTGGTCTACGGCAACGGCGAGCGCGCGATCTGCGAGATCGCCTCGCGCCTGGCCGCCGGCGAGCCGGTCCGCTCGATCCGCGATGTACGTGGCACCGCCTTCATCGGCCGGCCCCCGGGCGCATGGATCGAGATCGACTCGACGCACCTGGACACGCCGGGGCCGATCGGGCCGCCCGTGGATCCCTATGCCATGTCGCCGACGGCGGCCGGGCCTGCTGGGGCCGTCGTGGCCGCCGCGGCCGCAGAGCGGGTCGGCGGCCAGCACCTCAGCGAGCCCAGACAGCAGTTCGAGCAGGTGGTACGGTTCAGCCGTGGCGTGCGCGGTGCCGACCGTGAGCACAGCGTGATCCGCCTGCCCTCGCATGAGCAGGTCGCCCAGGATGCGGTGCTGTACGCGCACGCCTCACGGATACTGCATCTGGAGTCCAATCCCGGCAACGCACGCGCCCTGGTGCAGCGACATGCGGATCGCGACGTGTGGCTCAATCCGCCGCCGCTGCCGCTGTCCACCGCCGAGATGGATTGGATCTACGATCGTCCCTATCAGCGCCGTCCGCACCCGCGTTACGGCAAGGCGCTGATACCTGCGTACAAGATGATCCGCTTCTCGGTGGCGATCCAGCGCGGCTGCTTCGGCGGCTGCACCTTCTGCTCGATCACCGAGCACGAGGGCCGCATCATCCAGAACCGCTCCGAGGACTCGGTGCTGCGCGAGATCGGCGCGATCCGCGATCAGGTGCCAGGGTTCACCGGTGTAATCTCGGACCTCGGCGGCCCGACCGCCAACATGTATCGGCTCGCCTGCAAGAGCCGTGAGATCGAGAGCGCCTGTCGCCGCCCCTCGTGCGTGTTTCCCGGCATCTGTCCCAACCTGAACACCGATCACTCAGCGCTCGTGCGGCTGTATCGCCGCGCCCGCGCCGTGCCGGGCGTGAAGAAGGTGCTGGTTGCCTCGGGCGTGCGCTACGACCTTGCAGCCGAGTCGCCCGAGTACGTGCGCGAGCTCGCGCAGCATCATGTGGGCGGCTATCTGAAGATTGCGCCCGAGCATCTGCGTGAGGGCCCACTGTCGAAAATGATGAAACCGGGCATGGGCAGCTACTATCGCTTCAAGGAGCTGTTCGATCGGTTCTCGCGCGAAGCGGGCAAGGAGCAGTACCTGATCCCGTACTTCATCGCGGCACATCCAGGCACGACCGATGAGGACATGCTCGAGCTGTCGCTGTGGCTCAAGCGCAATGGCTTTCGTGCCGATCAGGTCCAGGCCTTTCTGCCCAGCCCGATGGCCACCGCCACCGCGATGTACCACAGCGGCAAAAATCCGCTGAAGCGCATCACGCGTGACAGCGAGACGGTGGTCATACCGAAGGGGCTGCGTCAGCGCCGACTGCACAAGGCGTTTTTGCGCTATCACGATGCGGAAAACTGGCCGACACTGCGCGAGGCGCTGCGGCGCATGGGGCGGGCGGATCTCATCGGGTCGGCGAAACATCAGCTGGTGCCGTCTTTTCAGCCGCCGGGCACCGGACGTGCCGACGCCGGTGGCCGTGCCGGAGGTGGTGCTGGCGGCCGCGGGTCGCCGCGTGCGCGTCGACCCGGCGCAGCGGCGGGCACACACGCGGCGCCCCCGCAGGGTCGTTTTCGTACGCAGCACGTGCGCTCCGCGCCTCGCCGACCCCGCCCGCCGCGCCCATGACGCCGCCGGCGCGCACGTTTGCCGTGACGGCAGCGCTGCTGCTCGCACTGGCCACCGTGGTCGGGGCGCTCAACGCGCATGCGCTGTCGGGCCGGATCGGGCCGGATGGGGAGCGCATCGTGCAAACCGCCGTGCAATATCAGTTCTATCACGCACTCGGGCTGCTGGCTGTGGCGGTACTCATGAGCCGCCTGCCGGCGGGGGCGCCGCGCGGTCCAGGCTGGCTGCAGACCGCTGGCTGGCTGCTGATGGTGGGCACCGTGCTGTTCTGCGGCAGTCTGTACGCGTTGGCCGGCGGTGTCAGCGGCACGCTGCGGCTGGTGGTGGGCGCACTCACGCCCCTGGGCGGTCTGTCGCTGATCCTTGCCTGGTGTGCAGCGGCGACGGGCATCGCCCGTCTCGCCGTGTCGCGCTGACCTCCGGCGCGTGCCAGGGGTGAGCGCGTCGCCCGTTCTACAGCAGCCGCTCGTGACAGCGCTGCTCGCTGGCGCGGCGGCGCACCGGGACGTGGTACTGCAGGCGCCCACCGGAGCAGGCAAGAGCACGCTCGTGCCCCTGGCGCTGCACGCGCAGCAGCCGGCGGGACGGATCCTGCTGCTCGAGCCGCGCCGGCTCGCGGCACGCGCGGTGGCCGCACGCATGGCCTCTCTGCTGAATGAGCCGATCGGTGCCACCGTCGGCTATCGCATGCGGCTCGATACACGCGTGTCCGCCGCCACCCGTATCGAAGTCGTTACCGAGGGCGTGCTCACGCGCATGCTGCAGGAGGATCCTGCGCTCGAGGGTGTCGCCTGGCTGATCTTCGATGAATATCACGAGCGCAGCCTGTCCGCGGACCTCGGCCTGGCGCTCGCCCTCGATGCGCGCGAGCAGCTGGGGGCGGCCTACCGGCTGCTGATCATGTCGGCGACGCTGGAGATCGCGACGGTGGGGCAGCTGCTCGAAGCCCCCGGGCTCGTCCAGGTGCCCGGACGCGCCTTCGAGGTGCAGCTGCAGTACCTCGGACGCGGCCTGCCTGCATTGCCCGGACCGGGCGGTCCCGCGGCGTCGGGCGCGGCTGCCGAGCCCCTGGAGCGCAGCATCGCCCGCGCCGTGCAGCGCGCGCTGCAGGAGACGGCAGGGGACGTGCTGGTGTTTCTGCCAGGGGTCGCGGAGATCCGGCGTGCCGAGACGCAGCTGCTCGGGCGTCACGTGCAAGCGCAGGTGCTGGCGCTCTATGGCGAGCTGCCGCCGGGCGCACAGGATGCTGTGTTGACGCCGCGCGACGATGCGCCTCGGCGCGTCGTGCTCGCCACCAACGTCGCTGAGACCAGCGTGACCATCCCGCGCGTGACGGCCGTGGTGGACAGCGGGCTGGTCCGGCGCAGCCGCTTCGACCCGGTCAGCGGCATGAGCCGCCTGTCGCTCATGCGCATCTCGCGCGCCGCGAGCGAGCAGCGCGCCGGGCGTGCCGGCCGGCTGGGCCCGGGGGCCTGCTATCGGCTCTGGAGCGAGGGGGCGCATGAGCAGCTCGCGCCGATGACCGCGCCCGAGCTGCTGGAAGCGGACCTGACGCCGCTGGCACTGGAGCTCTCGCGCTGGGGCGCCAGCGACGCCTCCGGGCTGCGCTGGCTGGATGCGCCGCCTGCGGCGCACCTGGCGCAGGCGCGCGAGCTGCTGGGTCGTCTGGGTGCTCTCGATGAGCACGGACGGCTCACTGCACGGGGGATGCAGATGGCGCAGCTGCCGGTGCATCCGCGCCTTGGCGGCATGCTGATGGAATCGATGGAGCTGGGCGCGCTGCCGCTGGCGGCGCAGCTCGCGGCGCTGCTGTCCGAGCGCGACGTGCTGCGCTCGCAGCCGGCCACGATGCGCGATCCGGATTTGCGTACACGCCTGTCGCAGCTGCAGGCCAATGCATCGAGTCCCGCGTTGGAACGAGTACGCCGATCAGCGCAGCAATTGGAGCGGGTGACGCGTCTGGCAGCCCCACGCCCGGCAGCACCACACGTGACCGGTTCAAAGGTGACAGGACTACGCCTGCCAGTGTCGGGTCACAGCGCCGGTTCGCCCGACGGGTCACGCGCGCGCCTGCGCGCGGCGCTGGATGCGGGCGAGCCGGGTGCGCTGCTGGCGCTCGCGTTTCCGGATCGTATCGGCCAGCGCCGCGAGGGCGGCGAGGGCCGCTATCTGCTCGCCAATGGGCGGGGCGCGAGCTTCAGGGCGGGCAGCGCGCTGTCGCGGGCGCCGTTCATCGTGGCGGTGGAGCTCGATGACCGCGAGCGCGAAGCGCTCATCGAGATCGCCGCGCCACTGGAGGTGGCGGCGATCGAAGGCCTGTTCGCAGCGCAGATCGTCAGCGAGGAAACCATCGCCTGGGATGAGGCAAGCGGCACGTTGTCGCTGCGGCGCCTGCGCCGACTCGGCGCGCTGCGGCTCGAGGAGCGCACGCTGCCAATCGAGGAGGAGGCGCGCGCCACCGAGGCCATGCTGGCGCTGCTGCAGCGCTGGGGTGTGCAGGTCCTGCCGTGGGACGAGGAGGTGCGGACGCTGCAGGCGCGCATGGAATTCGTGCGCACGCTGGGGCGGCGGGACCTCGACCCCTGGCCGGCCAGCGATGACGGTGCACTGGCCGCGAGCCTGCCAGAGTGGATCACGCCTTTCCTCGCGGGCGCGCGCAGTCGCGCGGCACTGTCGCGCCTGCCGCTGGCCGAGGCGCTGCTGGCGCGACTCTCGAGCGCTCAGCGCCGCGCGCTCGAGGCGCTGGCCCCGAGTCGGCTCGAAGTGCCGAGTGGCTCGCAACTGCAGATCGACTATCGCGGCGAGCGGGCACCGAGCCTCGCAGTCCCGCTGCAGGAGATGTTTGGCCTCACCGAGAACCCGCGCGTGGGCGGCGGCACGGTCCCCGTCACGCTCGAGCTGCTCTCGCCTGCCCGCCGTCCGCTGCAGATCACACGCGACCTGGGCGGCTTCTGGCACGGTAGCTATGCCGAAGTGCGCCGCCAGATGCGCGGGCGCTATCCCAAACATGATTGGCCGGAGGATCCAATGCAGGCGCTTCCCTCTCGTCGACCCCGGCGGCCGGCACGGCGCTGACGGCACGTCTCTCGTACGCGATGTACGCGATGCCATGTGAAAGCCGACCCGCCATGCCAGTGCCCAAGCGTATAATCGCCACGACGGGCCTGTAGCACAGCGGTTAGTGCAGGGGACTCATCAATAAGGTGCCTGCGCGCGGTAACGCGCGCAGTGGACGGGAAGAATTCAGGGAACCCTTCGGGTACGCCCATGGCAACCCTGAGCCGAGCCGGCGGTACACCGCCGGAAGGTGCAGAGACTACCTGGGGGCTGCAGTGCCCTTAATGACAGGCTCGAGCATCCCGCACCCACCCGCACGTAACGTGCGCGGGTGAAGAGATAGTCCACGCCCGGCGGAAACGCCGGGGTCGCGTGAATCCCTTGGTCGTAGGTTCGAATCCTACCGGGCCCAATCAATTATCGCCGTAGGCGATGCGCCAGATGCGTCCTTTCTGCGAATCCGCAACGTAGAGCGCACCATCCGGCCCCACTGTTACGCCTACGGGCCGGTAGGCGGCGCGTTTGCCACACCTGTCCTCGTGGGAGGGACCCGCGAAACCATCAGCAAATACTTCGGGACGACCGACGTTGCCGGATTTGTCCATCGGCACAAACATGACGTCATAGCCGCCATCAAAGCCCTGCGGATCGCAGCCCGCCGTACCGTGAAAAGCGATAAAGGCGCCGCCGCGATATTTCGCCGGGAACTGGCGGCCCTCATAGAAGACAATGTCCATCGGTGCCACATGGGCATGGAAGGCCACCACGGGTACGGCGTATTTGTCAGTGGCCACGGACTTGCCATCACCCTCATATTCCGGCTGCAGCAACCGCACTTGCTTGACGCTGTCGTAGTAGGTGTAAGGCCAACCCATATTGGTGCCTTTGGTCACCTTGAACATCCCGTCGGAGATGTGCTCGGCATCTTCGCGGCTGACGAGCTTCGGCCAGGTCATGTCGGCGCCGTCGCGCCCATAGTTCACCACGTAGAGCGCCTTGTCCGTGGGCGACCAGGCGAGTGCATTGGTATCGCGGATCCCAGTGGCGAAATGATCGCCGTCAGCGAAGGTCTGATCGAGCTTGCTCGCATTGAAACGCCATACACCGGCACGTGTGGCCAAGTCCGGACATGGCATCAGGCCCCGGGCCTGGGCGTTGCGGGGAGTGTCCTTCGGCACGCAGGTATTCCCCGAACCGCGGACCGCCAGATAGAGGTCGCCCTGGTTGTCGAAGGCCAGCGCCGGACGTGCCGGCACGTCAACCACCATGACTTCCGGTTGCGCCGTTGGCACCAGCGCTTTGCCGGAAAGCGGGATGCGGTAGAGAGTGTCGGACGAGGCCGCAAACAGCGCGCCCTTGTAGACGGCGATCGCCGTGCCGTTGTCTATGCTGCTGAAGTGTTCAATGCGGTCGGCGTGATGATGGGCATCGAGATGCAGCGCGATGATACCGGGATTGGGTGCGCCCGGTTTCAACTGCTGGGTCGAGACATACAGTCGGCTGGCATCGCGGAAGGCCATATGGCGCGTCACACTGCCCAGATTCTCCGCCACGACGGTAGCGTGAAATCCGACGGGAAGGGCCAGGCCATCAGTCTCCGCCGCCATGACGGGCGATGCAGCGAGCGACAAGGAGCAAGCGACGGCTAGTAGTTTCATGGCGCGGCAGCATACCCGCGCTTGTCGGACCGCGTCTACACTGCGGGATCACCGCTGCTGTGCTGTGAGTTTTTCCGGCCTCGCAGATTGATCTTAGCGTTGACCGATAATGTGGCCGGTGCGTCGAACCGATAGACGGTGCGCTGCGCTGTGCATAGAGTCCAGCCGGTCGCGTTTATGCGGTTTGGCAAACATACAGAGCGGGCTGATGACGGGCTATTGTAATATCCATTGACCTGCTCAGCCGGGCGGCGCCACAGGCGGAACGACCTGCGATGGCCCTGTGCTTGGATCACGCGTTTATCACCTGCGATGTCGGTGCCCCTGAGGCGCAAGCGCTGGTCTCTCGCGGTTTTGTCGAGGGCTCCGCCAATACCCACGCCGGCCAGGGAACCGCTAGTCGGCGGTTCTTCTTCGGAAACTTCATGCTCGAACTATTGTGGGTAGTGGATCCGCTGGAGGCGGCGGGCAATGCTGTACGGCGTACGCGTCTGTGGGAGCGCTGGTCCAGGCGCGACCAGGGTGCAAGCCGGTTCGGGGTAGTCTACGGCGGAGTCCCTGCGCAGGGTTCAGCTCCCCCGTTCACCACTGAGGCCTACCACCCCGCATACCTCCCGCCAGCAATGAGCATCGAGATCGTGTTGGGCCTGGCCCTGGAGGAACCGGCGTTGTTCTGGATCCCTTCGCTGAGTCGTGACTGGGCGAGTCTGAGCGAGCCGACGAATCATCGAGCATCCGTGCAAAGTATCAGCGGAGTCGCGATTGGATTGAGGGGGGGTGACGGCGCTTTGTCGCGCGCCGCGCATCGAGTGCAAGACGCGGGGCTGCTCGACTTCTTCGGAGCCCCCGAGCCAGTGCTCGAGGTGCGAATCCCGTCCGGGCACGAAAGCTCGATTGATTGCCGACCGGATTTGCCGTTGGTGTTTCGCGCGACGGGGTGACGGGGGAGGCGGGGGTGACAGGGGAGGCGGGGGCGAGCCTCCATGACTGTCACTCACATGATCAAGTTGCGACCTCGACGATACCGAGCAGGCGTGCCAGTCTGCGACGCGGGACGAGTAGATCGGCGAGTGTGTAACCATCCAATGTCTTGAGGAAGGCGTATGAGGCGGCACTGAACGCCTGCTGCAGCACGCAGCAACCCTCGATGCGACAGAAACCTTCTTTCGACAGACACCCCATGACCGACAGATCATCCTCTATATCGCGTACCACGGCGCTAACGCGAATGCTGGCGGGTGCGAGCTGCAAACGCACTCCGCCGTGCTTGCCACGCAGCGTCTGCACGTAACCGCAGCGCGCCAGCTCGTTGATCACCTTCATGACGTGGGTTCTGGGCAGCAGGAACGCCTCAGCAATCTCACCGATGGTGCAGAGGACGCCCGGGCGAGTGCCCAGGTATATGAGCGCGCGCAGCGCGTAGTCAGTCCGCAGTGTCAGGCGCATCGCAAGCCCCCCGGTTCAGCCGGTGTGCGTGGACTTTGATCGGCCGCGACATTAACATACATTTTAAATGTATGTTTATGCGGGATTGCGTGACAATCGCCGCATCGATCGGGAGTTCTGATGAGTGCAGATGCGCCCGCCGGGCTCGCCCGCCGCCAGGCCCTGATTGCCGAGATCGTGGGAACCACCGGCATCAACGAGGAGATGATCCGCCAGCTCGTGCATGGCTTTTATCAGCGCGCCCGCGAAGATGATCTGATCGGCCCCATCTTCAACGCCCGGGTGCAGGATTGGGATCTGCACCTGGCACGCCTGTGTGATTTCTGGTCGTCAGTCACGCTGATGAGCGGGCGCTATCACGGCCAGCCGATGGTCGCGCACGCCCCCCTGCCGATCGAGCCACAGCACTTTGATCGCTGGCTGCAGCTGTTTGCGCAGACGGCCCGCGAGGTCTGCCCCGAGCCGGCCGCCCGTTATTTCATCGAGCGCGCCTGCAGGATAGCCGACAGCCTTGAGCTGGGCATCGCGGTGCGACGCGGTGAGCTGCGCGGCGCGCGGGTACGGCCGCCACCCTGAGCCCTCCAACCCTCAGCTAACGTCAGCGGTCAGAGGGGCCGCACCATCCCGGCAGATAGCCCGCCTCATCCGCTTTTGCCAGCCGCAGCGCGCGAGCGAGGGCGCGCCCGAAATGACGCGTGACCACGCGTTGCCCGATGCGTCGTCGCAGATAATCCGCCCACAGAAATTCGCTGAACGGAGTCGTGTCCTTGGCAAAGCCGCCACGCAGGCGCAATTCCCCGGCGAGACTGCGATAGGGATCGTCTACCAGATCCGTGATGCGCCGGGGCAGGTGGGCGTAGCTGCGCCGTTTGCCTGTGACATCGAACGGATGCAGCCAGCCGCGATTATCGAGGAACACCCAGAACGCGTAGCGCGGCAGGGCGCGCACATCAGCCACGACCGTAACCGCCACTTCCCGTACGCCCTCGCGGTGCAGGGCCAGGGCGAGATGATGGTGGTCGATGATGTAATACTGCTGCTTGGGTCCGCAGACGACAGGGATCAGGTGCCTGCCCAAGAAATCGGACTTGTCCCGGTCCGGATGGTCGCGCCAGGCTCTGCGCTTAGCCTCGACCTCGCGCTCGCCCACTGTGAGCTGAGTCGGTCGCAAGTCCAGCAGTGGGACGGGATGGATGCGCGGCTCGCGGCTCAGAATCATTGTGACGCGCCGGTGGCTGTGTTGCGGAAGCGATCTTACTCCACCCCGGCGTTCGGCCCCCCAGCAGGGGAACCGGCGGGCGGCGTGCTATTCTTTGCTCCTTCGCACCTGCCGTCATGAGCATCCCGTGAGTCGCTCCGAGACGCTTGCCGCGTCATCCTCCGCGCCAGCCTCCACGACGCTGGCGGCCGTCGGGCATTGGATCGGCGCGCCCACGGGCGGGATGGGACGGCGTGCCCCGATCTATAACCCGTCCACCGGCCGGATCGTTCGCGAAGTGTGCCTGGCGAGCAGCGAGGAGGTGGCTCGTGCCGTACGGAGCGCTGCCACTGCGTGGCCAGCGTGGTCCGCCGTGCCGCCGCCGCGGCGCGCGCGAGTGCTGTTTCGCTTCAGGGAGCTGCTCGAGGCAAAGATTCCGGAGCTCGCACGACTGATCGGCGAGGAGCACGGCAAGACGCTCGATGATGCCCAGGGCGAGCTCCTGCGTGGCCTCGAAGTGGTCGAGTTCGCCTGCGGCGCGCCGCAGCTGCTGAAAGGTGACTACAGCGACAGTATCGGCAGCGGCCTGGATGGCTATAGCTTTCGTCAGCCGCTGGGCGTGGTGGCCGGCATCACGCCTTTCAATTTTCCCGCCATGGTGCCGCTGTGGATGTTCCCCATCGCACTGGTGTGTGGAAATACCTTCGTACTGAAACCGTCCGAGCGGGACCCCTCGGTGTCGCTGCGCCTGGCGGAGCTGCTGCAGCAGGCGGGACTGCCGACCGGTGCCTTCAACGTCGTGCAGGGCGATAAGGAGGCCGTGGACGCCCTCATAGACCACGCGGATGTGGCCGCCATCAGTTTTGTCGGCTCCACGGCCGTCGCCAAAGCGCTGCACGCGCGTGCCACGCTTGCCGGCAAGCGTGTCCAGGCGCTCGGCGGCGCCAAGAACCACATGGTCATCATGCCGGATGCCGACCTTGCCGGCAGTGCCGCGGCGCTGACCGGCGCCGCGTTCGGCTCGGCCGGCGAGCGCTGCATGGCCATATCGGTCGCGGTCGCGGTCGGGGACGAGGTCGCCGATGCATTGATCGGCATGCTGGTCGAGAAACTGCAGCAGCTGCGCATCGGGCCGTCCGATGAGGCGGGTGTGCAGATGGGCCCGCTCGTCACACCGGCACACCTCGAGCGAGTGCGTGCGTATATCGACCAGGGTGTACGCGAGGGGGGCCGTCTCATCGTGGATGGCCGCCTGCGGCGTCCCAGTGGCGGCGGCGATGGCTTTTTTCTCGGTCCGAGTCTGTTTGATCACGTGACGCCGCACATGCGTATCTATCGCGAGGAGATCTTCGGTCCCGTGCTCGGCGTGGTGCGCGTCAGGGATCTGCGCGAGGCCATCGCTCTCGTCAATGCGCACGAGTATGCCAACGGCACCGCCATCTTCACGCGCAGCGGCGCGGTGGCGCGCGCCTTCGTTTCCGACATTCAGGTCGGCATGGTCGGCGTGAACGTCCCGATCCCGGTGCCGAGCGCCTTCCACAGCTTCGGTGGCTGGCGCAGCTCGCTGTTCGGGGATCATCATGTCTACGGTCAGGAAGGGGTGCGCTTCTACACGCGCCTGAAGACGGTGACGCAGCGCTGGCCGGAGCAGGCAGACGCGCGCGCAGACTTTCACATGCCGGTCAGCAGGTAGGCACGAGCAGCCGGCTGGTCGCTACCGGGCGAGCGGCCGCGTAATCCGTGGCCGGGGCACGCGGGTCTAGAAGGTGTAGGTGCCTTCCAGTCCGTAGGTGCGCGGCAGCGCCTTGAACACGAACCCGCCGGGGGAGAACTCGGCGTTGTATAGCTTATTGAACAGGTTCTTGGACCAGGCGGAGATCATCCACGGACCGGCCTCGAAGCCCAGGCGCGCATTCACGAGGTCCACGGGATTGCGGACCGTGTCGTTCTGCGGATCCCACCAGGTGTCGCCGATGCGCTGGTAGTCGACCCGCGCGAGCACATTGTCGCCATTGGCGAGAACCGGCTGACGATACTGCAGACCGACATTGATGGTGTACTTGGACACGTCCGGCGCCTGATTGCCGATCACGGTCGGATCGGCATCGTGCGTGATGTCGCTGTCGGTATAGCCATAGCCCAGATCGAGCTGCAGCCGATCGGTGAGCAGCGCGGTGGCGCTGAAGTCGATGCCCTTGTAGGTCACCTCATCGATGTTGCCGAGATTCTGCGTGGAGTTGATTGCCAGGAAGACGAAGAAGTAGGGATTGTGAGAAGTGGTGTAGTAGCCCGCCAGGTCGAACAGCAGCCGGTGGCCGACCGTCTCGCCCTTGATGCCCGCCTCCCAGGTATCGGCAACCTCGGCCTTGAAGATGTCTGAGACGCCGAGAATACCCTCGGAGGCCGCGACCGCGCCGACGCCAGTCTGATTGAAGCCGCCGCTGCGAAAGCCCCGGCCCCAGTCCGCGTACATCGTCACATTCTGATTGGGCTTGTAGCGCAGGGTGACCTTGGGCTGTGTCGCCGAGAAGTCAACCGTGCGCTTCTCACCGGTGAAACCCGCCGGAAAGCCTGGAATGTTCACGGCTGCCAGATAACTCTCGGGCGTGTCGGTCGTGTCTTCGCGGTGATCATTGTCATAGCGCAGCTGCAGCGCCAGCTCGAGCTGGCTCGTGAGCTCGGCCGTCAGGTCCCCATACGCCGCCCAGGCGCCATTATTCTGGCTGTCGGCGAGGAAGCTGAACTGCGGATTGAGCGGATTGGTGCTCGGGTTGTAATAGACCGGATAGACGCCATTACCGGTGTCGATCATGTTGCCGGTCGAAATGTAGCGCTGCGTGTGGATGCCATAGACGCCCGCGGTCCACGTGATGCGCTGATTGGCGGGTGATGCGAGCCGCAGGTCCTCGCTCACGGACCAGGTGGTGAGGTACTGCGCCTGGTTCAGGTCGAAGCCGAGCAGGTGATAGAAGAAAGACTGTTTGATCGGCAGAAAGTCGTACGCATCCCCGGTGTCGATTTCCGAGAGCGTGTCATAGGCGGACACCGAGGTCAGCGTCGCAAAACCCAGGTTGTCATCGACCTTGATGGAATTATCGAACATGTTGCGATCGTCGATGCCGGGGTTGTTCACCTGCACCGGCAGGCTGACGTCGTTCACGTCGCTGACGATGTTGTAGTAATAGGCACGCGTCTCCACCTGCGAGAAGGAGGTGCGCATATCCACCGAGAGGTCATCCGAGGGCTGCCAGATCATGCGGAAGCGGCCGGCCGTATCGATGTAGGGATCGGCGCTCTGATGCAGATACTCGTTCTCGATGTAACCGTTGGTGTTGTCGTAGTAGAGCGAGGCAATGTACTTGAGGTTGCTGCCGATGGGCAGCGGACCGCTCGCCGTGCCGAGCACCGAGCCGCCCGGGCCGTTGTCGACGCCGAGCTTGACGCTGTACTGCGGTGTGCTGGTGGGCGCCTGCGTCGTGATGAGGATCGCCCCACCGATGGCATCACGGCCGTAGAGCCCACCCTGCGGCCCCTTCAGCACCTGAATTTCCTGGATGTCGAACAGGTCCTGGTCGAACTGAGAGGGGTTGGCCTGCTGCACGCCATCCACCACCACGGCCATCGAGGGCTCGCTGTTGCGCGCCTGTGCGATACCGCGCGCGATGACGAAGGCGGTGCCGATGTTCTGCGTCTCGACGAAGGTGACGTTGGGCGTGAGCTGAATGAAGTCGCGTGGGCTCTCGATGCCGGCCTGCTGGATCTGCTGCTGGGTGAAGGCTGTGACGGTGGCCGGCACGTTGACGAGGTTTTCCTGGCGGCGGCGAGCCGTGACGACGACTTCCTGCAGTTGCCCCGGGGTGTTCTGATCCGTTGCATCGCTGCCCGCGGCGGATTGATCGCCTTGCGCTGCGTCAACTTGCGCGGCGCTCAGGATGCCCGCGCTGGCGCCGTCCGCGGCCCAGGCGAGCGGCGCGCCTGCAAGTGCGCACAGAAGCGTCAGCAGCGCACGGCGCGCGGCCGACAGATCATGACCAGAATGTGATGCAAAAAAACGACACATTTCTTTATTCTCCCCGGATGCGACGGAACCGCGCAGCGAGGCCTGGCGGCCGCGGCAGGCATCTAAACATTTTTTAACATTATCCGGGCGCGCTGTGGCGGCGTCAAACCAACATCTGCTGGCCGCGCGGCTGCAGGCGCTTACCGTGCGAGCGTACGAGCGCCGACGAGCGGATCTGCGCTGCTAGGCGGCCGCGTCGCGGCTGAGCCGCACATGCAGGGCGCGCTCCCCGGCAACGCTTTCCACACAGCGGTAGCCCAGGGCGCGCAGGTCCAGACCGGCCAGCAATGCCTCTCCGGCGCCGAGCAGTACCGGTCGCACCGCCAGGTGCAGCTCGTCGATGAGCGCTGCGCGCAGATATTGACGCAGCGTGGCTACGCCGCCGCCCAGGCGCACGTCGCGCTCGCCGGCGGCTTCGCGCGCCCGAGCCAGGGCCTCATGAATGCCCCCGGTGACGAAGTGGAACACCGTGCCACCGGCCATGTGCAGCACCGGACGTGCGTGATGTGTCAGCACGAACACGGGTGTGTGATAGGGCGGCTCCTCGCCCCACCAGCCGCGCCAGGTCTCGTCGGGCCAGGGTCCGCGAATCGGCCCGAACATATTGCGGCCGAGAATCCAGGCGCCGAGGTTGCTGAATGCCTGCTCGGCGTAGCGTTCATCGATGGGATTGGTGCCTGCTGCCGCCGGCGGGGCCCGACCATGCATGCGCTGGAATACACGCGTATGAAAGAACCACTCCATGAGCTCCGGTCCGTGCACGCCGAGCGGATGCTGCAGATCCTGCGCAGCGCCGGCACCGTAACCATCGAGCGACATGGCGAAGCATCGAACCAGCAGTTTGCCCATGACGGGAGATGATCCGCCGCGAATCGGCGCCGATGCAAGCGTGGCTTCCTGCGTGCCGAGGCATGCCCGGCGCGCCGATTGGCGCGCACGATTCATGCCATGATGGCGCATGCTCGCTCACCATGTCTTCGCGTCCGATATCGCGCAGCCGCCTCAGGGCAGCGCCGGCGCGACCGGCTGGATCGATCTGTTCGATCCCACCACCCAGGAGCTCGAGTACGTCGCGCGCGTATTCCGTATCCAGGTGCCCTCGCGGGAGGCCCTGCAGGAGATCGAGACCTCCAGCCGCCTGCGCGCGGACGGTGAGGTGCTGTACCTGAGCATGCCGCTGGCGGAGCGGGACCCGGGCCAGAAGTTCTCGCCCGTCCCGCTGGGATTCATTCTGTCGCCAGCGATGCTGATCAGCGTGCGCTACCGGGCGGTGCGTGCATTCGAGACGGTGCTGGGACAGGTCGGGGAGCATCCGCCACCGGGCAGTGCGGAGGTATTCACGGCGTTGATCGAGGCGCTGGTGGATAGCAGCGCGGATCTGCTCGAGCAGCTCGCCACCGATCTTGCCACCGTCTCGGTGCGCACTTTCGGACACACGCCGCACGTCGGACCGGCGGTGCGCGGCCGTGCGACGGTGTCACAGGTGCTGCGCGAGGGCCTGCACGCAGTGGGCAGTGCCGGAGATCACCTGTCGCGCGTTCGCGAGAGCGTGCTCGGACTACAGCGCATCACACGCTATGTGGAGGAAACGGCCGATTGGATGTCCGAGCAGTACAAGGCGCGCCTGGCGCGGGCGCGCCAGGATCTGGCCTCGCTGGTCGATTTCGAGTCCCACCTGTCCGGCAAGACGCAGTTCCTGCTCGATGCGGTACTCGGGTTCATCAACACCGAGCAGAACGACATCTTCAAGGTGCTGACGATCGTCTCGGTCGTGGGGATTCCGCCGACGCTCATCGCCAGCATCTATGGCATGAACTTTCGCCACATGCCCGAGCTCAACTGGCCCTGGGGCTATGCCTACGGCCTGGCGCTGATCGCGCTGTCCACGCTGCTGCCGATCGTCTGGTTCAAGCGCCGCGGCTGGTGGTAGACGGCGCAGTGGGGCGCTCGCCCAAGGCGGGCACGCTTGACCTGCTCTGACCGCAGCGATCGTGCAGCAGGTGCGTGCATCGTCTACCATCCACGGCATTGCACCGGCCTCCCTTTCCCCGGTGACCACCCCGAATGATCTCCCGATTCTTCATTGACCGGCCGGTGCTGGCCGGCGTGATTGCCTCGCTGCTGATGCTGCTGGGGATCGGCGCGCTCACGCAGATGCCCATCTCCCGCTACCCGACGGTCGCGCCGCCGGCGGTGCAGATCAACGCGAACTACCCCGGCGCCAGCGCGAAGGCCACCGAGGATTCGGTGACGCAGGTCATCGAGCAGAACATGACCGGCCTCGATGGCCTCCTCTACATGGCCTCCAGCAGCGATGCCAATGGCAACAGCAATGTCACACTGACCTTTCAGACCGGTACCAATCCGGATATCGCCCAGGTCCAGGTGCAGAACCGCCTGCAGCGTGCCATGCCGCTGCTGCCGCAGATCGTGCAGCAACAGGGCGTGAACGTGAACAAGGTCAACGGCACGCTGCTGATGGCCATTGCATTCGTCTCCACCGACGGCAGCATGGACCGTTACGACATTGGTGACTGGGTCGCCACGCATGTCATAGATCCGATGAGTCGCGTTCCCGGCGTGGGCAACATCCAGGTGTTCGGCTCGACCTATGCGATGCGCATCTGGCTCGATCCCGGTGCGCTCAATGCCTACGGGCTCACCCCCGACGACATCATCGCGGCGGTACAGGCGCAGAACGCCCAGATCACCGTCGGTCAGCTCGGCGGTGCCCCTTCGATCGCCGGTCAGGAGCTCAATGCGACCATCAGCTCGCAGAGCCGGCTGACGACGGTTGCGCAGTTCCGCAACATCGTCGTGCGCGGGGGCAGCTCGGGCTCGGTGCTGCGCCTCTCGGACGTCGCGCGCGTGGAGCTCGGTGCGTCCGACTACAGCTTCAGCGTCAATTTCAACGGCCAGCCGGCCGCCGGGTTCGGCATCAATCCGGTCGTCGGCGCCAATGCGCTCGCGACCGCACAGGGGGTCTATGCGCTGCTCGACCAGCTGCGCCCCTCGTTCCCGCACGGCCTGGTCGCCAACGTAGGGCTCGACAGCACCCCGTTCATACGCCTCTCGATCCGCGAGGTCGTGAAGACGCTGTTCGAGGCGATGGTGCTGGTGGTGCTGGTCATGTTCGTGTTCCTGCAGAACCTGCGCGCCACCTTCATCCCGGCCATCACGGTGCCCGTGGTGCTGCTGGGGACCTTCGCGGTGCTGTACGCCGTGGGCTATTCCATCAATATGCTGACCATGTTCGCGGTGGTGCTGGCGATCGGCCTGCTGGTGGACGATGCCATCGTCGTGGTCGAAAACGTCGAGCGGCTGATGAGCGAGCGTGGCCTCTCGCCGCGCGAGGCAACGCGCGAGTCGATGGACCAGATCAGCGGTGCGCTGATCGGCATCGGCACCGTGCTGGCGGCCGTATTCGTCCCGATGGCGTTCCTCAACGGGGCAACGGGGGTCATCTACCGGCAGTTCTCCGTGGCGATCGTCGCGGCGATGGGACTGTCGGTGCTGGTGGCGCTGATCCTGACCCCGGCGCTGTGCGCGACGCTGCTGAAGCCGCTGCACATCGGCGAGCACGGCAGCGAGCGCGGTCTGTTCCGCTGGTTCAATCGTAATCTGGATCGCGGCCGGGATCGCTATGCCGGGGCCGTGGCGCGCATGCTGCGTCATACCGGGCGCTACATGCTGATCTACCTGACCCTTGCCGCCGTCATGGCGCTGCTGTTCTTCCGGCTGCCGACCTCCTACCTGCCCGATGAGGATCAGGGGCAGATGCAGATGCAGGTGCAGGCGCCGCCGGGGGCGACGCAGGAGCGGACGCGGCGCGCGGTCGATGAGGTGCAATCCTATTTCCAGCATCAGGAAGCCGGCACGGTGCAGTCGATCTTTGCCATTCAGGGCTTCGGCTTTGCCGGCTCCGGCCAGAACGTCGGTATCGTATTTCTGCTGCTCAAGGACTGGAGCCTGCGTGAGGCGGACCGGCTCGGTGTGCAGGCCATTGCCAATCGCGCGCGCCGCGCGTTGGCGGGCCTGAAAGATGCCAACGTCACGCCCACGGTGCCCCAGGCGATCAACGAACTCGGCAATGCCGCCGGATTCGACTTCTACCTGCAGGATTTCAACGGCCAGGGCCACCAGGCGCTGATGGATGCCCGCAATGCATTCATTCGCATGGCGCAGGCAGATCCGAGGCTCGTCGACGTGCGCGCCACCGGTCAGGATGACTCACCGCAGCTGCAACTCGACGTCGATCCGCAGAAGGCGCAGTCCTTCGGATTATCGATGGCGGAAGTCAACGATACGCTGTCGGTCGCCTGGGGCGGCCGCTACATCGACGACTTCATCGATCGCGGGCGCCTCAAGCGCGTGTACCTGCAGGCCGATGCGCCGTTTCGCATGCAGCCCCAGGACTTCGGTCGCTGGTACGTGCGCAGCAGCACCGGGCAGATGGTGCCGGTCTCGGCATTCACCTCGACGCACTGGCAGTTCGGCTCGCCGCGTCTGGAGCGCTACAACGGTGTAGGGGCCGTGCAGCTCAACGGCAAGGCGGCTGCCGGCGTGAGCTCGGGCGAGGCGATGGCGGATGTCGAGCGGCTGGTCGCGAAGCTGCCCTCCGGCTTTCGCATCGCGTGGACCGCGCAGTCCTATCAGGAGCGCTCTGCCGGCTCGCAGACGCCGCTGCTGTACTCGCTGTCGCTGCTGGTGGTGTTCCTGTGCCTGGCAGGTCTGTACGAGAGCTGGTCGATTCCCATCTCCATTCTGCTCGCCGTGCCGCTGGGCGTGGTCGGCGCCGTACTGGCCACCACCGTGCGTGGGCTGGAGCGCGACGTCTACTTTCAGGTGGCAATGCTCACCACCATCGGGCTTGCCAGCAAGAACGCCATCCTGATCGTGGAGTTCGCGCGCAAGTACGTCGATGAAGGCATGGAGCTCGTGGCCGCGACCCTGCATGCCGTGCGCGACCGGCTGCGCCCGATACTCATGACTTCGCTGGCCTTCGGTTTCGGCGTGCTGCCGCTGGCGTTCGCGCGCGGTGCGGGCGCGGGTGCACAGCAAGCCATCGGCACGGGGGTGTTCGGCGGCATGCTTGCCGGAACCTTCCTCGGCATCTTTTTCATCCCGGTGTTCTACGTCGTCGTGCAGCGCCTGGTGCGCCGTGTACCGGCGGCGGCTGGCCGCTCGGCCGGCGAGCAAGCTATCTCGGCGGATCGGCCGACAGCGGCAGACCCTGCACGAGGAAGAATTCCACCGGCACGATCACATTGATCCGATCGCCGCTGAGCTCCTCGGGCAACGGCGGAAGCGGGGCGGCCAGCTGCACCATGCGCAGTGCCTCCTGATCGAGGAGGCTGAAGCCGCGGCTGTGGAGCACCGATACGCGCAGCACTTCTCCGCTGCGACTGACCGTGATTCGCAGCGACACGGTGTCTTCTTCGTGGCGCTGGCGCGAGTCCTCCGGATAGCGCTTGAAGTGCTCCAGCTTCTGCGACATCGCGGCCTCCCAGAGCTGCAGTGCATTTCTGGCGGCCGGGGTATCGACGCTGATCGGACGGCCAGGCAGTGGAGGCAATTGCGATGGCGCTGCCGGCGCGCTCCGTGCCGTGCTCGCCACGGGACTGCTGGCGAGAGCCTGTGGGACCGGCAGCGCCACCGCAGGAACCAGCGACCGGGATGGCGCAGGCCTGGCGCTGCGAAACATCCGCAGCGGATGCATGGCCAGGTGGGAAAGGCCCCGGGCGGGTGCGGCGCGCGCCACGGCGGCGGACACAGCAGAGACCGCCGCAGTGGTTGGCCCGCCGAGCCAATCAGTGAGCTCCACCTCGGTGGCGGCGACCGGGGCCGCCGTTACCGTTCGCGGCGGGGCGCCGGTGAGGATGAGCAGACCGACCAGCGCATGCACGAGCGCCGACAGCATGGCAGCGGCGATCCAGGTCAATGCCCCGTCGCCCTCTTCGCTGCCGCCGATGGGGATCATCGGCGCGGGCTGGGCGTGGGCGTGGGCACGGGGGCCGGTGCAGCCTTCGGCGCCAATGCCGGCGCCGCTGCCGCCGAGCGGCTCATGAGCGCGACACGCTGATAGCCGGCATTGCGCAGCAGATCCATCACGTCCATGAGGTCGCCGTAGCTGATGCTGCGATCGGCGCGTACGTAGATGCGCGTGTTGCGATCCCCGTGCGTATCGCGCGCGAGAACCGCGGGCACGTCCGGGCGTGTCACCGGCACGTCGCCGATGGAGATCTGCAGGTCTTTCTGCAAGCTCAGAATCACCGGCTCGCTCGGCGGCGGTGAGGGCGAGGCACTGGAGCTCGGCAGCTCGAGCGGGACGTGCACCATGGCCAGTGGGGCCGTGACCATGAAGATCACCAGCAGCACCAGCATCACATCGATGAAGGGTGTGACGTTGATCTCGTGACTGGTCACGAGCTCATCGGCCGCGCGCTGAAATTTAAAGGCCAAGCGCGACCTTCTTGGGCAGCTCGGGATCGGCGGCCGCAGCGTCCATTTGAATGCGCTGCAGATCGAGGCTCAGCAGGCAGGCAGCCGCGTTGGAAACGTCGGCGAGCAGCGCCCGATAGCCGGCGAGGAAGCGCACGAATCCATTGTAGATAAGCACGGCTGGGACGGCGGCGGCCAGGCCCGCCGCGGTCGTCAGCAGAGCCTCGGCGATCCCGGGAGCCACCACGGCCAGACTGGTGGCCTGGGTGTGCGCAATGCTCACGAAGCTGTTCATGATGCCCCAGACCGTGCCGAAGAGTCCGACAAACGGGGCAGTCGACCCCACCGAAGCGACGACACCGATCCCGCGACTCGCGCGGCGCGCCAGCTGTGCCTCGACGCCCGGCAACAGCACGGTGACGCGCTCTTTGAGGCCCTCGGCGCACGGGCGCAGGCGCAGATCCCCGGCACGCGCGATCTCGTCACGGATGCCCACGGTCACGAGATTTCCCGCGTCGCTCGCCAGCTCTCCGAGACCGTCGAGCGAGCTCGCCTTGCCGAGATGCTCGAGGTCGCTGCGCAGTCGCCGGCGCGCGCCGCTGAGCTCGATGCATTTGGCCAGACAGACGGTCCAGGTCACCAGCGATGCCACGATCAGCAGCGCAAGGATGCCCTTCACCACGGCATCCATGCTGCCGACCATGCCGAAGATGCTGATAGCTGCGGTGGAAGGCATGTGATTGTCCGCTATTGGAGTAGTAGGTGATGCTTCTGGTTTACTGCACGCTGCTCAGCATGGCCAGCTCATACACCTTGCCGTCAGGCTGCACAGGGGCGCAGCGCCATTCGAGATGCCCGTGCTGAAATGTGGCGTCGTAGACATCCATGCCGTCAGGCGTGATGCCCTTGAAGCGCAGCGACTGCAGCGTCCCCTCGGTGCCAATGATATGCCGTGACAGCTGCAGTTGAATCTGCACCATCGCGGCCAGATTTGCAGACAAGCGGCTGTAATCGACGGGAGCCCCGTTCTCCAGCACGTCAATCATGTGCCGCACGAACGCTTCAGTGCCGGATGATGGCTGATTGGATGCGATGTGCTGTCGTATCGAAGCTTCGGTGGACCTGGCTGCCGCGGAGGACACGCGGGTCGCGTAATACTCCAGGCCGGATTGGTGAACCGTGAGCCCATTGACGTTGCCGTCCCGGGCGTAACTGAAACTGATCTGCATCGGTTCTGCCACCGAGAAAAATTCTGAATCGCTATCGGGATAGACTTCGATTGCCGCCCTGCCGGTCACTTGCGCTTCGTACTGACTGCCCGTGCGAAAGATGTGCTCGATGCTCCCCTGCGGCAGCCGATAGTCGCCTATGAACCGATCGAACTTCGAGCGCTCCGCCACGATCGCAGTCCGGGGCTGCGCCTCCTCGTAGCGATGCTGCGCAATCTGCGCCGGTGTCGGAATGTCTGAGGTGCCCGGCATTGCCTGGACCGCCGGGGACGGCAGCATGCCGAAGGCGATCGGCACGAAAATCGCGAGCGCTGTGAGGCCCGTCAGCGCCAGGCGTCTGGCATTCGATAGCGGTATGGCCGTTGTCCCATCCACCAGCGCATGAGTTCGCTGCGCCAGCTGGGATCCGGAGACTCCCGACGCGCACGCCAAGGGCAGCCGCAGACAGTATCGGCAGACTTTCAGCAGGCTCTGCGCGTACGTCGGTCCATCTGTGCCCGAAGCGAGCACCGCCTCATCGCAGGCCCTTTCACGCTCTTGGAGCAGACGGGCACCGATCCACCAGATCAGCGGATAAAACCAGAACAGCGCCGCCACGATCATTTGAATCAAGGCGAGCAGGTTGTCCTGCCGACGCAGGTGGCATAGCTCGTGCGCGAGGATGGCATCCAATTCGGCCGCCGTGAGCCGGGCGGGCAGTCCATCTGGCAGCAGCAGCACCGGGCGCCGTATGCCGATGAGGCAGGGCTCCAGTCGCGAGCGGCAGACCAGCACGGGTATCGGCGCGCGTGCCGGTAGCCGCTCAGCGCAGCGAATCAGCGAGCGCAGCCGCAGCCAGCGGGCGATCCACATCCACGCCAGCACCGCAATGCCGGCGAGCCAGACGCCGAGCAACAAAGTGACGTTCAACTGCGCTGCGGCGTGCGGGGTGGCGAGTATCTGTCCGTTGCCAAAGGGAGTGGCCACCTTCCCGGCCGTGAACAAAGCCGGGGCTGCCGAGATGAATGGGGCCGCGAGCGGTGCGCGCGCCGACGCGGGCGCCGCATCCACGGAGAGCCGAGCGCCCAGCGTCACCAACAGCGCAAAGGGTACAAGAAGCTTCAGCGATGCGCTGAACCATAACCAATAACGCACGCGCGCAGCGTTGGCCCGCAGCGCCAACGTCAGGAGCCACACCGCCCCGACGCACAGGGTGGATTGCCAGAGGTGATTGAGCAGTGCCTGCATCACTGAAACGATTCAGGGTGCGTAGTTGAGTCCCAGAGCGTATTCCTTTCCATCCGACGAGGACGACGCACAGCGCAGGTCGAGCCGTCCATGCTCGAAAGTTGCTTCATACGCATCAAGGCCGTTCTGTGTGACCGCGATGAATCGCAGGGACTCAAAAGCTCCCTCCTTACGAACGATCTGCTGCAGCAGCCCGAGCTGACTGCGAATCATGCCGCCCAGGTAGGGGGTCATTTCACTGTAGTCCATCGTATCGCCGCGCTCCAGCAGATCGATAAAGTGCCGGATGAACGCCTGACTGCCGGGTGCGGGCCGACCGGCCAGAATGTGTGCGTGCACCGCGGCCTCAGCCAATTGCGCAGCAGAAGCAGAGATGCGTGGTGCGAAGCCCGCCACACCAGGGCCATGCACAGTCAGGCCCGAGACATAACCGCTCGAATCCTGGGTGAAAACAATTTGCATCGGGATGGGCATGTTCTTCAGCGAGAAGGTCATGGCCGTTATGGGATCCAGCTCGAGCGCAATCTCCCCTGTCAGTTGCGCCTGATAGTGATCGCCGCTTCGGAAGATATGTTCGATCTTGTCACCAGAAAGCCGGTAGTAACCGACGTAGCGATCTGGGGGCGGTGCCTGCGCACTTCGCGCTTCCGGTGCTGCACTCACTGCGCCGCCGATGGCAGCGGGCAGTGTGCCGAAGGCCAGCGGTGCCACGAGCCCACTGAAGCCGGCGGCAATCAATCCGAGCCGCTTCGCGTGGGTCAGCGGTAGCACCGCATTGCCATTGGTGAGGGTCCGCACTCGTTGCATGAGATCGGAGCCGGATACCCCTGCCGCGCAGGCCAGGGGTGACTGCAGACAAAGGCGGCAGACCTTGAGCAGACATTCGGCATAGGCATGACTGTCGACACCGGCGGCCAGAACGCCCTCATCGCAGGCGCGCTCGCGCTCCTCTACCAGCCGCGTTCCGACCCACCAGATGAGAGGATGAAACCAGACCGCGGCCGCCACCAACATGTGCAGCGCCGCCAGCAGATTGTCACGTCGCCGCAGGTGACAGACCTCATGGGCGATCACCGCGTCGATCTCGGAGCGCGTGAGCCGCTCGGTGATGCTCTGGGGAAGCAGCAATACCGGATTCCATATGCCGACCAGGCCGGGCTCGAAATCCGAGCGGCACACCAGTACCGGCACGGGTGCTGCGAGTCCAGCCGGCTGCGCGGATCGCAATAAGGCGCGCAGGTGCAGCCAGCGCGAGCTCCAGACGAACACCACCAGTGCGAAGCCACTCATCCATATGCACAGCAGGATATTCGTGAGGGCAAGGTGATGCGGGGGAACAACGAGCATCGGCTCGGCAAACTGGAACGGGGCGGCGATCTGGCCGGCGAGCAGAACGGCTGCTCCGGCCGCGGCAAGCGTCGTCGAGGCCGGCGCTATCGCGGTTGCCGCATGTGGAGCCGGGATCAGGTGAGGCCCGAGGCGGATGAGCAGCTCGAAGGGGATGAGAAACTTCAGCGATGCGCTGAACCATAACCAATAACGCACGCGCGCAGCGTTGGCCCGCAGCGCCAACGTCAGGAGCCACACCGCCCCGACGCACACGGTGGATTGCCAGAGGTGATTGAGCAGGGCTGCGGTCACGCGCGCTTGCCCTTCTTCAGCGTGGCGCGGGTGCGCAGGATATTCTCTGCCTCGCGAATGTCATCCTCGGTGAGCTTGCCGGTCTCGATGAGGTGGGCCATGAGCGGCTGCATGCGGCCACCGAACAACGCCAGGAATTCGTCTATGAGCCGTCGCTGCGCCACGACGCGCGACACACTGGCCTCGAAGATATGTGCGTTACCCACCTTGTGGGCGCGACGGACGGCCTGCTTCGCCTCGAGCCGGTACACCATCGTCTGCACGGTGGTGTAGCGGACCGTCGGCGGGAAGGAGCTCATGATCTCGCGGATGGACAGCGCGCCGCGCGTCCACAGCGCCTCCATGATCTTGAGTTCGAGCTTGCTGAGTCTGGCCACTGAGGTGCCAGCTCCCCCTTTACTACATGTGTCGTAGAACCTACTGCAATTCGACTGGGGCGGCAAGAGAGCCGGGATGTCCAGGCCAGCGGGGCTCTACATACGGGCGGATAGATGATCGATCAAAAAAAGAGGCGGCGCCAGGCGCCGCCTCCCGGTCTTCCGATTGCGCCTGCGCCTCAGGCGAGGTTGGCGCTATAGAGCTTCAGCAGATGGCTCCAGGCGATTTCGGCTTCGGCCTTGTTGTAGATGGGCATGCCATTGGGCTGATGGGGCATATCCGGCACGGTCCAGCCGTGCTGCATGCCCTGATAGACCACCACGGTGGAGTCCTTCACTTTCGGCACCGAGGACGCCGCGAATGCTGCCTTGAGCTTGTCCTTCGCATCGGGCTGGCGCACGTCGTCGCTGGTGGCGATGGCGACGTACATCTGTGCCTGGAACTTCGGGATCAGCAGATGCGGGCTGTCGGGGTCATTGGTTACCAGACCGCCGCCGTGGAAGGTTGCCCCGGCACCCACGCGATCGGCCTGCGAGGCGACGGTTTTGAAAACCAGCGGCCCGCCCATGCAGTAGCCCTGCGTACCGATTTTCTTGTCCGTATCAACTTGTGGCTGCATGTCGAGAAAGCCCACGTGAGCCTTGGCGTCGGTCTCGATCGCGCCAGGCATATTCATCGGGCCGGTATCCTTTTTCATCTTGGCCTGAACGCTCGGGTCGCGGAAGTTGAACTTCGCGATCTCCTCTTCGCTGTAGGGTGCTCCCGGCGCCGTGCGGTAGAACGGATTGGGTACCAGCACGGAGTAGCCAGCGGCGGCCAGGCGGCGACCGAAGGCGACGAAGGTCGGGCGCAGACCGAAGATGTCGGTCCAGATAATGACGCCCGGATGCTTGCCGGTGGCGGGGTGACTGAACGACGCATCGCAGGTGCCATCTCCAGTCTGGATCTGCACGCTCTTCGTGACCACGTTGTGCCCGTGGGACTCCGCGGCGCGTACGCGCGCGGCGCTGGCAGCGAGCCCCACCGCGGCAGAGACCGCCACGAATTCACGCCGTGACGGATCATCCAGCACAGCGTCCCCTCGATCCTGGTTTTTGTCCTCGCTCGTCATGTGTTCACCCTCTTTAGAATAGAGCCGGTTGTTTCGGCCGGTCTGTGCGCCTGGCTCCAACGCAGCGCCCGCGCAGCTTACTCCCGCGCTGGGGCGGACGCGACCGCTGCAGTGCCGGAAATGCCAGCGGCAATAGCAGTCGAGGGGCTTCGCGGTGGGGTGATGTCGGATGTGACGCCAGATGCGCCCGTGGAGGTGCCGGGTGCCGCCGGAGCCGCCACCGGCGCTGAATGAAGGTCCGAAGGCTGCGATGGCGAAGACGGCAAAGACGGCAAGGATGGCAGCACTGCGGGGACGTCGATCGCGGCCTCGGACGCGGCCTGGGGCGCGGGCTGGGGGCCTGCGGCTGCTGTTGCTGTACCGGGGTCTTCCGTCCTGGGCTGTACTGCGGCCTCTGTCTGCACCTTGGCAGCGCGGGACGCAGCCTGGCGCGCCAGCTCAGCGGGAGAGGGTGGCAGGGCGATGGCCACCAGCGTTGCCGAGTTGATCACGGCCGCATCGTCGCGCAGCTTTACGTACAGCGCCCCGTCGCTCGGGTGGGGTACCGGCAGTGAGTTGCCTGGAAAGCCATCCGGTACCTGCGTGGCGTGGTCAAAGTGCGCATTGGCCGATACCGAGTCGATCAGAAACAGGTTCGCGCCGGAGAGCTTGCAGGCCAGATCGGCGCTGGCCGGACACCTCAGATCGCGCAGGGTCGGCAGCCGCACCAGCGTCGCGAGCGGCTGCCATTCACCTGTCACCCCGCCATCGACGATACGGAACTGCAGGGGCCCGAAAGCCGAGCTGCCAAAGGCGCGGGCAGGATCGAGCGTGGCCACGGCCACATGCGCGTCCTCGAGGGTGAGTCCGCCATTGGCGAGGCTGAGCGTGGTGGAATAGCTGCCGTCGGTGGTCGCGACCTCGAGCTGATCATCGCGCCCGAACTGTGCCGGAGTCTGTGCGCGCACCGAGAAGGTCAGCGTTGCATCCTGCGGCAGCTCGTCAGCGGCAGACAGCACGATATTGTTGGATGCGCTGGTGCTGACCAGCTGCACGTTCTTGCCGATGAGCGCCACGCTCGGGCGCGGGGCTACGACCAGAGTATCCAGGTCGAACACGCGCCCATCCTTCAACCTGACGTGCGCCGTCACGCTCTCGCCCTCCTTGAGGGCGCTGGCAGAACCCGGGCTGGCGGGGCCGGCGGTGCTGGTGCCGCTGGTGGCGGTGGTGGCGCTGGTGGCGGTGCCCTGGGCAAGCATCTGTAATTCATCGGCGCCCTGCGCCGAGGAGAGCTTGCCGGGAAGGTATTGCGCGCCCTGCAGCGAGAGGCTCGCGACCTGGTCCAGGCGGCTGCCCTTGAGAATGCCCTGGGTATCGCCCGCGCGGATCGTGAAGCTGTCGAGCCGCCCGGCCTCGGAAAAAGCATGCAATTGCAGGGGCTGGGGCTTTGCGCCGTACTGAGTGACCACCAGCGTGAGGGAGCCGGGCTTGGCCTCCTGCAGGGGCAGGCGCACCTCGACCTCGTTGAGCTTGACGGTTTTCCATTCAGCCTTGAGCTCATGGCCGCTCGGGTCCTTGAGCATCACATCCTCGATGCAGCCGACGCTGACGGCCTGCAGGTGCACGGTCGACTCACGACCGACGATCAGCGAGCCATCCTCGCTGCCGACCAGCGACAGCGCGCGTGCCTGCGCGTTGACGAGCTCGAAGCTCGGGCCTTCGTAGTCATCGAATCCCCAGTGGCCGTGCAGTGCGCCGTGAATGCTGTCCCCCAGATCGGTGGCTGAGAGCTTGGCCGTATCCACGACCAGTCCGCCCTGTTCCGCGTCAGGCCGCGCGGGCAGGTCGATGAGCTTGCCGTCCTTGCCGGTCAGCCGCAGCGTGATATCGCGTGCGTAGCCCGTGGAGAACACCAGCGGGGCACCTTCGACGGGCAGCACCAGCGAGTTCCTGCGCGCACAGAACATCTGCTTGGGGTCCACCGCATGCAGCGGCGGCAATTGCGCCGGCTCCACGGCCGGCAGCGAGGCCACCAGCACCGAGCGCGGGTTGTGGAAGGAGGGTGGGGTATTGAGCGCCAGGGATAGCTGATCGCCGAATTGGGTGGCAAGCGCCGGGATGTATTGGTATTGCGCGGTGCCAAACGAACCGAGGATGCGCACGATGTCCATGACCGATGCGATGTACGGGCTGTAGTAGCCGTAGCTGAGCTGCGGGGTGTAGCTCGCCTCCATGGCCAGGTCGCTGGTGGGCCCGGAGGTCAGCGCCTCGACGATGGAGGTGCTGTGTCCGTCATTGAGAATGAGATTGTCCTGATTCGCCATCAGGCAGGGCAGCTGCAGCTCGGGAATCTTGCTCAGGCACTTGTCGTCGAGCTTGATCGAGAGGCTGCGCGCCAGCAGCGGCGCCGCCTGCTTCAGGGCATCGGGCTGATCGGAGACATCGAGCTGATGCAGTGCCGTCAGGTATGCCTGCAGCCGCGAGCGATCCAGAGTGGCCTGATTCAGATCCTGGGAGGCGCGCACGAAGGCACCGGGGCGGCCGCGCACGGCCCCCACCAGGGTCTTGAAGTCGCCGGAAGTCTTGGGCGCCAGGAACACCAGCACCTGCTGGGCACCGGCCGGTACGGTCACCGTCATGCCCTGCTGACAGCCACGCTTCCAGGTGTCACAGGGGTAGAACCACTGGGGCGGTGGCGGATTGGTGGAGCCGCGCAGAAACGCGACGACCAGCAGGTAGCGGGCCGACTGCGTGGGCGGCAATGCCGCCTTGATCCAGACCTTGTCGCCGACCGAGAGGTTCGGCACCTCGGCCACGGGCAACGTCTTGCCCTGGTGGGTAATTCTGACGAGAACGTCCGGCCCGGTCAGATCAAAGGGTGCCGGATCGGCCAGGGCCGTCACGGCCATGAGCAGGGTCAGGAAGCCGGTGCACAGGCAGCCAAGCAGGACTCGGGGTCGCAATGTTCTGACCTCCCTTTGCGCCTCAGCGGCGCTGCTGTGTTTAGTTAAGGGCGCCCATTCAAGGTTCCCCGGCCAACACTGTCAACCCGTCGCTGCTTGAGGTCGGTCGCAGTTCTGCGTGCTCGTGCTATTGACCGCGATGCGAAAATGGCGCGCCTGCGCCCGTCATTTCGAGCGCTTGCGCCTGTACCGCCGCTGAACAGCGGCGCTTTGCGCAGCCAGCGCGACAGTGGATGGGGGCTAGGGTGTCGGAGGCTTGACGGCGCCACAGTTCGCGCCGAGGTACTTCATCTCGGTACGGTCATGCACCGCATAGTGGGTGTTATGGCTGGTGGTGGCGGTGAAGTCGGTCAGCGTCAGGATGTGGCCGAGGAATGTCCGGTGGGACTCCCCCTTGCCGCTGAGGATGGTGCCGCTCGTGCCGCAGCTGAAGGTAAAGGTCGTGCGCTTGCCAGCGTGCTGGATCTGGTTGGGATGGCAGCTCGACTGAGAATCCAGCACCGGTGCGTCGAGCTGTGCCAGAGCAGGGGTCAGGCAGACGCGGTAGCTCGAGCTGGCTCCTTCATTGGCACCGGATTCGTTGAGGGCCGCTTCCGATTGCATGCGCATGGCGTTGGGCAACGTGCAATAGGGCATCTGGTTGGTATGAGCGATATCCGCCTTCTCGCTCACGGTCAGCGGACCGGTATTGTCACCTGCGCCACCGTTCGCGCAGGTCGATTGCGCGAGCGCCGTATCGACGCGATCGATGGCAAGGGTCGTGGGATCCACGGAGGCGAGCAGGCGCGCAAACAGATCCTGATCATTCAGCACCTGCCGACCGTTCAGGCTCTGATAGGTGAGCTGTACTTCCCATAAGCCTGGCTTCAGGCCCAGCGTGCCGCCTGCGCCTGCGCCTGCGTCGGCATTGGCGGCCATTACCACCGTCGGGCCCGTCAGCAGTGCGGCCGCTGCGATCAGCCAGCTGCAGCAGGCCGCCAGAGGCCGCCAGGGGAATGAGCCCGCAGCCGCGTCAACGGCGATGGTCGTGTCGTTCATGGGCCGCTCCAGTCGCAATCGATGGCACTTGCATCACTTGATACCGCCAATGCCGCCGATGATCAGCGGCCCGTTGGTCAGGGAAAAATTCACGCGGAAAGGGGTGCAGCGGGCAACCGGCTCGCCGTGAGCCGTCGCGGCTCTCCAGTGCGTCTGCCGCGCAATGGTGAGCGCTGCCTGATCGAGCTGCGGATCTCCGGAGCTCTTTAGCACCGCGACGCTGGCGACCTGGCCGGTCGAATAGACGCACACGCGAGTCCACACGGAGCCTTGGGTGAAGGCCAGGCGAGCGGCCATGGGATACTCTTCATTCGCATCGAGCGGACCGGAAATGACCGTCGGTGCCGGATCGCCGGAGGCGCCAACGGTCGAGGCAGGGGCGGGCTTGCGCACGCGGATTTTGGGGCTGGCCGCCACAGTCGGGGCCGGCGTCGTTATCACCTGGGGTAACAGCATTACCGGCGCAACGAGCGGCGGGATCGGTGGTGACGGTTGCAGCCTTACCGTGGGCAATTTGGGCGGCAGCGGCGCAGCAGCGGACGGCGGCGTCACGATACTGGCCAGCATGGGGACCTCGCGCAGCGCATGGCCAGCCAGGGTCAGGCCACGCAGGAACACCACGATGATCAGCGCATGCAGCAGTGCCGCGAGTACCAGCGTCGGCACGCGCCGCCGCCAGGGAACGCTGCGGATCATCATCTCTGCCATCGCCGCTGGCACGTCTTCACCTCACAGGTTCGACGGCTCACACCCCGCGATCCGACCAAATTACTACAACTGTCGTAGACAGTACTCCAGGACGGCAGGGCGGGCAAGCGCAGCCGACCCGACAGGAGCTTCAGTTAAGCAGCAGCGGCGCCGAGCGCCGCAGGGAGAAATCCACCCGAAAGCGGGTGCATCGGGCCACGGGCTTGCCGTTTGCCATGGCTGGTTTCCAGCGCGTGAGCTTCGCGACCGTCAGTGCGGCCTGGTCGAGCTGGGCATCACCGGAGGGCTGCAATAGCGCGACGCTGGCGACGTCGCCGGTCGAATAGACGCACACCCGGGTCCATACGTGCCCCTGGGAGAAGGTTGCGCGCGCCTCCATGGGATAGTACTCATCCGCATCGAGCGGTCCGGAAACGAATGTCGGTGCTGATTGCACTGAGGTGGCATTCGTAGCCAGCACGCTGGGCAGTACCACTACCGGAGCAATGAGGGGTGGAATCGCCGGCGCCTGCGCAAGATTCGGCACCGGCAATTTTGGAGGTAGCGGCGCACGAACCGGCGGTGCTGTGATGATACTGACCAGCAGGGGCCTTGCGGGCAGGGCATGCCCTGCCAGGCTCAGGCCGCGCAGGAACGCGACAACGAACAGCGCCTGCAGCAGCGTGGCTATCAATAGCGTCGGGACGCGTCGCCGCCAGGGGAGGGTGCGAATCGTCATAGGGGCTCGGTCAGCGTGGCTGCCGCAGCCACACTACTCCCGCGGCCGCGGGGCAGCAAATGCTGGCGGGGGGCGGGCGGCGCCGCTGGGGCGATGGTGGGTTCACCCCCGGCGCGCGGACGATGGATCGGGCGAGGGCGTGGGCGCCTCGGGCCGCAGCGCCTGGAGCGCCCTTGCCAGCACGGTAGCGGGCGCGGCGCTGGCATCCAGGGTCACGATATCGGTTTCCTCTGGAGCGGGCGGTTCGAGCGTGGCGAACTGGCTCGGAACCAGGCTCGCGGGCATGAAGTGATGCGGGCGGTGTTGCAGGCGCTCGTGTGCGGCCGACACATCGATGCGAAGAAACAGAAAGCGCAGACCACGGGTCGCGCCGCGCAGGCGATCGCGATAGGTGCGCCGCAGTGCCGAGCAGGTCAGTACCAGTCCGAGCGGGAAGCGCTGCTCGTCCTGCAGCTCGCTCGCAATGGTGTCGAGCCAACCGGCGCGATCCGCATCGTTCAGTGGGTGCCCGGAGCGCATCTTTGCGATGTTGTGCGCATCATGCAGCGAGTCACCTTCGATGAAGGGCAGCTCCAGGGCCCGCGCCAGGGCCTCCCCGAGCGTGCTCTTGCCCGAGCCGGAGACACCCATGACGATGACGGGAAGGCGCTTCGACACAGCGCTGTCGGCGATGGGGTTGTCAGACATAAGATGGGAAAGCCTTCGGTGGGCATGCGGCGCCGGCGCGACTACGCCAGCGTATGATCGGCAGCATGGGTAGGGGTGACAAGTCATGGGTGTTTGCGCCGCTCTGCCTGCTGCTCAGCGTTCTGTGCGCCTGCAGTGCCCTGCCGCGAACGCCGGCTGCTCGCAGCGCGGCTGTCATGCAGCCCCCCCGGCAGCCGCTCGGGAGCCGGATGGGCAGCGCTCCGGTCCTGCGCGCCGATGCCCAGGCGCCGGCGCTGGCATCACCGCTGGCGCGCCCGCCATTGCCGGCGCTACCCGCGGCGCCTCCCCCTCCGCCTCCACCACCCCTCTCGCCGTTCGCCGACGCGCCAGTCTCCCTCTTCGTGCATGGCAACTTCGCGCGTGGCGAGCAGGTCGTCGTGCGCGTGTGTCTGCACCCTGATCACAGCATTGCCAGCAGCGACATTCTCGAGTCCTCGGGCGACCGGCGCTTCGATGCCATGGCGCTGAACTGGGCACGCCAGGTACAGCTGCGCACGGCGCCGCCGCCCGGCCGGGCGATCGCGCGCTGCGGCCCTGTCCGGGTCGAGCTGCACGACGCGGGACAGCCGGGGATGGGACATCAGGTCGGCGAGCAGCTTGGCTAGGACGCGGTGATCAGAGCGCTGCGCCCCCGGGACTGAATAAGGGCTCATGGCATCCTCGGCCGCGGTCTCGTCCCCCTGGGGGACGCTGGGTCTGCTGATGGGACTGGCGGCGCTGCTGGCCGCAGCCGTACTGCTTGCCCTGTGGCTCGCGCGCCGGCTGCGCGCGGCGCGTCTTCGGGGTGCGCGTCTGGCCGATCTCATCGAGGCGGTGCCCGATCAGGGCCTGCTGCTGCTGGATGCGGCGGGATGCGTGACGCATACCAACGCCGCGGCGCGCCGGCTGCATAGCTTCAGCGCAGCTGAGCTGCATGGGCAGCACTATGCGCTGCTGTTCACTCCCGAGGAGCGGCAAGGGCGGGTGCCCGAGAACGAGCTGGAGGCCGCGGCGCGCGACGGCCCATCGGTGGCGCGGACCTGGCGCATACATCGGGATGGCCGGCGCATCATGGTCGAGACGCGGCTCACTGCGCTGCGCGAGCCCTCGGGACGACTGGCGGGATTCAGCATCGTGCAATGCGATCTGAGCGACCGGCTCGCACACGAGCAGGCGCTCGCGGAGGTGCGCACCACGCTCGCCGGTGCACAGAAGCTCGCCGCGCTGGGCCGGCTGAGCGAAGGCATCGCACATGACTTCAATAATGTAGTGCATGTCATCAAGACCTCGGTCGCGCTGCTGCAGCGACGCTGGTGCCCGGACGAGCAGGCCGCCGGCTTTCTGCACATGATCAAGCGCAACGCCGATCGCGCCGCAGGACTGTCTCAGCACCTGCTGGCACTGGCTCGCCGCCAGCCCCTCAATCCGGTCGCCACCGATGTGAACGAGGTGGTCGCCACGGTCGTGGCGCTGCTGCGGCAGACGCTCAGCGAGAACATCATCATCGAAGAGCAGCTGGATGAAGCGCTCTCCTGGGTCCTGGTGGACCGCAGCGAGCTCGAGGCTGCGCTGCTGCACGTGGCAGCGAATGCACGCGACGCCATGCCGCAGGGGGGGCGTCTGAGCTTTCGCACCGCCGAGGTGCTGCAGCCCGCGGCGCTGGAGCCGGGGCGGCCCGCGGCGCGCCACTGCGTGGTCATCAGCGTCGGCGATTCGCCCGGCGCGGCGCCTGACGGCGGACCGGCCGCACACGCGGACGAGTCGAATCTGGATCTGGTGCGTGGCCTGCTCGAGCACGCGCACGGACTGCTGCAGGTCGAGCGGGGAGAAGAGGGCTCGACCGTCAGGCTTTACCTGCCGCACCGCGCCGGCTAGGCGACCACCCCGCCAGGCCTCGCCTAGAGCGCGAAGAGGTCTGTTTGCCTCAGCCCGCGGGGGCAGCCGCGGCTTCGAAGTCGACGTTCAGTACCACGCTGTCATCGACCATCGGCACGTACTCGGCCAGGTCGAAGTCACTGCGCTTGACCGTGGTGGTGGCATCGGCGCCGATTGCGTCGCGCTTCATCATGTTCGTGCCATGTTTGAAATGCGTGATCGTCAGGGTGACCGGGTGGGTGATGCCCTTGATGGTGAGATTACCCTCGATCGCCACGGGCTCGTCGCCTTCGAAGCGGATCGATGTGGAGCGGAAGGTTGCCGTCGGAAACTTCGCCGCATCGAAGAAATCCGCACCCTGCAGTCGCTCGTTGAGCGCCGATGAACCCGTGTCCACCGAGCTGATGTCGATGACCACATCGGCCGAGCCGCTCCTGGCAGCCGGATCGAAAGTCAGCGAGCCGGAGACCTTGTCGAACTGTGATTGCTGATGTGAGAAGCCGAAGTGGCCGTAGCCGAAGCGTACGAAGCTGTGACCGGGGTCGAAGCGATAGGTGCTCGAGGCGGCGAGCGCGGTCGTCGTGGCACATGCAGTCAGCAGAGCCAGCGAGAGGGTGAGCTTGAACAGATTCATCAGCAACTTCCTCCAGCGTGGTCCTGGGGTCTCAGGTGGATGCAGGGTTGGCGAGAGCGTCAGAGCGCCATTCTAGACATCATGGCCCGGCATGGTCGAGCGAGGCGGTAAGGATAGGAAGGTAAAGAGGTCTGCCTCCAGCAGTACCGTGGGTTGCGCGCTTGCGCGTGCCGAGCCACATGTAGAGCGTCGTAGAGACGTCATCTACAC
>DATJUN010000079.1:0-7859 GCA_035502275.1 Steroidobacteraceae bacterium
CGCCAGCAGGGCGCCGAAGTCCTGACCGTTGAGGTTGCGGCCTTCGCCGAGCAGATGACGCGCAGCCAGATTGGCGTAGACGACATGGCGGTAAGCGTCCACCAGCAGCAGCGCCACGGGCGAGTTCTGTGTGACGGTATCTAGCAGCAGCTCGCGCTGTGTGAGGTGGGCGCGCTGCTCGCGCAGCGCGTTGCCGAGCTCATTGAGTGCCACGCGCAACTCGCCAAGCTCATCGTGGCTGTCCACGCGCAGCGAGAAACCGAAATCACCGTCCCGATAGCTGGCGACCGCCCCGGTCAGCGCGCGCAGCAGGCGCCGTACCGGCCGCAGCGCGCGGTGCGCCCCCCAGACTGCCACGGCGAGCGCCCCCAGCGCGACCGCGGTCCAGGCCAGGGCCCCCAGAGATCCGCTTGCGAGGTAATGCTCGAGCATAGCGGCCACGCCGGCCGCCGCCAGCATGAGGGCAAGCAGCAGCGCGGCCAGTCGCGCCTCGAGTGTCACTCGCAGCCGCATGGAAAACCCACCCCAGCCGCCCTCCGACAGCCCCACGGAATCGGCCTACGGGGGGCGGGCGACTTGTCCCCCCTCGGCCGCGGCCAGCACCGATCCCGGCGGTACCGTAGCGATCCGATCCTGCGCCCTGAGCGGAGCATAATAAACATCGCCGAGCAGTTCGGCCGGAGGTCCCGTCATGAAGCAATCAGGCATCTTCAAGGCAGCGCTACTGCTGAGCCTCTATGCGCTCACCAGCGTACTCGCCGGCTGCGTGGTCGCCGAGCCGCGAGAGGGCTATTACGATCGCGCCCATGGGCGCTATTACCACGAACATGCATGGGTCGTCTGCGGCCCCGGGGACCGGCACTGCCGCTGAGCCAGTGCGGCCAGCACGTGCCTCAGGGCCGCAGCCCGAAGCGCTCGAGCCGGCGATAGAGCGCCTGCCGTGACAGCCCGAGACTCTGCGCTGCGCGACTGATATTGCCACCGGCGCGCTGCAGGTGCGCTTCCAGCACTTCTCTCGAGAGATTGTCCTCGGTGCCCTCGCCCGCCGTGGCGCCTGCGCTGCCTGCAGTCGCATCCGATGCGCCGGCGCCGCGCTCGAGCGCGGCGCCAGCGGGAGACAGGTTCAGGTCGGCAGCACCGATGGTTCCCTCGCGGGCCAGCAGCTTCGCGCGCTCGATGGAATTGCGCAGCTCGCGGACGTTGCCGGGCCAGTCGTGGCGCAGCAGCAGCTCGCGCGCATCCTCGGAGAGCCGCGGACCGCCGCCGAGAAAATGCTCGGCCAGCGGCAGAATGTCCTCCGGACGCCGTGCCAGTGGCGGGACGCTGATCTCGATGAGATTCAGGCGATAGAAAAGATCCTCGCGGAAGCGACCCTCGCGCATCATCACGCGCAGATCCGCATTGGTGGCGCTGACGATGCGCACGCGTGCCTGGCGCGTCCGGCTCGAGCCGAGCGGCTCGTACTGACCGCTCTCCAGCACCCGCAGCAGCTTCACCTGTCCTGAGAGGGGCAGATTGCCGATCTCGTCGAGAAACAGCGTGCCCCCGTCGGCCGCCTCGAAACGCCCGGTGCGGGCGCGCTGTGCACCGGTGAAGGCGCCCGCCTCGGCTCCAAACAGCTCCGCCTCGAGCAGATCGGGCGGCAGCGCACCGCAGTTGACGATGACGAACGGGCCCTGCGGCGCAGGGGAATTCGCGTGCAGTATGGCCGCGATCCGCTCCTTGCCCGCGCCGTTGGGACCGGTGATCAGTACCGGCACGGGGGCGCGCGCGACACGGCAGGCGAGCTCGACGGCCGAGGCCATGCCCTCGGACTCGAACACCACTCCGGCGAGGTCGTACTGGCGGCTCACTTCCTCGCGTCGCGCGCGGCGCGCCTGCTGCAGCCGTGCGCGCTCGCGGTTGCTCTCGACCAGCTCCAGCAGGTTCTCCACCGTCGCCAGCAGCTTGTCGTTATCCCAGGGTTTGGCGATATAGTCGGCCGCTCCAGCCTTGATCAGCTGCACGGCAGAGGACAGATTGGTCCAGCCGGTCAACAGGATCACCGGCAGGTCCGGTTGCCGCGCCCGGATGGCCCGAAACAGCTCGATGCCCTCCTCGCCCGAGGTCGTATCTGCGCGAAAATTCATGTCGGCGATGACGAGATCCACCGCCCGCTGGCGCAGCAGGGTCAACCCCTCTGCCGGGCCGCTGGCCGATAGCGTGCGGATGTCGTGCATCCCGAGCAGCAGCTCGAGCGCCGAGGTGACTGCGGGATTGTCATCGACCACCAGCACCGTGCGCATGTCAGGTCGTTCGTGTCGCAATGGCCGGCGGGACGGAGGCCGCGCGCAGGGCCGGCCAGAGCACGGCGAGCTGACCGAGCGCAAGCATCGTGAGGACCCCGCCCACCAGGTAGGCCAGCGGCAACCGCGCCGTCGAGAAGCTATCGACCATCCACAGGTTGCCCCCCAGCGCCAGTGCCAGCCCCACCAGGATACCGGCGATGCTGATGACCAGGTTCTCGGTCTGGAAGTATTGCAGGATCGCCACGCGCGTGGCGCCGAGCGTGCGACGGATGCCGATCTGACGACGGCGCTGGGACACCCAGTAGCTGGTCAGCCCGACGATGCCGAATGCGGTGACGGCCAGCAGCACCGCGCACACGACCGTCAGCATCTGCACCATGGTGCGATCGGCGCGATAAATTTCACGTCTGGCCTCCGACATGGCGCGCACCTTTTCGATGATGCGCGCGTGGCTGACCCCGGCGAGCACGCCGGGGGCGGCACGCATGGCCGCATCCAGGGCACCGGGCTGGACCCG
Organism: Steroidobacteraceae bacterium; assembly: GCA_035502275.1. GTDB lineage: Bacteria > Pseudomonadota > Gammaproteobacteria > Steroidobacterales > Steroidobacteraceae > FEN-1191. Next base: position 2,806 of record DATJUN010000079.1, read on the forward strand.
CACTACGTACCAGTAGGCATCCCCGACATAGCGATACGGCAGGACCATGGAGTCCTCGACAATGTTGCCGATCTTGTTGTCAGGCCCATCGACGAAGGGCACCTGCAGCCGATCGATGACGCCGATGACCGGCGCGCGTATCTGAAACGGAAACAGCAACACCACCCGACCAAGGATCTGTCCATCGGGCGCGAGCTTGTGCGCCAGATCGCGCGTGACCAGCACCCCGGCGATGGGTGGACGGCTGCCGAAGATGCCGTCAAGCTCATGCACCTCGCTCGCCGCAAAGTTGCGCCCCGCGACCAGTCGCGCGCCCAGCGTGTCCAGGGTGTGTTCATCGCCCAGATAGGCGGCGGCGATGTGCATGCTGCGCGGATTATCCGGATTGGTCGTGATACCGAGCGTCATCGCCGAATTGCTCAGCGGCACGCTGGCGGCAGGAAAAACGTCGCGGACACCGGGGATGGCCCGCAGCGCCGCGATGTCCGCCCTCTGCAGCGCGGCCATATTCGGCGGATTACCCACCCACTGGTTCGACACCGTGAAGACGTCGGCTTCATCCACACCGCTCGGACGCGCGACCAGCGCGCGGCGCTGCTGCACGATGTAGAACGCATTGCAGAGGATGCCGAGCGTCACGGCAATCTGCAGGGCAATCAGACACGCGCCAACCTTGTTGCGCCGGAGTGCGGACAGGATCGGACGGATTTCCATCGGCAATCCCCTATTGTGTCTTCAATTGCCAGGCTGGCTGCACGCGGGAGGCGCGCCAGGAGGGATACAGGCCCGCCAGCATGGTAGTACAGACACTCACCGCGATAGCGATGGCAACATCGCCGCCATTCAGGCTCGTCAGTACCGCCGAGGAGTCGCCGAATAATCCCCGGGCCAGGCCCAGCCCCAGCAGGGTGAAGCCCAGACCCACGGCCGCCCCCGTCAGCCCGAGGGTGCCGGACTCCACGACGCACTGGGCGAGGATGGCCCGCTGATTGGCGCCGAGCGCGCGGCGCACGCTCACCTGGCCGAGGCGCGCCATGAATTTGGCCAGCATCAGACCCAGCGCATTGAGCAGACACACGGCCAGGAAGGCGAATGAGACCAGCACCAGCGTGCTGACGTCCTGCGAGACGACCTGGCGGTAGGCAAGCCACTGGCGTACGTTGCGCAGTGCCACGTGCGTGGGCCAGTGAAAACGACCGCTGTCGCGCTGCGCGTTGCCATAGTTGGTCAGGAAGCTGCGGTACGCACGCACGGACGCGGCCGTCGGCAATTCGACCCACACCGAGGTCCAGATGCACTCGGATGCAAGCAGCGCCTGCCAGCCACTACCGACGGACTTGAGGCAGCTGAGGCCGTTGCTCTGGATCTGACGCGCGATCGCGAGCGTGAAGGGCAGATAGACTTCATCGGCACCGCCGGCGTCGAACGCGTTGTTCAGGTCGTAGAAGCGCGGCTCCGGATTCCAGCTATCCATCACGCCCACGACCCGATAGGGATCCCCGTTCATCGTGACCGTGCGGCCGACGCTGTTCGCGCCGCCGAACAGCCTGTCATTGAGCTGCCGCGTGATGACGACCAGCGGTGCGCGCGCCGCATCATCCTGCGCGCTCCAGGGTGCCCCGTATTCGAACGGCACGTCGAACATGGCGAAAAAGTCCGCATAGGTCGCCCGTGCCGGGGCGCGAAACGGCAGTTGCTTTGTATCCGCGGGGGTCACCGCGACATTGGTGGCGTACATCGCGGCCTGACGGGGGGCGGCGTGGGCACGCATGAACGCCACGGCATCGATATAGGTCAGACTGACCGGCAGGCGATCAGCCGTCTGGAAGGCCTTCGTATCACTGCCGAGGTTCACCGGACCGTAGTTGTCGATCTGCGGCGTGAACAGCCGGGCCGACTTGCCCGGGATCGGATCGGCCGCCATGGCGCGGTAGATCGTCAGCGTCGTCATGGAAGCGCCGATACCGACGCCGATGGCCAGCACCATGAGACCGGTCAGGATGATGTTGCGCCGAAAGCTGCGCAGCGAGAGCCGGAAATAATATCCAAACATACCTGGCCCCCTGGTTGCCGATCAGGCGGAGCGACCGAAGGCGCGCCTCAGACCCTCGACGGATCCCTGCCCGACCAGGACGGGCTCGGCCTCCAGCTCGACGATGCGCCCGTCCATGATGTGCACCTGCCGCTGGGCGCGGGCCGCGAGCTCCGGGTCATGTGTCACCATCACGATGGTGGCCCCGCCCCGGTGCAGCTCCTCGAGCAGCTCCATGACCCCGCGCGCCATCTGTGTATCCAGATTGCCGGTCGGCTCATCCGCCAGCAGCAGTCGCGGCCGCCCGACCAGCGCGCGTGCAATCGCCGCGCGCTGCTGCTGGCCGCCCGACATCTCGGACGGATAGTGGCGCACACGCGAGGACAGGCCGACACGCTGCAGCACCTCCTGGATCAGACGCCGGCGCTCAGCGCCCCGCAATCCCCGGTAGCGCAGCGGAACGTCGATATTGTCATAGACGTTCAGATCGGGAATGAGGTTGAACGACTGGAAGACGAAACCGATCTTTTCATTGCGCAGCCGCGAGCGCTGGCGGTCATTCAGCCCCCGGGTATCCACCCCGTCGAGCCAGTACTCCCCGCTGGTGAATTCCTCGAGCAGGCCGGCGATGGTCAGAAAGGTCGTCTTGCCCGACCCGGAAGGCCCGGTGACTGCGACGAATTCGCCCTCGCGCACCTCGACCGTGAACTCACGCAGCGCGTGGGTTTCCAGCACGTCGGTGCGATACACCTTGGACAGGTTCTTCATCGTGAGCATGGACACCCCCCGGTGATCGGCCCAGACGCCGCCGCCGCGTGACCGTTACGCTTCTTCAGAACACTCCTGCCGCGGGAAAGTTGCACCGGGCCCCGCAACTGATTGCGGGTGGAGTCGCCCAATTTCTTATATATTAGCAATGTTAGTGTGGGTGCTCTCCGTTTGTCCAATCCCCTGGGTGGCTGAACGTGTACGGGCGTCACACCGTGCGCGTGGCTTCCGCCGGAGGTACCGAGGCCGCACGCAGGGCGGGCCAGAGTACCGAGAGCTGGCCGAGCAGCAGGATGACCCCCACGCTGACAATGGGGTAAATCAGCGGCAACCTGGCGAGCGCAACGCTCTGCAGCAGCCGGATATTCACCTCCATGGCGAGCGCCACGCCGATCGCTGCCCCGACGCTGACAATCAACAGGTTCTCGATCTGAAATTGATGCATGACTGCCGCACGCGTCGCCCCAAGGGCGCGGCAGATGCCGATCTGCCGGCGCCGTTGCGATACCCAGTAGCTCGTGAGACCCACGATGCCGCAGGCAGTCACGGCAAGCAGAATGCCGCAGATGATGCGCATCAAGAGGGCGAGCGCGCGGTCCCCGCGGTAGGACTCGTAGCGCGCCTCCGGCAATGTCTGCATGGCGATGATCACACGGCGTCGGCTTACCTCGTAGAGCTTGTCGCGGGCGGCACTCATCGCCGCCGCCAGTTGTCCCGGCTTGGCCCTGATGATGTAGAACACCTGCGAATCGGCCCATAGGTAGGGGACCAGCATCGCAAATTGCTCATAAGGCGTTCCCGCAATCTGGGGACTGGTGGCCAGACTGGCCACCACGCCGATGACTGGAACCCTCGTCCCGTCGGGAAAAACAGTGAGCCTTCGCCCCAGCACCCTGCCGTCGGGCTCAAGCCTGTGCGCAAGTACCTGCGTGACGATCACCCCGCCAAGGTACCTGGCGGCATCGGGCCAGCCATGGCGGGTCACGATCTCATCGGCTCTGAAGTTGCGACCCGACAGCAGATGCAGACCCAGGGTATCCAGCCCGTGCTCATCGACGAAATAGGGCATCACGACCGTGCCACTGGTCACAGCATGGGCTGGATCGGGATCGAAGGTGACTGTCATTCCCGTCAGCGGGCCGCCGAGCGGATGATCCTCGGAGAGGGTGGCATCGACTATCTGTGGCAGCGATCTGAGCGCGCCCAGATCCGCCCGTTCGCGGGCCGCCGGATCCTCTCTCTGGCCGATCCATTGATTGGTCAGAATGAAAACGCTCCCTTCTTCATCCACTCCGCTCGCCGAGCGCGTCTGTGCCGTACGCTGACGGATGATGAACAACGCGTTGCACAGCACCGCCAGCGTCACCGCGACCTGCAGGACTATAAGCGCCGCGCCTATCTTGTTGCGAACAATCGACGCTGCCGGGGTAGCCCAATCCATGCGAGTTTCGGTACAGCTACAGGGTTTTGAGCTGCGGCACCGAGCGCACGCGCGCCACGCGCCAGGTTGGATAGAGTCCCGCCAGCACGGAACCCGCCAAGGCCATTGCGACCGCAATCACCACGTCCACCGCATCCGCCCGGGCCAGTCGTGCAAGATCCGGGGGCATCACCAGGCGGCAGGTGATCAATCCCAGCGCCGTCAACGCCAAGCCGGCCAGCGCGCCGACTCCCCCGATCGTTCCGGCCTCCACCAGACATTGGAAGAAGACAGCGGGACGGCTCGCCCCGAGCGCCCGACGCACTCCGACGTTTCCGGAACGCGACATGAATTTCGCAAGCATCAACCCGGTGGCGTTGAGCAGGCAGACACCCAAAATGGCGAACGACATCCCGGTCAGCGTGTCCACAGCGGGCGGCACGATGTGGTTGTACCGCAGCCAGGCCATGACATCCTGGAGCGCCACTCGAGGTGGCCAGTTGAAGCGGCCGATCTCGCGCTGTCGGGCGGCATAGTTCAGCAGGTAATTCCTGTACTCCGCTGCCGCCGCGGCCGTGGGCAGCTGCGCCCAAAACGAGATCCAGATACAGTTCGCATGCAAAATCCCGCTCCAGCCCTTGCCGGGCCCGCGCGAATCGCATCCATACCCCTCCGAGGGCTGGAAGGCCGCATCGACCGCGCTGGTGAATGGAATGAACAGCTCATCGCTGCCGCCATAGGTGGCATTGCGCGTCGTGGCGGACAGGTCGTAGAACTCGGGAGTGGGACGCCAATCCCGGCTGATGCCGATGATGCGATAGAGCCTGTCGTCGA
>DATJUN010000080.1:0-6683 GCA_035502275.1 Steroidobacteraceae bacterium
AAGCATCGCCGCTCGCCACACCGGTGGGACTGCGCTGAATGTCCTCCAGGTAATCGTAGCGGGTCGCAATCGCCTCCCAGTCCCAATGCCCGTTGGTATGCGTCTTGAAAGACAGCGCGTTCATGAGGTGCTGTTCTTCGAAGGTATAGTTTTGACTGGCGAACCCGGAGACGCCGCCATAGGTCGGTGATCCCGCCGTCGTCGTCAGGTACGACTGGTCTACGGCGACCGTGTGATTCTCGAAGAATCCGAGGCTGTAGGTGGCCCGAAGCCAGGAGGTGAGATCGAAGGCGAACTTGCCCGTAAAATTCTGCAGGATGGCGTGCTGGATGCCGCCTGCACCGACCACATTCGCGCTCGCCCCGGTTTTATTGAGCGCCGGGATTGTGCCCTCGGTGCCCGCAGGAATCGTAGCGCTGGTGACAGTGAATAGGGGCTGGTCGAAGGTGTCTTCGCGATTGGCGCTCAGGAACCAGGAGAACGGGCCATTCTTATCGCCGACCGTGACGGTCGTATTGGATGTCTGGTATGTGTGATGTGTGCGGTAGAGATCGAACGTCTGCAGCGCTTCAGCCTGGTCCAGGCTCGCTTCCAGTTGGTTGGGCATCTGCGTGGTGATTAGTAGGACGCCACCCATCGCGTTACCGGGGTACTCGGCGGCGAAGGGGCCGTAGAGCATGTCGACGCCGGCAATGGTGCCAGGCGACACCATGCCCCAGCGCGGCGAGCCGCTAGTGTTGTTGTTCGAGATCAGTGCGTTAATGGGTACGTCATCGACGTAAACCAGACTACGGGCGCTGGAATTGATACCCCAGGTGCGCGTCGCCAGGGTCGGCTGCGTATCGCCAAAGTTACGCTTACGCACCAGCAGACTGGGCAGATATTTGATCGCGTCCTCCGTGTCGATGGTGTTCGTGGTCTCTTGTATCTGCTGCTGATTGATGCTTTCGACCGTCAGCGGAGGCTGGAATCGCTGGATTTCGGGCGACGTTGCATTGTTCGAACCCTGCGCGAAGGCACGACCGGTGACGACGACCGTGGGCAGATGTCGGGCGGAACCGCCAGGCGCGTAGTCCGATTCAGGCGATGAGGAGGTGTCGACGGCCGAGCTCCCGTCGACCGCGGCGGATGAGAGGTGCTGTGGCGCATCCTGTGCGAGCACGATGGAGCCTAGGGCTGCCAGTATGAGCGTCGTACCCATCAGCAGAGATTCGGGACGAGCACGGCTCATGAAGCGCTCCCAGTCAGCCGGATGAACGGCGCCGGCTCGCGCAGGTCGTGCCGGGCATGGTCCGAGTCGGGAATCTGAATCCAGCGATGTATGCCGTGTTGGCATTCCTGGACAGCGGGGAAATAGAGCACCTGGCCGGGCGCGTCAGGCAGTTTCATCATCAAGCCGAAGGTGTCGTAAAAGGCATCGGGCAACGGGCCGCCACGCCAGTCCACCTCATCGACGGTCTCGCTGATCGTGCGCCCCCGGCCGATAGCCAGCGGGTGATCAAGCTTGCGGGTCTTGATCGTCACGCTCCACCCGGACTTCATCTGCGGCTTGACGGCCGTAACCCCTTCCGGAACCTTGATCCTCAGGGCGGTGGTGGGAAAGCCGTCACACCCGTGTGGAACGACGAAGGTTACGATGAACTCGGCGCCGCTAGGTGCCACGTTGGGTTGGGCGGTCACGTGGGCGAACGTGCAGAGAGGAAAGATTGTTGCGGCCACGCCAACCGCCGTTCGGACAATCACGCTGTACATACTGAAGCTCCTGGCACGAGATATCTGAGGAAATTTCGGGCTTGTTGGCGGCAATGATTGCGCTGCGGGAGTCATTGGATGGGGACCTGCGTAGTGAAGGTGAGCTGTTTGAAGTCAGACACCAGTGCGTCGATTTCGACTGTCCAGATTCCATCAATCGGTAGAGATGCCATCACTGAATAGTCACCCGGTCCTCGTCTGGTTGCGGGATGCTGCCGTGCCTCTATGCCCAGTGGCGCACTTGAGATCCACGCCGAGACTTCCTTTGCATCCATGGCAGTTCCGTCGGCGTTCGTCAGCCGGATGGCAATCTGGTTCTGACCGGGATGCGCGGGGCGCACCTCGAGAACAGCCATCTGTCGTCCACTCATCACCATGCGGGTCAGTGGCGCGCTCGCGCCCGCTGTCCGGCGCGCTGCGGATGCCTGCTCGGCGAGCGCCCGAGGAGGAACCAATCCACCCAGGGTCGCGGTTATCAGAATGATGCTTGCGGCTATCACGAGCTCTGCGCGGATCGTGCCGCGGAGCCGGGGAGCGGCCCACGAAACTTCCCGCAGCAACGCCGGCCTCAGCCATCTGCGGTTCACGGCGGCAAGCGCCAGCATTCCCGCTACCAGAAGCATCTTTATGGATAGACTGCGTCCATAGGCGGTGTCGACCAACGCAGGCACGGCACGTACCTGCACGAAGGACATCACCAAGCCGGCGGGGAGCAGCACGGCGACCGAACCGAGCGCCAGAGACGAGAATCGGCTCACGATACGCGCGGCGACCAGGGGCTCTGCGGAGAGGCGGCGAATCAGCGGCGGCAGCCCGCCGACCCAGAAGGCAGCGCTCAGGACATGGAGGACGATCACGGGAGCACTCCACCAGCGCGACCCTGCGGTCACGAGATGGCCGGTGAGCGCAAAGCTGATGGCGCTCACAGCCGCACCCGCGATCAGCAGTGCGTCCGAGGCATGGCCGCGCAGGCGGGATCCGAAGGTGAGAAGCAGCAGCCCGCCGAGCGCCACGACGGAACTCGTACCCAGAGTGGTGTGCAGACCAATACGCAGCAACCTCGGATCGGCCAAGTGTGACGCGGTCGCCGCAGCGGCATCCGCCCCCTCGACAAATAGTGAGGCCAGTAAAGCGACAGCAGCGACGGCGCACCCGGTCAGCATCATGCGTCGGTCAAACGTCAGCACAGGGGAATGGCGATCGACGAGTACGCTGAATAGCGCTGTCCCCGCGGCGGTCAGAAGTCCGATGTAGTAGACAAAGCGCAATGCCGTCATCACCACTGACCAGCGTCCGGATTCCGCCGCGCCCGCGATGCGCGCCGCCGCCGCCAGATCGGGCGTCGTCGCCCCAATAGCGAAGCCGAAGCTACCGCCAACGGGATGGGCATCGGCTGAAATTACGCGATAGGTGACGACATAGGTTCCGGTGGGCAGCCCGGTCGGCAGCCGCAGATGCACGGTTGTATCGATCTGCGAGATGGCGCGGGAATCGCTTACCAGCCGTCCCTGGGCATCCAGCACGCGGAGACTGACCGGAGTGACCACCTCGTTGAAGCGTAGACGGACCTCCGGCGGTGCCACCGGCAGCGACACGTCGGCATCGGGCGATTGGTCCAAAAGCACCGCGTGCGCGTCAGCAGGTCGCGCCGTCAGAAGCGCGACCGCTACCATCGCCACCAGCGCTCTGGGCCGAATGCTACACGCCACGCGCATCGACCCTGGCGGCCAGGAGTTATGGCCGTCATTGCTCAATGGATACCTGCAATGGCACTGGTCTCGCGCACCTGCGATTCACTCATCCGGATACGCGAGTTCCCTATCGGGCTGCCGGGCGGCAGCGGGATAGTGGCATTTTACGTGCGCAGAAATTGTTGCCGGTGCGTCATTTTGACGCACTCGCTGTGGCTGGCCCTCGATGGACTCAGGTTGCTGCCACAGGTGCTCGAAGTCCGAACTTGAGCGCTGACCGTCAGCCTTGTCGCCTGATCTCCAGACTGTCGTAGTCCTTGTAACGATAGATCACGACGGAGGCCGCCCACGCAATGATGAAAATCCCGATGATGATGAGACCGAGATTGTTGAAGTTGTCGTTGAGCAGCCCGACGAACCACCAGAAGCCTCCGGAGAGTTGCATCTGCTGCTGCAGCAGTCCAAGTGCCTCGATGCCGCCGATCAGCACGGCGATCACGACCGACACCAGCGTAATGGTCATGTTGTAGAAGAGCTTGCGGATCGGCTTCACGTAGGCCCAATCATAGGCCCCAAGCATGAGAATCCCATCGGTGGTGTCGATCAGTGACATTCCGGCGGCAAACAGGGCAGGGAAGACCATGATTGACCAGATCGACACACCCTTGGCCGTCTGGGTCGCGGAAACCCCAAGCAGCGCCACCTCCGTGGCCGTGTCGAACCCGAGCCCGAACAGGAAGCCCAGCGGGAACATGTGCCAGCTCCTGTGAATGAGCCTGAACAAGGGGCGAAACAGCCGCGCGGCGAACCCGCGGCTGTTCAGCAGCATGTCGAAGTCTTCCTCGATGAACTCGCCACCGTTCTGCAAGTGCCGGAAGGTCTTCCAGACGGAGAAGAAGATCAGCAGGTTCATGACTGCGATGGCGAACAGGAAGGCAGCCGATACCGAGGTGCTAATGATGCCGCCGACGCTCCTCGCCTTATCGAAGTGCAACGCCGCTGCGGTCAGCGCAATGCCCGCTGCCGCCAGGATCACCACGGTCGAATGTCCCATGGCGAAGAAAAAGCCCACGGTGACCGGCCGCTTGCCCTCTTGCATCAGCTTGCGCGTCACATTGTCGATGGCGGCGATGTGATCGGCATCCACCGCGTGGCGAAGCCCAAAGCCATACGCGAGCAACGCCGTCCCGAGCAGCACCGGCTGGTGTCGGAAGATGAACATCGCCCAGACCCAGACTGCGACATTGATGAGTAGCAGCACCGCATACACTGCGGTGATGGACGCTCTGAGTGGTCTCATTCGACGGTCTAAGGAGTACCTGAAAATCGAAGTCATTTCGGGAAAATTTCTAACTCGCTCCTACGCCCGCGCCTAGCGTACCTGATCTGATCGGGTCGCCCGGCGTGGGCGGGGTGCGGTTTCGGCAATTACGTAGTCGCCTTTCGATCGCAGAGCGAGCGAGATCGCTGTCTGCCTTCAGCCGCGCGCCGGCTTCTTGGCTAGCTTGCGCTGTAGGGTGCGTCGCTGCATGCCGAGTACCCGCGCGGTGGCGGAGACGTTGCCTTCCTGCTCGGCGAGCACCTGCTGGATGTATTCCCACTCGAAACGGCGAGCGGAGGGACGATTGAGCGGGGGCTGGAGCTGTGCGGGACGAGTACCGCGCAGCGCCGTTAGGATCTCGGTCAGCTGCGCGGGCTTGGTGAGATAGTCACTGGCGCCGAGCTTGATGGCCTGTACCGCGGTCGCAATGCTCGCGTAACCCGTAAGCACCAGAATGCGAATGCCCGAATGTCGGGCGGCAAGCTGCGGCACCAGCGCAAGCCCAGATTCGCGTCCGAGTCGCAGATCGACTATCGCGGCGGTTGGATTGCAGACGGCGCTGTGCTCGAGCGCTTCTTGCACCGATGCAGCGGTTTGGGCCTCATAGCCATGGCGGCGTAGCGAGCGCGCGAGCAGCATCGCTGCCGTCGGGTCATCCTCCACAATCAGCACTCGATCGGCGCTGCGGATGCCGGGCACGGCTGTACTGTCGCTGGCGCCCGAGGCGATCATCTCAATGGACGCCATCGCCTACCGCCTGCACCAGGGAGTCTGTTCGCTCGCCCAAGCTTGCGCTGAGCGGTGTGACTACTGGATTGGTATCAGTCGGGGTGGCGGCCAAGGGTATGCGGACCGTAGTGCATGTGCCGCCCTGGGGCCGATCGCTGAGTGTGATGGTGCCTCCGAGACGATTGAGGTTGGCGTGAGAGAGTACCAATCCCAATCCGAACCCTGTGGACTTCGTGGTGAACACCGCCTTGCCCGCCAGTTGGCTGACCGCAGAATCCAGACCGGGACCGTCGTCCTCGATGATGATCTGCATGTCTATAGCGCCTTGGCGGAAGAAGACACCGACGTGAGCGGAACCGCGCGATTCGCTGGCATCCGCGGCGTTGTGCAAAAGACTGGTGAGCGCTTGCGAAAACCCGTCGTCCACCTCCAGAAGCGCGCCGCGCTCGAGCCCGTCCCAATCTACCTGTAGCTGCACCGCTGGGCGTACGATGCTCCAGTCATCGATCACCTGGAGCACCAGCTGCCTGGCCGGTGTGCGTGAGAGCCCCGGGATCTCCGAGAGCTGCCGTGCGTGGAGTAATGTGGTAAGGCGCTCCTTGCAAACCTGAATCTGCCGCTCGAGCAGCGCCAAGTCGGAGTGGAATTGGTGGTCGATTCTCCTGGCAGCCCGCAGCTCGGAAACCAGCATCGCCATTGATAACAGCGGTGTGCTCAGCTCGTGTGCGGCGCCCGCCGCGAGCAGTCCCATGGCATTGAGATGCTCGTGGTGCAGCGCGGTCTCACGCAATTGCGTGATCGCGCGGCCGCGACGGCGCATTTCGGTGGCCGTTAGAGTGAGTGCTACCGCCAGCAGCGCGGTGCTCAATGCGAAGGTTACGTGCATGCCGACCATGTGGAGGTCGAAGGCCGCCATCATGTCGGTAGACATGAACGGCAACCCGCGAAAGTGCATGATCAGCCACACGTAGTCGCCGAGCGTGACCAGCGTGATGATGGCCACGTAGGGCCAAGCGAGTGCTGCCGCAGAAAATGCAATCGGGACCAGGAACAAGGACGCAAACGGGTTTGTGGTTCCACCACTCAAATGCAGCATAGTCGTGAGCTGCAAAATGTCGACCAGCAATTGCAGCGCGAGCTCCAATTGCGTGACCGGTAGCCTCCTGCGCAGGCGCAGAACCGTCAGCAGG
>DATJUN010000081.1:0-11979 GCA_035502275.1 Steroidobacteraceae bacterium
CGCCCGGCGGCGCCAAACAGCAGCTCGCGCATGCGCGCCGCGACCGCTTCAGGGGCCAGATCGCGCGCCCAGAGCCCCTGGCTGCCGGCACGCAGGGGCGCGTACTGCGAGGGCTGCGTGCTGCGAAACAGTCCCAGCACCGGCGCGCCGGCCGCTTCGGCCAGGTGCATGACGCCGCCGTCGGCCACGACCAGCAGCGAGGTCGCGGCAAGCGTGGCGCCGAGCACCCGCAAATCCGGGGTATAGACACCCGGGATCTCCGCGGCCAGCCGTGGCCGCGCGTCCTCGGGAATGATCTCCACGAACTGGATGTGCGAGCCGCGAAAGCAGCCGATGAGCTGCCGCCACCAGGACAGCGGGTAGAGCTTGTCCCCGGTGGCATTGGCAAACAGGCCGACCTTCGGCCGCGTACGCCATTCCGGCGCTCCCACCGCTGCGGCGCTGCCGAGCGTCGCCGCGAGTCGGCGCGCGCCGTGACTGCGCTCCTGCTCGCTCAGCCGCAGGTCCATTGGCCGCGGCGCCACCTCATCGGCAGGATCCTCACCGAAATAGGCCATGCGCAGCAGCCAGATGGGCGACTGCGTGAAGTGCGCGGGTGCGCCGCGCGGGTCGGCCCGATGCGTGAGCACCCGATCGCGCCTCGCTTCGCCCCAGCAGAATCCCACCCGCTCACGCGCGGGCGCATAGCCCAGCAGGAAGCGCCCCATGCGCGAGCGCACGATCGGGTCGATCGCCAGATCGAAGGAACTGTGCCGCAGCACCCGCAGCGTTCGCAGCAGTTTGCCAGCCTCACGCGGACGGGCCGGAGGCAGATAATGCGTTGCGCAGACGCGCTCATAGGCGCGAAACAGGCCCGGCGCCGCTCCTGAGCCGCTCACCACCGTAATCTCGGCGTGCGGGAAGCGCTCCTGCAGCTCCTGCACCAGCGGCATGAGCAGCAGCGTGTTACCCAAACGATGATTGGGACGCAGGACCGCGACGCTGTGAACGGCGGCACTCATCCGCCGCCGTGGCGCCAGCGCTGCACCCAGCCGAGCGCGCCGCGCAGCGAGCTGCTCTGCCCGCCGGCCTCAGCGGGATGCTCGACGAGGGGGATGAAACGCTCGCAGAGTTTTTTGCCGAGCTCGACCCCCCACTGGTCAAACGCGTTATTGCCCCACACCACGCTCTCGACGAACACGCGATGCTCGTAGAGGGCGATCAGCCGACCAAGGGTCGTCGGGTCGAGCTGCTCGAACAGCCACAGCGACAGCGGTCGGCTGCCCTCGTGGATCTTGTGTGGAATCAGCGCCTGTATGCGCGCCTCGGAGAGCTTCTGCTGCGCCAGCTCGCTGCGCACCTGCGATGCATCCTGGCCGAGTGCGAAGGCCTCGGCCTGCGCCAGGCAGCTGGCGATGGCCAGATTCTGCTGCGGCTGGTTGTCGCAGGAGGAGTTGATCGGCAGCAGCAGATCGAGTGCCGCGCGCTGCGTGCCCTGATGCAGCAGCTGGAAAAACGAATGCTGTGCATTGTCACCCGGCTCGCCCCAGATGACCGCGCAGGTCGGCAGTGTCGTCGGGCTGCCATCGAGCTTCACGTGCTTGCCATTGCTCTCCATCTCGAGTTGCTGCAGGTAGGCCGGCAGACGCGCCAGGCGCGAGTCATAGGGCAGCACCGCCAGGGTCGGCAGCTCCAGCAGGTCGATGTTCCAGACGGACAGCAGGCCCGCCAGCACCGGCAGGTTCTCGCGCCAGGGGGCGGTGCGAAAATGCTCATCGAGCTCGCGTCCCCCGGCGAGGAAGGCTTCGAAGTGGGTGCGGCCAATCGCGATCGCCAGCGACACCCCGATCGCCGACCAGATCGAGTAGCGCCCGCCTACCCAGTCCCACATCGGGAAGCGGTACTCGGGGTGTACCCCGAATGCGTCCATCGCCGCCGTGTTCACCGAGACCGCCGCGAAATGCTGGGGGAGCGCGGCCTGTCCGAGCCGCGCGAGCACCCAGGCGCGCGCCGTGCGCGCATTAGTCAGCGTCTCGAGGGTGGTGAAGGTCTTGGAGCAGACGATGAACAGCGTGCGCGCCGCCGTGGCAGTCTCGAGCAGGTCCGAGAGCTCACAGCCATCGATGTTGGAGACGAAGGCGACGCGCGGCGCACCGCCGCTGTAGGGTCGCAGCGCCTGTACTGCCATCGCAGGCCCGAGGTCCGAGCCGCCGATGCCGATGCTGATGACCAGCTCGAAGGGCTCGCCGGTGCTCGAGCGGATCGAGCCGCCGCGCACGGCTTCCGCAAAGTGCAGCATGCGCTCGCGCTCCTGCATCACCAGCGCATTGATGTCCTGGCCGCCGACGCGCAGCGGCACATCACCCGAGCGGCGCAGCGCCGTGTGCAGCACCGCGCGCTCCTCGGTGCTGTTGATCGGCTCGCCGGCGAACATCGCCGCGATGCGCGCGCGCAGCTGCAGCTGATCGGCCAGCCCCGCCAGCGCATCGATGACGCGCGCGTCCACGCGCTGGCGCGAATAGTCGAGCACCAGTCCCGCGCCCTGCACGCTGCAATGCTCAAAGCGTTGCGGGTCGCGGGCGTAGAGCTCACGCGTCGGGGTGGCTCGCAGCTCGCGAGCCAATCCCGTGAGCTCTGGCCAGGCAGCGCAGTCGGTACCGGAACGCTGCGGGTCGGTCATGGACGCCTCCTGGGTGGGATGCCGATTGTACCAATGCGCCGGCAGGCGCCAGCGCTGCGCTCAGGTCGGCCTCAGGCCTGTGCTCCAGTCTGTGCCGGCATGGCGAGCCAGAGGCAGCGACCCCCGCTCGCCTTCTGCAACACCTGCAGCAGCACGGCGTGTGCCGAGAGCTCCTCGGCCGTGGCCGCAATGACGCGCAGCCCCTCGGCCGGGCGGGTCAGCGGCACGAACGACGGCTCACCGGTATCGATGCCGGCGACGCGCACTTCCTGCTCGAGCGCCAGCAGGCTCTGGCCGCCCGTCATGGCGAGGTACACGTCGGCCAGCAGCTGCGCGTCGAGCAGTGCTCCGTGCAGATCACGCTGCGTGTTATCGATGCCGTAGCGCTTGCAGAGCGCATCGAGGTTATTGCGCTGGCCGGGATGGCGCTCGCGTGCCAGCGTCAGCGTATCGAGCACGCGACAGAGTGCGCGCACGCTCACCGGGGCAGCTGCGCCGGTCCCGCCAGCGCCCGCCAGTCCTGCCAGTCCTGCCAGTCGCCCCAGCTCCATGTCCAGAAAGGCGAGGTCGAACTCGGCGTTGTGGATGATCAGCTCCGCATCGCCCAGAAACTCCAGCAGCTCCGCGGCAATCTCGGCGAAGGGCGGCGAGCTCTCGAGCCGCTCGCGAGTCAGCCCATGCACGGCGATCGCACCGGCATCGACCTCGCGCTCGGGGTTCAAATAGCGATGGAAATGCCGTCCGGTGTGCCGGCGATTGACGATCTCGACACAGCCGATCTCGATGATGCGATGGCCGTCGGCCAGGGTAAGTCCGGTGGTTTCGGTATCCAGGACGATCTGTCGCATGCGTCGGGACGGCTCGCGGCTCAGGGAGCAGACAGGCGCGAGTCTACCGCAAGCATGGCGTCGATCGCCGCGTTGGCGAGGGCATCACAGCGCTCGTTGCCGGGAACCCCGGAGTGCCCGCGCACCCAATGCCACTCGATGCGATGGCGCGCGGCCTCGACATCCAGCAGCTCCCACAGGTCGCGGTTCTTGACGGGCTTGCGATCCGCGGTCGTCCAGCCGCGCGCCTTCCACTGCGGCAGCCACGAGAGCACGCCATTGCGCACGTACTGCGAATCGGTATAGAGGCGCACGTCCACCGGACGCTTCAACGCCTGCAGCGCGCTGATCACGGCCTGCAGCTCCATGCGGTTGTTGGTCGTGTGGCTCTCGGCACCCGAGAGCTCCTTCTCCTGCCCGCGCGCGCTCAGCACCGCAGCCCATCCACCGGGCCCCGGATTGCCGCGGCAGGCCCCGTCGGTATAGATCTGCACCGGGTCGGCCGTCCCCGCCGCTGCGGGGCCCTCCCCGGCAGACGCGGCAGGAGCACCCT
Source organism: Steroidobacteraceae bacterium (assembly GCA_035502275.1). Lineage (GTDB taxonomy): Bacteria > Pseudomonadota > Gammaproteobacteria > Steroidobacterales > Steroidobacteraceae > FEN-1191. The sequence continues at coordinate 4,040 of DATJUN010000081.1, forward strand.
GAGATATCCCGGCGGTCAAATGCGCGGTCCGACGAGCCCACCCACGCCGATGACCGTGCGCCACTCGCGCAGTCGCGGTCGGATCGGAGTGAGTGTGTAGACGCGCTTGCGCGCCTTGATGACGTAGGCGCCGGCGGGAAACGGAAAGAACCAGCCCCGTCGCAGGATGCCCGGGATGGCCGATTCGATCCCCGCGCGTGGCGTTCGCGGCAGGCGGTAGAGATAAGGCCGCACGCTGACAATCTCATAGCTGAGCAGTCGCAGCCAGTCGCGCACCCGCACGCCCGAGAGCGTGCGGCGCAGCCCTGGCGGAAAACCGGACCGCGAAGCTGCGGAAGCGAGCCCCCAGAGGCTCCCGGGCCGAAACCCCAGCACGATGAGCTGGCCCTCTGCGGCCAGTATCCGGTCGGCCTCGCGCAGCACTGCATACGGATCGGAGGCCACCTCCAGCGTATGGGGCAGCAGCACCGCATCCACCGAGCCACTGACGATTGGCAGGTGGGCAAGACTGGCCACCAGATCCCCGCCGGCAGGGGCTTCGGCATCGGCGACCACGCTCTGGCGCCAGATACGCGCGTGGGCCAGAAGCTCCCGCCCCACGCCCCAGGTGCCGAGCTGCACCAGCTCGAGCCCGAAGACATCATCGAAGGTATCGGCGAGCAGCCTGGCCTCGGCCTGGATCAGCGCCGTCCCCAGCCGGCCGGCCTGCCATTGATGAAGAACCGAGAGCAAGTCCGTCATGTTATGTCCCGAATGTGACGGGGTTGTTCCAAAACGCTGGCAATCGCGTGACCTTCAGGGTTAAATTTCTGCCGCCGGTCCCGACGGTTGCATAGTGGAACCGGCAACCGTGCGCTGCTAACCGTACCACGTCACAAAACCCGCCGCGGGGTGCAAGTTGAGTCGAGCGAGATCGATCCCACTGCCGCCTGCGGCGGTCCTGCTGGCCCTTGCGGGCGCTTCCCTGGCCCTGCTGAGTGGCTGTGCGCACCGCCCGCCAGGATCTGATCTCGCCCCGCCGGTCCAGGTCTCACGCAGCACCCCTCCGCCCGCCAGCGGCGCACTCGCCACGCCCGCGGGCCAGACTGCCGCCGCTGCCGCAGACGCGTCCTCGGGCAGCCCGGCTGCGGCGGGCACCGGATCGGCGGACTCGGATACGGCCCAGGCTGCCGATGGCTCGGGCAGCTCCGCGGCCGCCGACGCCGCCAGCGTGGATGCGCTCAATGGGCCGGCCGCCGATGGCCCGGCGCCTGACAGCATCGTCACTGCCAAGCCCGACGGCCTGTTCGATCGCATCCGCGACGGCTTCATGCTGCAGGATGTCGATGAGCCGGCGATCGACAGCCAGGTCAACTGGTTTGCCAACCATCCGGACTTCCTGCAGCGTACCTGGAGCCGCGCCTCGCTCTGGCTCTACTACATCGTCGGTCAGCTCGAGCAGCGCAATATGCCGCGCGAGCTGGCGCTGCTGCCGGTCATCGAAAGCGCCTTCGAGCCCTATGCCTATTCGCGCGCCCGCGCCGCCGGGCTGTGGCAGTTCATCTCCGATACCGGTCGGCGTTTCGGCCTCAAGCAGGACTACTGGTACGACGGGCGGCGCGACCCGATCGAAGCCACGCGGGCGGCGCTGGACTATCTTCAGGCCCTGCACGATGAATTCAACGGCGACTGGCTGCTGGCCATCGCCGCCTACAACTGCGGGGAGCTCACGGTCATGCGTGCCGTGGAGCGCAACGAACGGCGCGGCCTGCCCACCGATTTCTGGCACCTGAAGCTGCCCACCGAGACGCGTGGCTACGTTCCCGAACTGCTGGCGATGCGTCGCATCGTCGCGACCCCGGCGCGCTACGGGCTGACGCTCGAGGGCCTGCCCGACGAACCCTACTTCGTACAGGTCGATACCGGCGGACAGATCGCACTGAAGGTCGTCGCACAGATCGCCAACATCAGCGTGGATGATATCTACGAGCTGAACCCGGCATACCAGCGCTGGGCGACCGACCCCACCCCACCCTACCGCCTGCTGGTGCCGGCGGATGCGGCCGAGGGCCTGCAGCAGACCCTCGCTCAGCTCACGCCTGACCAGCGCATGGACGTGGATCACTACACCGTGCGCCGCCACGACACCGTGGCAAGCATCGCGCGCCGTTACGGTACGACCCCGGAGGTCATCCGCGAGCTCAACGATCTCTCGCCGAGCGACCGTCCCGTGATCGATGCGCAGCTGCGCGTGCCCTCACGTAACATCCAGCTGCCCGAGAAAGTCGCCCGCGCGGCACTGCTGGCCGACTCCCCTGCGCGCCGCTATCGCCGTGGCCATGGCCGCCCGCGCATTCACATCGTGCGCCGGGGCGATACCCTCTATAGCCTCGCGCAGCGACTGGGCACCGACGTCAATACGCTCGCCGAGCTCAATGGCATGAGTCCCGATGATCATCTGCACTCCGGCCAGCGCCTGCGCATCGGGGCGCGCTACAGCCTGCGTCCCACGGGGGGCACCGAGAGCAGCGTGGCGGGGAGTGCCTCGCATGCGCGCGCCGGCCACGCCGCAGGGCTGGTGGCCAGCACCAGCGGCCCGAGCCGCCGCATGAGCTACGTGGTGCGCCGGGGCGACACCCTTTATGGCATCGCGCGGCTGCTGCAGGTCACGGTGCATGATCTCCTGGCCTGGAACGGACTCGGCGGCGATGCTCACAACCTGCATCCCGGCCAGGTGCTCGTCGCCTTCGTCAAGACCCGCAGCTGATCGCGGGCACCCGGGTACCGCGTGGGCATTCTTTCGGGCAAGCGTGCGCTGATCGTCGGGGTAGCCACCGAACGCTCGATCGCCTGGGGCATTGCCCAGGCGATGCATGCTCAGGGTGCGACACTCGCGCTCTCCTATGCGAATGACAAATTCCGCGAGCGCGTGCAGCCCCTGGCCGCCCAGCTGGGCGTGACGCTCACCCTGCCGCTCGATGTACAGGTCGATGCGCAGATCGATGCCGCCTTCGAGCTGCTGCGGCGCGAATGGGGACAGCTCGACGTGCTGGTGCATGCCGTCGCCTTTGCGCCGCGCGAGGCCCTGGCGGGCGGTTACACCGCCAGCACCTCGCGGGCCGCCTTTCGCGAGGCTCACGAGGTCTCCAGCTATAGCTTCACGGCGCTGGCGCGTGGCGCGCTGCCGCTGATGAGCGGACGCGCCGGGGCACTGCTGACCCTCTCCTACCTCGGCGCGGTCCGCTCGATGCCGAACTACAACGTCATGGGCCTGGCCAAGGCGAGCCTCGAGTCGAGCGTGCGCTTCCTCGCCGGGGATCTCGGCCCGCAGGGTATCCGCGTCAATGCGATCTCCGCCGGCCCCATCAAGACGCTGGCCGCGGCCGGCGTCGGCGGCTTTCGCAAGATGCTCGCCACGGTCGCGCAGGTTGCCCCGCTGCGGCGGAACGTCACGATCGAGGATGTGGGCAACGCGGCAGCCTTCCTGTGCTCGGACATGGCCGCCGGCATCACCGGCGAGGTGCTGTACGTGGACAACGGCTTCAGCACCGTGGGCATGAGCTTTTCCGAGGGCAGCGGCGACTGAAGATCGCGGCGCGAGCCCGGTAGGCAGCGGACGACAGCGCACTGCGGCGCTGGCTGCGTCAGCTGCGCCCCGCGCGGTTCTAGGCTCGTTGCGTGCAGAGTCCGTTCGCATCGGCTTCACCGAACCACAGCGCTCACTCCCCATGGCGGCGGTTGCCGCGGCATGTCAGGCGCACCGCGCTGATCGTGCTGGCCATCTTCGTGGCACTGCTGCTGTTCCTGTGGCTGTTCCAGTGGGGCTTTCTGGCCGGTCCAGCTGCCCGCATCGCCACACGCACTCTGCACCGGAAAGTTCAGATCGGCCGGCTGTCCGCCCATCTGCTGCGCTGGACTCCGACGCTCACCATCACGGATCTGCGCGTGGCCAATACGGCCTGGGCGCAGGCGCGGCATCCCTACCTGGCGCGCGTCGGCAGCATCAGCGTCGGCATCGAGCCCTGGCAGCTGCTGCGCGGGCGCCTGGTACTCTCGGAGCTGCAGATCGACACGCCGCAGCTCGACCTGGAGCGCGACGCACAGCGGCGCGAGAACTGGCAGTTCAACTCCGCCGCCAGAAAGCCGCAGCCCAAGAAGCCCGCCAAGCCGCTGCGCCTGCCGGCAGTCAATCTCTTCAGCATGCGCGGTGGTTCGATCGACATGTCCGATGCGATCCGCAAACTCACCTTCCAGGGCGGCGTGGTCGCGAACGAACATGCGGCGCATCCCGCGCTCGAGCCGCTGCGTGTGCAGGGCCAGGGCACACTCAACGGCAAGCCCTTCCAGCTCACCTTCCAGGGCAGTGCGCTGTTCAATCTGCGGCTCGATCAGCCCTATCACTTCAATGCCAGCGTGGCGGCCGGCCCCCTCGCCGTCTCGGCAAATGGTCAGATCGACAAGCCCTTCGACTTTGCGCACTTCGGCGCGGCGCTGGACATCCGCGGCCAGAACCTCGCTGGTCTGTACTATCTGACCGGGCTGGCCATGCCCTTCACGCCGCCCTTTCACGTGTCGGGGCAGCTGCGCAACGATGATGAACACTTCTCGCTCAAGCAGCTGCAGGCCAGGGTCGGCGACAGCGACCTGTCCGGAGAGGTCGCCGTAGATGCCGCGGCAGCCACGCCGCGCCTGACCGCCAACCTGGTGTCGCACTCCTTTGATCTGGCGGACCTCGCGCCCTCCGTGGGCGCCGGCGTCCCCAATCAATCCGGTCAGGCCGCCCTCGCGGCCCCGAACTCCAACAAGACCGCGCAGGGGCTGCTGCCGAAGTACCAGTTCCAGTTCGATGAGCTGCGCGAGATGGACGCGAAGGTGCGGCTGCATGCCGACAGCATCAAGACCTCGAAGCTGCCGCTCAAGGCGCTCGACCTGGGCGTCAACTTGAATGATGCGCAGCTGTCGCTCGATCCGCTGCAGCTGACGCTGCCCGAGGGTCAGCTGAGCGGTGTGGTGCGCATCGACACACGGCAGAAGCCCGCCGTCACGGCGCTGGATCTGAGGCTGCGCGATGTGCGGCTCGCGCAATTCCGTCCGGCCAAGATGCCGCAGTCACCGATTGAAGGGGTGCTCGAGAGCCGCCTGCAGCTCAAGGGCGATGGCAATTCCGTGCAGGACATCTTCGGCCACTCGAATGGATTGTTCACCGCGGTCATTCCCCAGGGCGCGGTGCGCGAAGCATTCGCACAGTTCACCGGTGTCAACGTGGCCCGAGGGCTGGGGCTGCTGGTGACCGGAGATCAGAAGCAGACCACCATCCACTGCGCCATCGCGGCCTTCGCGGTGCATCAGGGGCTGGCCCAGGTGCAGCAGTTCGTGCTGAGTACCGATGCGGTACGGGTCGACGGCCGCGGCAGCGTCAACCTCGATACGGAAAAACTGGATCTGACGCTGACGGGACATCCGAAGAAACTGGCCCTGTTTCATCTGTATGCGCCCATCGTCATCGACGGAACCTTCACCAAACCCGCCTTCGGTGTGAAGCCCGGAGGCCTGCTGGCGCAGGCCGGCGTCGCCGCGGCGCTGGGCGTGCTCGCCACGCCGGCGGCAGCCATCCTGGCATTCGTGGACCCGGGGCTCACCAAGAACGCCGACTGCACCGCCCTGCTGGCGAATCCGCAGGTCAAGGCGGCCCGGCATCCGGGCGCCCCGCACGCCTCCCCGCAGGCGCCGGCGCCCAAGCCAAGTCCGCAACTGAAGAAGATCCCGCCCACGGCCAGACACTGACGAGCGCCATCCAGGCGCCCGGGCTGCTGGCCGGCCCCTTGGCCAGTCACTTGACCAGCCTATCGGCGAGCCTTCGGCGAGCCTATTGGAATACGTTGGGATTGCGTTCGATGTGGGCGCGACGCTGCAGCTCGAGCACGTAGGCGGACATCTCGCCCTCGCTGTCGCGCCGCATGTAGCTGTCGACCAGCTGCTCGTCGTTCTTGGAGTTGACGCCCGGTTGACCGGGCTTGACGGCGGACACGGCGAACAGCGCCGCTCCACCGTCATCGAGCGTCAGCGCCTCGTAGACGGGCTTGCCTGCAGGCCTTGGGGCAGCGAAGGCGGCATCGCGCACCTGCGCGGGTACCTGGGGGTCGCTGCGAGCAATGTAGGCGGCAGGCATGGCCGTCACATCGAGGGATTTGGCGACCGCATCGAAGCTGTCACCCTGCTGCAGACGCTTGACCGCTGCGTCAGCGGCCGCGCGCGCCGCCGCCGAGCTCTGTGCCTTGGTCATGGCGTCGACGATCTCCTGGCGCACGCTCGCGATGGGTTGCGGCGCGGGCGGATGGTGCGCGAGCACCTTGAAGATCACGACGCGATCGTCACCGAGGGCAAGCGGGCCGACGATGCGCCCGCCAGTGATGGCATCGTCGCTGAACACCGCATTGAGCAGCTCGGGCTTGTTGCCGAGCGGGGCGCCCCCGCCGGTGGCCGTGAATTGCTTGATTTCACCGGCCTGCAGGCCGAACTGATGTGCGACGGTTGCGACATCCGTGGCACCGTTGTCGAGCGCCTGCTGCAGCTGATCCTGCTTATCGCCAAACAGCGCATTCGCCTGCTCATGCCGGTACTGCTGTTCCACCTGGGCGCGAACCGCATCGAGTGAGGGCACCTGCGCGGGTCGGATCGCATCCAGGCGGATGATGTGGTAGCCGTATTGCGTCTTGACGGGCGTCGGATACAGGCCGGGCTGCTTCATCCCGAACAGCGCATCGGCGAAGGCGGGTACGTACGTGCCACGCTCAGCCCAGCCGAGGTCTCCACCCTGCGCCGCCGAGCCCGGGTCGGCGGAGTACTTCTTGGCGAGCGCACCGAAGTCCTTGCCGGCCTTCAGCTGCGCGAGGATCTCCTGCGCCTTGGCCAGCGCCGCCGCCTCGCTCTTGGGATCCTTCGGGTCGGCGATGGAAATCAGGATGTGATGCGCGCGGCGCATCTCGGTCTGGCTGTAGGAGCTCTTGTGCTGATCGTAGTAGGCCTGCAGGTCCGCCTGGCTGACCGGAACCTGGGCTTCGACACTGGCCATGGTCAGCTGCGCGTACTGCAGATCGACCGAATCGGGGCTCAGATAGTCGCTCTGGTGCGCGTGATACCACGCGGCGATGCCTGCATCATCGATCTTGACCGCGCCGACGTAGTGCGCCGCAGGCAGCAGCGCATAGCGCACTTCACGCTGCTCGTTCTCCAGCGCATAGATGCGCGCCAGCTCGGTCGGGGTCAGAAAATCCGACAGCTGGATCCCCTGCGTCAGCTGCGTGACGCGCAGCGCCTGACGACGATCGGCCTCGTAGGCCTCCGGCGTCATGCCCGCCTGCAGCAGCGCGGCACGGGCCGCGCGCGCATCGAACTTGCCATCGATCTGGAAGGCAGGCTCACTCTCGTAGGCCTGCTCGACATCGCTGTCGCTGACGCGATAGCCCGCCTTGTCCGAGCGCTGCTGCAACAGCGTCTGGCGCACATACTGGTCGATGAGCTGCTGCTGCAGGGCTGACTTCTGCGCGTCGGTCAGCGCCGCCCCGTGCAGCGCCTGAACATATTGCGCCTGCTGCTGCTGCCAGGAGTTCTGCAGCGTATCGGTGCTGATGGTCTCGCCGTTGACCTTCAGCCCGAAGTCGCTCGGCCCGAAGCTGATATTGACCACGCCATAGGCGCCCCAGACCACGAAGAACAGCGCGATGGCGCCCAGCAGGATACCGGCCAGCCATCGGTGCTTCTTCAGTTTATCGGCAATGGATTGCAGCATGGGCGTAGATGGCGGAGCGGACGGGACTCGAACCCGCGACCCCCGGCGTGACAGGCCGGTATTCTAACCAGCTGAACTACCGCTCCGTGACAGGCTCGCAGGCACCGGATCCGGCATCCTGAGGGGTCCCGAGGGGGACACGAGGTCCAAGTCTCATTCGATCAGTCAGCTC
>DATJUN010000082.1:0-24103 GCA_035502275.1 Steroidobacteraceae bacterium
TGTGCGTGCGCCGCGAGCTCGGGGTCGTGCGTCACCATGACGAGCGTCGCGCCTCCGCGATGCAGCTCCTCGAGCAGCTCCATGACGCCGTGGGCCATGTGCGTGTCCAGGTTGCCCGTGGGCTCATCGGCCAGCAGCAAGCGTGGCTCTCCGACCAGTGCGCGCGCGATCGCGACGCGTTGCTGCTGTCCGCCCGACATCTGCGCCGGGTAGTGACGCATGCGCGAGGTGAGTCCGACACGCTCGAGGACGGCGTGGATGCGACGCTTGCGCTCGGCGCCTCCCATGCCGCGATAGCGCAGTGGCACGTCGATGTTGTCGAACACATTCAGGTCCGGAATCAGGTTGAAGGACTGGAACACGAAGCCGATCTTCTCGTTGCGCAGGCGCGAGCGCTGCCGATCGTTCATGCCGCGTGTGTCCACGCCATCGAGCCAGTACTCGCCGCTGCTGAAGTCCTCGAGCAGTCCGGCGATGGTCAGAAAGGTGGTCTTTCCGGATCCGGACGGACCTGTCACCGCGACGAACTCGCCTTCGCGCACATGGACACTGAAGTCGCGCAGCGCATAGGTCTCGATGACCTCGGTGCGATAGACCTTGGACAGATGCGACATCCTGAGCATGAGAACCCCCTTCGACGCACGGCGCGGCCGATCGCGAGCGGCCTGAACGCCGATCACTCCGCCAGGATCACGCGATCGGCATTGTTGAATTCATCGGTTCCGGATACCACGATCTGGTCGCCGGCAGAGAGGCCATCGAGCACCTCGACCTTCTGCACGCTGGCGGCACCGAGACGCACCGGCACGCGCTGCGCGATATTGCCGCGCACCAGATAGGCGAAGCCGCCGCCGTCCTGATCCATGAATGTCCCACGATCAACCATCAGCACGTTCGGCCGCCGGTCGATGAGAATGCGCACGGACATGCGCTGGCTCTGACGCAGTCCCTCGGGCTTGGCATCACCGAAGCGTACACGCGCAACCACCTCACCGTTCACGACCTCCGGAGATACAGCGCTCACGCTGCCGGGCCAGTGCTGGCCATCCCCCTCGATGTCCGCGCTCATGCCGGGCGCGAGATCGCGCGCCTGGCTCTCGGGCACGTTGATCTCCACTTCGAGTGCCGACAGATCCACCACGGTGATGAGAGCCGTGTCCTTCGCGACCGTGGCGCGGTCCTCGATCTGTACCTGGCCGACGCGGCCGTCGACCGGTGAGCGGATCTGCAGCAGATCGACCTGTCGCTGCAGGTCCGCCACCAGATCCTGCTGGCGCTCGAACAGCGCGCGCTTGCTGCCGATGTCGAAGCGGTTCTGCGCGGGCTGCAGATCCAGATTCTCCTTGGCCTCCTGCAGCGCGAACTGCGCCTTCTCCAGTTCGTCCTGCGCCTTGAGCATCTGCAGCTCGGTGTAGGAGCCGAGCTTGTAGGCCTGGCGGCTGCGGTCGAGCTCGCGCTGATCGGTGGTCTGGTCGACCTGCGCCTGTTTGTAGCTCTCCTGCAGCTGCGCGAGCTTGCTGGAGGCATCCAGCTGCGCGCGCTGCCAGTCCAGCCGCATGCTGGTGAGGCTGGCCTGCTCCTGCTTGAAGTTCGCCATGAGATCGGGACTGTCGAGCACGATGAGCACCTGCCCGCGCCGCACGGCATCCCCGGCGTGCACCTTCAGCGACACCGTCCCGGTGGCCGGCGCATACAGCGTGGGGCTCACGGCCGCCACCACCTGGCCATCCGCCTCCAGGTCGCGCACGAACAGGCCTCGCTCGACGGTCGCGATGGTCAGGCGCGAGCGATCGACCGAGGTCTGTGCACCGGCCACATGCCGCAGCATCGCCACCAGGGCCAGTACGACCACCACCGCTGCGGCCACCGCGCCGATCAGGTGGATGCGCCGCCGGCGCCACCAGGGCAGCTCGATGCTGCGATCCTGCCGATCCGTGCCGTAGAAGGGGTTCTGGGACATCTCAGCCTCCGTTCCCGGCGGCAGGCGCCGGAATGGCCGGGGTTCCCTCGCCAGGCACCACCAGCAGGGCATCGACCGAGGCCAGGTCGCGCTCGGAGAGTCGCCCCGCCTGCTGCTTCAGCAGCAGCACGTTGGTCAGATAGGCGTAGCGTGCCTGGTCGTACGCATAGATTGCGTTGTAGTAGATCCCCTGATAGCCGAGCAGGGCGTATTCGCCGCCCCCGACGTTGAATTCAATGTCGCGCTGCGCGGATTCGACCGCGGCGCGCGCCGAATCGATCGCGCGACGCGCTGCATTGATAGCGCGGATATCGCTGAGGATGCCCAGATAGGCGCTGCGCGTCTGCTGCTCGGTCTGGCGCTGCAGTGTGGTGAGGTTCGCCTGGCTCTCGTGATAGAGCGCACGCGACTGACGCACCGCGGAGGCCACCGCTCCACCCTGAAACAGCGGCCAGTTGAAATAGATCCCCACGGTGTCCAGGCCGTGATGCCCGCCCAGCAGCGAGGGCGCCGTGGTGTAGCCGCCGGTGCCCGTCAGCGCAAGACTCGGCAAACCTCTGCCCCGCTGCACGCCGATGTCCCGCCGCGCCGCCTCGGTCGACAGCTGCGCAGCACGCACGGCCGGGTTGTCGCTTTCCGCAGCGCTCACCCACGCATCCACCGAGACAGGATCGGGGGCGGTCAGCGGAATGCCCTCGCGCAGGCCTGCGATGTGGCCGGGCTCAGCACCGATGATCTCTCCGAGCGCCAGGTTCGCATCGTCGAGCGCATTCTGCGCATTGATGACGTTTTGCGCTGTCTGATCGTAATACACCTGCGCCTGCTTGACTTCACTGGCCGAGCCTACTCCGGTCTGCTGTCTTCCCTGCGATTGCTTGAGCATGACTGCATAGGCACCGCGCTCGGCGCTGAACGTGTTGAGCAGATCCTGCGCCTGCAGCACCGCGAAGTACGCCTGCGCGAGGCGGATCACCAGATTCTGCTGCGCGCTGAGAAACGTGGCCTCGGCGCTGGCCGCCTGGGAATCGGCCTCGCGCAGCTGGCTATAGGATTGGAAGCTCCAGAGGGTTTGCGTCAGCGTAAGGCCGTAGGTCGTGTAGTTGACGTTGCAGCGGAGGATGACCGATGTGGCCAGCTCGCAGCCGGGCAGACCGATGGACCCGAGCGGTGGCAGGGTGCCGCTCTGATTCGGGGTGATGCCAAAGGAGGAAGCCGGGTCGCTGATGCGCTCGCGCTCGCTGGAGAGGCTGCCATCGAGCTGCGGCAACCACTGCGCGAGAGCCTGCGGACGCGCTTCGATCGCTGCATCGCGCTGGGCGGCCGCCGACTGCAGAACGCTGTCGCGCTGCTGCGCAAGATCATAAAGGCGCAGAAGATCATTGGCCTGCACAGGCAGCGGCATGGCGGGCAGCATCGCGCACAGCGCGAGCGCGGCGTAGCGCGCAGCGGCAGCGAAGCGTGCACAGCTGGCCTCGCGCGCCCGCATGGCTCCCGCCCTGGTCCTCTGCCCTGTCCCGCCGTTTGTCATCAGCCTGGGCTGCCCTGCTCTGGCACGGCGTTCGTGCCGTCTTGCCGCCGGACGCGACGACTGCAGGGAGCAAGGCCCGTGCCATGGGCCTCAGGGCGCCAAGTGCCTGGGATGCAAGCGCTCTGTGCGCCCGGCGCGCACGCTCGGCCGCCACCACGCTGTCCGCGGACAGCGCGGCGGACAGCTGGACAGACGCTCAGGGCATCGCCGCGGTGTAAACTGCTGCAACTTTAACGAGAGCCGCGCCGCAACGGTCGCGTCCATGCATCCAGGAGCACACTATGACTGCAGGTGGGTCTGACGAGGGCGGTCGCAAGCTCGATCGCCGTACGTTTGTGGGGGCGGCCTCGGCCGCGATGATCACGGGCGCGATGCTCAACAGGATACCGCTGGCGGCGGCAGCGCAGTCAGGCGGCGATGCCAGCGACCCGGTCATCGAGACCATGGCCGGCAAGCTGCGCGGCGGGCGGCAGGGCTCGGTGGCCTACTTCAAGGGTGTGCACTACGGTGCCTCGACCGCGGGCGAGCGGCGTTTCATGCCGCCGCAGAAGGTCCAGCCCTGGAGCGGCGTGCGCGATGCAACCCGGCTCGGTCTGCGCTCGCCGCAGTTGCCCTCGGGACTCATTCCCGAGGTCGCCGCGGTGGACGTCAACGAGCCCATGGGCGAGGACTGCCTGTGCCTGAATGTCTGGACACCCTCCGGGGGGCACTCGCATCGCCGCCCCGTCATGGTCTGGCTGCATGGCGGTGGCTATACCAGCGGCTCGGGCGGCTTCACGATCTATGACGGCACCAACCTCGCCGCGCATCACGATGTGGTGGTGGTGACGGTCAACCACCGCCTGAACGTTTTCGGCTTCCTGTTCCTGCCGGATGTCGGCGGCGCCAAATATGCCCAGGCCAGCAATGTCGGCATGCTCGACATCGTGCAGGCGCTCGAATGGGTGCGCGACAACATCGCAGCCTTCGGCGGTGATCCCGGTAATGTGACCATCTTCGGGCAGTCGGGCGGCGGCGGGAAAGTCAGCACGCTCATGGCGATGCCCGCGGCCCGCGGCCTGTTCCATCGTGCCATCGTCCAGAGCGGCTCCACGATCAAGGGCGTCTCGCGCGAAGCGGCCAACAAATCCACCGCGGCCTTTCTGGCCAAGGCGGGCGTCGGGCCGAACGATGTGGACAGGCTGCAGAGCATGAGCATGCAGCAGCTGCTCGCCGCGCAGAGCGGTGGCGGCATGATGGGCAATCCGGCCTTCCGCTTTGCGCCTGTGGTCGACGGCAGCTCGCTGCCCACCGATCCCTTCGATCCGGTCGCACCCGCGATCTCGGCGCACGTACCGCTGCTGGTGGGCTCCACGCAGGATGAGATGGGATTCTTCCCCGGCGCCGCGCTGGATCCCATCGATGAGTCGGCCCTGGCACCGCGCGTCAAGCAGACGCTGCACGCGAGCGATGAGCAGACTGCCGCGGTCATCGCCGCCTATCGCAAGGATCAGCCGGGCATCGCTCCGATCGACATAGCGATCGAGGTCGCTTCGGACATGTTCGCCTGGAAGAACGCACTGACGCAGGCCGAGCGCAAGTCGGCACAGCATGGTGCGCCGGTGTACATGTATTACTTCACCTGGAAGTCACCGGTGCGCGACGGCAAGCTGCGCGCCTTCCATACGCTGGACATTCCATTCGCCTTCGACAATGTGGATCTGGGGCGCTCGATGACCGGCACCGGGCAGGACCGCTACGCGCTGCAGACGCGCATGAGCGCTGCCTGGACGGCTTTCGCGCGCACCGGCAATCCCAACACGCCGTCACTGCCGCACTGGCCGGCGTACGACGTGCAGCAGCGCGCCACCATGATCCTCGGTGACGATTGCCGGCTCGTGAACGATCCGCGCCCCGACGATCGCGAGGCGCTTGACGCCCTTCATGGCGTGCGGCTCTGAGCAGAGCAGCACTCACGGCGGACGGCCGACTGTCCGCCGTGAGTGCTTACTTCATGTGAGAAGACCCAGCGCCTGCGCCGTGCCGCGGCACAGGCGCTTCCGTGCGTCGGCCGGTGTCCCTGCTCGGTGCGTCCTTGCTCAGTCCGTCGCGACTGTCTTGCAGGGATGCGGCGCCCACTTCGAGGCATCCGGTTCCTGGCGGAAGTCCGAGCTGGTGATGAATGGAGCCCGCAGGTATTCGGGATCCTCGACCTGTGTGGTCACGTCGAACCAGTGCTTGCCGGTGGGATCGGTGAACGTCTGATACCACTCGGTGAGGTGCGTGCGCGCGCTATAGGGCACGCCGTTGCGCCGCAGCCAGCCGGGCGCCAGATTATCGGTGATCACGTGCAGCTTGCCGGTCACCGGCTTGGGCTGCGGGCCGCGAGCGCGGCCGAAAGCGAACACGACATTGCGCGGCGTGATCCAATCGGCCAGCGAGCTGCCCTGTGCACTCGGGGCCCCATGGGGCATGTCCTGCCGATTGAAGTAGATCTGACGTGTCTGCTGGCCCCAGTCGCTCTCGATCTGCAGCTCATTCGGATTGGCCCAGGTGATGTGCACGCGCGTGGGCATGCGCATCAGGCCGGCCGCGCCATACGCTCTGCAGTCGATCGTTTCGGTCCAGCCGGACCCATACGGCGCCGGATTGAACTGCTTGGCGATGGCCAGGCCTGCGGGTGTGAGCGGAACGCTGTCGACGTCGCCGGGAGGCGCTGTGAGCATGCGCCAGCGCCAATCCTCGGTGACCGCCGACTCCCAGTAGCCGGTCAGATCAATCGGCGCGGCCTGCTCGGCCGGCGGGGCGGCGCCCCGCTCCCTGCCCTGCTGCTGGGCCAGCCCCACCGCAGCTTGTCCTGGACCCTGGGCCCATGCCCCCTGTGCGACCATGCCCGCGGCCACGAGCGCGACGGACCCCAGAAGAATTTGGATCTTCATTGGCTTAGCCTCCGGCCATCTCGGGCATTGCGAACCTGACCTTGCCCTTGCCCCGGGCCGGCAGCGTGTCATACACGGTGCGCACGAACTGTTCCGCGGTCCAGGCGCCGTCCGCCTTACCCCAGCGATCATCGAAGTCCCAGGTCGGCTTCAGCGCGAGCACCTGCTGCAACGACTTGCCCTGGTTCTTGTAATACATGATGCGATTGCGGATCGTCGTCAGGATGATGTCGTACTCGATCAGGTCCGACTGATCGCACAGCCGGCCCTGGCCCGGGATGATCATGGTGCCGCCTTCCTGTGGGCCCATGTGAAAATCCGCGGTGGCCTCCTCGATGGTGTTGTTGAGTGCCGAGAGCTCACCATCGATGCTGCCGCCGATCTTCGGATCGATGTCCGGATAGTGGACCATGCTCACCACGTCTCCGGTGGCGATCACATCCGAGCGGCGGAAATACACCAGCTCGTTCTCGTCGCTGCTGGCGCTGGGCGGATGGATCAGCGTCACGGCTTCGTCATTGTTGTCCCAGGAGTAAGTCGGCTCGACGTGTGTCTCATTGGGCCAGAGGCCCTCCGGCACCGCCGTCTGCCCCTGCGCATTCGGCACGACCATGCGATTGAGCATATTGAGACTGCCAATCACGACCGCACCGGGAGTCAACCCGGCATTGTCGAACTGCTCGTTTGAGCCAACGATGGCGGTGCCACCGTTGCGGATGACGGAGTTGCCGCCGATGTGGTTGGGGTTCGAATCGGTATCGATGATCCACTGAATGTTCTTCTGGTCGCCGCCGAACTGCTGCGTCAGCCTGTTGAGAACCGCGAGCAGCTTCGGCGCCATCTCCCCGCTGCCGGTATTGACCACCAGCGCGCCGTTTTCGCCGATCTGCACGGCGACATTGCTTTCATCGGGCTCGCCCGCCAGCAGCCAGACATTACCCTGCACATGCCAGGGATGAATCTGGCCGTCGTCGTACTTTCCCTCTCCAGCCGTTCCCCGGTAGAAGTCGTAGCCGCTGTAGTACGGCGACTGCCGCACATCGAGCTGCTGGGACTTGCTGACCGTGCCGGCATCGTAGGGCACCTGCGCGTGAGCCGGCGGCGCACCGGCGGCGAGCATCACGGCCAGCGCGACAGCGGGCAGTCCCAGCACTGCGCAGCGGTGCCGTATCAGTGCGACCGGAGAGTTGTATGCGTACATCGTCGACTCCATGTGCGTTCCTTCGGCCAACCTAGAGGTTGGCGTCCTCGTGGTCCTGCTGCTCTTCCTGTTGCTCGACCTGCTTGATCGGCGGATTGGGCGGCAGCTTCACAATGGCGTCCTGATACTCGGGGAACATGGTGTCTGCCCCGCCCAGCGAGGACTTGAGCGGCACCCCGTTGCGGGCCGGATAGTCCTGCTCCACCGCCGTCTGGTTCGGCAGGTGCATGGGAATGTCACCCTCGTGGCGCGGAATCTCCGTCACTTCGCGGCAGGGATAGGTCGCGAAGTTCATCTCGTCGGCTTTCTGGTACTCCGTGCTCTTCACCAGCGGCTCGCTCAGGTACTGCGGGTCGCTGATCATCGTCACGTCGGTGAGGATGTCCCCGTCGCGGAACATGCGCTCATCGAAGGTCGCGCTATCGCTGGTGGGTAGGCCGTTGCGGCGCGTCCAGCCGCGCTTGAACATGTCGGTGTGCACGTACAGATCGTCCCCGACCCAGTGGCCCGTCGAGAAGCCGGCCCAGCTGTGCGCTGCCCACGGTGGCGGATGCGGACGGCCATCCATCCAGATGTCACGCTGCGCCTCCCAGGCCACGATCCAGGTATGAATCGCCACCTGATGCAGCGATTGCTGGTCCAGCTCTTCCCAGATGCGCAGCGCGCCAACCCCGCGGATACCATACAGCGCCGGATGCGGGCGGCACTGCAGATACGGAATGGTCAGCACTTCCGGATCCCAGGTCTGTGCAACCGAGGCAGCCGCCGCGGTGATCGGCAGCCCCGCATAGTCGCCCTGGTCGGGACCGGGGATACGCTCGGGCTGGTCCTCATCGAACAGGGGGTTCCAGAATCCATCAAAGGTCTGATGCGTATCCTGCGCGCTGGCCGGCAGACTCAGCAGTGCCGCGCTGGCGCCTGCGAGCAGCACGGCGCATGTGGTGAGGAGTCGCCTGTGGATTGCCATGATGCTACCTGTTGTTCATTTCGATGGTTTGCGTCCGCCGGTCGGGGCGTGAGGTAACGCGATCGGCACGCAGGCGCGCGTGCATACGGCGGCCTGGGCCGACCGCGAATGCCATGAACGCCTGCATGCCCCCCTTGAGCCCGATCCGTGCGCCAGCGTGGCGGCGTGGCGACTCGAAGCGTCGCCGCCTCAGCCGCAGCAGCGACTTTATTGTGACGGTCTGGTGGCGTCAACCGTGTCATGCGCGCCACAATAGGGCGGCGCATGTGCGGCCGCTACGTCACCCCCGAAGTCGCTGAAGCCGAGCGGAACCTGATGGTCCATTGGCTGGAGTATGAGCGCTCGTTCAATGTAGCGCCCTCGCAGCGCGTGCCCGTCGTCCGCTGGTTCGGGCATGCCCGCCAGGCACTGCACATGCGCTGGGGCCTGGTGCCCTATTTTGCGCGTGGGGTGCCGCCGAAGTTCAGCACCATCAACGCCGCCATCGAGAAACTGGAGACGGCAGCGTGCTGGCGCGGACCGTGGCAGCGCGCGCAGCGCTGCCTGATCGTGGCTTCGGGCTTTTATGAGTGGCACGTGCTTGCCGATGGCAGCAAGCGTCCTTACTACATCAGCTGCGCCGATCAGGCGGTCTTTGCCTTGGCGGGACTCTGGGACAGCTCGCGCGCCGCGGATGGCACCGAGGTCGTGAGCTGTACCATCATCACGTTGCCCGCGAACGCGCTCATGGCCGACATACACAACGCGAGGCAGCGCATGCCGGCGATCCTCTCCGAGCAGGATCGCGAAACGTGGCTGCACGGCAGCCTCTCAGAGGCCTCGGCGACGCTGAAAGCCTACGATGCGGATGCCATGGTGGCGCATCCGGTGAGCAGCCGCGTGAATACGCCGAAAAATAACGACGCAGCGCTGCTGCAGGGACTGACCACGGCAGCGTAAGCCCGCGCCGTAGAGCCCAAGCTAAACCGCTGATTATATTGGGCGTGGTCGTCCACGGCGAATCCGCGCACAAGGCCGGATGCGCAGACCGGGTGCTCTGCGGTCAATATTCCCGTCACGTACGCAGGTGTAGCATCGCGCTTCAGCTCACCGCGGGAGGTCACACATGAGCAAGCTGAGCGAGGATCAAGCGCTGCAGATCGGACACGATTGCGCCATGGCAGCTCTCGCAACACAGAAGGACAGGCTGGCGGCACTGTCGCCGGGCAATCGCCTGCAATGGTGGATCGGATTTCTGAGCGCCGCGATGGGAGCGGCACAGGTCAGCGTGGGCGAGCGAGCTTTCCGTGCGCTGCGGCGCTCGCTGGCGGACGAGCTCGATACGGAAATGGAACAGGCGATGCTGGTGGTGGTGCGCAGACTGCATGAGCAGCAAATGCTCTGCTCTGCCGATTGGCAGAGGTCGGCGTGATAGGGCAGCACGCAGGATTATGTCTTCGGCTCGCGCCTAGTACCTGCGCCAGGCCCTCAGTGCCCGTTCCAGGGCTCCGATCTGGCCTCGCAATTTCTCGGCCCTTGCAAACGCCGTGGTCGCTTCATCCACCTTGCCGTCGTCCTTGAGACGAATACCTTGCATCAGCAGCCCGTCGCGCCGCCGCTCGGCAGCACTGAGGGTCGCATGGACCCTTTGGATGTCCATCCGTTTCCCCTAAACCTCAGTCTATTGTTCGACAACGATCCCCGGCGCGGATACTACCCCCCGGTAGCACAGAGGGGGCGTCGAATTAACCTTTGAGCCTGTTGAAATGTCGCGCGTCGCGCTATTCGACCGTCTCATCGGTTCGCAGGCGGTATCCAAGCCCGGGATCGGTCACGAGGTACTTCGGTCGGTGAGGATCCGCCTCGATCTTGCTTCTGAGATTCTTGACGCACACACGAAGTCCCCGGCTGTCCTGCAGATGGCCGGGACCCCACACCTCCTTGAGCAGCTGATCCTGTCGGACGATGAGGCCGGCATGACGGCCCAGGCATTCGAGAACCCGGTACTCGAGCGGGGTCAGATGAATCTGCGCCTTCAGTCCGCGCGCCGTGCGCCGCGCGATGTCGACCTGGACATCTCCGAAACTGAGCACGTGACCTGCCTCCGATCCCCGCACGGCGCGCCGCAGTGCCGCTCGCACTCTCGCGAGAAGCTCGGGTGCACTGAAAGGCTTCGTCACATAGTCATCGGCTCCGGCATCGAGCGCTGCAATCTTTTGCTCCTCTGCGGCCCGCGCCGAGAGGACGATGATTGGCACGGGTGACCATTTGCGCACGTGCCGGATGACAGTCAGCCCGTCCGTATCAGGAAGCCCCAGATCGACCAGTAACAGGTCCGGCTTGCCCGCCCGGGCCTCGATCTCGGCACGGGCGGCCGTCGCCGCTTCGGCGAGCCGGAAGCGTGCCGACTCAAGCAGGGCCTTGAGCACGGTGCGGATGGCCGGATCGTCCTCGACCACCAGGATTCGATGCATCGCTTCGGTCATGACGCCGGTGTCGCCGTTCCGGGCGGATGCTCATCTGCCGGCGATTGAGCGGCTGGTTCGCTGATCGGCAGCGTAAACTCGAAATGAGCGCCGGTTGGGGAGCGGTTACCGGCGCTGATCTCCCCACCATGCTCGCGCACGATGGCCCGGCAGATCGCAAGTCCGAGCCCTACTCCGACGGTGCTTCCCTCCTCCGAGCCGCGCTGGAACTTGTCGAACAGCCGCGCGGGATCCCCGGGCGGCAATCCCGGACCGGTGTCATCGATGGTGACCAGCACGGCGGACTTTTCGGGCGCGGCGGAAATCGTCACGCGGGTACCGGGAGGGGTGTATTTGGCGACGTTGTCGAGCAGGTTGATGAACAGCTTCACCACGAGGGTCGCATCGACGTACACCGGAGGCAGAGAGCTGGGCAGACGCATCTCGATCGGATGGGCGCTGAGGCGTGGGCCGAGCTCCCTGATGGCGGCCTGGACGAGATCGTCCAGCATCTGCCAATCGCGCCGCAGATGCACCTGGCGCACCTCGAATCGCATCAGATCAAGCACGTTGGTGATGAGCTCGGACATCTCGCGCGCCTTGGTCTCGATCGAGTTGGCGAGCGCCTCACGAGTCGGCTCATCGAGCGCCCGCCCCTGCTTCGCGAGCGTCCCTCCGGCGCCCGCGATGGCCGCGAGCGGCGTTCTCAGATCATGCGAGATGGAAGCGAGCAGCGTGTTGCGAAGACTCTCGCGCTCGGCCGCAATTCTCGCCGATTCAGTGCGCTCGGCGAGCTGGGCACGTTCCAGCGCGACGCCGATCTGGCCGGCGAAGGTCTCGAGCAGGTGGCGCTGCTCGGGGAGCGATACGCGCCTTCGATTGGACGGCAGCACTGCGAGCACTCCGAGTCGACGCTCGACATCACCCAGCGGCACATAGAGGGCCGGCGCCGCGGGCAGCGTATCGGTTCCGAGGCCTGCTTCGCGGCCATGATCGGCTACCCACTGGGCGATCGCGAGTTCCGGACCTCGCAGCGATTGCTCCAGGGGCTGCTCCCTGGGCACCTGGAGCTTGCCGTTCTCGTCGGGCAGCAGAACAACCGCCTTGCACGCGAACACCTCCGCGATGTGCCGAACGGCAACCCGGGCAAGCTGCGCGATACCACGGGTGGCAGCGAGCTCACGGCTCATCGCGTAGAGCAGCGCCGTGCGGCGCTCGCGGGCACCTGCCACCCGGGTCTGCTGACGCACGCTTGCCATGAGGTTCGCCCCCACGAGCCCGACGATCAGCATCACGGTGAACGTCACGACGTACTGCGCATCGCTGACGGCGAAGGTGTAGCGCGGCGGCACGAAGCAGAAATCGAAGATCGCGACGTTGACGATCGTCGTCAGCACGGATGGCCCGCGACCGAGCCGCAGGCCGGCCACCGTGGCGCCCAGCAGGTACACCATGACCAGGTTCACCAGCTCGAAGCGCGGATACATCAGGAAGGCGATGATCGTGCACGCCGCGCTGATCGCAGCAGCCCAGCCGTAACGGTCCCAGCGCACCTGCACCGGCAGATTGTCCGGACGATCCCGTGCACGCTGTGCCGCGACGGAGGCATGCTCGGCCGGCGCGATGGTGATCACGTCGAAGCCGCGCGCGCGCTTGGCGAGCTCCAGGGGCACCGAGGGACGCAGCAGAGCCCGCAGGCCGAAGCGCTTCGGCGAACCGACAATCACGCGCGTGGCATTGCGCCTCTGCGCGTATTCGAGCAGGGCGTCGGCTGCCGTCGGCCCGTCAATCGTGACCGTTTCGGCTCCGAGTGACTCCGCCAGCCGCAGGATATCGATGCGACGGTTGCGCTGCGCCTCCGAGAGCTTGAGCAGCTGCGGTGTCTCGATATAGACCACGACCCACCTGGCATCGAGCGCATCAGCAAGGCGCTTGCCCGCCCGCACGAGCTGTTCGGACTGACGATCCGGTCCCGTCGCGACGAGAATGCGCTCACCGGGCAGCCGCGGTTGCAGCTCTCCGACCCCGGCGGATGCCCGGGCCTCAGCCTCGACGCGGTCTGCCACGCGCCGCAGCGCCATCTCCCTGAGCGCCATGAGATTGGGCGGGCGGAAGAAACGCTCTACCGCATTCGCCACCTCGTCATGGATATACACTTTTCCGGCATGCAGGCGCGCGAGCAGGTCCTCGGGCGGCAGGTCGATGAGTTCCACCTCGTCGGCCTCATCGAATACCCGATCCGGCAGCGTCTCGCGCTGGCGCACTCCGGTGATCTGGGCGACCAGATCGTTGAGGCTTTCCAGATGCTGGACGTTGACGGTGGTCCAGACACTGATGCCGCCCTCCAGCAGTTCCTCAATGTCCTGCCAGCGCTTCGGGTGACGCAGCGGGGGAGCGCCACCGGTGAGATTGGAGTGCGCCAGCTCATCGACAAGCAGGATCTCGGGATGACGTCTGAGCGCCGCATCGAGGTCGAACTCCTGACGCACGAGCGAGCGATAGCGCACCGTCAGTGTCGGCAGCCGCTCGAGTCCCTCGAGCAACCCCTCGGTCTCGACGCGACCGTGCGGCTCGACATAGCCGACCACGACGTCCCTGCCGGCCGCGCGGGCGCCGCGCGCGGCCGCAAGCATCGAGTATGTCTTGCCGACACCGGCGGAGGCGCCAAAGAAGATGTGCAACCGTCCGCGCTGCGCGCGCGCCTCTTCGGCCTGTACGTGCGCCAGGAGCTTGTCCGGGTCCGGTCGTACCTCAGCCATCAGTTCGAAGCACGCCTCACTTGCCTTGGTCCAGCGCCAGATTGAGCTCGAGCACGTTCACGCGCGGCTCACCAAACAGTTTGAGCACCCTGCCCCTGGCGTGCGCCGCGATGAGTTGCTGGACGGCCGCGACGCTCGAGCCACGCAGGCGCGCCACACGCGCTGCCTGATAGTAAGCCGCCGCGAGGGAGATGTCCGGATCGAGCCCGCTCGCCGATGCCGTGACGAGATCGACCGGAATCGGTGCCCTGTTGGTCGGGTCCGCAGCGTGTAAGGCGTCGATGCGCATCCTGATCGCATCCGTGAGTGCGGGGTTGAGCGGTCCGAGATTCGACCCGGTCGAGCCGGTGCCATTGTAAGGCTGAGGCGTGGTGGCCGAGGGACGGCTCCAGAAGTACTTCGGGTCGCTGAAGGGCTCTCCGATGAGGCTCGAGCCGACTGCCTTGCCATGCAGTTCGATCAGACTTCCCGCCGCCTGGGACGGAAACAGCAACTGGCCGATTCCGGTCACGACGACGGGATAGACGATTCCGACCAGGGCCGTCATGAGAAGCAGCAGGATCACAGCGGGACGCAGGATCGATCGCATGTCATCTCTCCCGTCAGACCAGGTGCGTGAGGACGAGCCCCATATCGATCAGCTTGATGCCGAGGAATGGCACGATGATTCCTCCCAGTCCGTAGAGCAGAAGATTGCGCCGCAGCAGCACGGCCGCTCCGAGCGGGCGGTACTTGACCCCTTTCAGGGCCAGCGGGATCAACACCACGATGATGAGCGCATTGAAGATCACCGCCGAGAGAATCGCCGAGAACGGGCTGGCCAGGTGCATGACATTGAGGGCATTGAGCTGCGGATAGGTCGTGGCGAAAGCGGCCGGGATGATCGCGAAGTATTTCGCCACGTCGTTTGCAATGCTGAAGGTCGTCAGTGACCCGCGCGTCATCAGCATCTGCTTGCCGGTCTCCACCACCTCGATCAGCTTGGTCGGGTTGGAATCGAGGTCCACCATGTTCCCGGCTTCCTTGGCTGCCTGGGTACCGGTATTCATGGCAACGGCCACATCCGCCTGCGCGAGCGCCGGTGCGTCATTGGTGCCATCACCCGTCATCGCAACGAGCTTTCCCTCAGCCTGATGCTGGCGGATGAGCTTGAGCTTCGCCTCCGGCGTGGCCTCCGCCAGAAAGTCATCCACACCCGCCTCGGCGGCAATTGCCGCCGCGGTCAGCTTGTTGTCGCCGGTGATCATGATGGTCTTGATCCCCATGCGGCGCAGCTCGAGGAAGCGCTCCTTGATGCCACCCTTGACCACATCCTTGAGCTCGATGAGGCCGAGCACGCGGGCGCCATCGCTCACGAGCAGCGGCGTGCTGCCGCGGCGGGCCACTTCCTCGACGGCCGTCATGACCCCGCGAGGCATGACCTGACCCAGCCCCGCGATGTGCTTCTGGATCGCATCGGGTGCGCCCTTGCGAACCTGCCGCTCGCCGATGTCCACCCCGCTCATGCGCGTATGCGCTGAGAACGGCACGAACGTGGCGTTGAGCGACTGCAGATCGCGCTCGCGCAGCTTGAAGCGCTGCTTCGCCAGGATGACGATGCTTCGTCCCTCCGGCGTCTCATCGGCCAGCGAGGCCAGCTGCGCGGCGTCCGCGAGCTCCTCGTCGCGCACACCGGACGCGGCGATGAACGCCGCCGCCTGCCGGTTGCCAAGCGTGATCGTGCCCGTCTTGTCGAGCAGCAGCACGTCGACATCGCCCGCCGCTTCGACAGCGCGTCCGGATGTCGCAATGACGTTCGCCTGCAGCATCCGGCTCATGCCCGCCACCCCGATCGCTGACAGCAGGGCGCCGATCGTCGTGGGGATGAGGCATACGAGCAGCGCGATCAGCGCGGTGATCGTGACCGGCGTGCCGAGTTTCGCGACCGCGACGCTGTACTGGGAATACGGCAGGAGCGTTGCGGTTGCGAACAGGAAGACCAGTGTCAGCGCGACCAACAGGATGGTGAGAGCGATCTCATTGGGGGTCTTCTGGCGTTTGGCGCTTTCGACCATCGCGATCATGCGATCGATGAACGTCTCACCGGGATTGACGCTGACCTGCACGACGATCCAGTCGGAGAGGACCCGAGTACCCCCCGTCACGGCTGAGAAGTCCCCCCCGGACTCACGGATCACCGGTGCCGATTCGCCGGTGATGGCGCTTTCATCCACGGACGCTGCGCCCTCGATCACCTCCCCGTCGGCCGGGATGTAATCGCCCGCTTCGATGAGCACCACGTCCCCGCGGCGCAGCTGATCGGCGCGCACCCGTTCCTGGCGGTCACGCTCGCGTGCATCGCCGAGCTTTTTGGCCATCACCGTCTGCTTGAGTCCGCGAAGCGAGGCGGCCTGCGCCTTGCTGCGCCCTTCGGCCAGCGCCTCGGCGAAATTGGCAAACAGGACGGTGAACCACAGCCACAGTCCCACATTGAGGATGAACCACCCCGGCGCCTCGCCCCGTCCGGCGAGCGCCTGCAGCCACAGCACAGTGGTGAGCACACTGCCAATGTAGACGACGAACATCACGGGGTTGCGCCACTGCACGCGTGGGTCGAGCTTACGGAAGGCCTCGGCGATCGCCGGCCCTGCAAGGCTGCGGTCGAACATCGAGAGCTTGCGGCGCGAATACCCGACCGTCGTCGCTGACTGCTCGGGCGTTGTCGTGCCCCGTAAAGCGGCAGGGGCGGGGGATGCATTGGAAACGTTCGCGGGAGTGGGCTTTGTCATCGGCTCATCCATGTCAGGCGCCACCGAGCATGAGATGCTCGACGACCGGCCCGAGCGCCAGGGCTGGCACAAAGGTGAGGGCCCCGACGAGCAGCACCGTGCCTATCAGCAGCAGGATGAAAGTCGGCCCAAACGTGAGCATCGTTCCCGACGTCACGGGCACGCGTTTCTTTGCCGCGAGGGAACCGGCGATGCCGAGCACGGCTACGATCGGCCAGTAGCGGCCGAGCCACATGCACAGCGCGAGCGCGGTATTGTAGAAAGGAGTATTCGCCGAGATGCCCGCGAAGGCGCTGCCGTTGTTGTTACTGGCGGACGTGAACGCGTAGAGAATCTCCGAGAAGCCGTGCGCACCGGGGTTCGCGACGCCCGCCTGGCCCGCCGCCACCTTCACGGCGATCGCAGTGCCAATGAGCACGATGAATGGCATGACGAGAATCGCGATCGAGCTCATCTTCATCTCGAAAGACTCGATCTTCTTGCCCAGGTACTCAGGGGTTCGGCCGATCATGAGCCCGGCGATGAAGACTCCGATGATCGCGAAGATGAGCATCGAGTACAGACCGGTGCCTACGCCGCCGAACACCACTTCCCCGAGCATCATGTTGAACAGCGGCACGAAGCCGCCCAGCGGCAGGAATGAGTCGTGCATGGCGTTCACCGCGCCGCAGGACGTGCCGGTTGTGATGGTGGCAAACAGTGCCGAGGCACCGATGCCGAAGCGCGCTTCCTTGCCCTCCATGTTTCCGCCAGGCTGCAACATGCTCGCAGCCTGATCCACCCCGAGCGCGGCCACATGCGGGTTTCCGAGCTGTTCCTGATGCCCGGCGATGGCGAACTCAGCGAGAAACAGGATCGTCATTGCCGCGAGGATGGCCCAACCCTGACGTGTGTCCCCCACCATGCGCCCGAAGGTGTACGTGAGCGCCGCCGGGATGAGAATGATCGCCAGCATCTCGAGAAAGTTGCTGAACGGCGTCGGGTTCTCATACGGGTGCGCGGAATTCGCATTGAAGAAGCCACCACCATTCGTGCCGAGCTCCTTGATGATCTCCTGCGACGCCACGGGTCCCATCGGCAGGATCTGCGTGCGCGTCGAGACATCCTCCAGGACCGGATTGCCGGCCTTGTCCTTCACCGCATTGCCGGCCGCATCGACTTTCGGCTGCTGGTAGGTCAGGGTCTGCAGCATCGTCACCTCCTTGTAGGCGCTGAAGTTCTGCGGCACCCCCTGCCAGATGAGCACCAGGGCGAACACGACCGAGATCGGCAACAGCACATAAAGGATCGAGCGCGTCATATCGACCCAGAAATTGCCGATCGCTCCGGCGTTGCGCCGCGCGAAGCCGCGGATCAGCGCGATGGCGACGACGATGCCTGTCGCTGCGGACAGGAAGTTCTGCACGGCAAGGCCGGCCATCTGCGTCAGATAGCTCATCGTCGACTCGCCCGAGTATCCCTGCCAGTTGGTGTTGGTGATGAAGCTCACCGCGGTATTGAAGGAGGAGTCCGGTGAGACGTTCGCGAAATGCTCGGGATTGAGCGGCAGCCACCGTTGCAGCCGCTGCAGCGCGTAAACTGCGAGCGCACCAAAGGTATTGAATACGATGAGCGCGATCGCGTAGCCTTTCCAGCCCATCTCGACGGACGGATCCGTCCCGCACAGCCGATAGATCAGCCGCTCGAAGGGTGCCCCCAGGCGTAACGGCCAGATCGGCCGTCCCTCCATCACGCTTGCCATGTAGAGACCGACCGGCTTGACCAGCACGAGCGCCACGGCCAGATAGACGGCGACGAGCGCCAGGGTCGAGGGCGCCATCAGAATTTCTCCGGCCTTAACATGGCGTACAACAGGTACACGAACAGGCCCAGCGCCAGCAGCCCGCTCACGAGGTAGAGGGCGTTCATCCCTCGCCCCCCAGGCGGCAGATAGCCTTTACGAGCCAGTGTGTGGCGGCGTACAGCGCCGCGATGATCGCGAGGTAGACGGCATCCATCTTTCTTCCCTCCGAGACCAGGAGGCGCTCTCACTGTATCGTTCGCCGCGTGAGTTGCGTGTGAGTAAATCTACCTACCATATTGCCCTGGTCGTCCACCGTTGCCCGCTGGCATCCGGTACCCCGTGCGATCGCATGGCGCGCGATCTGCCCCGGACGCTTCAGAATGGATTTGGTTTGCGGACGCCTGGCCGGCGTCAACGCATGCGCATGGCTTGCTTGCGTCGGGCGCGAACGTGGAACGCGCCTTTTTTGCCGCTACGTTGCCCGGCAGGCAGGGGCGGCGGCGGCAGCGGCTGAATCAACCGCGCTTCAGGATCGGGGGGGCCCCTTGATTATCCAGTCGGGTAGACGAGTCCAGAAGGTCCCGGGATTCTGCCTGTCGCGTCCGCTTCCTGGCGGATGAATTCCGGTGATGCGCCAGGTGCCATCAGGACGCCTCGCGCCGGTGACGATGTGGCCGTCTGCAGGGGGAGGGTCGCTGCTGAAGTCCCGCCAGTGCTCGTCCCCTCCCATGGCGTTAATTCGGCTTTCGCGGCGGCGGCGATGGCCGGGGCTGGTATGAATCGGGCGGGTCGCCGACCGGCGGCGGGGGCTTGGGAGCCTGCGAGTGCGGCTGGGGCATGGCTGGTGTGAGCATGTGAATGGCCTCGTGTGATGAGATGAGCGCAGTTTGCCCGCGCCGTAGTGGCGCGCTGTCCGTCTCCCTGGCATTTCTCTGCCGCCCGGCGCTTACACGACCCACCCCTTGAGCAGGCGTGCCCGGGCGTGGCGCTGGCCGGAGTGAGGACTGATCGGAGGCTGAGTCGCAGCTCATGTACCCTTTCGCCACTGGATGCAAGTCCTGAAAAAAAGCAGCGCAGCACTCGCCTGAACCCATATGCCCGAATTGATCTTCCGCGCCAGGAGTCGGAGTGACTTTGAAGCCTTTGCGGCTCTCGTAAGCGAATACGTGAATTGGTGTCGGACCCGCTACCAAAGCGACGCCTGGTTCGTGGAGCAAGTATTCGGTCACCAGGATCTGGAGCAGGAACTCGGGGAACTTGCCACGACCTACGGTCCGCCGAATGGATGCACTCTTCTGGCCCGCATTGACGACCGGATTGCGGGGGCGGGCGCGTACCGTCGACTTGCAGACGGAAGCTGTGAAATGAAGCGGCTTTATGTCTCCGAGCAGTTCAAAGGCCGCGGGATTGGGCGTCGACTTGCGGAGGCGCTGATCGACGCGGCTCGATCCGAGCAGTTTGAGTTGATGCGTCTGGACACTGGCAACCTATTGACAGAGGCGATTGCCCTGTATCGCAAGCTGGGGTTCAATGACTGCGCGCCGCATCTTGAGTATCCGGCGAGCCTGTTGCCCTATCTGGTCTTCATGCAGCTGCCGCTCCGCAGGTGAACCAGCAGCACTCAGCCATGCTTCCAGCCGATCGGCCGCCAGAATCGCCGGCGACTGTTTCCGGTCTGGCCGGGCTACCCTGTTGCTGCCGGGGCACTCCTGCGGATACGCCGTCCGCGGAGCAGGGCCAAGATGCCTGCCATCAAAGTCAGGGCGGACCCGGCGCCTGAGGGGTCGATCTCCGGTGCGCCAAGCAGGCCACCATAAAAGCTACCAGCCGTGCCCTCGCCGTCCATGTGCAGCGTAGGGGAAAAGGGCGATTTGACATCGAAAGTCACTTCATTGGTGGCCGAATCTGCCTGCAGGCTGTCGATCGGGTCGGTCTGATCGAAGCTGAAGGCAGTGAGTTTTCCATCCTGCGTCGTGAACGTATACGTAGACGCGTACGGAGGTCCGGCGATGCCGGCAAAACCGTAACCTCCCCCCAACGAAAAATCGACGGTCAACGGAGTGACCGTAACCGTGCCGCTTTGCGGCAGCTCCTGGCTGAGCGTGATGATGCCGGTGATCTCGCCGCCGACGGGGGGCAATAGCAGGCTCGGGGTATTCGTCGAGGTCGCAAATAACGGCCCCGAGGTGTAGTCGTACGTATATTGAGCGCTGGCCGCTACCGGAAACAGCAGCAGAAGCAGTGCAGTGAACTTCACGGGTGCCCCTCCCCGGTGACAGTTATTTCGGCCGAGCGTACTCCCTGCGCTCCCGTTTGCAATAAAAAAAGTGCAGCCAGGCCACTTGTGGCATCCCTCGCACTCGAGCCAGTGAATCCATCAGATTCCTGTTCGGTTCGAACGTCCGGTGCATCCAACCCGGTGGGGGCGGCCAGCGCACGCATTGCGAGGATTGAGTACGCTCAGCTCGTGACGGGTGACCACCACCGGGCTATGCAGGTACTGCGTGAGGGAATCAACGATTCATCAAGGCCCGGCGGGCGGCAGTGACCTGTCCCGTCGATAGCCACTATGTTCGATGTCCCTCGTCGCGGTTGTGGCGCGCCTGGCGGGGACTTGGCATCACTTCAGGGAGATACAGCAATGGTCAGACTTAAAATCATGGCAGCCGCTTGCCTGATCGTACCCGTCGCCGCACTCGCGCAGACTACCTACGACTACAGCGGGGCATTGATGAACGGGACTCAGGCAATGGTCTCTGATAATCCGTATGAGCCGCTCGTCACCACTACTCCAATCAACTTCTCGGCCTCCGGGGCGATCACGCTCGCTGAGCCGCTGGGCGCGAACCTGGACAACGTTTCCGTCAACCCGCTGTCCTTTGCGTTTCAAGTGAACGGATACATAGGAATAGATGCGGTGGGGCCGTCGGTGTCGATTCTTGCTCCACAGAACACTGGCGATAGCTTCGTCTTCAGCACGAACGCCAATGGTGCAATCACCAACTGGAGCATCTCGTTGAGCTCCTATCAGGAAGAGGCGAGGGGTGACTTGACCACCGCCTATCAGAGCACCCCTGGCGGAGATTCTTTCACCGAGCAGTTTGGCGCTTTCCCCGATCAGCCGCTCAGCAATAAGGCAACGCTCAGCAACAGCATCGCCGGTGTCTGGAGCGGGCCTGCCTCAGCCGCCCCTGAGATCGACCCCGCTGACACGATTGCGGGCCTCACTATCCTGGCAGGACTGGTGCTGGTCTCGCGAGGTCGACGGTCGGCTTAGGCCACCGTACGCTCGGCGCGGGGAGATCGCAGACTCCAAGTCTCCGGTCTTGCGATGCGCTCGCGGATGAGCCGCATCATAGGTGCCCTGGATCCTGGGGCCAAGGCAGCGCCGCCCGTGGCTGGAAGGCGAGCACCCGCGCGGCTGACCACGGCCAGCTCAGGAGCCTTGGTCATGGCTAAGATGGGTTTAAGCGTGAGCGGCATGAGCGCATGCACCTGACGGGCCGACTAACGAACATGAGCTTCATCGGGCACGCCGATCAGCATCGGTCTCGGGCACCGATGCCGTTGCGTATCGGCTCGCGACTCCGGATGGGCGCGCCGAGCTACCCTGGCAGCGTGTATCGTTTATATCTAATATCGTTATCCGCAATGCCGGCGCAGCTCACTATGAGCGCGCGCACCGATCACCATGTCAAAAAGTCACATTAACACTACAACTAGGGGGATTGGATATGGAGATTACTCGGGAACAATTCAGCCTGATTGAGCCATACCTGCCACGACAGCGCGGCAATGTGCGGCGCCAAAGTCTGGATATCATTAATGCGATCCTTTGGTTGGCAGAACACGACTGCAAATGGTCCGCCCTTCCGACCCGCTACGGAAGCTGGCACACCGTGTACGCGCGGGTAAACCGGTGGAGCAAATCGGGGGTTCTCGATCGACTGTTCGAGCAAATGCAGCGTTTGCAGCTCATTCGACTCAAGCTAGAAGTCGTGCAGAATGGCGCCGCGATAAACCCGGCCCAGGCATCTCTGCACACCTGGGTGCAGGCACCCGATGCATTGTCGATGGAGCTGACGTCCGAGCTGCCGAAGTTCGCTTGGGTACCACGTGTGCGTATCTGTCACCGGCGGCTGGCCGCGCTGCGCCGCAATGCAAAGCGACAGTCTGCGGGTAGTTCTCTGGCTGCCACTCCAATGACCGCAGCCGCTCGATAGCACTCGCGCACACGATGCGTGCGGAGTGCAGTTGGCTTGACGGCATCGAGCCAGACTTGTGCTCGGCGGATACTCCGCTTCGGCGGCGGTGCCGATTTCTAGTGTTAATGTGACGCATTGACCCCGCACTTTGGCCCCACATAGAGTTTCGGCTCATGGAGCACCCGACGCGCCTCATCCTGGATAAGCGCTGTCCGCGCTTCTGACGACCCGGGGTCTTTTTCTTTCACCAGCGCATAACCTGGCTGCACTCGACGAGCGCATGGCATGCATCGACGCCAGATCTGCGCTTCCTAGCCCCCATCGGATGACAAACGATGACCGGAGGCACCTGATGGCCCCTGCAAGAAAACGTCCCGCATTGCTCGCTGCGATCGCGATGGTCGCGACGGCCCTGTGCTCCGGGCGCGCACACGGCCAGTCGATTTTGGATGGCTTTTGGGGGCCGCTGTATGACGAGGATCAGATTGAGCGCATTCCCGGTCCCGATCAGGGCGAGTACGCGGGGTTACCGATCACCGCAGCGGCGCGCTCGGTAGCGCAGACCTGGGACCCGGAAGTTTTGACGCTACCCTGGCTGCAATGCCGCCCGCACCCCTCGCTCTACGGGATCCGTGGCGTGGGCGTGTTGCGCATCTGGGAAGAGCTCGATCCACAGACGCTGCGACAGACGGAATTACACACCTGGATCCAAGTGTGGGAAGCACAGCGCGATATTTGGATGGATGGGCGGCCGCACCCGCCGCCGTGGGCGGCGCATACATGGTCTGGTTTCTCGGTCGGTCACTGGAATGCAGACGTGCTGTCGGTTCATACCGACGCATTCAAGCGTGGTTGGACACGCCGCAATGGACTGCCCACCAACGATAAAGCCGTCTTCGATGAGCGCTACTTCGTCGATGGCGACATCCTCACGCACATCATGATGATCTCCGATCCGGAGTATCTGAGCGAGCCGCTCGTAAAAAGCACTGAATATTTGCGACTGGCGAATACAGTATTCCCGTCCTACCCCTGCCGCAGCGTCACAGAGATCGCACGCAAAGAGGGGCAGATGCCGATGCATTTCCCCAATCAGACTGCCGTGGAACAGGATTGGGCGGTGCGCAACCACGTGCCGATCAAGGCCGCCATGGGTGGCGCGGACACCATGCTGCCCAACTACCAGGACACCATGCGCACCATGCAGGCCAATCCGCCGCTGGCCACCATCGAGAAGCTCGAGGCCGAACAGGATCGCTCGAATTGAGTCAGCACCGCGCTCGACGGGCGAAGCAACTAGCCCGATTTGATATGGGGATAGCAACTATGGCATGGGCCTCACGATTGCTGGGATTACTGCTCGCAGCAGCAGCGCTTACAGCCGCGACCGCCGCGTCTGCGCAGGACGCCTCGTCCAAGGCGGCGGCCGATAAGCGCCAGTCGCCCTATTACCGTGGTTATGACTTCTATGCCGGCAGCCCTGATCAGGGCACCTACGGGGACGGCAGGATCCATCCATGGCATGTTCAGGGTAACGTCTGGCTGTTGGCCGGCGAGCCCGATGAAGGCA